>NZ_CP098415.1:740511-1481022 GCF_023702125.1 Halorubrum hochsteinianum | reverse complement strand
GGGTTCTTCGAGCCACTCGATGTCGGAGTCCGAGAGGTCGACGTCGAGCGCCTCGACCGCGTCTTCGAGGTGTTCGACGCTCGTCGTGCCGACGATGGGCGTGTCGACCCACTCCTTGTGGAACAGCCACGCGAGCGCGATCTGGGCCATCTTCACGCCCTTCTCCGCGGCGAGTTCCTCGACGCGCTCGTTGACCGCGAGCCCGCCGCCCTCGCGGTACGGGTGGGCGTAGAGGTGCTCTTCCGTCTCGCCGCGGAGCGTCGCGTCCACCTCCTCGTGGGGGCGCGTCAGGTAGCCGCGGGCGAGCGGACTCCACGGCATCACGCCGATCCCCTGCTTCTCGCAGAGCGGCAGCATCTCCCGTTCCTCCTCGCGGTACGCGAGGTTGTAGTGGTTCTGCATCGTGGCGAACCGCTCGTACCCCTCGCGGTCGCTGGTGTGGAGGGCGTCCGCGAACTGGTGTGCCCACATCGAGGACGCGCCGACGTACCGCACGTCGCCGCGCCGCACGGCGTCGTCGAGCGCCGCGAGGGTCTCCTCGATTGGGGTCTCGTCGTCCCAGCGGTGGATCTGATAGAGGTCGATCGTGTCGACGCCGAGCCGGTCGAGGCTGTGCTGTAGCTCCTGTTCGATCGCCTTCCGCGAGAGGCCGCCCGAGTTCGGGTTCGACTCGTCCATCTGGAAGTACCCCTTGGTGGCGAGGACGTACTCGTCGCGGTCGTACCCGTCGAGCGCCTCCCCGAGGACGCGCTCGCTCTCGCCGTTCGAGTACATGTTGGCGGTGTCGAAGAAGTTCACCCCGAGGTCGATGGCGCGCTCGACCAGCTCCTTCCCCGCCGCCTCGTCGAGGACCCACTCGCGCCAGTCCGAGTCGCCGAAGCTCATACAGCCGAGACAGATCTTCGAGACGGTGGTGCCGGTGTTCCCGAGCGTCGTGTACTCCATACGCGGATCAGTTCGAGGCGAGATAAAAAGCTACGCGCGGCGGCGATCTCGAGGCGCACGGGAGTCGCGAGCGGCTCCGTACGCGGGCGCGCCGCCGGAGCTATGCCGCTGGCTCCCGTGTTGATCGATGTGAGCGACCGGACGACCTGCTGGCTGCTCGGCGACCAGCTCAACCCCGACCTCGACGTCCTCGACGACGCCGACGAGGTACTTTTGATCGAGGCGCACGGCTTCGCCGACCGGAAGCCGTACCACGCGCACAAGCTGACGCTGGTGTTCTCCGCGATGCGGCACTTCCGGGACCGACTCCGCGAGCGCGGTCACGACGTGACGTACGTGCGGGCTCCGTCGTTCGGCGACGGGCTCGACGAGTTCTTCGCCGAGCGCTCGGCGGGGACGGACGGCGACGGCGACGCGCCCGACCTGCGGCTCATGCGGCCCGCGAGCCACGGGGCCGGCGACCGGCTCCGCGAACTGGTCGCCGAGCGCGGCGGGAGCCTCGAACTCGTCGACAACGAGCTGTTCTGGACGACTCCGGCCGACTGGCGGTCGTGGGCCGGCGGCGAGGAGACCGATATCGGTCCGGACGGGGCCGCCGACCGCGGCTACCGACAGGAGAACTGGTACCGGCACGTCCGCCGGGAGACGGGCGTGTTGATGGACGACGGCGACCCGGTCGGCGGTGAGTGGAACTACGACGACGCGAACCAGGAGACGCCGCCCGACGACTGGGAGCCGCCCGCGCGGCCGACGTTCGAGCCGGACGAGCTGACCCGCGAGACCCACGCGTGGGTCCGCGAGCGGTTCGACACGTGGGGGAACGACTCGCTCGACGGGTTCGCATGGCCGGTCACCCGCGAGGAAGCGCAGAGGGCGCTCGACCGGTTCGTCCGCGAGGGGCTGCCCGCGTTCGGCCGGTATCAGGACGCGATGGTCGGCGGCGAGCCGTTCCTCTCGCACTCGCTGCTCTCGCCGGCGATCAACCTCGGACTGCTCGACCCGCGCGAGCCGGTCCGGGCGGTCGAGCGCGCTTACGAGGAGCGGGGCGTCGAGCCGGGCGCGTACGACCCCGAGGAACACGGCGACGCGGACGCCGGAGCGACCTCGCTCGACGAGTTCGGCGACGGCGCGACCGGGAGCGGAGGTCCGGGAAACGGGGGCGAAGCGGGGAGCGACGACCCCGTCCCGGTCCCGCTCAACGCCGCGGAGGGGTTCATACGGCAGGTGATCGGCTGGCGGGAGTTCGTGCGCCACGTCTACCGAGAGGCGATGCCGGAGTTGGCCGACGCGAACCGGCTGGAACAACGGCGGGAGCTCCCGCCGGCCTACTGGGACGGCGAGACCGACATGGAGTGTCTCTCGGAGGCCGTGGGCCACGTCCGCGAGTTCGGCTACGCCCACCACATCGAGCGGCTGATGGTGCTGTCGAACTTCGCGCTGATCTACGGCGCGAACCCCGCCGACCTGAACGAGTGGTTCCACCTCGGCTTCGTCGACGCATACCACTGGGTGACGACGCCGAACGTCGTCGCGATGGGGTCGTTCGGCACGGACGTGCTCTCCTCGAAGCCGTACGCCTCCTCGGGGAGCTACGTCAACCGGATGAGCGACCACTGCGCCGACTGCCCGTACGCCGTCTCGCGGACGACGGGCGAGGGCGCGTGTCCGTTCAACGCGCTCTACTGGGACTTCCTGAAGGAGAACGAGGAGACGCTCCGCGGCACCGGGCGGATGGGGCTGATGTACTCGCACGTCGACGGGAAAGACGACGCGGAGTGGGCGGAGATCCGCGAGCGCGCGGCCCGAGTGCGCGAACTGGCGGCGGCGGGGGAGTTGTAGCCGTGGGCGGAGGGAAACCGTCGCCGGAGAGCCGGACCGCCTATTCGCCGGTCGCGAGCCGCCGCAGCCGCGGGACCGCCTGCTCGTAGCCGAGCCCGACGAGGCCCACGTACAGCGCGATCAGGCCCATGCCGACGGCCCACGCGCCGAGCACGAGGTCGCCGCCGGAGACGGCGGAGAGTCCGAACTGTTCGAGCACGACGCCGAGCACGGACGCGACGCCGGCACCCAGCGTGACGACGAGGAGTTCGGCGAGTTCGACCGCGACGGCGGGTACTTCGACCATACCCCACGAGGGACGGTCGATCATTATGACTCTTTCGAGAGAACGGTGAACGTCGCGCCCGGCTCACTTCAGTCCGAACGACCGCATGACGGTGTCGGTCAGTCCCTTCGCGATCAGCGCGAGGCCGGCCAGAACCACCATCAGCGCGCCGGCGACGACCGGGTCGTGGAGGGTCAGGATGCCGATTCCGGCGAAGACGACGAGGACGCCGACGATGCCTTCGAGTCCGAGCGTGTCGCGCATGTGGTCGGGTCCGCGGTCCGGTGAGGTAAAAGGGCCGTTTCGGTCCCGACGGAGAGCGGCCCTTTTATTTCGGCGAGCGCGTATGGCCGGGTACGCATGAGCAACGGAGACGGCAGCGGTCGGAACGACCTCCGGATGCCCGACGACGACGAGGTGTTCGCGGAGGTCGTCGAGATGCTCGGCGCGAACCGCGTCAAGGTCCGCTGTGCGGACGGGAACGAGCGAACCGCGCGTATCCCCGGCCGGATGCAAAAGCGCGTGTGGATCCGCGAAGACGACATCGTCCTCGTCGAGCCGTGGGACTGGCAGGACGAGAAGGCCGACATCTCGTGGCGCTACGAGAAGAGCGAGGCGGAACAGCTCCGCGAGGAAGGTCACCTACAATAAGCGGTTTCGCGCGGATCGACGGTGAACGGCGTCGAGGTCCCAGCCAATCGCTTGCCAATCGTCGGTAGGAGAGCGACGACGAACACCGCCGGCCCCAGTCGCGAGGCGGGCGGACACTCGCTGTGCTCCTCGTCGCTCGTTTTACTCGCTCCTGTGGTGTCGCCGGCGGCTTCGCCGCCGGCTGTCCGTGGCGCGTAGCGCCACGCTGCTTGCGTCGCCTGCGCCCGCCTCGCGACTGCCCATTTAAGTCCGGCCCGACTGCTTCACACAGCACCTCACGCCTCCCCAACCTCGCCGCTCACGCCCTCCGGGCGTTCGCGGCGTCCCTCGCGCGTGCTCCTCGCGGCCGCCTTCGGCGGCACGCTCGGAGGAACGCGCCACCGCCGATAGCTCCGACCGCTCGCGCGGTTTTTAAGTCCGATCGACCCGGAACACGGCTATGCTCCGGCTCGCGATGACCACCGACGCTGAGACGTTCGAGCGCGTGCGCGGGCCGCTCGCGGAGCGCGGCATCGAGGTCGGCCACGTCCGAGCGAAGGAGCGGTCGCTCCGGGTCTCGGGCGGGGACGACGAGAGCGCGGACGTTGCGAGCGCGGACATCCCTGGCGAGTTCGACGGCTTCGACGTCGGACTCGTCTATCCCACCCGGCTGATGGAGGGGGCGGTGGTCGACGAGCGACTCGGCGTCCCGTGGGTGAACGGCCGCGACGCGGTCGTCACCTCGCGGAACAAGGCCGGCGTGCTGGCGAGACTCGACGCCGCCGGACTCCCCACGCCCCGGACGACGCTCGTCTCGAACCCCGTCGACGAGTCGGTCGTCGTCGATGCGGTCGAGGGATTCTCGTACCCCGTCGTCGTGAAGCCGAACTCCGCGACGCGAGGGGTGGGCGTCGCGACCGCGACCGACCCCGACTCGCTTCTGGGCGTCGTCGACTACCTGAACCTGATCCACGACTACCGCGCGACCGGCGACAAGTCGTTCCTGATCCAGGAGTTCCTGCCGGACGCGCGCGACTACCGAGCGATGGTCGTCGACGGGGAGTGCGCGGGGGCGGTGCGGCGCGAACTCGACGCCGACGCGCTCGCGGCCGGGCGCTGGAAGCACAACGTCCACCGGGGCGCGACGGCCCGCGGCGTCGACCTCGACCCCGAGGCCCGCGACCTCGCCGAGCGCGCGGCCGAGGCGCTCGGGATCGACTACCTCGGCGTCGACCTGCTGGAGACGGACGACCGACTCGTCGTCAACGAGACGAACGCCCGACCGACCGTCGACGCCGCGACGAAGTACGAGGACGACTTCTACGACCGGTTCGCGGCGCTGATCCGCCGGACCGCGGAGCGGGAGTGAAAGTGGGGAGTCCGAGCCGGATCAGACCAGATCGATCGACGCGCTGTCGTCGGCGCGGTCGAACGAGACCTCCAGCACGCCGTTGTTGAACGTCGCGTCCGCGGAGTGCTCGTCGACGGGGGCGGGGAGGTCGACGGTCTCGTCGTACTCGCGCCGGTCCGAGACCGCGGAGATGGTGAGCGCGTCGCCGTCACAGCGCAGCGAGAGGTCCTCCTTCGAGACGGCGGGGAGGTCGGCGACGAGACGCACCGACTCCTCGGTGGTGTAGGCGTCGACGTGGGTGTCGTCGCCGAACCCGGCGTCGTCGGCCGACGGCCCGTTCGCGTTGGCCATCTCGTTCATCATCCGCTCGATCTCCTCGAAGAAGTCTCCGAACGGATCGTCGCGGTCGTCTCTGTCCATACCTCCCGTGAGGTCGGTGACCCCGATAAGCCTTCTGTCGGTCGCCGTATCGGCCGCTACCCGCCCCGCGCGAGCGGGGTGACGGCCGCCGGCGAGCGCCGGGATCACCGCTCGCGTTCGGCCGGCGTTCGTAACAAATTCGAACGATTATGACGATCTCCGGGCGACTGAGCCGGATTTAAGTAGTTGCGTCTCAGCTTTTTCGGACATGAGTAAATCGAACCTGGCGGCCGGCGACGACGTGAGCGACGACGAGGTCGTTCGAGTGGGGCTCAACGGCTTCGGTCGCATCGGGCGCAACGTGTTCCGGGCGGTGTTGGAGAACCCGCGGATCGAACTCGTCGGGATCAACGACGTGATGGACGTCGACGACATGGGCTACCTCGCGAAGTACGACACCGTCATGGGCCGGCTCGACGGCGTCGAGCGCGACGGCGAGGAGCTGACGGTCGGCGACACCTCGGTCCCGCTGTTCAACGTCCAGGACCCCGCCGACCTCCCGTGGGACGAGCTCGACGTCGACGTCGCCTTGGAGTGTACGGGGATCTTCCGCACCCGCGACGACGCGAGCGCGCACCTCGACGGCGGCGCGGACACCGTGATCATCTCCGCCCCGCCGAAGGGCGAGAAGCCGGTCAAACAGCTCGTCTACGGCGTCAACCACGACGAGTACGAGGGCGACGACGTGATCTCGAACGCCTCCTGTACGACGAACTCCATCACGCCGGTCGCGAAGGTGCTCGACGCGGAGTTCGGCATCGACGCCGGCACCCTCACCACCGTCCACGCGTACACCGGTTCGCAGAGCCTCATCGACGGCCCGATGTCGAAGCGCCGCCGCGGGCGCGCGGCCGCCGAGAACATCGTCCCCACCTCGACCGGTGCCGCCGGCGCGGCCCAGGAGGTTCTCCCGCAGCTGGAGGGGAAGATCGACGGCATGGCGATGCGCGTCCCGGTGCCGACCGGCTCCATCACCGAGTTCGTCGTCAGCCTCGACGAGCAGGTCACCGAGGAGGAGGTCAACGCCGCCTTCCGCGACGCGGCGGACTCCGGCCCGCTCGCGGGCGTCCTCGGCTACACAGACGACGAGGTCGTCTCCTCGGACATCGTCGGTCTCCCCTTCTCCAGCTACGTTGACCTCCAGTCAACGAACGTCATCGCCGGGGGGAAGCTGCTGAAGATTCTCACCTGGTACGACAACGAGTACGGCTTCTCGAACCGGATGCTCGACATGGCCGCGTACGTCCACGACGAGGCGTAAGCGGCCGGTTTGCGGCGTAGTAGCGACCGATCGCGACCGCTTCCCTCCGGCGCGCGACCGCAGCGTCGTTCGGAAACCCACCACTAAGTAGTTCATCGACGACAGTCCACCCATGACAGATTTCGACACCATCGACGACCTCCCGACAGACAAACGCGTCCTCGTCCGGCTCGACCTCAACTCCCCGGTCGAGGACGGCGAACCGCAGGACAACCGCCGGTTCGAGCGCCACGCGCGGACCGTCCGCGAACTGGCCGAGGCCGGCCACCGCGTCGTGCTCATGGCCCATCAGGGCCGCCCCGGCCGCGACGACTTCACCACGCTCGCGGGCCACGCGGCGATCCTCGCCGACCACGTCGGCCGCGACGTGGCGTTCGTCGCCGACACCTACGGCGACGAGGCGCTGGACGCGATCGACGCGCTCGGCGCAGGCGAGGTCCTCCTCTTGGAGAACACCCGGATGTGCGACGGCGAACTGCCGAAGGAGTCGCCCGAGGAGAAGGCCGCGACCGAGTTCGTCGAGACGCTCGCGCCGCGCTTCGACGCGTACGTCAACGACGCCTACTCGGCCGCCCACCGGAAGCACGCCTCGCTGGTCGGCTTCCCGCTCGCCCTCCCGTCGTACGCGGGCCGCGTGATGGAGACCGAGTACGAGGCGAACACCGCCATCGCCACCCGCGAGTTCGACGGTCCGGTGACGATGGTCGTCGGCGGGACGAAGGCGACGGACGTGATCGGCGTGATGGACGCCTTAGACGAGAAGGTGGACCGCTTCCTGCTCGGCGGCGTCGCGGGCGAACTGTTCCTGCGCGCCGCGGGCCACCCCGTCGGTCACGACGTGGGGGAGATGGACCTGTTCGACGAGCAGTGGGAACGGAACCGCGAACTGATCGAGTCGGTGCTCGACGAGCGCGGCGACGCGATCCGGCTGGCGAGCGACCTCGCGTACGAGGGCCCCGACGGCGACCGCGCGGAGGTCGCCGTCGACGACATCGACGAGAAGACCGAGGGGTACCTCGACGTCGGCCCGGAGACCGTCGCCGACTACGAGCCGGCGATCCGCGAGTCCGACGCCGTCTTCGTGAAGGGCGCGCTCGGCGTCTTCGAGGACGAGCGGTTCGCGGACGGGACGGTCGGCGTCCTCGAAGCCATCGCCGAGACCGACTGCTTCTCGGTCGTCGGCGGCGGCGACACCTCCCGGGCCATCGAGATGTACGGCATGAGCGAGGACGAGTTCTCGCACGTCTCCATCGCCGGCGGGGCGTACATCCGCGCGCTGACGGGCGAGCCGCTCCCGGCGGTGGAGGCGCTGGAGGCGGCCGCGAAGCGGGAGTAACGGGCTAGACCGTCGGCCGAGTCACTCCTCGTCGACGTCGAGGTCGAACTGCGCGTTCTCGGTGACCGCGTTCAGGACGACGCTCGTGTTCGACTCGCGGATGTCCGCGTCCGTGAGGATCGACTTGATCTGGTCGTTCATCCCGTCCGTGTCGGTGAACTTCCCGATCGCGATCACGTCGTAGTCGCCGGTGACCTCGTAGACGCTCACCATCTGTTTCTCCTGCCGCAGTTTCTCGGTGACGTCCGGCAGCGCGCTCCCCTCGACCTTGAGCTGGAGGACGGCCGTCACGTCGTAGCCGAGCTTGTCGTAGTCGACGACGGGCGTGTATCCCTGAATGACCCCTTCCTCTTCGAGGTCGCGGAGGTGGTTCGACACCGTCGTCACCGAGACGTCCAGTTCGTCCCCGAGGCTCCGAAGGCTCGCGCGGCCGTTACTGAGCAGGGAGTTGATGAGCATCGCGTCGAGGTTTTCGTACGTCATCACAACCGATCACGCTTCCGGGGGTTTAGAATTTTACGAACGTCCAGCACATTTCCCCACCCGGCGGTTCATGCGCCAAGCGATAAGGCCTTTATACTGGCAGATAACGAATCAAACGTCCAGAACATGACGGACGAACACGCGAAACCGGACGGCGGCCTCACGGCCGAGGAACAGGCAGTACTCGACGAGATCGAAGAGCAGAACATCGATTTCCTGCGGCTCCAGTTCACCGACATCCTCGGCGTCGTGAAGAACGTCTCCGTCCCCGCCCACCAGGCGGAGAAGGCGTTCACCGAGGGCATCTACTTCGACGGCTCCTCGATCGAGGGGTTCGTGCGCATTCAGGAGTCGGACATGCGGCTCGTACCCGACCCCGACACGTTCGCGGTGCTCCCGTGGCGCAGCGACGGGAACGGCGACAGCGGGGCCGCGCGGCTCATCTGCGACATCGTCGACACCGACGGCGAGCCGTTCGCCGGCGGTCCGCGGCAGGTGCTCAAGAGCGTCCTCGAAGAGGCCGAGGAGATGGGCTACTCCGTCTCCATCGGTCCCGAGCCGGAGTTCTTCCTGTTCGAGAAGGACGACGACGGCAACGCGACGACGATCCCCCACGACAACGGCGGCTACTTCGATCTCGCCCCGAAGGACCTCGCGTCCGACGTGCGTAAGGAGATCATCTTCACGCTGGAGAAGATGGGCTTCGAGATCGAGGCCTCCCACCACGAGGTCGCCGAGGGCCAACACGAGATCAACTTCAAGTACGACGACGCGCTCACGACCGCGGACAACATCGCGACGTTCCGCGCCGTCGTCCGCGCGGTCGCCGAGCAGCACGACCTGCACGCGACGTTCATGCCCAAGCCGATCGCCGACATCAACGGCTCGGGCATGCACAGCCACATCTCGCTGTTCGACGAGGACGGCAACGCGTTCTCCGACGACGACGACGAGTTCAACCTGAGCGAGACCGCCTACCAGTTCATGGGCGGCATCTTAGAGCACGCGCCCGCGTTCACGGCCGTCACCAACCCGACCGTGAACTCCTACAAGCGGCTGGTGCCCGGCTACGAGGCACCGATCTACGTCGCGTGGTCCGACACGAACCGCTCGGCGCTCGTCCGCGTCCCGGACGCCGCGGGCGTCTCCGCCCGCTTCGAGGTCCGCAGCCCCGACCCGTCCTGTAACCCCTACCTCGGCATGGCGTCGCTCATCGCCGCCGGGCTCGACGGGATCAAGACCGGTGCCGACCCCGGCGACCCGGTCCGCGAGGACATCTACGAGTTCGACGACGAGAAGCGCGAGGAGTACGGCATCGAGACGCTGCCGCCGAACCTCGGTGCCGCCGTCGAGGAGCTGGAGGCCGACGAGGTGCTTCAGGAGGCGCTCGGCCCGCACACCTCCGAGAAGTTCGCCGAGGCGAAGTCCCAGGAGTTCAGCGAGTACCTCACCCAGGTGTCGCAGTGGGAGGAGGACCGCTACCTGGAGACGTTCTGAGGCGGGTTCCCCCTCGCGGCGTCGCCGCCGCAGTCGCGTTTCGTTTTCGCTTTTTTCAGCCGTCGAGTGGACCGTCGACGAGGAGCACTCAGGTCGGCCGTCCCGCGTATTCCGGGAGTGCGGGCAGCGCGACGACCGCGACCACGGCGACGGTCGTCGCGACCAGCGTGACGGGCAGCGAGTCCGCGAGCGCGTACGCGCCGACCCACAGCGCGCCGGTGACCGCCAGCGCGGGGACGGCGACCCGAATCGACAGCGGCGGCTCGTCGCCGGCGACGAGCCGCCACCCGATCGCACCGCCGAACCCGGTGGCGATTCCGATTCCGGCCTCGACGACCTCGCCGGTGTGTCCGCCCGTGAGGGCGACGCCGGCGGCGACGAGCGAGAGCCCGGCGGCCGTCAGGAACGCGGGCGCGGGGTCCAGGTCGGCGGTCGGACCGGCCGGCGAGGTCGCGGCCGCCGACCGGCGGACCCGCGGGTCGCCGGCGAGCCACAGGGCCCCGAGGACGACGCCGCTCCCGACGGCCAGTCCCGCGAGCACGTCGACGAGGTAGTGGACCTCGATGACGACGCGCGAGGCCGCGACCGCGAGGGCGACGCCGGCGGCCGCGACGTACCGAGTTTTCGGCGTCCAGAGCCGGTCGTACAGCAGCGCGATGGCGAGGTACGCCGCCGCGCCGCCGGTGGCGTGGCCGCTCGGGAAGCCGAACCCGTCGGAGAGCACCTGCGCCTCGTACCATCCCGAGAGGAGCGCGGGGAGCCACGTGGGCACGTCCGCCGGCCCCATCGCGCCCGGGGGACGGGGGACCGCGAACCACGCCTTGCCGAGCGCCGTCGCGGCGTACGCGCAGGTAACGGCCGCGATGGCGGTGGCTCCGGCGCGGCGCGGTGACCCCGCGGTCCCGTCGCTCGCAAACCAGTAGCCGACCGCGAGCAGCGCGAAGAGGAACCACGGGTCCGCGAGGTGCGTGACGGCCGCGAAGGCCACGACGACGACCTCCGGGAGGGCGTCGACGATCGCGGTCTCGCCGAGTCCGCGCTCCGCGGCGACCAGTCCGGTCACCGGGGAGCCACCCCGGTCCCGTCGCGCCGGGCGTCGCGGGGCTCAGTCATCGCCGCGGCCGCGGGCGTAATCGAGCGCCTTGCCCGGCGTTTCGAGCAGGTTCAACCCGATTCCGACGACGACGAATATCGTGTACAGGCCGAGCGTCGACAGCCCGAGGACGACGATGGCACCGACCGCGTAGATCCCCTGCAGCGACGTCAGCGCCGCGAGCGTCAGCACCGTGCCGTACAGCAGGACGAGGTACGGACCCCAGCCCCGGGCGTGTCCGCGGCGCATTCGGGACCGGACGTACCGCTTCAGTTCCGACTCGACTTCGGGTTTGTCGACCGTGCGTCGTTCCACGTCGTCCTCGAACTCGTCGAGCTGCGACCGCAGCTCTCGGACCTCCGCTTCGAGGGCGGCGACGTCCGGCGCGCCGCGCGGCCGTTCGTCGTCGTCCCCGGAGGCGTCCGACTCGCCGTTCATACCCGTGGGTCGGCCGCGGTCCTGTTGTAACTGCCGGTCCGCGGCGTCGTCCGCGCTCCCGGCGGCACCGGCGGGCCCGGTTCCGCCGGGATCGTCGGGGGTCGCCCGCCCCGCGAGCACCACGTTGACCACGCCGCCGAGCACGACGACGATGGCCGCGAGGTACAGCCACGTGACTAGCAGTAGGATCCCGCCGATGACGCCGTACACCTGATACTGCGCGGCGCTCGCGGCGTACACCTGAAACCCGGCCTGAAGCAGCGTCCAGCAGACCGCCGCGAACGCCGCGCCCGGCAGCGCCTCGCGGACGGAGAGGGTCGGCTGCGGGAGGAGGTAGTACATCGGGAGGAAGACGACGGCGAGGAACGCCGGCAGCGCGAGGACGCTCGCCGCCTCGACCAGCGGGACCGCGTCCGCGGCCGCGACGAACGCGCCGACGACGACCATCACGCCGATGCCGACGCCGACCGCGACGACGACCGAGGCGGCGTCAGCGACCTGTTTGAGGAACCCCGGGGTCCCGTCGCCGCCGTACAGGGAGACGAACGCCGTGTCGAGTCCGCGGAACACCTTCAGGGTCGACCACAGCAGCACCCCGAGTCCGAGCAGGCTCGCGCCGGTCCGGCCGCCGGCCGAGGAGACGGCCCCGACGACCGCCTCCTCGCCCGCCGGGGTGAGGAACTCGCCCGTCGACGCGACCAGCTCCGCGGCGATGGTCTCGCCGAAGACGGCGGTGGCGACGACGACGAGCAACAGGAGCGCGGGGACGAGCGAGACGAACGCGTAGTAGGCGATCGCGGCCGCGAGGAACGTCACCTGTCGGTCGATCGCGAGGTCGGCGACGCGCCGAACCGTGCCGAACGCGGTGCGCGAGTGTCGGGACACGCCCCGCCCTTCGACCGACCGCGACAAAAGCGGGCGGGTGGCGGGCGGGGCGGAGACCGGTCGGTCCGCGGCGGCGCGGGGTCCTCGCGACGGTCGGCCGGGCGGTCAGTCCGCGTCCGTTCCGAGGACCGCCTCGCGCATCTCCGGGATCGACGCGGTGCTCTTGACCGCCGTCCCGCGGTAGTGCGCGCGGCTCGCCTCGTGACCGGCGGCGCGCAGGCGCTCGACGAACTCGTCCATGCCGATGGCCGGCTCGCCCCACTGCTTGTACAGGCGGTGCTGGTCGTAGTGGGTCGGCGTGTCGATCTCGCGCGCGACGGTGCCGAGCAGCTTCCGCGCCCGCTTCGCCTCGCCCATGTCGTCGGTCACCTCGCGCCGGACGGCGCGCGCGAAGTCGGGGTCCGCGACGGGACCGAGCCAGATCGGCCCGGCGGTGAGGACGCGGTCGCTCCCGCACTCCGGACAGGCGTCGACCGGGTCGGCGATCCGACCGCGGGTCGGCGACCGCCACAGGCAGTCCTCGCAGCCGTCGACGTGGCCCAGCGCTTCGAGGCAGTCGTCGGCCGCGCGGGCACCCGACTCCAGTTCGAGGTAGGTCCGCGCGTAGTGGCGGGAGACGTGCGAGAGGATCGGTCGGGCCGCCTTGTCGTAGCGCGCCGCGGTCCGGACGAGCGCGGAGACGAGCGTCCGCAGCCCCATCTCCGGGTGGTAGTCGGTGTTGCGCGGGACCGCGCCGTACTTCCGGATCCCGCTTTGGAGGTGGGCACCGCACAGCGGCGCGGTGTCCGTGGCGGTGACGCAGATCAGGTTGCGGCCGTTCGCGAACGCCGCGTCCGCGAAGGGGATCGGCGTGCCGTACGGGTCCAGGTCGACGACGTCGAACGGCCCCTCGTCGTACAGCAGGGCGTTGACGTCGCGGTGGACCGCCTCGCCGTCCAGCCCGTTGGCGTCAAGGTTCGCCGCGGCGAGGTCGACCGCGTCCGCGTCGACGTCGGCGCAGGTGATGTCGTACCCCTCGGCGGCGGCCCGGACGCCGCGAACCCCCGAGGCCGCCATCGCGTCGAGGTACGAGGCCGCCCGCGGCTCGCGCTCGCGGTAGGCGCGCAGCGTCGCGACGGTCACGTCGCGGTTCAGTTCCTGCGTCGGGTTGAAGAAGACGCCGCCGCCGGTGCCCTCGCTGGCACCGTCGCGGGCCTCCGGGACGGAGACGGTGATCCCGCCCTCTTCGATGTCCATGCCTCCGGTTCGGCCATCCGAGCTAAAAGGGCCGCGCTCCGAGACGGGCGGCCGCCGCCGGCGACCGGGAACCGATCGACCGGGGACGAGGACAATGGGAGGCTTTTACGCCGCCGGCGCGGAATGCGGACGTATGAACGGAGACGCCACGCGACGGCGACGCGACGCGCCCGACGGCGAGACGGAGGGGCGAGGATGGTGAGTCCGGCCCGAGTGGACGCGATAACCGACATCGCGTACGGGGCGCTGATCGCCGTATCGATCGTGCTCATCGCGACGACCCAGATGAACACCGTGGCGATGGCCTTCGGGATCGGGGTGTTCGCCTCGTACGTGATCCACGTCGTCTGGAAGATGGCGCGGTTCGACCCCGACTGGATGACCCGCGAGGTCGCGGACCAGGTCGGCAAACAGGTCGAGGAGAGCGTCGGCGAGACCGTCGACAAGGAAGTCGAGAAGACCGTCGGCGAGACAGTCAACAAGGAAGTCGAGAAGACCGTCGGCGAGACGGTGAGCAAGGAGGTCGAGAAGACCGTCGAGGAGACCGTCGGCGAGAAGGTCGAAGAGACGGTGAGCAAGGAGGTCGAAAAGAGCGTGGGCGAGACCGTCAACAAGGAGGTCAGCGGAGTCGCCGACGACGTCAGCGACACCGTCAGCGAGGAGGTGAGCGGGAAGGTCGAAGAGACGGTCGGCGAGACCGTCGAGAAGACCGTCGAGGAGAAGGTCGGAGAGACGGTCGAGGAGAAGGTCGGCGAAACGGTTGAAAAGACCGTCGAGGAAACCGTCGAGAAGACCGTCGAGGAGAAGGTCGGCGAAACCGTCGAGGAGAAGGTCGGCGAAACCGTCGAGGAGACCGTAGGCGAGACGGTCGAAGAAACGGTGGAGAAGACCGTCGAGGAAACCGTCGGGGAGGCGGTCGAGGAAACCGTCGAGAAGACCGTCGAGGAGACCGTCGGCGAGACGGTCGAAGAAACAGTGGAGAAGACCGTGGACGAGAAGGTCAACGCGGACGACGAGGACGACTCCGAAGCGGACGGGGACGGCGACCGACGCGACGAGTCGTAGGCGGCGCTGACGGCGGAGTGCGGCCGGCGTCCGCTCACTCGACGCGACTTCGGCGTCCTTTTTCGAAACGATGAATCACGACAAGCCGCCGGGACGCGGACCGAGCGGAGAGAGACGGATGCCGCACCGACCCCGTCGGCGTGTCGCGTCGGTCGGGTCGGTGCGTCGGGATACCTCGGTCAGCGCGTCACGTCGACGACAGACCGGCCGCGAACTCTCCGCGTGTCATCAGCGGACCGGGTAACGGTCAGCCGGAGTTCTCCCGTCACCGGTCGAGCGGTCGTCGAGTCCATTGAGGCGACAGCCGGATCCGGATACACTCGGAGCCGTGAGGTGACGCGTGGACGGAGCGAGTGGCGGAGACGGAGCAGTCGCTGGCGGTTGTAAAATAAATCAGGGAAGGCAGATGTTCGCTACTCGTTGCCGAACATCTGGCGCATCATCGGGTGCATCTCCATCAGCTGCTCTTCGGCGATCTCCTCGTACAGCTTGTACGTGATAGAGACCGCCAGCAGGAGCCCGGTTCCGGAGACCTGACCGATGGTGCCGAGCAGGTTCGCCATCACGGCGAGCAGCCCGACGAGGGCACCACCGATGACGGTCACCTGCGGGATGTACCGCTCCATAACCTTCTCGACGACCTGCGGGTTCCGGCGGAACCCGGGGATCTGCATCCCGGAGTTCTGGATCTGTTTCGCGGTCGCCTCCGGTCCCATCCCGGTCGTCTCGACCCAGAAGATCGCGAAGATGGCACCGCCGACGATCATGAACGTCAGGTCGACGGCGAGCCGGATGCCGATCATCCACGGCTCGATTGACGCCGCTTCGAGTTCGCCGAGGAACCACATCCACTGGGTCCGCGCCTGAATGGGGTTCAGGTAGTAGAACAGCCCGGAGATGGGCTGTCCCGCGTCGGTGTACGTGCCGAGCCACGCCGGCATCCCCGCCCACTGCGAGGAGAGGAACTGGCCGAGGAACTGGATGTTCGCCTGTAGCGCGCGAACGAGAATCATCGGCAGGACGGACGCGTAGATGAGCTTCACCGGGAAGCGTCCGCGAGCCCCCTTCACGCGGGCGTGTGACAGCGGGATCTCGACGCGGACCGACTCCGCGTACACGACGATCCCGAAGATGAACACCGTGGTGAAAAGCGCCAGAATGTTCCCCGGATCGAAGAGGAGGTTCTGGAGTCCTTCGGCCGTGAACGGCGACATCGACACCGGCACGTCGCCGAATATTACGCCGTACCAGTTCGCGAAGAAGCCGGACGCGCCGAGCGCGGAGAAGCTGAAGAAGCCGCCGACGATCTGCTGGCTCACGGACGCGATGATGAACAGTCCGACGCCGGAGCCGACGCCCCACTTGCTCACGATCTCGTCCATGAACAGGATGAGGATGCCGCCGACGAAGATCTGCGCGAAGATCAGCACCTGCACGCCGAATATGCCGATCCCGAGCGTGCTGGCGACGGCCTCGTCAGCCGGCAGGAACGAGCCCGTGAACACCATCGGAGCCGCCGTCAGGGCGGAGACGATGATCACGAGCAGCTTCTGGAGGCCCTGATAGAGGACCTGGTCTCGCGGGTCGTTCTCCGTGTCGAGCCCGAGGAGGTTCGCACCGCCCAACAGCTGGAGGACGATGGACGCCGTGACGATCGGTCCGATACCGACCTGTAGCAGCGACCCGGACGACCCGGCGAGCACGGACCGGAACTGCCCGAAGAAGTCCGACCCCTGCCCGACCGCCAACCCGAACGGGTTGATGTTGGTCAGGAAGAAGTAGACGATCAGGATTCCGGCCGTCCACGTGAGCTTCCGTCTGAACGGGACGTGTCCCGCGGGCCGCTCCACGACAGGCATCCGCGAGAGCACCGGTTCGGCGGCCTCCTTCCAGCTCATGTTACGCCTCGTCGTTCTCGTCGTCGGAAGTGTTTTCCGGTTCGTCAGCGGCGTCTTCGGCGCGCTCCGAGAGCGTCGCCTCGCCGCCGGCCTCCTCGATGAGCTCGACCGCGCCGGCGGTGAACGCGTCGGCCGTGACGCGGAGCTCGCGGCGGACCTGCCCGCCGCCGAGCACCTTCACGACGTCCGCCTCGTGGCCGTCCTCGACGACGTCGCGCGCGTCGAAGACGTACGCGTCGCCGTCCTCCTCGGCGAGGCCGTCCGCGGCGTACAGCGCCGCGTCCTCGTCGAGCTTCTGGACCTTCACTTCGAGGACCTCCGTCTTGGCGTCCTCGGGACGCTTGAACCCGTGCTTGCCGAGCGGGCCGTAGTTGTGGTACTCGTGTTTCGCGCGACCGGCCGCGCCGCGGCCGCCGCGGTGACCGGCTCCGCGCCGGTTCTTGTGCGTGCCGCCGCCGTGCGTGCGCGAGCCGCGCTGTCGCTTTTTCTTGCTCGTCATCGCATCGCCTCCAGGAGACTGTCGATCTCCTCGGTGGTGTGTTTCCCGAGTTCGCCGCCCTCGATCACGGGGTGTTTGATGCCCTCGTGACCGCCGCGGGGCGCGTGGAGCCGCAGCGTCGGCGAGAGGCCCTGCTCGCGCAGGGTCGTCTCCTCGTCGACGAGCGCCTCCGCTAGCGCCTCAAGGTCGGAATAGTCGGTGTTGTCGTCGATCCACTCGTCGTCGATGTCGGCGGAGCCTTCGAGCGGCTCGCCGCGCCGCGCGATCGTGCGCGCGACGCTCTCGACGCTCGGTTCCCCGAACGCGACGACGTCGTTGACTTTCGTGATCATGCCGCTGTACGAGTCCGTCTCGGGGACGAACGTCGCGTGGTTGACGCGCCCGACGTTCAGCATGTCGAGCGTGTCCTCTACGCCGTAGTCGAGGTTGACGTCACCGCGGAGCTGGACGATCGCCTGCATCACTCGCTCACCTCGTCGTAGTGGACCTCACGCGCGTGCTGCGGAGTGCGGGACTGCGCCGCGTTCTCCAGGGCGTTGAACGTCGCCTTCGCGAGGTTCACCGTCGTGCGCGTGTTGCCGTCGGAGTTCGTCCAGGCGTCCTCGACGCCGGCGAGCTCCAAGATGTTGCGGACCGTCTCCGCGGCCGCGAGACCCAGCCCCTGCGGGGCAGGCTTGACCTCGACCGTGACGGAGCCGGCCTTCCCCTTCGCCGTCCGGGTGAGGGAGTTGGTGCCGCCGGGCTGGTCCTCCCAGGATCCGGAGCCGCGGTCGACGGAGATGATGTTCAGCTTCGCGACGTCGATCGCCTTCTGGATCGCGCCGCCGACCTGATCGTCGCGGGCCTGCGCGTAGCCGAGGTAGCCGTCGCGGTTGCCCACGGCGACCACGCAGCGGAACTTCACGCGGCGGCCCGAGTCGGTCATGCGCTGGACCATGTTGATGTCCAACACCTCGTCTTCCAGCCCCGGGAGGAGCTGGTCGACGATCTCGGCCTCCTTCAGCGGGAGCCCGGATTCGAGCGCCTGTTCCATCGACGTGATGTCGCCGTCCTGTACCTTGCGGCCGAGTCGCGTCCGCGGTTCCCAGCCGTCGTTGTGTCTACTCATGGTCCTCCTGGATTGTCGCGAGCACGTCGTCGAAGTGCTCGGGTAGCTCGCTGGCGTCGAACTCGCCGCTGTACAGCGGCTCGTCGAGCTGCTCGGCGTAGTCGGCGATGTGCTCGCCGCGCGTGCGCGACCAGTCGGCCAGCACGTCGTCGTTGTGCGGGATCTCGAGGCCCGCGTCGATCGCTCCTTCCTGTGCCGCGAACGTCTTGTTGCCGGGGGTCGCCGTGTTGAGCCCGATGTCGAGGACGGCCTCTTCGAGGCCGGCGTCGACGGCGCGAGCGCCCGCGAGGTAGCCCGTGAGGTACGCGCTGGGGAGGTTGCCCGTGGGGGCGTCCCAGCCGTACTCGTCGAGCTCCTCGCTGGAGGCGGCCGCGTGGGTCTCGTCGCCGTCGGGTCCGGGGGTCACCAGCTGCGCCCTGACGTGAGCGTTGCTCACCCGGGCGACCAGGCGAGGCTTGCCCGATTTCAGCAGGCGCAACCTCTGATGGTAATCCGTCCGGACCTCGCGGCGGCGGCGCATCGGCACCTTGTATCGTGGTCCTGTCGCCATTAGTCCGTCACCTCGTAGCCGTACTGCGTCCGAATGTACGCCTCGAGACGGGCGACGTCCTCGAAGTCTCCGCCGCTCGCCTTGTTGTAGAGCGTGCGGTACTCGGAGGCGTCGAGCACGTCTTCCTCGTCGCGAAGCTCCTTCAGGCGCGCCCGCTGTGCGCGGATCCGCACCTTCCAGTCGTCTTTCGTGTCCTGCCGCGCGCCGGACTTCCCCTTGCGGGTCCCGGCACCCGACTGATGCCCGTAGGAGCGCTTCTCGGCGCGTTCACGGGCGCGACCGCGCGAGTTCGTCTTCGCGTCCTTCGCGCGGATCGTTCCCTGTTCGATGAGTTCGCGGACGTCCTCGCGAGTGATCGCGTCCGCGATCTCCTCCTGTGCCTCGGGGTCGAGCCAGACGCGGCCCTTGCCGACGTCTAACTCGTCCGCCGCGAGCCGTTTCTGGGCCTTCAGATCACTCATCGTCGACCTCCACTTCGACGTAGGTCGGGTTCAGCACGCGGATCTCGCGCTCCTCCGCCTCGTCTTCGATCAGTTCGCGCTTGCGACCGCCGACCTTCGAGGCGATCCGCACCGCCTGCGTGTCGCCGTCGACGCCCTCGAGGTCGTCCGTGTTGTGAACGCGGACCTCCTCGAAGCCGCTCGGGTGCAGGTCGCGGGACGCCGTCGGCGAACGGAAGCCGGCCTCGACGACCGGTCCCTTCGATTTCATCCGACGGCGCTGCTTGGAGAGCCCGCCGCGCGGCTTGCGCCACGACGTCGGGATCCGCTTTTTCTTGTGGTAGTCCTGCCGGTTGAACTGCGGTTTCCCCTCGCGGTGCTTCTGTGCGAGCGCGCGAGCGGTCTCGTCGTCCAGTTCCGGCGTCTTGTCGGCGTGGCCGCGGGGGCGAAGTTCCGTCTCGACGGTCTCGTCGGCGTCGGCCTCGTCGGCCTCCTCCTCGTCCGTCTCGTCTTCGATCTCCGCGTCCGCCTCCTCGTCGACCTCCAGCCCGCCGACGTCGGCCTTGATACGCGCAGCGAGCGCGTTGCCGACGCCGTCGACCTCGGAGAGCTCCGACTGGGAGGCGGCCTTCACGTCCTCGACCGTCTCGTAGCCGGCCTCCCGAAGGGCGTCCGCCTTCGAGGGACCGACACCGCTGATGTCTTCCAGTTCGTCTGCCATTGGTTAGGCACCTCCGGTGGGCTTCTCGACGATGTACACGCCGTCCTGGAAGACGCGCGTGTCCTTGTCGGTCACCTTCGTCAGCTGTTCGATGTCGGCGGCGGTCTGCCCGACGGCCTCCTTGTCGGAGCCCGAAAGCGTGACCGTCTCGCCGTCGACCTGTACCTCAGTGTCTCCGCGGATGGGGGTGCGCCGCGCGGCGCTCTCTCCGAGGAAGTTCTCGATGACGACCTCGTCGCCCTCCACGGTCACCTGCATCGGGAAGTGGGCGTAGTACACTTCCATCGCGTACTCCCATCCCTCGGTGACGCCGTGGATCATGTTGGCGACGTGGCTCTCGAAGGTGCCGACGGTGGCGTTGGTCTTCGCGTCCTCGTTGTCGGTGGTGATGACCACCGCGCCCTCCTCGACCGACACGTCGACGTCGGGGTACCAGAGGCGTCGCGTGACGCTCCCGTTGGGACCCTCGACGGTGAGTTCGAGGTGGTCGGTCTCGGCGGAGACGTCGTCCGGAATCTCGATTTCGACTCTGTTCATTGTTAGTAGACGTATGCGATCACTTGGCCGCCGATGCCCTCTTCGCGGGCCTCGTAGTGGCTCATGACGCCGTGGCTCGTCGTGACGATGAGCGTCCCGTAGTCACGGGCGGGGAGGTACCGCTTCTCCCACTTCTCGAACTCGTCAGCGCCCGCCGAGTAGCGGGGCTTGACCGCGCCACACTCGTTGATCGCTCCCTTCAGTTCGACCTCGAACTTCCCGGCCTTCCCGTCGTCAACGTACTGGAAGCCGTCGACGTACCCGCGGTCGTAGAGGACCTCGAGGACGGAACCGATGATGTTCGAAGCGGGCTCTACCGTGTACGACAGATGGCCAACGCTCTCGGCGTTGTCCATGCCGGCGAGCGCGTTGGTGAATGGATCGTTTCCCGTCATGATCAGCTGTACTTCTCGAATCCCATGTCTCGGGCGACCTCGCGGAAACACTGCCGGCAGAGGTTGATATCGTACTTGCCGACGAGTCCCTGCTCGCGGTCGCACCGCCGGCACGTGTGCCGGGAGTCGGTGCGCTTCGCGGCGTGTTCGCCCGTGTCGTTGTTCGCTTCGCTCATTCGGTTACCTCGACGTCGAAGTTCGTTTCGAGGAACGCGGCCGCGTCCTCGGCTGTCATCCGGTGGCGGGCGGGGATCGTCCCCGTCGCCTTGTCGCGTTTCGAGACGCGGTAGCCGGGACGGACGATCGTCGTCGTCACGTCGAGGCCGTAGATCCCGGTGTTGGGGTCGTACTCCTGGCTCGGGAAGTCGGTGTGGTCCTCGACCCCGAAGCTCAGGTTGCCCGTGTCGTCGAACTGACTCGCGGAGACGTCGACGATGTCGAGCGCGGTTTCGAGGAACGCGTGCGCGTCCTCTCCCCGCAGCGTCACCTTGACGCCGATCGGGTCGCCCTTGCGGATCCCGAACTCGGCGATGGTGCGCTTCGAGGTGGTCCGGACCGACTGCTGGCCCGTGATCTCCTCGATGATCTCCTCGGCGTCGGCGAGGGGTTCACCGCCCTGCCCGACGCCCATGTGGACGACGACCTTCTCGAGGTACGGCTCGCGCATCTCGTGGTCGGCGCTCTCGGCTTCACTCATCCGAATCACCCGCCTCGTCGTCGTCCGTGAAGTTCTCGTCGATCACGACGACGTACTCCTCGACCGTCTCGTAGCCGCCGTCCTCGCTGGCGACGGTCACGGTGTTGTCTCCGGAGCCGAGGGTCACGTCGATGTCGTCGATCTCGCCGATCTGCCCGGCGTGCTGGCCGGCGACGGCGGTCACGAGAGCGCCCTCCTCGTACTCGAAGTGGGCGACGATCTCTTTCGTCTCGTTGTCGACGACGATCGAGTCGTTCGTGTCGTAGTCCGCGTCGTCGTCGACGCGGACGTTCGTCCCGTCGTGGAGCGTCAGCTGAACGACGCCGCCGGGGACGACGGTCTTGTTCGTGATCTTCCCGAGCCGGCTACCCGCGGCCTCCTCGTCGACGGGGGTCAGCGCGAGCCGACCGCCCTCGTCGGGGAAGACGCGGAAGTACTCCCCGCGCTCGGGGAACGCCAGGATGTCGAACATCCCGATCGGACGCTGTTCGTCCGAGATGGCGTCCCCGTTGACGAGGATCGAGTCGTTGTTCAGCGCGTAGCGCGCCTCCTTCGTCGAGTCGACGTAACCGAGCACGTCCCGAAGCAGGACGACGAGCGGAACGCCCGCCTCGCCGTGCGGGCCCGCGCCCGCCTTCACCGTGAACGTGTCCGTCTTGCGCTCGACCGGCCAGGAGTTCGGTACTGACAGTCGCTTCTGGTGTCGCGTCATTCGTTGTCCTCCTGGAGCCGCGCCTCGCGGCGCTCGTCTTCCAGATCCAGTTCGGTCACCCGGACGTTGCTCGCCGGGATGGGGCGGGGAACCTCCTCCCCGTCCGCCTTCTCGACGGTGACGTCCTCGACCGTGATCCGCTCGGCGGACAGGTCGACGGAGACGACCTCCGCCTCTGTGCCGGCCGCGTCGCCGCGAAGCACCTCGACGGTGTCGCCGGCGTTGACGCGGACGTTCCGCTGTCCGTACTCCTCGCGGAGATCGGCGGTGAGGGTGGCCCGGACCTGGTTCTGCCGCTCGTGGAGCGGCGCGGTCTCCGACCGTTTTCGCTGTTTGCGTGGCTGTTTCGTCATAGTTAGACGATCATCGTCGCGGTCGAGGCGATGCTCCCGAATCGTTCGGCGACCTCGCGGGCGACGGGGCCTTTGATCTCCGTGCCCCGCGGCTCCTCGAGGTCGTCGATGATGACGGCCGCGTTGTCCTCGAACTTCACGCGCGTGCCGTCCGGACGGCGGATCGGCTTGCGCTGGCGGACGACGACCGCCTCCAGCACCTGCCGCCGCATCTCCGGCGTCCCTTTAGTGACCGAGACGGTCACCTTGTCGCCGATTCCTGCCTTCGGGTGTCGGTTCTTCGTGCCGGAGTAGCCCGACACGGAGATGACCTTCAGCTCACGAGCGCCGGTGTTGTCGGCGCACGTGATGAGCGAGCCCTTCGAGAGCCCCTGCGTGACGTCGGCCTTGAGCGCCTCCATCACTGATCACCCGACAGGATCTCGACGACGACGTGGGACTTCGTCTTCGAGAGCGGTCGCGTCTCCGCGATTGTCACTTCGTCACCGACTTCGAGCGAGTCGAGCACGCCCGGCACGTGGGCCGGGATGCGCGAGCGACGCTTCATGTACCGATCGTATTTCGGTACGAACACGTCGTACTCTCGCTCGACGATGACGGTCTTTTCCATATCCGTCGACACGACCGTTCCCTCGCGGGTCTGGCCGCGGACGGAGAGCTGCCCGTAGAACGGGCACTTCTCGTAGTCGTAATCCTCCGGGTTGTCTGGCTCCGGAGGCGTGGGTACGTCGATTCCTATCGCCATTGTGTGGCACCTCGTTCGGTGCGTTCGGCGGGCCGATGTCGCAACCGATCGCCATCCACCGTCGCGTAGACCGCGTCTTTGCACTCGCCTCGCCGGCTCGCCGGACCCGCACCGTCACCGTCGACGGCGCTTGTGGACCCGGACGGGCCAGACTGACGGGGGCGGACCCCCGTAGTATCCGACCCGAGTTGGGACGCGGACCCCGGCGACGCTCCGTCGCCGGCGGCTTCATCTGTGCGAGCGGTCGGCGTCTCGACGACGCCGAACTCGAACGTCGCGCCCGACTTGGGCACGCGCTTGTCCCCCGACTCCGTCCGGACCACGAGGGTGCCGAACGTCTCGTCGAGCACGCGACCGGCGATACCCACGTGGGCGTCGCTGTCGGCGTCGACCACCCGAACCGGGAGGCCGACGAGTTCGTGCCGAACGAGGTTGTCGGGGGAGATCATCTTACTGTTCCTCGTCGAAGTCGCCTTCTTCCGTCTGGATCGTCTTGATCCGCGCGATGGTCTTCTTCAGCTCGTTGACGCGGCCCGGGCTCTCCGGCATGCCGCCGGCCGCCCGCTGCGCCTTCGAGTTGAGCAGCTCGGTCTCGAGCTCCTCGAGTTCGACCTGCCGCTCCGCAGCGGTCATGTCGCGGATCTCGTCGGTGTACAGTATCGCCATTTACTCGTCCTCCTCGTCTTCCTCGTCGGCCGCCTCCATCTCCGCGACGAGGTCGGCCGCCTCGGACTCGATCTCTTCGTCGAGCTCGTCGAGCTCGTCGGGCTCCGCGTCGCCGACCGGCTCCTCTTCGGCGACGTCGGTGGCCTCGCTGGCCGTGTCCTGCGTCTCCTCGACGACTTCCTCGACGACCTCCTCGTCGATGACCTCCGTGGGGTCCTCGTCGGGCACGTCGACGTCGTCGTCGGCCCCGACGTCCGGGACCTCCTCGGGCTCCTCTTCTAAGAGCGCCTCGACGCCTTCGTCGTCGCCCGCGGCCGCGGCCTGCTCGACCTCCGGGACCTCGGCGTCCTCGCGGACCTCGAAGTCGTCGGGCAGGGTCGCGCCCGGCGGGATGATCTTGACGTTGACGCCGATCGTCCCGAGCTTCATGACCGCGACGCCCTGGCCGTGGTCGACGACCTCCTCGGCGGGCTCGCCGTTGTGCTTGATGTAGCCGCGGTTGAACTTCTCGACGCGCGAGCGCGCGCCGGTGACCTTGCCGGACAGGACGATCTCGGCACCCAGCGCGCCGGCGTCCATGATCCGGTCGATCGTCGTGTGACCGGCCTTCCGGAAGTACCAGCCGCGTTCGAGGGCGTTCGCGAGACGGTCCGCGACGATCTGGGCGTTCAGGTCGGGCTCGTCGACCTCCTGAACGTCGATCTGCGGGTCGTCCATGTCGAATCGGTCCTCCAGCTCGGTGGTGATCTTGCGGATGTTCTTCCCGCCCTTCCCGATCACCATGCCGGGCTTTTCGGCCTTCAAGACGATCTGCGTGCCCATCGGCGTCTGGGCCACGTCCATCCCGCCGTAGCCGGCGCGGCCGAGCTCGTCCGCGAAGAACTCGTTGATCTGGGAACGGCGCAGGCCGTCCTCGATGAATTGGTGTTCGTCAGCCATTAGTTGTCAGCCTCCGGCTCCTCGATGATCAGTTCGACGTCCGCGAGCGTGGTGTTCCACTCCGTCGCGCCCGCGGCGCGGGGGTTCCGGCCGGGGCGTTCGCCGACCTTGTGCGGGGCGACGTGTTTGATGATCATCTCCTCGCCGTCGAACCCCTGCTCGTCGGCGTTGTTCTTGACGTTCTCCAAGAGCTTGAGGAAGTCCTTTGCGGCCTTCTCGGGGTACCGTCCCGCGTCCCAGCCGTCGATGTCGGAGCGGTGGCCCGCGCCGGCGTTGTGCTGGCGCATCGGCACCGAGGTCTCCTCGTCGATGACCTCCCGGAGGAACTCCTCCGCGTCGGCGACCGTCTCGCCTTTGATCTCTCGGGAGATCTCCTTGCTGTCCTTCACGCTGATGGGCCGGTCGCGGAGCATCCCCTTGGCGGTGGTCTCCGGGTCGGCCTCGACGCTGTAGTTGATTCCCATGGGTTACTTGAGGGGCACGAACTTCGAGGACCGGGTCGCGCCGATGCCGGCCTGACCGTGTTCGACGGTGCTTCGGGTGAGGTGGAACTCACCGAGGTAGTGCCCGATCATTTCGGGCTCGACCTGAACGCGCTCGAAGCTGTGACCGTTGTACACGGCGAAGGTGACGCCGACGAACTCCGGCAGCACTGGCATGTCGCGCAGGTGCGTCCGGATCGGGTCGTCGGCCGTCGTCTCCTTGTCGCGGCTCCGGACCGTCTCCAGCAGCTTCTGCTGTTCGGTGCCGAGTCCGCGAACGATGCTTCGCCGCTGGCGTGCGGGGAGCAGTTCCGCGACCTCGTCTACGTCCATCTCCTGCAGCTCGTCGAGCGAGTGACCGCGGTAGGCGAACTCCTTGTCCTCGCGGCCGGTTCGGTAATCTGAACTCATTTGTTGCCACCTCGTCCGGTGCGCTTGGATGCGATGTCACCCACCTTGCGTCCCGGCGGGGCGTTCCGCGAGACGGACTTCGGCTGTCCGGGGTGTTGGCGACCACCGCCACCGAAGGGGTGGTCGACGGCGTTCATCGCGACGCCGCGCACGCGCGGGTATTTGGTGCCGCGCGCTTTCATCTTGTGGTGTTTGTTCCCGGCCTTGACGAAGGGTTTCTCCGTCCGGCCGCCGCCCGCGACCACGCCGATCGTGGCGCGGCACTGGGGGTCGAGTCGCTTCACTTCGCCGCTGGGGAGCTGGACGACCGCGACGTCGCGGTCGTGTGTGAGAAGCGTCGCGGACACGCCCGAGGCGCGCGCGAACTTCCCGCCGTCCCCGCGGTTGCTCTCCACGTTACAGACCGGGACGCCCTCGGGGATCTCCGCCAGCGGGAGCGTGTTGCCCGGCTTGATCTCCGCCGAGACGCCGACCTGGATCGTCTCGCCCACGCGCACGCCTTCCGGCGCGAGCACGAGCCGACGGTCGTCGTCCTCGAACTCGATCTCCGCGAGCGGAGCCGAGCGGGCGGGGTCGTGTTCGATCCCGACGATCTCGCCGGTGATCGTGTCACGGTCTTCGAGCTTCTTGTGCGACAGTTCCGCCTTGTAACGGTGCGAGGGGGCCCGGAACGTCGGGCCGCCGCGTCCGCGCCGTTGTCCTTGGATTCGTCGTCCCATCTTAGAACACCCCGATGCGCGAGGCGATTTCGGTCGCGTCGTCGTCCTCGGAGAGGGTGACGATCGCCTTCTTCTCGCCCTGCGGCGTCACCTGCGTGTTCACGCCGACGACGCCCACGTCGTAGCGCTCGGCGACCTCGGAGCTGATCTCCGGCTTAGTCGCGTCCACGTCGACGAGGAACAGCAGCTTGTTGTTGAAGTCCATCTCGTTCATCGCCTGCTCGGTGACGATCGGATGCTCGATGACCGAGTTCATCGGTCTGCCACCTCCGAGACGGCGCTTTCGGTCCACAGCGTGAGTCGGCCCGGGTGCGCGCCCGGCGCGAGGTCCTCGGCGTTGACCTCGTCGGCGGTCGCGACGTCGACGCCCGCGAGGTTGCGGGCGGCGCGGGACGGCTCCTCGCTGGTGACGACGAGGACAGACTTCGGCTGGCGGTACTTGCGGCCGCGGGCCTTGCCCTGCCCGGCGCGGACGGAGCGGCCCTCCTCGGAGCGCTCGATGTCGGCGTCGACGCCGACGGCTTCGAGCACGCTCAGGGCCTCCTGCGTCTTCTGGAGGTCCTCGAACTCGTCGCTCACGACGAGCGGGAGGTCGAGATCCTCGTCGAACGCGTGGCCGCGCTCGGCGACGAGCTCGGCGTCGGTCGTGGCCGCGATGGCCGACCGGATGGCGAGCTGTCGCTCCTTGTCGTTCAGTTTCTTCGTCTGGTCCTTCTCGGCCTTCGGCGGGTGCGCGGCGCGCCCCGACACGGCGTGCGGGACGCGACGGGCGACGTTCTCGGAACGCGGCACGTGCGCGAGCCCGCGGCCGGAGCCGAACGACTCGGCGGGCGTCCGCAGCCCGGCGAACTCGTCTGCCCCGTAGGCCTGCTTTCGGTTGGCCTGGGCGGCACCGATCGCGCGACCGATGAGGTCCGGTCGGAACGCGGTCTCGAAGACGTCCGGCAGATCGATCGTGCCGGCCTCGTCGCCGTCCAGGTCGTGTACTGTTGCGTTCATTGGTTATCCCTGGTTGGATTCGGTTGAAACGTACCGGACCTCGGGGTCGAGGCGCGGCTGGTCGTTCGGCCGGATGGCCGGGCGGAAGCGCAGCAGGCGCTGGTCCGGTCCCGGCAGCGAGCCCTTGATGAGCGCGTACTCGCCGTCGACCTCGCCGTAGTTGACGAAGCCGCCGTCGACGGAGGCGTCGTCGCCCTCGCCGAAGTCGATGAGGCGCTTGTTGAGCTCGGTGCGCTGGTGGTAGCCGGTCTGGCCCTGCTGGGGCACGGTCGAGCGGACGCGGGAGGGGTTCCACGGACCGAGGTTGCCGATCCGACGCCGCCATCCCTGACGGGCGTGTTTGCCCTTCCGCTTTTGAACGCCCCACCGCTTGACGGGACCCTGCGTCCCCTTGCCCTTCGTGATGCCGGAGACGTCGGTGTACTGCCCCGCGCGGAAGACGTCGCCGAACTCGTGGGCACCACCCTCGGCGACCAGATCCAGCGCGAAGTCGGCGCGCTCCTCGAGGGAGCCGCCGCCGACGCGCGTCTCCATGACGTCGGGCTTCTTCTTGGGCACGTTCGAGAGCTCCGAGGGCGCGGTGTGAGTGATGACGCGCACGTCGTCGACGACGTCGTCGTCGAGCAGCGCGCGCAGCTCCTCCGCGTCGGCCTCGAAGGTGTCTTCCGCCGGCAGGTCGAGAGCGCGGTCGAGCTCCTCGTGGAACTCGCCGCTCCAGACCTCTGCGACCGGCTTCTGTCCGTACGGCGTCTCTTCGTAGGCTCGCACGGCGACGGCGTACATCTGCGGCGTCTCGACGACGGTGACGGGAACGGCCTCCTCCATTCCCTCACGCGGCGAGTTCGCCTCGTCGTTGACCATCATGACGTGGGTCATTCCGGCTTTGTAGCCGGCGAATCCCTGCAGCGCAGGGGCCCCGTCGTCTTCTGGCCACGAACGGATGCGCGGCACCTCGCTGTCTGCGCGGGTGCGCGGGCCGTAGCCCAGCGAGCCTTTTCGTGGTCGGCTTGGTTGTGGCATGTGTTTACTCCGTGAGTGTGAGCGAGCCGAGGGTCGCGAACAGAGCCTCCTCCGTCCGGACGACCTCGCTCGCCTGTGCCGGGATCGTGTTCAGCCAGAGGTCGAACCCCGGATCGGGTTCGACCGAGCGGCCGTCGGCGACGGCCGCCCGAATGCGGTCGGGCGAGAGCCCGAGCATCTCCGGAAGCCCCCGCTCGGGCGCGCCGAAGGCGACGGTGTAACCGCCGGCCTCGCGGGCGTCCGAGACGAGGTCGCCGAGCCGCGAGACGGAGAGTTCCTCCCCGTGTCGCGACGTCGCGACGGCCAGTCCGTCGCCGGCGAGCGCTTCCGACAGGTCCGCGGCCACGACCTGGAAGCCTGCCTCGGGCTTCCCGGCGATGCGGGCGCGGACCGGTTCTCTCGAAGAGACCCTGATGGTGACGCGCTCCCCCTGCTCGACCTCCATGTCGGAGGGGACGAGCAGGGAGATCGGGTGTTCCCGCAGCGGGGAATTGACCCGGACGCGGCCTTCAGGTCCGACCTCGGTCACGAGTCCCTGTGTTTTCGACTCTCCCCCGCTAGGGGTCGAGCCGGTCCGCCACAGCACGCGGAGCGGGGGTAACACGCCGACGTACCGGAGTTCGTCGCGCTGTCCCCAGAGGTCCTTCCGGAGCTCCGGGGGCGTCGCGGCGTACCCCAGCACGGTGCGGACGTACTCCCCGCCCCGTCGACCGTCGCCTTCCGCGTCGGGGAAGACGACCAGCCGATCCGCCCGGAACACCGCCGCCGCACGGGCGACGTAGCCGAGTTTGCGAGTCGCCTCGCGGTCGTCCTCGGCCTCCCGAACGAGCGAAGACGGTACACAGATCGTGAGCCCGTCTTCGGTACGCATCGTGGCGAGACTGTACCCCTCGATTCCGGACGCCACCGTAAAAGGATAGCGGTCCCGATCTCCGGCTGTGCCGCGTTCACACGGGGTCTGGCGGTCGAATTCGACGCCGAGACCGTGTGAACCGTCACCGCGGTGGCTGGGGGCAGGCCGGGAGGGTGACGGCCTTCACGCCGGGGGGGGGTGACGGCCTTCACGCCAGGGGGGTGACGGCCTTCACGCCAGGGGGGTGACGGCCTTCACGCCGGGACGATCCGCGCGATCGGCGCGTCGCCGTCGTCGACCGCGACGTAGAGGTGGCCGGTGGCCGGTTCCACCGCGACCGCGCGCATCCGCCACTCCCGGTCGTCGAGCAGCGGGTCGCGCTCGGTCACGGTCGCGTCGAGGCCGTCGCCGTCGACCGTGAACCGCCCGAGGTACTGCGCCGCGAGCGTGCCGGCGAGGAGGTCGCCGCGCCACTCGGGGAACGCGTCGCCGTCGTAGAAGACGGCCCCGCTCGGCGGGAAGCCGCCGGAGCCGCACGGCCAGTAGTGGACCGGCGCGGTCACGCCCTCGCGCTCGTCGTGCGCCGGGGCGAACGGCTCGTCGGTCCCGTAGCGACAGGCCTCGCTGGCGACCGGCCAGCCGTAGTCCCCCCCGCGCTCGACGACGTTGATCTCGTCGCCGTCCTCCTCGCCGTGTTCGCACTGCCAGAGCCCGCCGGTCTCGGGACGGACGGCCATCGCCTGCGGGTTCCGGTGGCCGTAGCTGTACAGCGCGTCGGCCGCGTCCGGATCGTCGACGAACGGGTTCTCCGGGTGGGGGTCGCCGTCGGGCGTCAGCCGCAGCGTCGCGCCCAGCTCGGTCGATCGGTCCTGCGAGACGTGGTCGGGCCCGAAGTTCGTGTCGCGCCGGTCGCCGACCGTGACGAACAGCGCCCCGTCGGGACCGAACGTCGCCCGCGATCCGAAGTGGTTCGCGCCCTCGCGGAACGGCTCGGCGGCGAAGAACGCCTCGAACCCGTCGAGCGCGGGGCCGTCGTCGCCGTCGAGCGGGAGCCGCCCGGCCCCGACGTGCGTCGTCGCGCCGCGCTCGCCGTCGGCGGTCGCGCTGTAGGTGAGGTAGACCCGGGCGTCGTCCGGGTAGTCGGGGTGGACCGCGACGTCGAGCAGGCCGCCCTGCCCCTCCGGGAACACTTCGGGCGCGCCCGCGACCCCCTCGACCGTCCCGTCCGCGGGATCGACGAGCGAGAGTCGTCCCGGGCGCTCGGTGACGAGCAGGCGGCCGTCGCCGGGCAGAAAGGCGATTCCCCACGGGTTCTCGAAGCCGTCCGCGACGGTCTCGACTGCGTAGTCCACGTCCGCGCCGTCGTCCGGCGGGGGGGCTTCGCCGCCGTCGTCGCCGCCGCTGCCGTCGTCATCGCTGCCGTCGCCGCCGTTTCCGCCGAGACACCCGGCGATCGCGGGGAGGGTTCCGGTCCCGACGAGGCCGCCGGTCGCGCGGAGGGCGGTGCGTCTGTCGATTCGAGGTGAACGGTCGGCCATTGGTTTCGTTCGAACGGACATGGGAACGCGCTACCGATGACCCTTCCGCCGACCGTCGTTCGGAACCCTTATATCTCCGACTCCGGCTACGATCGGATGCGAAGCACGCACCGGTAGTGTAGTGGTATCACGCAACCTTGCCATGGTTGCAACCCGAGTTCAAATCTCGGCCGGTGCATTTTCTCACTTCGTTCGAAAATCCACCGGCCTGACTCCCGTTCGCTGCGTCGCCGGCGCTTCGCGCCGGCTGCCAGAGACACCGGAGGCCTCTCGCTGCTCACGGGAGTCTCGGCCGGTGCGTTTTCCTAACCTCACGAGTCGAACCAGGGAGTTGTTCGTCTCGATCGGAGTAGCCCCGCAGATCCGTCTTCTCTCGCAGCACCGCACCTCACGCCTCTCCAGCCTCGCGGTTCGCTCGGGGCTCCCTCTGGTCACCCACTCGCTCACCGCGTCCAGCGAGGGACCTTCGGTCCCTCTGGCAGCCGGCGCGCAGCGCCAGCGACCTCGCACGCGCTCCTCGCGGTCGCCTCCGGCGACCGCTCGGAGGCGCGCGCCACCGCACGGCGTTTCGGCGGAGGCGGGTTCCCCGACCGGTACTTTCAATCGGCGATCCGGCGAACCCCCTCGCATGACCGTTCCGACCAAGACGCTCCCGAGCGGCGCGGAGCTGCCGGCGCTCGGGCTGGGCACGTACGGCCTCGACGACGAGGAGACGGCCGACAGCGTGCGGGCGGCCCTCGACGCGGGGTACGCGCACATCGACACCGCCGAGGGGTACCACAACGAGGAAGTCATCGGGGGCGCGCTCGCGGAGTACGACCGCGACGACGTGTTCCTCACCTCGAAGGTGCTCGCGAAGAACCTCAACTACGAGTCGGTGATCGAGTCGTGCGAGGCGTCGCTCGACCGGCTCGGCACCGACTACCTCGACTTATACCTGATCCACTGGCCCAACCCCGCGATCTCGCTGCGCGAGACGCTCCGGGCGATGGCGGAGCTACGCGAGCGGGGACTCGTCCGCGACGTGGGCGTCTCCAACTTCAGCGCCTACCAGCTGAGCTGCGCCCACCACATCTCCGACGTGCCGATCGCGGTCAACCAGATCGAGTTCCACCCGTGGTTCCAGCGCCCCGATCTGGTCGACTACTGCCGCGAGACCGACACCGTCATCGAGGCGGCCGCGCCGCTCGCGCGGACGGACGTGTTCGGCGACGAGGTCGTCGCGGAGCTGGCGGAAAAGTACGACAAGCACCCCGCACAGGTCGTGGTCCGGTGGGCGATCGACAGCGGCGTCGTCCCGCTGCCGCGCTCGTCGACGCCGGCCCACGTCCGGGCCAACGCCGAGATGGACTGGGAGCTGGAGGAGGCCGACCGGCGGCGGCTCGACAATCGCGACCGCGACGCGCCGGTGTACGACACCCCCGCCCGCGACTGGACGAGCGACGTGTACGGGATCGAACAGTAGAGCGGCTCTCAGGCCGCGTCGGGGTCGTAGTCGTCATCTAGCGCGACCGGCTCGCCGGTCTCGGCCGACTCGTAGATTCCGTCGAGCGCGCGCACGTCGACGAGGGCGTGCTCGCCGTCCGGGTGGAACGGCTCGTCCGCCAGCAGGTGGTGGCCGAAGTAGGCGAACTCCTCTTCGATCTGGTGGACCTGATCGAAGTCCACGTCGATCCTGGTGCCGTCGCGGACGACGGCGAACCCGCGGTCCTCGCGCTCGTAGAACGCCGGGTCCAGAACCAGCCTCGCCTCCGTTCCCGTGACCTCCAGCCGGCTCGCGTGCTGCGCGTTCTGGCTCACCGTACACAGCGCGTCGACGCCGCCCGGGAACGCCAGCCGGAACGTGGCGTGCTCGTCGACGTCGGCGAACGCCGCGTGCTCCGAGCGGGTCCGCCCGGACACGCGGACCGGGTCCGCGCCGAGCGCGAACCGGGTCGTGTTGATCGGGTAGACGCCGAGGTCCATGAGCGCGCCGCCGCCCGACAGCGCCGGGTCAAGCCGCCACTGGTCCGCGTCGCCGCCGAGTTCGCCGAGCATCGTCTGCGACATCGTCGCGTGGACGCCGACCACCTCGCCCGCGACGCCCGCGTCGAGCAGGTCGCGGAGCCGCCGGACGGCGGGGTCGGTCTGCATCCGGTAGCCGACCATCAGCGGGACGCCGGCCTCCTCGCACGCGGCCACGAGCCGTCGGGCGCGCTCCGGCGTCGCCTCCAGCGGCTTCTCGCAGAGGACGGCCTTCCCCTGTTCCGCGGCCGCGCGGACGTACTCCAAGTGCGTCGCGTTCGGCGTCGCGACGTACACCGCGTCGTACGCGTCCGCGACCGCGCCGGCTCGGAGTTCCTCGGGGGTGACGCCAGTCACGTCGCGCTCGGCCGCGACCGCCTCGACGGCGGCGGCGTCGACGTCGGTGACGACGGTCGCCTCGGTGTACGCCGACCGCTCGATGCCGGGCAGCGCCCACTCGCGGGCGAACCACCCGAGGCCGACGACCGCGACCCGGACAGGGTCGGTGACGGCCTCCGGATCGAGCGTCTCCCAGTCCCGGCGCGTGAACTCGTCGAGGTACTCCGCGAGGGCGGCTTCCATGTCCGAACCTGTGCGGGCGGGCGTCAAATAACCTCGACAACGCCGGGAGGGGAGGGAGGCGACCCGGGCGCTCACCACGCCCCGTCGTACTCCACCCGCGGTCGGTCGACGTCGAGACCGATCTCACGGACGGCCTCCGTCGCGTTCTCGACGGGCGCGGGGTCGGAGCGGTCGAGCGCGTCGGCCGTCGCCTCGGCGAACCGGACGGTCCAGTCGCCGTCGATAACGACGGTCGCGCGCCGCGGGATGTCGGAGTGACCCTCCCACGACGGCGCGAGCAGGTCGTACGACTCCGCGACGCCCCCGTGGAAGTCGGCGACGACCGGGAACGGGAGGTCGAACCGGTCTGCGTACGCGAACCCGGCGTACAGCGAGTCGCCGGTGAGCGCGACGACGGCGAGGTCGTCGCGGTCGCTCCACCCCGCGTCGCGGACCGCGGCGAGCGCGGCGGTACAGGTCGGCGCGAACGTCGCGGGCGCGAAGGCGAGGGCGACGGCCTCGTGCGCTTCGACGAGCCGGAACAGCTCTAGTTCGACTGCGCTTCCCCCCGAGACCGCCGGGGCGATGAAGTCCGGGGCCGTGTCGCCGACGCCGATCATACGAGCCGGTGCGCGCGTGAGTGACAAATAACCGCCCCCGACGCCGCACGGAGCGCCGATCCGGACGACTGCGGCCGAAATCGGTCGGAACGGACGCGTGAGTCGTGCTACCGACCGTTCCGGTGGGTGTTTTACGCGTGGGGCGCGGAGGTGAGCCGTGATCGGAGCCCACGCGGAGACGGCGCTCGCCCTCGTCGGCACCTACGGGGCCGCGGCAATCTTCGTCGTCTTCGCCCTGGAGGGCGCGCTCGTGGGGAAGGTGCTGCCGGCCCGGACGCTGTTCGTCGCGACGGTGGTCGCCGCGGGCGTCGAGGCGGTCGCGGTCCTCCCGGTGTTCGCCGCGGCGGTGGCGGGCGCGACGGTCGGCCAGTCGGCCGTCTTCGTCGCAGTCCGGCGGTTCGACGTGGACCCCACGGAGTTCAGGGCGGTGCCGGTCGGGGCGGGCCGCCTCGACGGCGCGGCCCGCTGGCTCGACCGGTGGGGGCTCCCGGCGGTGGCGGTCTCGAACGCGGTCCCCGGGACGCGCGGGTGGCTCGCCGTCCCGACCGCGAACGCCTCGACCGTCTCCGGGCCGCGGTTCGCCGCCGCGTCGCTCGTCGGCTCCGCCGCGTACGTCGGCGCGCTGCTGGCGGTCGGCGTCGCGGTGGCGCTCGGGTTCGGCGGCGTTCTCGGGCTCGTCGGCGGCGAACTCGTCGCGTCGCTGTAGTCCGGACCGTCCGACCCTCAGAGGACGGTTCCGTGTTTCTTCTCCGGCAGGTCCTTCCGAACGTCCTCGTAGAAGTCGAACCGGGCGGCCAGTTCGGCGCGGAGGTCGGAGGGGGGAACGATCTCGTCGATGACGACCTCGCTCGCCATCCGGTGGACGTCGATCCCCTCGCGGTACTCCTCGCGCAGGCGCTCCTCTTCCGCCGCGCGCTCCTCCTCGTCGTCGATCTCGGCGAGCTTCCGCGCGTAGACGGCGTTGATCGCCGCCTCCGGCCCCATGATGCCGATCTCGCCGGAGGGGAGCCCGATGACGCTCTCGGGGTCGTAGGCCGGCCCACCCATCGCGTAGATGCCCGCGCCGTACGCCTTGCGGACGACGACGGTCTGTTTCGGGACCGTCGCCGAGGAGGTGGCGTAGATCATCTTCTTCCCCTTCTCTAGGATCGCGTCCTTCTCCACCTGCGACCCGGCCATGAAGCCGGGGGTGTCACAGAGGTACAGGAGGGGGATCTCGTAGGCGTCGCAGGTCCAGATGAACTCCGCGGCCTTCTCCGCGGCGTCCGGGAAGATGGCCCCCGACCGCTCCGTCGGCTGGTTGGCGACGACGCCGACCGGTCGCCCGTCGATCCGGCAGAAGGCGGTGACGATCTCCGGCCCGTACCCCTCCTTCAGCTCGAACACCGACTCGGCGTCGGCGATCCGGTCGAGGAGGTCGTGGGCGTCGTACGCGCGGTTCGGCGACTCCGGGATCAGCTCGTCGATTCCGTCCGGCGAGAACTTCGGCGGCTTCGTCTCGCGTCGCGGCGGCTTCTCCCCCGCCTGATCCGGCAGGTAGCCGATCAGGTCCGAGACCAGCTCGCGGGCGTGTTCCTCGTCGCGCGCGACGAGGTCGGCGGAGCCGGACTCCTCGGCGTGGACGCGGGGGCCGCCCAGCGCGTCCATCTCGATCTCCTCGCCGGTGACCATCTCGACCATCCGCGGCGAGGCGATCGCCATCGCCGACATCCCCTCGACCATCACCGTGAAGTCGGCGAAGACGGGCGTGTAGGCCGCGCCGGCGATACACGGGCCATAGAGGACGCAGATCTGCGGCACCGCGCCGGACAGCATCGAGTGGTTGTAGTAGTACTTCCCGATCCCCTCGCGGTTGGCGAAGAAGCCCGTCTGCTGGTCGATCCGCCCGCCGGAGGAGTCCATCAGGTAGAGCACGGGGTTCCCCGTCTTCAGCGCGCGCTGTTGCATCCGGAGGAACTTCTCGACGCCCTTCGACGCCATCGACCCCGCCTTCACGGTGAAGTCGTTGGCCATGAAGTGGACGTCGCGCCCCTCGAACTCCGCGGCCCCGGTGAGCAGGCCGTCGCCCGGGAGGCGGTCGCCGCCCGCCTCGTTCCCCTCCCCGTCCTCGTCGGCCGGCGCGTTCGGGTGCCAGTCGTCGAACGCGGCGAACTTCCCGTCCTCGAACTTCACGCCCGCCGGGTCGCCGTCCGACGCGCTCGCGTCGCCGGCCCCGCGGGTGCCGTTCTCCCCGCCGAACCAGAGGTCGAGCCGGTCGCGGACGAACAGCTTCCCCTGCTCCGAGAGGCGCTCGCGGTACTTCTCGGGACCGCCCTGAAGGATGTCGTCGATCTCGGCCCGGAGGTCGCGCTCGCGGTCCGTGGGACCGAGGTCGTCGTCGAGCGGGTAGCTCGGCTCCGGGGCCTCGGCGCTCGCGGCGGGCGTCTCCCCGTCGCCGACGTGGACGTCGACGTCGACGCCGAGGTGTTCCGCGAGCGACTTCGCGATCGCCTCGGCCTCCTCCGGGGTCGCCGCCGCGCCGACGTGGACTTTCATGGGCGCAAGATTTGCGGTAGATCCTAAACAGTTTTCCATGCGGGTTCGGGAGCGGCCGCGGTCGGTCCGCGGTCGGCCCGTGGGGAGCCCCCGGTCAGTCCAGCGCCGCCTTCAGCCGCTCGACCAGGTCCTCGTTGCCGACGTACAGCGGGACGCGGTCGTGGAGGCCGTCCGGCTCGACGTCGAGGATGTCGCGCTCGCCGTCGGTCGCCGCGCCGCCGGCGCGCTCGACGATGTAGGCGATGGGGTTCGCCTCGAAGGAGAGCCGGAGTTTCCCCTCGGGCGCGTCGACCAGGGCCGGGTACGCGAAGACGCCGCCGTACGTGAGCACCTGGTTCACGTCGCCGACCATCGCGCCGCCGTACCGGAGCTTCAGCTCGTCTTCGACCTCGCGGGCGTAGGCGGTGAACGCGTCGGGCCAGTCCGGGACGCGCCCGCCGAACCCGTAGACGAGGGGGTCGTCGGGGAGCCGCAGGTCGTCGGTCACGACCGAGCGCTCGACGCCGCCGTCGCCGTCGGGCTCGATCACCTCCTCGCGGACGCCCGCCTCGTCGGCGACGACCATCGTCGTGATCGGGCCGTAGAGGACGTAGCCGGCGGCGACGAGGTCGCGGCCGGTGGCGGGCAGCGGGGCGTCGTACACGCCGACGACGGTCCCCATCGCGTTGTTCGACCGGAGGTTCGAGGAGCCGTCGAGGGGGTCGATCGCGACCGCGTACGGGGAGCCGTCCGCGGTCTCCCCCGTCCCGTCGCCGCCGACCGCCCCGCCGGCGTCGACCGCGGTCTCGCGCTCCTCGCTGACGAACAAGCCGACGCCGTCGAGCGCGGTGATCGCGTCGCCGAGCAGCTCGTCGGCGTACAGGTCGCCGGCCAGCACCGACTCGCCGGAGGCGTTCTCCGTCCCGCTCTCGACGCGGCGACCGGGGAGCGCGGCGCGGATCTCGGGGGCCGTCGCGGCCACCGCGTCGAAGACGGCCGCGACGACCGGGTCGCCGCCGGGAGCGCCGCCGTCGGGGAGGGGGCCGGCGTCGGGGTCGGAGTCGGGGCCGGCCATCAGTCCGCGCTCTCGGCGGTCGCCAGCGCCGTCTCGGGGTCGGCCTCCTCGAAGACGACCGCCTCCAGCGCGTCGAGGATACGCTCGGGCTCGTCCCGCTGGAAGACGTTGCGGCCGACTGCGAGCCCCCGGGCACCCGCCTCGATCGCCTCGGAGACGTTCCGGAGGAACGCCGCGTCGTCGCGCATCGTCCCGCCGGACATCACCACCTCGGTCGGCCCGGCCATGCGGACCGCCTCGCCCATCGCCTCGGCGGAGCCGGGGTACTTCACCTTCACGAGGTCCGCGCCGAGTTCGAGGCCGAGCCGGGCCGCGTACGAGATGGTGTCGGGACTGGTGTCGTTTTTGACCCCCTGCCCGCGCGGGTACGACCACATGACGACGCCCATCTCGTGTTCGCGGGCCGTCTCCTGGGCCTCCCGGAACTCCTCGGCCATCTCGACCTCGTGGTTCGACCCCCCGTAGAGGGTGAACCCGATCGCGTCGGCACCGAGCCCCGCGGCGTACTCGGCCGAGCAGTTGACGGGGCTGTCCGGCTCGCCCATCCAGAGGTTCGAGGTGCCGTTGAGCTTGAGGAGGAGGTTCACGTCGTCCTCGTAGTCTGGGTAGTACGCCTCCGCGATCCCCTTCTGGACGGCCAGCGCGGTGACCGCGTCGTGGGTGGCGAGCTCGAAGAGCCGCTCCGGGTCGGCGGTGGCCGGGTTCGGCTCGAAGTCGACCGGCCCGTGTTCGAGCCCGTGGTCGTACGCGAGGATGAGCGACTTGCCGTCGCGCGAGATGGAGTCGGCGGCGTGAGGGAGCATCGATTCGTATTTCAGTCACATCCATAAAAAGGGCTGCGGTGAGTCGGGCACCCGTAAAGAAACCGGATCGGGCCGAACAGCCCGCGAATCACCCGTCCCTTCGCGTCTCGATTTCTGTGTTCGTTACTACTCAGATTGTTAATTTCTGTGGCCGACGGCCGGGGCCGCCCCCCGTTCCGCAATACTTACCACCCGCGGCGCGGCAGCGGTTCGCATGCGAGCGCTATCCGAAGTGGACGTGGTCGGCGTCGTCGGGGCGGGAACGATGGGCAACGGGATCGCACAGGTCGCGGCGACGGCGGGCTACGACGTGGTGATGCGGGACGTCGAGCGCGAGTACGTCGACCGCGGCCTCGACAGCGTCGCGGACAGCCTCGACCGACTGGCCGGGAAGGGCGCGCTGGAGGAGGAGCCGGCGGCGATCCGCGACCGGATCACCGGCACCACCGACCTCGGCGACCTCGCGGACGCCGACGTCGCGATCGAGGCCGTGATCGAGGACCTCGACGTGAAACGGGAGGTGTTCGGCGACCTCGACCGGGTCACCGACGACGACGCGGTCCTGGCGACGAACACCTCCACGCTCTCTATCACGACGATCGCGAGCGCCACGGAGCGCGCGAGCGACGTGGTCGGCCTCCACTTCATGAACCCCGTCCCGATCATGGACGGCGTCGAGGTCGTGGTGGGCGAGCGCACCGCGGACGAGGTGGTCGAGTTCGCGCACGCCTTCGCCGAGGACCTCGGCAAGGAGACGTGGGAGGCCGACGACAAGCCCGGCTTCGTCACCAACCGCATCCTGATGCCGTGGATAAACGAGGGGATCCGCGCGTACGACGAGGGGGTCGCCGAGAAGCGCGACATCGACCGCGGGATGAAGCTCGGCACGAACGTCCCGATGGGGCCGCTCGAACTCGCCGACCACATCGGGCTGGACGTGGCGCTCGACGCCAGCGAAACGCTCCACGAGGAGCTGGGCGACCGCTACAAGCCCGCCTACCTCCTCAAGCGAAAGGTCGAGGCCGGCGACCTCGGCAAGAAGACCGGTCGCGGCTTCTACGAGTACGAGTAGGTCGGCCGTCGGCTCAGGCCGCGTCCGCGTCGCCGTCGCGGTCGTCGTCCGCCGTCCAGCGGCGCGCGCCCGGCAGTAGTCCGACCAGCTTCGTCACGTAGCCGAACTTGAACAGCCCGAGCTGCGAGAGCGTCCCGAGGACGAACACCGCGAGGAACGTCGGCGCGGACAGATCGAAGAGGAGGGGCTCGACGGTCGTCTCCGCGGCAGCCGCCTCGAAGCTCGCGGGCGTGAGCGACCGCGACGCGAACGCCGCGCCGATGAGCGCGGACGCGACCACGAGCGTCGTCCGGGTGAGGACGAACCCGAACAGCGCGCCGACCGCGACGCCCGCGAGCGTCGCGCCGACGAGCAGCGCCGTCCCCTCGATCCCCGCCGCGTCCGCCGCGTACACCGGGCCGACGGCGAACCGGCCGGCGAAGCCGCCGACGACGCCGCCGATTCCCAGCACCGCGAACGAGAGCCCGGCGTACGCGAGGAAGCCGCCGATCAGGCCGCCGACCGCGACCGCGCCCGCGGTCAGGACCGCGCCGTCGACGGCGACGAGGCCGACGACGTTCGGCGCGAACAGGTACCCGGCACCGGCACCGACGAGCAGGCCCGTCAGCGTCACCGCGTAGACGGAGACCGCCGCGCCGACGAACGCGAGCGCCAGCCCCGCGAGGACCAGACCGCCGTTGAGTGGGGTGAGCATGGACGGACGTGGCTCGCGCTCGCACTTAAATTGTCGCGAGCGCGACGACGGGAAGCGCGGTTCCGGGACGCGAACCGACGCTACCGCGCCCGACTCGCCGCCTGTCGGTCGATGTATCGCGTGTAGCCGCCGACGGCGAGGCCAAAGCCGACGACGAGGAGAAGGAACCCGAGCAGACGGCTGGTCCCGACGGTCATCACCGCGAGGACGACGCCGAAGAGCAGCGCGAACACCCCGGCGACGACGACCCCGACATCCAAGAGCGGCGACGGCTGGACGGCCCGGCAGTGCGGGCAGATCCGCGCGTCGACGGGGATCGGTTCGCGACACTCAACGCAGCGGAGGCGGTCGCTCGGCACGGGCGGCGGTTCGGCCGCGACCGGTTTGGCTCTGTTGACTGCGCGGGGATTGGGGGGACGCGTCCGCCAATCAGACGGAACCCGTGCGGTTCGGCCGGGACTGCTAATTCCGGCGGACCGTGTATTTATGTGATTCTACCAAAATATGAAAAGAAATGGCGGAATGGAGACGACGTGAGGTTCTCAGAGCCCTCGCGGTGGCCCTCACTGCCGGCTGTGCGTCGGACGACGAGCCGAAGGTGGAAATTAGTGAGTTGACCGTGGTGAATCGGCGAGAAGAGAACGTCGAGGTTACCGTGATTGCGGACCGAGGCGGTGAAACCGTATACGAGGACACGTTCGAATTCGACCCGAAGCGAGGCGGATCGACCGACGGAGTACATCTAGAAGAAGGCTGGATGAGCGGAGAGGGGAACCTAGAGGTCACGATATCCGCTGATTCGATCGACGAGGCCAGTCTATCCACGAAGAGTTTGGCGCGAGAACGTGAGGACGACGGCTGCCTGTCCGTATTCAGTACCGTCGACGAGAGAGGCGTAAGCGTATACCGCGCTGACGTCGACTGTTGACGGCTCGCGAGACGAGCGGCGGTCGGGATTCCCGCCCTGCCTTCCGACTCAGTCCGCGCCCGCCGCGGGACTCGGCTCGTCGTCGACGTTCAGCGTCTCCTCGACCTGCGTGAACACCGCGATCAGCCCGAGGGCGGCGGCCGCGGCCCCGACGGCGAAGGGCGCGACGAAGCCGAAGCCGACGAGCCAGCCGGACGCCAGCGGCCCCAGGGCGACCCCGAACCCGAACCCCATCGTGAGCACCGACAGCGTGGTCCCCGACTCCCCCTCGCGGGCGAGGTCGCCGGCGAGCGCGAGCGACGGCGCGAACACGCACGCGACCGCGACCCCCTGCCCGAGCCGGACGAGCATCATCAGCGCCGGCTCCGTCACGATCCCCTGAAGCAGCGTCGTCGGGACGAGGAGGACGAACCCGGCGAGCAGGAACGGCCGGCGGCCGATCCGGTCGCTGGCGCGGCCCACCGGGACCTGGAAGATCACGTTCGCGATCGTCACGGCCGCGAACTGCGCGCCGAACCAGATCGGGGCCTGGTCCAGCCGGACGTTCACCTGGTTCTGGAGCGTCGCGAACAGCGCGATGCACGCCCCCATCGTGATGGTGGCGAGCCCGAGCGTGAACACCGGGTCGAGCAGGCGGTCCTCGCCGCGGACCCGGATCGACACGTCGTCGCCCGCCTCGGCCTCGACGTCGGCGTCCCGGACGAGCAGGAACACTAAGGCGAAGCTGAGGTACGCCCCGGCGCAGGCCGCGACGAAGGCGGCGTCGAACCCGTCGAGGACCGGCAGCCCGACCGGCGAGAGGTCGTACGGGCCGGCCTCGACGACCGCGCCGGCGAGGACCGGGCCGAAGCCGAAGCCGATGAGCCGGAACGTGTTGTACACGCCGAAGTTGCCGCCGCGGTCGGCGTCGCTCGCGGCGTACTCGTTGACCAGCGCGACCGTCGCGGGGATGATGAGCGCCGCGCCGAGGCCCTGGATCGCGCGCAGCGCGACGAGGACCGGGTAGCTCGTCGCGACCGTGTACAGGCCGCTCGCGGTGCCGAGGAGGAGGATTCCGGCGAGGACGAACGGGCGTCGAGCGCCGACCCGGTCCGACAGCCGTCCCGTGAACGGCTGCGAGAGGCTGTTGAGGAACCCGAAAAGCGAGAGGACGATCCCGATGAGCAGCGGTTCGGTGAGCGTGACCGCGGCCGCGCCGACCCCGACCTCCGCGCCGAGCAGCCCCTCGATGTCGACGAGGTCGCTGGAGACGTACAGCGGGAGGACGACGATGAGGAAGGAGTTCCCGGCCGCACCGACCATGCGCGCGAGCGCCAGCACGATCACGCGCCGGTCGGTGTCGGTGACGCCGGAGAGCAGTCCCATTTACTCGGCGTTCGGAACGGAGCATAAAGGCCCTTGTGAACGGGGGGAGTCGATCCGCTTCCTGACGGAGAGACGGCGGAATTCGGGTGATTCGACGCTCAGTGGGTCGCGGGGGTCCGCTTGTCGACGCCGCGGACCTCGAACCGCGCGCCGCCGTCCGCGCCGGTCGTCGCCGCGACGGACCAGCCGTGCGCGGTGGCTATCTCCTGAACGATCGCGAGGCCGAACCCGGTGGTCCCCGCCGCGCCGCTCTCGCCGGGTTCGAAGAGGGAGTCGGCCACGGCGGGGTCGATCCCCGGCCCGTCGTCCTCGACGAAGAAGCCGTCCGAGAGGTCGCCGACGCGGATCGACACGTCAGAGCCGGCGTGTTCGACCGCGTTCCGCATGAGGTTCTCGAAGAGGTTCCGGAGCCGATCCGGGTCGGCGAGCACCTCGCGCTCGGTCTCGACGGAGAGGGCCGCCGACCCGGTGTCGACGGTCGACCAGCTGTCGGCGGCGACCGCAGCGAGGTCGACGCGTTCCGGGTCGCCGACCGTCTCCCCCTCGCGGGCGAGCGCGAGGGTGCGCTCGACGATCGACTCCATGCGGGCGAGCGCGTCGAGGGCGGCGTCGAGGTTCTCCGCGTCGTCCGAGAGCTCGCGCGCCAGCTCGACGCGTCCCTGCGCGACGTTCAGCGGGTTCCGCAGGTCGTGCGAGACGATGCTCGCGAAGGAGTCGAGCCGGGCGTTCTGCCGCTCGAGCGCCGCCTCGCGCTCCTTGAACGCCGTGATGTCCTCCTGAAAGCCGACCCAGTGCGTGACCGTCCCGTCCGCGTCGGATATCGGCGCGATGCTCACCCGGTTCCAGAACTCCGTCCCGTCCTTCCGGTAGTTCAACAGCTCGACGCTCGTCGGCTCGTCCGCGTCGATCGCGTCGCGGAGCTGCTGGACCGACGCCTCCTCGGTGTCCGGCCCCTGGAGGAACCGGCAGTTGACGCCGATCGACTCCTCCCGGTCGTACCCCGTCATCTCGACGAACCGGTCGTTGACGTACACCATCGGGTTGTCCTCGCGTTGCGGGTCCGTGATGGTGATCCCGACCGGGGCCTCGTCGAGCGCGCGGGTCTTCGTCTCCAGTTCCTCGCGGCGCTCGCGCTCGTCCGAGACGTCGCGGAGGATGCCGACGCTGCCCTCGAAGCACTCGCCGTCGTACGGCAGCGCCGCCATGTGGTCCCGACACGGGATCGGGTCCCCCTCGTTGGGGACGATGTCGACCCCGAAGTGCTGGACGTCCGGACCGGAGTCGGAGAGGATGGTGCCGAGCCGGTCCTCGGCCTCCTGAACCGCCGCGTCGTCCTTGATGAACCCGGGGGTCTGTCCGATGATCTCCTCGCGGTCGTACCCGGTCAGCTCGGCGAACGGCTCGTTGACGAACCGGAAGACGCCGGTCTCGTCGACGACGTAGACGGGGTAGCCGAGCGCCTCGATGACGGTCGAGTAGCGCTCGGCGACCTCCTTGGTCCGGTACTCCTCGACGGCCTGATCGACGCGGTTCGCGAGCCGGCGGAGCTGCTCGGGGCCGCCCTTCTGGAAGTAGCCGGTGACGCCGGCGTTGAGCGCCTGACTCGCGATCTCCTCGGACCCCTTGCCGGTGTACAGCACGAAGGGGATCTTCTGATTTCGCTCGCGTAAGGCCTCGAAGAACTCCAGCCCGTCCATCGGGGGCATGTCGTAGTCGCTGACGACGCAGTCGAAGGAATCCTCTCGGAGCCGGTCGAGCGCCGCCTCCGGGTCGGTCTCGCTCGTCACCGCCACCGAGTCGAGCTCCCGCTCGAAGTACGCCTCCGCGAGGTCGAGGACTGACGGGTCGTCGTCGACGTGTAACACGTCGATCGCTGCGGACATACGGGGACTGAGGGGCGCGCGGAATAAACGACTACCGACCCGGCTATCGGATCTGGATCTGAGTCCCGGAGCGGGCGTGAGAGGATACGTCGGGCGGGGAGCGGAGGGACGGGCCTCCACTTCCGGCGCGCGTGGCTGATTCTTAAGGTCGCGGAGCGCGGAGCCGAACGCGATGACCGGCGGGAGGGCAGTCGGCGGGGAGACGCTCCCGGGCGCGGGCGGCGGGGACGCCGACGCGCCCGATCGGGTCGTCTGTCACGTCGACATGGACTGCTTTTACGCCTCCTGCGAGCGGCTGCGCCACGACGACCTCGACGGCGAGCCCGTCGTGGTCGGCATGGGCTACGAGCCGGGCGAGTCCATCGGCGCGGTCGCGACCGCTAGCTACGAGGCCCGCGAGTTCGGGGTCGAGAGCGCGATGCCGATCTCGGAGGCCCTGGAGCTGCTCCCCCGCCGCGCCGACGCGGACCCGGACGACCCGGACGCGCCGGACCCGGCGGAGACCGGGCGGTACCTCCCCGTCGACCTCGACTACTACGAGGAGGTGGCGAGCGAGGTGAAGGCGGTGCTGCGCGACTGCGCCGACACCCGCCGAGAGGTGAGCATCGACGAGGCGTACCTCGACGTCACCGACCGGACCGCGTGGACGGTCGCCGGCGGCGGAGACGGGACCGACGGCGGGGGCTCCGAACCGGCAGATCCCCCGCCGAGCGGCGCGGCCGGCCCCGCGGAGGCTCGGACGCTCGCGGAGGGGTACGCCCGCCACGTCAAAGAACGGATCGAGCGCGAGGCAGGGGTCCCGGCGAGCGTGGGGGTCGCGCCGAACATGTCGGCCGCGAAGGTCGCCAGCGACGCCGACAAGCCCGACGGGCTCGTCGTCGTGCCGCCCGGCTCCGTCGCGGAGTTCCTCGCGCCGCTGCCGACCGCCGACGTCCACGGCGTCGGTCCCGTCACCGAGCGCACGCTGGCGGAACTGGGCGTCGAGACCGCCGGCGACCTGGCGGCCGCCGACCGCGACCGCCTCGCCGAGGCGCTGGGCGAGCGCGGCCCGGAGCTGTCGCGGCGCGCCGCCGGCGACGACGACCGCGAGGTGACGCCGACGGGGCTCCCGAAGAGCCTCTCGCGGGAGTCGGCGCTGCCGACGACCGCCGACGAGGCGACGAAGCGCGAGACCGTCTCCGCGCTCGCCGCGGACGTGGCCCGCCGCGCCCGCGAGCGCGGCTGCCTCTACCGGACCATCGGGATCAAGGCGGTCGAACCCCCCTACGACGTCAACACCCGCGCGAGGAGCCTCCCCGGTCCCGTCGACGACCCGGACCTCGTCGAGGAGGTGGCGCTCGGCCTGCTTGCCGAGTTCGACGAGACCCCCGTCCGAAAGCTGGGCGTCCGCGTCTCCAAGCTCGACTTCGCCGAGACCGATCAGGCGACGCTCGGCGGGTTCGACGCGAGCGACGGGGCGGGGAGCGGCGGGGAGGGGGGCGGAAATGGCGACACGGGCGACCGCACCCGCGGGGCCGGCGCTCGGACGAGCGCCACCGACGGCGACGGCGGGAAGCTCACCGACTGGGTCGACGGGGAGCCGACCGCGGAGGAGGCGGATCACGACGCGACGGGGGACGACACCGAGCGCCGGACGGGCGACGGGCAGGCCTCGCTCGGCGACTGGTCGTGATCCCGTCGGGCGACCGGCCGTGACCCCGTCGGGCGACCGGTCGTGACCCCGTCGAGCGGAGATTTATCCGAGCGCCACGAGAATCGGGGCGCATGGCCTCCGCCCTCCGCGCGGCCCTCCTCGGATCGAGCCGAGACCGGTCGCTCCCGCGGCTCCGCCTCGTCGCACCGCCCCTGTGTTTCGCCGTCGCCTTCGCCGCCTACGCGGTCGGCGTCTTCTCCATCGCCGGCGGCGTGATATTCGTCCCGTTCGACGCCGCGGCGCTCGGCGTCGCCGTCGCCCTCGGGCTCGCGTACCGACGGGACGGACTGCTCTTCGCATGGCTCACCGTCTACGCCGCGCTGCTCGGGCACAGCGCGGTCCACTACTTCCTCGGGCTCTCCGGTCGGCCCCTCGCCGAGCGCGCGGCCGCGTTCCTCTCGCCCGACGGGCTCGTCTTCCTCGGCGTCGAGGCGCTGGTTTTCGGGACAGTCGCGTGGCTCGTCGGGACTCTCGCGGCGGTCGCCGTCGAGCGCGTCCGGGACCGGCGCGAGTCCGCGGGGTCGACGGCGCGCGGGGAGTGAGTGAATGGGGTGAGAAAGTGAGGGGAGTTTAGGTCCCCGAGCGACGACCGCGATCCATGGACGACGCCGACGCCGACGCTGACCCAGACGCCGCCGCCGACCCGGACGACCCCGCCGACCTCGCGTGGGAGACGCTCGACTCGGCCGTCGATTACGCCTGCCCCGGCTTCGACGTGCGCCGGGACGAGGTGCGGTTCCCGGACGGCGACACCGACGGGTTCCACTACGTCGACGAGCCTCCGGCGGTGGTGGTGCTCCCGCTGACGCCCGACGGCGACGTCGTCGTCATCGACGAGTGGCGACAGGCGGTCGGGCGAGTGAACCGCGGGATCCCCGCGGGGACGATGGAGCCGGAGGACGAGGGAGAAGGGAGCGCGGACGGCGACCCGAGCGACGCCGCGGTCGAGCGCGCCGCGGCCCGCGAACTGGCCGAGGAGACCGGCTACGAGGCCGACGCCTTCGAGCGGCTGACGACCGTCGAGCCGACGAACGGAATGGCGAACGCGGTCCACCACCACGTGCTCGCGACCGGCTGCGAGCCGACCGCCGACCGCGACCTCGATCACAACGAGTCGATCGCGGTCGAGACGGTCCCGTACGACGAGTTGCTCGCCGCGGTCGTCGACGGCGGGCTCCGCGACGGCCGGGCCGTCACCGCGGTGCTGTGGTACGAACTGCTCCACCGGTGAGGCTGCGAGGGTCGACCGGCTCAGGGTCAGAGCGCGATCCGGCACGGACAACCATTTTGCCCGGGGGGTCCTACCAAGGGCAATGACAGATCCCTCCAGCGGCGATCCGGCCCCGGACGGCGGGGTGTCAGAGGAGTTCGACGACGTCGGCCCGGAGACGCTCTCCGGCGACGCGGACGACCCGAAGGGGAGCGGCGGGTCGCCGGGAATCGCGGTCCTGACCGCCCTCGTTCTCGGCGTCCTCGGGCCGGTGATCGCGGTCGCGAGCGGCGGCATCATCTTCGCCATCGACGCCGCGAGCGGCGGGCTCTCGCTCGCCGTGAGCGTCGTCCTCACGCTGATATTCGGCCAGTACGTCGCGTTCGGCGGCCTGGCCGTCGGCTACCTCGCGTGGCGCGGGTTCGACCGCGGGGGGATAATCGAGTACCTCGGCGTGCGCGTCCCGAGCCTCAAGGAGATCGGGATCGTCCTCGGGAGCTGGGTGCTCATCCTGATCTCGGTCCTCGTGGTCTCGACGATCGTTCAGCTGCTCGGCACAGAGACGGCGGCGAACAGCAGCGCCGAACTGGCGATGGGGAACCCGTCGATCATTCCGCTCTTCATCGCCGCCTCGTTCCTCGTCATCGGTCCCTGCGAGGAGATCCTCTACCGCGGCGTGGTTCAGGGGCGGCTCCGCGAGTCGCTGCCGGCGGCCCCGTCGATCCTCCTCTCGGCCGCGATCTTCGCGGCCATCCACGTGATAGCGCTGACCGGCGGGGCCTCCGCGCGCCTGACGACCGTCTCCATCCTGTTCGTACCGAGCCTCGTGTTCGGCGCGGTGTACGAGTACACGGAGAACCTCGTCGTCCCCGCGCTGCTCCACGGGCTTCACAACGCCGTGCTGTTCACCGCGCTCTACGTCGTCGTCACCACGGACCCGAGCCAGATGCCGGCGGTCCTCGGCTTCTTCCCCGTCTGAGGGGTCGATCCCGGCGACGAGGGGCTCCAGTTCTCGACGCGGTTCCCGACTCTTCGCAGTGGCGCGTGCCTGTGAGGCCGCCTCGCGGCCGAGCAGCACGCGCGAGGGAGTCGCTGGCCCCGGAGCGAAGCGGAGGGTGCCAGCGACGAGGCTGGGGAGGCGTGAGGTGCGGTCGCGGTCGGGCAGGACTCGAAGGGGCAGCCGGGGGGACGAAGACGCGCGACCCAAGTAGCGAGAGACCGAAGGTCTCTCGAACAGCCGGCGGCTCCGCCGCCGGCGAGACCGCAGGAGCGAACAAAGTGAGCGACGAGGACCGCAGCGAGCGCATCGAGTCCTCCCGGCCGGGGCTTCGGTAGTCTCAGTCACAGACTTACTCTCAGCGAAACCACATACGTACAGTCGAGCGGCTGGGGCTTCGGCGGTGTTCGTGACGATCACCGATTCCCCACGAAAAAAGATACTGTACGCGTTTCGCGAAGCCTCTCAGTACAGGTCGTCCAGATCCTCCTCGACGTGCGAGTGTTCTTCAGAAGGGAACTCGCCGCTCGTCACGGCCTCCTTGTACGCCTCCACGGCGTCGACCATCTCGCCGCGCACGTCGCCGAACTGCTTCGCGAACGGGGGCGACCACTCGCCGAGGCCGACCGCGTCGTTGATCACGAGCACCTGCCCGTCGCAGTCGGGACCCGCGCCGATGCCGATCGTCGGAATCGAGAGCGCCTCCGTCACCGCGCCCGCGAGGTTCGCCGGGACGTGCTCCAAGACGAGCGCGAACGCGCCGGCGTCGGCGTGCGCCCCCGCCAGATCGATGATCTCCTCTGCGGCGTCCTGCTCGGTCCCCTGTCGGGTGTACCCGCCGAGTTGGTTCACGTGCTGGGGCGTCAGGCCGAGGTGGGCCATCACCGGGATCCCGACCTCGGTCATCCGCCGAGTCGTCTCGACGGTGTGCGGGCCGCTCTCGATCTTCACCGCGTCCGCGTTCGCCTCCTTCAGCAGGCGGCCGGCGTTGCGCACCGACTCGGCCTCGTCGACGCCGAACGAGAGGAACGGCATGTCGGCGACGACGAGGGCGTCCCCGGTCGCGCGCGCCACGGCCGCGGTCCGGCTCGCGACCTCGTCGAACGTCACCGGGAGCGTGGAGTCGTAGCCGAGGGCGGCGTTGCCCATGCTGTCGCCGACGAGGACGACGTCGATCCCGGCCTCGTCGACGACCGCCGCCGTCGGGGCGTCGTAGGCGGTGAGCATCGTGATCGGATCGTCGTCCTCCCGGAGTCCCCGCGTCGTGGTCATACCTCGGAGTGACCCGCGCGACGCCGTAAAATCGTCGGGAACCGGAAGACGAGCGCGGCGGAGCCGCCCGCCGGTCCGACGACGACCGCCACCGATTTGCCGCTCCGCCGCCGAGTCCGTCGCGTGCAACCAGTCGAGCGGGCCGAGTACGAGGGAGTCGACTACGCGTGGGTGATGCAGACGACGTTCGTCGTCACCATCCTCGTCGGCGCGCCCGTCGTGGCCGTGCTGTCGACGCTCGTGACGCTGGAGTCGTGGGGCGCGCGCGCCGCGTTCGCGGTCCGCGTCGGCGCGCCCATCTGGTTCGTCACCGCGGTGACCGTCGCGCTGTACGCGAGGCGGACGGAGGCCGGCGATGGGGGCGGCGAGTCCGGCGACGACGGCGACGGGCCCGATGACACCGACGAGGACGACGCCCGCGACGAGACCGGCGACGCCGCCGCCGCCGACGAACTTGACGACGCCCGCGACGCTGACGACCCGGCGGCGGACGCTCCGCCGGGCGACGCGCCGACCGAAGCGGAGAAAGGCGACTGAACGGACCGACGCCCGTCCCCCTTCCGGTGTGGGCTACTCGGCGAGCAGGTCGGAGACCCACGCGAAGTCGACGCCGCCGCGCTCGGCGGCGACCGCGTCGGGCCGCGAGTCGCCGACGAACAGCGCGGTCTCGGGGGTCCCGCCGAGCCGGTCTATCGACGCGAGCAGCGACTCCGGGTCCGGCTTGTGGCTCCCGACGGAGTCGCGGCCGAGGATCGCCCGAGAGACCAGGGCGTCGCCGAGCCCGTGCGTCTCGACCGCGACCCGACACGCCGCCTCGCAGTTGAGCGAGCAGACGCCCGCCGGGGGGTGACCGCCGGAGTCGCCGGTGACCGTCCGCAGCCGGTCGCCGAGCGGGAGGCGCGCGGAGTCGCGGGCCCCGGCCCGCTCGTGGACGGCGATCGCCTCCTCGACCTCGTCCCGGATGCCGTACTCGTCGGCCGCGCCGAGCAGCTTCCACAGCTCCTCCGTCGGCGGGATGCGGGCGTGTTCCGCGTACACGTCGAGGGCCGCCTCCGCGACGGCGTCCCAGTCGACCGCGAGCTCGACGAGCGTCCCGTCGAGGTCGTAGACGACCGCCTCGTAGTCGGCGAGCCGGGCCCCGACCGAGTCGGTCACTCGCCGAGCACCCCGCGGGCGACGATCGTCTTCTGGATCTCGGTCGTCCCCTCGTAGATCTCCGTGATCTTCGCGTCGCGGTAGAGGCGCTCGACGTCGAACTCGGTCGTGTAGCCGTAGCCGCCGTGGATCTGGACCGCCTCGTTCGTCACCGACATCGCGGCCTCGCTGGCGCGGTACTTCGCCTTCGAGGCGGCGACGCGGTAGTCCTCGCCCGCCTCCGCCTGCCGACACGCCTCGCGGACGAGCAGCCGCGCGGCCGACACGTCCGTCGCCATCTCCGCGATCTTGTGGCGGATCGTCTGGATGTCCGCGATCGGCCGGTCGAACTGCTCGCGCTCCTCGGCGTACGATTTCGCCTCGTCGAGCGCGGCCTGCGCGACGCCGACGGCCTGCGCAGCGATCCCGATCCGCCCCTCGGTGAGCGTCCGGAACGCGGCCGACAGCCCGCCGCCCGGCTCCGTGAGCCGGTTCTCGGCCGGGACCCGGCAGTCGTCGAAGGTGATCCCGGTCGTGTCCGACGCCCGGAGGCCGAGCTTCTCCTCCTTCCCGCCGACCTCGAACCCGTCCGCGTCGGCGGGGACGAGGAACTGCGTGATCGCGCCGTCGTCGGGGTCGCGGTCCTCGTCAACCGCCTTCGCGAAGACGATCGCCACCCCGCCGCGTTTCCCGTTCGTGATCCACTGCTTCTCGCCGTTCAGCGCGTACTCGTCGGTCGCGGGGTCGTACGTCGCGGTCGTCGACATCTGGGCGGGGTTCGACCCCGCCTGCGGCTCCGAGAGACAGAACATGCCGACCGGGCGACCGGACTCGGCCATCTCCGGCAGCCACCGCTCGCGCTGCGCTTCCGTCCCGAACTCGGCGATACAGGAGGTCGCGAGGCAGTGGACGGAGAGGGCGGTCGCGACCGCGAGCGACCCGTGCGCCAGCTCCTCGTTGACGACCGCGTAGGTCGTCTCGTCCGCGCCGAACCCGCCGTACTCCTCGGGAGTCGTCAGCCCGGTGAGGCCGAGCTCCGCCAGCCCGTCCCACACCCCTTCGGGGAACGTCTCCGTCTCGTCCGCCTCGGCCGCCGTCGGCCGGACCTCCTCGGCCGCGAACTCGCGGACGAGGTCGCGGACCGCCGCCTGTTCGTCGGTGAGCGCCGAGCCGACGCGTGCTCCGGTCATGTCACCGACTTCGATCCCCCACGGAAAAAGGTGAGCGATCGGCGGGATGTTTTGGGCGCGCTCCTCGCTGTACCCTGTGCCCTATTCCTCGGGCTCGCGCGCCTCCCAGAGCGGGTACAGTTCGTCCCGCGGCGGCTCCGTGACGGTCTCGCCGTCGATCCGAACGGCTCCGGGCCCGGCGTCGCCGTCCGCGGGCGACTCGACCGTGCCGACCTCCCCCGCCTCGATCCCGGCGTCGTCGAGCGCGTCGAGCGCGCCGTCGACCCGGCTCGGCGGGACCGCCGCCAGCAGCGCGCCGGAGGCGAACGTCCGAAGGGGGTCGACGCCGAGCGCGTCACAGCAGGCCCGGGTCTCGGGCCGGACCGGGACCGCGTCGCGCTCGACCGCGAAGACGGCCCCGCTCGCAGCCGACATCTCGACGAGGGCGGTGGTCACGCCCCCCTCGGTCGGGTCGTGGAGCGCGGTGACGGCGTCGCGGACCGCGGCCGCGTCCGGGACGACGCTCACGTCGTCGAGGAACTCCGCCGCCGAATCGAGCGTGGCGGCCGGGACCCCCGCGTCGAGACACTCCGCCCGGAAGTCGGTCGCGAGGATCGCCGTCGCCTCGACCGCCGCCCCCTTCGTGAGGAGGAGTCGGTCGCCCGGCTCCGCGCCGCCGCTCGACACGAAGCGGTCCGTCGTCCCCATCGCTGTCATCGAGCAGAGCGGGCGGTCGAGCGCCGGTAACACCTCGGTGTGGCCCCCGACGACCGCGCAGCCGAGGTCGCTCGCGGTCGCGTCGACCTGCTCGGCGACGGCCCGGAGCCGGTCCGGGTCGTCGTCCGGGAGGAACAGCGTGTGGGTGAGCCACCGCGGGTCGGCCCCGCTCGCGGCCACGTCGTTACAGGCGACGTGGACCGCCAGCGCCCCGACCGACTCCGCCGCCAGCGACAGGGGGTCGGCCGCGACGACGAGCGTCTCGCCGGAGCCGGCCAGATCGATCGCGGCCGCGTCCTCGCCGTAGGCGGGTCCCTGCCGCACCGCCGGGTCGTCCGCGCCGGTCGCCGCGAGCGCGGCCGCGAGGGCGTCGGGACCGAGCTTCCCGGTCATCGCTCCCGGAGCCACGCCGCGACCGCCGCGGGGTCGGCGTCGAGCCCGCCGCCCTGCGCGAACGTCGGGCCCCCGCCCCCGCCGCCGCCGAACTCGTCGGTGACCGCGTCGACGACCTCGCCCGCGTCGATCCCGGCGTCGCCCGCGGCGTCGTCCGCGACCGCGACTACGACGAACGGGGCGTCACCCGTTCCGACCGCGGCGAGGGCGTCGGGACCGTCGCCGGCGTCTCCCGCCCCCGCGGCGAGCGCCTCGGCGGCCGGCTCCCGGAGCTCGTTCGGGTCGGCGTCGTCGACCGTACCGATCGCCCACCGCGCGCCGTCGACCTCGGCGGTCGGCAGGTCGCGCAGCCGGGCCGCGAGCAGCTCCTCGCGGGCGTCCCGCAGGTCGGCCTCCAGCCGATCGGCCTCCTCTCGGAGGCGGGCGACCGCGTCCGGGAGGTCGCCGACGCGTGCGTCGAGCGTCGTCGCGGCGTCGAGCGCCGCGGCGTGGACCGCGCCGATCTCGTCTATCGCCGTCGGGCCGACGGCGAACTCGACGCGCGTGACGCCCTCGCCGGGGTTCGACCGGTCCAGCACCGCGACCGGGCCGATCTCCGCGGTGTTCGAGACGTGGGTGCCACCGCAGGCGGCGACGTCCCACGGCTCGGCGTCCGGGGTCTCGTCGTCCCCCGCCGGGCTCGCGCCGCCGACGGTCACGACGCGGACCGCGCCGTCGCTCATCGCGCCCTCCTCCGTCTTCGTGTTGAAGGCGATCCCGTCGATATCGCGCGCGTCTTCGGCCGAGTGGGTCTCCCACGAGACGGGCAGCGAGTCCCAGACGGCACGGTTGGCGAGCCGCTCCAACTCGATCAGGTCGCCGTCGCCCAGCGGCTCGGCGGTCGTCAGGTCGACGCGGACCTTCGTCTCGGAGATGTCGAAGCCGGCGTAGCCGAGGTCGTCGGCGATCCGGCGCGCGGCTCCGTACAGCACGTGCGAGGCGGTGTGGGCGCGGGCGCAGTAGGTGCGGAACGCGTCGTCGATCAGCCCCGTCACCGCGTCGCCGGCCGCGAGCGAGAGGGCCTCCGGGTCGGCATCGAGCGAGTGGACGACGACGCCGTCGCGCTCGACCACGTCGTCGACGAGGTGGCCGTCGAGCGTCCCCCTGTCGGCCGGCTGGCCGCCGGACTCGGGGTAGAAGTACGTCTCGTCGAGGACGATCTCGCGGCCGTGGACGGACTCGACCGTCGCTTCGAAGTCCCGGACCGTCGGCTCGGCCGGTGCGCGTGAAGCGGTCATTGGCGGGTCGTGGGGGCGGGCGGATAAATAGGTGGCCGCCGCGAGATCATTTTTAACTCCTCGACCGGGCGGTGGCGCGCGCCTCCGAGCGCCCACCGGGCGCGAGGAGCGCGTGCGAGGGAGTCGTTGGCGGTCGAGCGAAGCGAAGACCGCCAGCGACGAGGCTGGGGAGGCGTGAGGCCGTGCTGTGCGGGGCGGGACTCGAAGGGGCAGCCGGGAGGCGGGCAGAGGCGACGTAAGCACCGCAGGAGCGAACGGAGTGAGCGACGAGGAGCACAGCGAGCGTCTGCCCGCCTCGCGACTGGGGCTTCGGTGGTGTTCGTGGCGATCGGTCGTTTATAAATAGCAACCTCGTATCGCCGAGCGACTGGGGCTTCGGCGTGTTCACTCCAAAAATAAAAACGCGATCCGGCCGCTCAGCCCTCCAGCTCGAACGCGACCTCGACTTCGGCCTGATACTCGCGGTCGGCGTCCCCCTGTAGCTCGACCCCGAACTCCTCCACCTCGGCCCAGTACACGTTATCGAGGGTGTCCTCGGCGCGGTCGAGGGCGTCGTCGGCCGCGGCGTCGAAGCTCTCCTCGCTCGTCCCGATCAGCGTGATCTTCTTGAACACCATGCCGCGTGTGAGTAGGGCGCACGGTGGGATAAAAATACGCGTCCGGCGTGCCGACCCGGCCGCGGGTCGGCCCTCAAAAGGCGGCGGCTACGGACTGCCCGGCGCGCCTTCCATCACGGCGAAGTCCTCGCCGTCGCGGTCGACCCCGATGACCGCCCAGTCGTAGGGCGGCTTCGCGGAGACGAGCCGCTCTTGGAGGTCGGCTGCGCGGTCGCGCCACGTCACGAAACACCGGAGTCGCGGTGTCTCGCCCCCGTCTGCGAGATACGGGTCGAGGTCGTCGTCGTCGAGACACAACACCGTCACGAGCACGCGCCGCCACTTGCGTTCCGCGACGAACTCTCGTCCGCCCTCGGAGACGGTGTATCCCAGTTCGCGGAAGACGTCTCTGGCCTCGGTCGTCGGGGGGATGCTCGCAGTGGCCATCTACCTCGGAGTTGGTCGCCATCCGTGATAAACTTTCTCACAATTTCGCTCGCGGAGAATCGGCGCGGCGTCGAGAACGGGCGAGAGAGGCGCGAGCGCCGCTCACTCGTGGGCGGCGTCCCACTCGTCCGGCTTCCGGAGGTTGCCGCACTCGGTACACTGGATCCGGCCCATCGTGTCCATCGCGGTGTCGAGCGACTCGCAGTTGCCGCAGCGGAACCCCCAGCGCGACTCGCCCGCCTCGTCCGCGAACACCAGATAGAAGGGACCGTCCGCGCCGCGCTCGGTGCGCGACCGGTCGGTGTACACCCGCTCGCCGCTCGGCGTCGTCGTCGCTTCCAGAGTCATGGCTCCCGCTACCCGGCGGAGCGACTTAAGCGGGGGACTCGCGCGTCGCGAAAATGATCGGAACCGAGAGAGCGCTTCGGAGGTCGGAAAGAGCGCTTCGGAGACGAGACGGTTACGTCCGGAACGACTCGCCGCAGCCGCACTCGGAGACGACGTTGGGGTTCTCGACCTCGAAGCCCGCGGCCTGAAGCCCGTGTTCGTAGTCGAGCGTGCTGCCGCCGATGTAGTTGCGGCTCGCGGGGTCGACGAACACCCGAAGCCCGTGGTGTTCCACGACGAGGTCGTCCTCCTCCGGTTCGGTGTCGAAGCGCATCCCGTACGACAGCCCCGCGCAGCCGCCCTGCTGGACGAACAGCCGCAGTCCGGCGATGTCCGTGTCGAGCCCCTCGCCTTCCAACAGCGAGAGCGCCTCCTCGGCGGCGTCCGGCGTGACCTCGATCGCCGGGTCGTTCCCCTCGGTCCCGGTGTCGGCCGGTTCGGTACTCATGCGAACGGGTTCGGCACGGACACTCAAAACCCTGCCGGCGGAAGCGATCCGTTCGTCCCGGGTGTCGACCGCCGCGACCGAGACCGCCGCAGACCGGTCGGAAAGAGCTCGGAGGGCCGCGTCAGGGCGTGTCGCCGGGCGGGTCGGTCGCCGCGGAGTCGGTCGCCGCGGAGTCGGCCGCCGCGGAGTCGACCGACCCGGCGTCGACGAACTCGACGAGGTCGCGGAGGCTCCCGATCTCGACGGTGGGCTCCACGTCGAGGTCGCGGTCAGCGTTGTGGTCGCGCCTGAGGAACGCGCTGTCGAGGCCGGCGCGCTCGGCGGCGATCACGTCGGTCGCGCGGTCGCCGACGTAGAGGCCGCCGGCCGCGCCGAGCGCGTCGAGCGCCTCGTTCAGGTAGTGCGGGTCCGGCTTCCGCCGCCGGAAGCCGTCCGGACCGAGGTCGCGGCCGCGGACGAACGAGAACGCGTCGAGCCGGAAGTGGTCGACGACGAACTCGACGGTCGGGTGGTAGTTGTTGCTGACGAGTCCGATCCGCGCGCCCTCGGTCAGCTCGTCGAGGGCGTCCACGTCGCGGTGGAGCCGCCTCGCCCCGGCCGAGAGGCGCGCGACGGCGCGCTCGGCGGTCCGCTCCTCGCGCGCCCGGAAGAACGCCGGGGCGTCGACGCCGAGCTCGTCGCAGGCGGCCCGGAACGCCTCGTCGTAAGGGGCGCGCTCCAGCGGCCGGCGGAGCGCCCCCGACGCGGTCAGCCCGCGGTCGGCGAGGACGTCGTCGAGCGCGCGCGAGCGGACCGCCGGGTCGGTCTCCCGGCCTTCGAGAACCACGCCGTCCATGTCGAAGAGGATCGCCGCGTCGTCGCCGACGAGCGTCGTCGTGTCGTCGCCGACGGGCGTCATCGGGTCATCCTCCGTGCGGACGCCGAGATCCCCTCGCTGACGAGGACGACGGCGAGGATCACGATCAGGATCGTCGCGACCGACTGCCACGCGAAGGCGTTGACGGCGCGGAACAGCTGGACGCCGATCCCGCCCGCGCCGACGAACCCGAGGATCGTCGAGTCGCGGACGTTGATGTCCCACCGGTAGACGCTGAGCCCGACGAGCGCCGGCTTCACCTGCGGGAGGATCCCGTACAACAGCACCTGCGTCGACGACGCGCCGGCGGCGCGGACCGCCTCGACCTGCCCGAAGTCGATCTCCTCTATCTCCTCGCCGAGCAGCTTTCCGAGGAACCCGACCGACCGGAAGGCGATGGCGACCGCGCCCGCGAGGGGCCCGCTGCCGAACACAACGACGAATATCAGCGCCCAGACGATCGTGTTCACCGACCGGCTCACGGTGACGATCAGCTTGCCGAGCCAGTAGGTGACCGCGTTCGGCGTCGTGTTCTCGGCGGCGAGCAGCGCGACCGGGACCGCCAGCACCAAGGCCCCGAGCGTTCCGAGCGCCGCGATGTGGACCGTCTCGACGAGCGGGTCGACGATCTCCGGGGCGTACGCGAAGTCGGGCGGGTACATCCGCGTGAGGAGGTCGCGGATCTCGCGCGGGACCGTCTCGACGTTCGTGATCCCCATGTCGAGGAACCGCCACGAGGCGGCGAAGACGACGAGCGCGGCGAGGACGCCGACGAACCGGCCGATCCGGCGGCGGCGGTCGAAGCGTCGCCACGAGCGCGCGGCGTCGACCTCGCTCATTGGTACCTCCGTCTGACGACCGCGCTGACCCCCTCGGCGACGAGGACGACCGCGACGATCGCCACGAGGATGGCGGAGACGTACTGGTGGGAGTAGCGGTTGAACGCGGTGAGCAGCACCGAGCCGATGCCGCCCGCGCCGACGATGCCGACGACCGTCGAGGTGCGGATGTTGATGTCCCAGCGGTAGACGCTGAGGCCCGCGAACCGCGGAATTATCTGCGGGACGACGCCGTACGCGAGCGTCTGGACCGGAGACGCTCCCGTCGCCCGCACGGCGTCGACGCTCCCCATGTCGATGTCCTCCAAGTCCTCGGCGAGCAGTTTCGCGAAGAAACCGACCGTCTTGAACGTGATCGTGATGATCCCGGCGAGCGGCCCGAGCCCGACCGCCTTCACGACGAGGATGGCGACGATGATGGCGTTGAGCGCCCGCGACAGCGAGATGAACCCGCGGTTGAGGTAGTACAGCGGCTTCGGGGAGAGGTTCTCCGCCGCCATGAACGCGACCGGGACGCTGAGGGCGATCCCGGTGACCGTCGAGATCATCGCCATGGCGACGCTCTCGACCATCTTGTCGACGATCCGCCGGGCCTGCCGCGGGGTCGCGTCCGGCGGGAAGAAGTCGCCGAGCAGCGTCAGCCCCCGGCCGAAGCCGCTGGCGATCCGCGCCGGGTCGGCACCGATCCCCCACGCCGACCAGAGGAAGAAGCCGACGACCGCGAGGTACGCCGCCCACTTGAACTCCCGCCGGCCGAACGCGGTCGGTCGCCGCCAGGTGCGCTGTCCCGTCGCCATCTCAGGACCCACCCGAAGTCGGTCGCTCCGGCGCGTGTCCGTCCGTCGAGACGACGCCGTCGCCGACGAGCGGGCCGCCGTCGGAGCCGTCGCCGACCGGCGCGTCCTCCCCGGACGCATCCGAGCCGCGCGACGCCGGCGGGTCGCCGCCGCGGTACACCCGGTCGAGCGCCCCCTCGTCCAGTTCGCTCGCCGACCCCTCGAAGACGACCTCGCCGTCGTGGAGCCCGACGATCCGGTCGGCGTGTTCGACCGCGAGGTCCACCTCGTGGATGTTGATCAGCACGGGGACCTCGCGCTCGGCGGCAATCTCGGTGAGCAGCCGCATCACCGTGTTCGACGTCTCGGGGTCGAGGCTGGAGGTCGGCTCGTCGACGAGGAGGATCTTCGGCTGCTGGACGACGGCGCGGGCGATGCCGACGCGCTGGCGCTGGCCGCCCGACAGCTCGTCGACGCGCTTGTTCTCCATGTCGCCGAGGCCGACGCGCTCCAGGATCTCGTAGGCGCGCTCGACGTCCTCGGGCGGGAAGTTCCGACGGAAGGCGCGCCACGCGGAGACGTAGCCGAGCCGCCCGGTGAGCACGTTCTCCATCACGGTGAGCCGCTCGACGAGGTTGTACTCCTGGAAGATCATCCCGATGTCGCGGCGCGCCGCGCGGAGCCCGTCGTCGTCGAGGGCGGTCAGGTCGGTCCCGTCGAGTTCGACCGTCCCCGAGGTCGGCTCCGTGAGCCGGTTGACGCACCTGATGAAGGTGCTCTTCCCGGCACCGCTCGGGCCGATCATCGCGGTCGTCTCGCTGCCGCCGACCGAGAGGTCGACGCCCTTCAGCGCCTCGTCGCCCGACTCGTACGTCTTCCGCAGGTCGGTCACGTTGAGCGTCATCGGATCACTCGCTCAGCGCGCCCTGCGTGTACTCGACGTCGTTGTACCGCTGGATGACCATGATGTCGTACCAGTGCCGCCGGTACTCGATGGGGACGTACTCCTCGTAGCCGGTGCGCTCCGCGTACGTCGTCCCGGCGAAGTCCGAGTCGAGCCACGCCGCCCGGATCCCCTCCTGGATATCGGGGTGGAGGTTGTAGCGGTACGCGACCGGGCCGTTCGGGAACGGGTTCGACGCCCAGACCACTTTGAAGTCGTCGAAGCGCAGGTTGCTGTCGGCCTCGACGGTGTCGAGGAAGCAGGTCGAACAGATCGGGCCGGCGTCGTAGTCGCCGGCGGCGATGCCGCGCGTCGTCTGGGAGTGGCCGCCGGAGAAGTTGATCTCGTAGTCCTCGCCGGCGGTCACGTCGAAGTACTGGTCGAACAGCGCCGAGGGGGCCTGGTGGCCGGAGTTCGACGCCGGCTCCGCGTGGGCCATCCGCACGTCGTCGTTCGCGAAGTCCGAGACGCTCTGGATGCCGTCGGCGTCGGCGCGCGTCGTCGCGAACAGCCGGTAGCCGAAGGAGCCGTCCGGCGCGATGCCGGCCGCGAACGGGACCGCCCCGGCGAGGTTGACCGCGAAGCAGGTCGTCCCCGTCGAGAAGTTCGCGATGTGGGCGCGCTCGGAGCGCATGGCCTCCACGGACGCCGCGTAGCTGTTGACGCGGTTGTACTCGACCGGGAGGCCCGTCTCCTCCTCGATGCGGTCGAAGACCGCCTGGAAGTCCTCCTCGTAGCGGCCCTGGACGTCCTCGCTCGGGCTCTCGGTGAAGACGAGCGTGTCCGGTTCGAGCCACTCGCTCTCGTCGTCGGGGGTCTCCCGAACCGGGTCGCCGTGGGGGACCTCGTCGACCTCGCGGCTCCCCATGCTCTCCAGATCCGCGCGGCTCCCGCGCTCGTAGCCGGCGTCGATGAGGGGCGTCGAGAGGTAGTTGTTCTCCTCCCAGTTCGGGCTCTCGGGGTCGAACGCGCTCGCGTCCGCCAGCATCGGGTCGCCGGACTCCCCGGACTCGCCGTCGCCGGAGTTCCCGCTGGCGCTGCTGGACGCGCCGTCGCCCCCGGAATCACCGTCGCCGCCGGTGCTCCCCGAGCCGCCGGAGCACCCGGCGAGCCCGGTGAGCGCCGCCGCGCCCCCGGCCAGAAGGAACCGCCGCCTGGAACTCGATTCGCGCCGTCCGTCGGTGTCGTCCGACATTACGGGTAGAAAGGCCGTTTTTCGGGGTAAGAAGGCTGCTATGAGCCGAATATGGGCGATCGGAGGGACACGTTCCGCTCGGAAGGGGAACGTACCGCTCGGACGGTTACGTGCGAACTGTTACCGTATATGCCGATATATACCGCTACCGAACCGCTCGCGCGCGAGTCGCCGCCTCGATCGATCCGCCGCGGCTCGACCCGTCACGGCTCGACCCATCGCGGCTCGACCGGCCGCCGCATCGACACCCGCCTCACTCGAACCGCTTCCGCACGCTCTCGGCGTGGCCCTCCAGCCCCTCCGCCTCCGCGAGCGACGTGACCGTCTCCGAGAGGTCGTCGAGCGCGTCGCGGTCGAGCCGCTGGACCGTCGACGACCGGAGGAAGGTATCGACGGAGAGCCCGCCGTAGCGCTTCGCGCCGCCGTTCGTCGGCAGCACGTGGTTCGTCCCGGTCGCGTAGTCGCCGGCCGCCACGGGGGAGTACGGGCCGAGGAACACGGAGCCCGCGTTCGTGATCCGGTCGAGGAGTTCCTCGTCGTCGTCGGCCACGATCGAGAGGTGTTCGGCGGCGTACTCCTCGGCGAACAGCACGGCCTCGGGCATCGAGCGCGCCCGGAGAACTCCCGACGCCTCGTTGTCGAGGGCGGCCCGGATCGTCTCCTCGCGCTCGCGCTTGGCGGCCTGCTCGGCGACGGCGTCGGCGACGGCGTCGGCGAGGTCGGCGTCGGCGGTGACCGCGACCACGGAGGCGTTCGGGTCGTGTTCGGCCTGCGCGACCAGATCGGCCGCGACCAGTTCGGGGTCGGCCGTTTCGTCGGCGAGGACGAGCACCTCGCTCGGGCCGGCGAGGAAGTCGATCTCCACGTCGCCCTGGACGATCGACTTGGCGGCGGTGACCCACTTGTTGCCCGGGCCGACCACCTTCTGGACGCGGGTGAGGGTCTCCGTGCCGTACGCGAGCGCGGCGACGGCCTGCGCGCCGCCGACCTGATACACCGCGTCGGCCCCCGCCTCGTGGATCGCCGCGAGCGTGACCGGGTCGAGCTCCTCCGCCGGGGGGGTCGCGACCGCGACGTGGTCGACGCCGGCGACGACCGCGGGGATGATCCCCATCAGCGCGCTGGAGGGGTACGAGGCCGCGCCGCCGGGCACGTACACGCCGACGCGGTCGAGCGGGCGGAAGCGTCGGCCGAGCTCCCGGCCGCCGAAGTCGTCGCGCCAGTCTTCCGGGCGCTGGCGCTCGTGGAACTCGCGGACGTTCGCCGCCGCCGCCTCGACCGCGTCGAGGACCGGGTCGTCCGCGTCCGCCAGCTCGTCGTGGGCCCGCTCCGCCGCGTCGGACACGTCGACGTTGCCGACGGCGACGCCGTCGAACTCCTCGGCGAACTCGCGGACCGCGACGTCGCCCTCCTCGCGGACCCGGTCGACTATCTCCCGCACGTCTTCGCGGACCCCCTCGACGCCCGCGTCGCGCTCGAAGAAGGCGCGCCGCTCGGCCGGCGAGAGGTCCGCGACGGTTCGTACGTCCATACGTCTCGTCGGGCGCGGCGGGGCAAGGGCGTTCCGGCTCGGGCGGGGGCGACACGGGGGGTCAGTTCCCCAGTCACCCGTCCGCCGGCTACCCCATCGGCCGGCTACTCCGTCCGCCGGCTACCTCATCGGCCGGATCCCGGTCGCGTCGAGGACCGCGAGGGCGAAGAGCCCGGCCAACAGCGCGGCGGCCGCGAAGAGGAGCGGTGCCGACGCGGCGACGGCGACCCCGTAGGGGGCGACCAGTCGGGTCAGGCCGCGGATGAGAAAGGAGACGAACACGAGCCCGAACGCGGCGACCGCGAGCGAGACGAACCGGGAGCGATCCATGCGGGCCGGCTCAGTCCGTCTGCGGGACGCCCGCGCCGTGCGGGCCGTGGCCGTGGTGTTCGCGGCTCGGCTCGAAGTCGGTGCACATGTCGTAGAACACGGCCTCCGGGTCGCGGTTCCACTGCCACTTCCAGCGGGTGCGGACCAGCAGCGAGATCTTCCGGGCGAACGACAGCTCCGGCGTCGCCGAGACGGTGTCGTAGCCGCGGTCGCGGATGAGGCGGTGGTGGTCGACGTACAGCACCGCCGCGAGCAGCACCGCGAGCTGGCAGTCCTCGGGGAGGTACTTGATGCCCGCGACGCCCTCCTCGTAGAGGCGTTCGGTGCGGGCCATCTCCTCGCGGACCGCGGCCGCGACGTTCTCGTCGAACTCCAGGTCGAGGATCTGCTCCTCGCTCACGCCGTGGCGGCGGAGCGTCTCCAGCGGGAGGTAGATCCGGTCGCGCTCCACCACGTCCTCGCGGACGTCCCGGAGGAAGTTCGTCATCTGGAACGCCTCGCCGAGCTTCGTGGCGTGGGGGAGCGCCTCGGCCTCCGCCTCGGGGTCGAGGTCCATGATCGCCGTCATCATCCGGCCGACGGCGGCCGCGGAGCCGTCCATGTACGCCTCCAGGTCCGCGTAGGTCTCGTACCGGTCGGTGTCGATGTCGCTCGCCATCGCGTCCACGAACGAGTGGACGTCCGCGTCGGGGATGTCGTTGCGCTCGCACACCTCGGCGAACGCCTCCAACACCGGGTCGTCGGTCGGCTCCTCGCCGAGCGCGGCCGCCCGGAGCCGGTCGAGTTCGGCACGCTGCTCGGCCGGCGGCGCGGTGTCCTCCGCGTCGACGACCTCGTCGGCGATCCGGAAGAAGCCGTACAGCACGTACGTCGGATGACGGATCCGCTGCGGCAGCAACCGGGTGGCGACGTGGAACGTCTTCCCGGTGCGGCGCTGGATCCGCTTGCTCCGGGCAACCTGATTTTGCTCTACCATGCTGACCCCAGGAGGTCGGCAGGGAGGGTCGCGTACGGGTCGCCCATCATGTCTGAAAAGTCGGACTCCAAGAACATAACAGTTCGCACGGCTCAGTTTGGTCCCCTTGCGGACCCGTTAATTCCGCCCGCGATCGGGGCATGTGAACCGACCGTTCGGTCAGTAGAACGTGTCGCTACAGTCGTAGACGACGCCGTGCGCCGGACAGACGTACTTACAGTGCCGGTGGTACATCGGCGTCTCGCAGACCGGACACGGGCGACCGCCGTCGTCAGCGGTTGCGTCGCTCACGGCTGAGACACGGGGCCCGGAGGCAAAACGCTGTCTACGCGCCTCACCGGGACCTGACCAGTCAGCCGTCGGGGGCGGACCCGCGACGAGCCGCTCGCCCGAACCGCCCGCGGCGACTCACTCCTCGGCGGCGAGGCGCTCGAAGACGGACTCGGCGACCGACTCCTCGCCGAACGGGAGCGTCAGCACGCCGCCCCACTCGGACGCGGTGAGGGAGTCGACGGTCTCCTCGTCGAGTTCGACGCGCCTGACCTCGGTCCCGTCGAGCGCCATCGACACCACGAACGCCGCCGGGTCGTCGGTCGCGCCCGCGTCGTCGAGGCGGCTCCGGAACGACTCGACGCCCGCCTCGGAGAGGACGACCTGAACGAGGTACTCGCCGTCCTCGGCGAAGACGCCCTTGACGCGGTCGAGGTCGCTCGCGTCGAACAGCCGCGCCTCGGTCCCGTCGTCGCCGGTGAGCGTGGCCGCGAACGGCGCGTCGGGGTCGACGGGAGCCGCGGTCGGCCCGTCGTCGCTCCCGTCTTCCTCGCCGCCCGCCGGTCCCGGGCCCTCCCCGCCGATGCCTTCGAGCGCCTCGCCGTCCGTCACCCGCGTCGCGCCGGCAAACCCGACGGCACCGACCCCACAGACCGCGCCGAGACCGCCGAGTACGCCCCGCCGAGAGATGTCCATACTTCGCGGTTCCGGCGAGCGGCAAAAAGGGTTACACGCCGATTGCCGCGCGTGATAATCGCGGTCTTGACCGATCGGGGAGTCAGTTCCCGCTACGCGGAGTCGAAGGCGACCTCGTCGCGGGTCGCCGTCTCGCCGAACAGCCAGTCGGCGTGGTCGACCGCGTACTCCCGGTGCTCCTCGGTGATGTAGCCGAGCGCGTCCTCGACGACGACCGGGCGGTAGTCCCGGAGCCCCGCGCTGCCCGCGGTGTGGAGGACGCAGACGTTCGCGAGCGTGCCGCAGATCAGGAGGTCGCGGATTCCGTGCGCGTCAAGATATCCCTCCAGATCCGTCTGATAGAAGGCGTCGTAGGTGTGCTTCTCGACGACGTGGTCCGCGTCGCGCACGTCGAGGTCGCCGACGAGTTCGGCGTCCCACGACCCCTCGACGACGTGTTCGCCCCAGCGGTCGAACTCGTCGTAGTAGTGCGCCCCGTCGAACTGCTCGGGCGGGTGGACGTCGCGGGTGTAGACGATTGACGCGCCGGCGTCGCGGGCGCGGTCGACGAGCGCCGTCACCGGCTCGACCGCCGCCTCGCTCGGCTCGGCGTAGAGGCTCCCGTCGGAGTGACAGAACCCGTTTTGCATGTCGACGACGACCACCGCGGTCTCGGTCGGATCGAACGCCATGCCAAGAGTTGGAGCGCGGTCTTCAAAAACCGTGGTCCGCGTCCGCAATCGCGGCGGGGGATCGGCGATTCCGTCGCGTCGGACCGAGCGCCGGGTCCGCCGACCCGACCGCCGTCGGCGGGGACCGAGCTCGCCGAAAAAATCCGCCGGCCGCGGCCCCGAAGGAACCGACAGACTACTTACCGGGGCGTCCGATACGATTCCTATGCGACGGGTTCTCACCCTCTCGACCGCGGCCGCCGTCGTGGCCGCGCTCGCCGTCCTGTGTGTCGCGTTCACCGCCGGTGCCGCCGCCGCGCCGGACGCCGGCGTTTCCCACGCCGCGTCCGTCGGCGACCCGGGGGCGTCCGAGGCCATGCCCTCCGCGTCCGCCGACGAGTGCGACGCCGGCGACGGCACCGAGTTGGTCGGCTGCTGGAACGGGACGCACTACGAGGAGTCGGTCGACTTCGAGGAGGCGGACGGGCTCAACGAGACGCAGTTGTCGGCGCTGACGGACCTGACGATGGCGCGCGTCGAGCACGTCCGGCAGCGCCCCTTCAAGCAGGACATCCCGGTCGAAACGGTGTCGCGCAGCGAGTACGCGAACGACACCGCGGGCGGCAACCAGTCCGAGGCGTACCGCCGCTGGAACGACCAGGTGTGGGAGGCGCTGTTCGTCGTCGGCGACGAGGAGAACGCGAACGACGAGATCGACTCGGTGCTCGGCGGCGCGGTCTCCGGCTTCTACTCGCCGTCCGAGGACCGGATCGTCATCGTCGTCCCGGACGGCGAGTCGCCCGACATCGACCCCTCGACGCTCGCGCACGAGCTGCTCCACGCGATGCAAGACCAGTACCACGACCTCACCGACCCGCGCTACGTCGGCGTCACGCAGGACGGCGACCTCGCGGTCGACGGGATCGTCGAGGGGGAGGCGGTCCACGTCGAGGAGCGGTACGACGCCCGCTGTGCGGACAACTGGACCTGCGTCGACGCGCCCGAGAGCGGCGGGGGCGGCGGCGGGTTCTCCGGGAACATCGGCATCCTCCAGACCGTCCTCCAGCCGTACGGCGACGGGGCCCTCTACGTCCGCGAGCTCGTCGACGAGGGAGGCTGGGCGGCGGTCAACGAGACGATGAACGACCCGCCGGCGTCGACCGCGGAGGTGATCCACCGGAACCCGGACTACGAGACGACCGAGGTCGCCTTCGAGGACGCGGCGACGGGCGGCTGGGAGACGTACGGGAACGAGGGCGTCGACGGCGCGGAGACCGCCGGCGAGGCGTCGATGTTCGTGATGTTCTGGTACCAGAGCGCCGGCGTCCAGTTCGACGGCGCGTACGAGTACTCGGTCCTCGATCCGGGGCGGTCCCCCGGGGCGAACTACAACCTCCACCTCCGGACGGACGCGCAGCTACAGACCCGCGCGACCTACAACTACGCGCACCCCGCGACGGACGGGTGGGCGGGCGACGAGCTGTACCCGTACCGGAACGGCGACCGCGACGGGTACGTCTGGGCGACGGAGTGGCAGACCGAGGCCGACGCCGCCGAGTTCCGCGACGCCTACGTCCGGATGCTGAACGCGCACGGCGACGGCGGCTACGAGGACGGGACCGTCTACGCGATCGGCGACGGGAGCGACTTCCCCGGCGCGTACGGCGTCGAGCGCGACGGGACGAGCGTGACGATAACCCACGCGCCGTCCCCGGAGGGCGTCCTCGAACTGCGCCCGGACGCCGACCTCGCGCTCCCGGACACCGACGGGACTAACGGGACCGAGGGCGGCGACGGCACCGACACCGACGACGGGACCGACACCGACGACGGGAACGGGAGCGAGGACGCCGACGGAAGCGACGGCGACAGCACCGGCGGCAGCGCGCCCGGGTTCGGCGTCGCGGCGGCGCTCGCCGCCCTCGCGGCCGCGCTGGGGCTGTCCGCGCGGCGGTCGTCGTAGTCTGGGGTGTCGGCGCGGCGCTGGCGGGCGCTCCGACACGGGTGGCTTTTCGTCCCCGCGGCCGAACGGTCGGCCATGAGCGAGTTCGACATCGTCGACGCGGCCGCGGTCCGGGAGGGGCGCGCGACCGACGCGTACTTCGAGCGGACCGAGGCGGCGCTTTCGGCCGCGGGGCGGAACCCCCGCGTCGTCGCCGAGGTGACCGCGGACCAGTTCCCGGACGGTTCGTTCGAGCTGTTCGCCGGGCTGGGGAACGCGGTCGAACTGCTGGCCGGCCGCGACGTCGACGTCCGCGCGATCCCGGAGGGGCGGCTGTTCGACGGCGGCCCGGTGATGCGGATCGAGGGACCGTATCTGGAGTTCGCGCGGCTGGAGACCTCCCTCCTCGGCTTCCTCTCGCACGCGTCCGGGATGGCGACGGCGGCGCTGGACTGCCGGGTCGCCGCGCCGGAGTCGTCGGTGCTCTCCTTCGGCGCGCGCCACGTCCACCCCGCGATGACCGCGGCGGTCGAGCGCTCCGCGCTCGTCGGCGGGTTCGACGGCTTCTCGCACGTCGCCGCCGGGGAGCTGATCGGGCGGGAGGCGTCCGGGACGATGCCGCACGCGCTCGCCATCTGCTTCGGGCGGGGCGAGCAGGAGGCCGCGTGGCGCGCCTACGACGAGGGCGTCCCGGCGGACGCGCCCCGGATCGCGCTGTGTGACACATACTCCGACGAGGTGGACGAGGTGCTGCGGGCGGTGGAGACGCTCGGCGAAGACCTCGACGGCGTCCGCCTCGACACGACCGGTTCCCGGCGCGGCGACTTCCGGCACATCGTGCGAGAGGTCCGGTGGGAACTCGACGCGCGTGGCCGCGGGGACGTCGACGTGTACGTCTCCGGCGGGCTCGGCCCCGCGGACCTCCGGGGGCTGCGCGACGTCGTCGACGGGTTCGGCGTCGGCGGGTACGTCTCCAACGCGGACCCGGTCGACTTCGCGCTCGATCTGGTCGCGGTCGACGGCGAACCGGCCGCCAAGCGCGGGAAGCTCTCGGGCGCGAAGTCCGTCTACCGCACCGCGGACGGTGCCCACGCCGTCGGGCTCGCGGACCGCTCCGGGCCCGAGGGGGCCGAGCCGCTCATGGAGCCGGTGATCCGCGACGGCGATGTCGTCGCCGGCGACGCGTTCGACCTGTCGGCCGCGACGGAGCGGGCGCTCGCGGACGCGGAGGCGGTGGGCTACGGGAGCGGCGAGTAGTTTCAGATAGCGTATAATACTTCGCGGATCGGCGCTGACAGCGCTTCATCTCCGTACGCTATCGACTTTTAGGCGGCACGAAAAATTGTTTGTATGTTGATAAGATATAAGTCGGGGGCGCACAAAGAGGGAGACGTAATGAGCACCCAGAAGTCAACGCGCCAGCGGGCGGATACGGTCGACGAGAACGCGCTACGGCTGGACACAGAGAAGGCGGAACAGATAGTCGAGGCGCTGAACGGCGACCTCGCGAACGCGTACGTCCTCTATCACCAGCTCCACAAACACCACTGGAACGTCGAGGGCGCGGAGTTCCTCGAGGTCCACGTGTTCCTCCAGGAGGTGTACGAGGACGTCGAGGCCGCCGCCGACGAGCTCGCGGAGCGGCTCCAGGCGCTCGGCGGCGTGCCGCACGCGAGCATGGCGACGCTCACCGACGAGGCGACGGTGGAGCCGGAAGACGAGGACGTGTACGACGTGCGGACGTCGCTCGCGAACGACCTGGAGATGATGGGCGACATCATCGAGAGCTACCGCGAGCACGTCGCGCTCGCGGACGGGCTCGGCGACTACGCGACGAGCCAGATGCTCCGCGAGCAGCTGGAGACCCTCGAAGAGCACGCCCACCACATCGAGCACTACCTCGAGGACGACTCGCTCGTCGTCGAGTCCGCGACGAACTGAGCCGACGAGGCGGCGGCCGAGCGTCGATCTGCCGAATCTCCCTTTTTCAGTCCGCGTCCGACCGCGGGAGCGACAGCGCTCCGGGAGCGGCCGGCTCGTTCGGCACCTCGTCGAGCAGCAGGTCGACGAGCCGGTCGGCGACCGTCGGGCTCACCAGCCCCGACATCTCCATCGCCTCGCGCTCGTGGGCGTCGAGCCCCAGCGCGTCGCGGAAGAACCACGAGAGCGCGACGTACGCCTCGTGGCGGTCAGCGGCGCGCTCCCGGCCCGCCTCGGTCAGCGCCACGCCGTCGTACGGCTTCCGGTCCACGAGCCCGCGGTCTTCGAGCCGCTGGAGCATCTCCGTCGTCGCGGCGGGCGACCGCCCGACCGCGTCGGCGATCCGCCCCGGCGGGACCGGCGGCGACGACCGCTGTTCCGCGATGTACAGCGCGAGCAGGTACTCCGTCTCGCTCGTCATTCCGGGGCGGTCGGACTGCCCTCGCTCGCTCCGTCTCCGCTCATCCCGTCGTCTCTCGACTCGTCCTCGCGCGGGTCGGCGCTCTCGGGGTCGACGCTTTCGGCGTCGCCGCCGAACAGCGCGAGGCAGGCCCACGCCCAGCCGGTCGCCCGAGTGCGGCGCGGCGAGTCCGACACGGTCACGCCCTCCGCGTCAGGTGGTCGCGGACCGCCCGCTGGCACTCGGTGAGGGTCTCGACGAGCCGCGCGACGGTCGAGAGGACGGGATACGACACCGGGAAGTCGTCGTAGAGGTACGCGACCGTCGAGCGCTGCCGGAGCCCGACCGACGCGCCGCGGCTGGCGGTCCGGTCGAGGTCTGCCTGCCGGTCCGCGAGCAGCGACTCGCAGGTCGCGATCCGGTCCGCGAGCGCCTCGTGGCGGCGGCGTAGCTCGTCGAACCCGAGCGTCAGGAGGGGCGTCTCGTCCGCGGCCGCCAGCCAGTCGGTGACCTCCCGGATCGTCTCGCCCGCCGACCGGAGGGACGCGGCCTCCCGCTTTAACGTCCGGTCGAACACCGCGATCTCCGCGAGCCGGTCGTCGACGGCGGACCCGATCGCGGACGCGACCGGCGGGGTGAAGTCGTGGTCCGTCTTCGGCGAGAGCGCGACCGCGACGGCGTCGCCCAACTCTTCGCGGACCGTCGCCAACAGGGGCTCGTCGGCGGCCCGGTCGGCGACGCTGTGCGGGCGCACCGTCTCGGCGAACGCCTCGCGGACCCGCCGGCAGCCGTCGGTCGCCGAGGCGGCCCGTCCGCCGACGGCCGCGCGGACGCCGCCGGTCCCCGGTCCGGTGCCGGCGGTCGTCTCCCCGCGGGCGGCCGTCGGCCCGGAAGTCGTGGGGATCGACGCGACGGCGGATCCGAAGCGCTCGTAGGCCCGTCGCTCGTCCGCGACGGCGTCGCGCTCGGCGGCCACGCGGTCGCGAGCGCGGTCGACGTGAGTTTCGACGCTCATCGCGGATCACCGCCGTCGGAGGGGTCTGCGCGCGCGTCGTCCGAGCGTCTCATGGATTTTAGGCCAACCTAAAACATCAAAAAGCCACCGATTTTTAGGACGGCCTAAGAAATTGGGCGTCGAGAGCGGGGCGCGACGGACCGGGACGCGACGGACGGGGCCGCGGCTCTGCGGTCGGCGTCGAGCGGGAGAACGCGGTCGGGGGGCGATCGATCAGACGGGACCGTACGGGGCGGCCGGGCGGTGCGGCCGGGCGGGTTACAGCTCCTCGACGGCACCGCCGTCGGCGCGCTCTCGGAACACCTGCCCCTCGATGAGCGTCACCATCGTGTCCTCCTCCTGCCACGCGGTGGGCGAGAGCTTCGCCTTCCGGCAGGCGCGCGAGAGGAACTCCGCGCCGGACCAGCCGTTCTCGACGGGGACCGTCGGGTAGAGCCAGCCGTGGGCGTTGCCGCTGTCGACGGCGACGCCGTGGGTGCCGATCTCGAGGTCTTCGAGCGGATCGTTCGTGAGGACGGAGTTCGAGACGACGAACACCGAGACCGTGAGGTTGTCGAGCTCCTTGGGCTCCACCTCGGAGCCGCAGGAGTCGTCGGACGCCGCCTTGATGGCGGCCTCGACGATTGCGTGGCCGAGCTGGTCGGAGGTCTCCCACGCGCCGGCGCAGCCGCGGAGGCGGCCGCGGCCCCGCGTCGATTCGAGTCGAACGAAGGCTCCGGTGCGGGCGTAGAACGCCTCCCGCATGCTGCCGGGTTGTTCGCGTTGTCCGTGTTGGACGAACGACTCGACCGCTTCCCGCGCGAGTTCGACCGCTCGTGCACCGTCGTCGTACGACAGCTGAACGGTCTGAGCCTCGGACATGAGAGACTATTACGTTGCTGACGACTTGAACGCTTCCCTTGGAACAGCGTTCTCGCGGCGCTTCCGACGTCTCGCCGGAGACGCGCCCGACCGAACCGCTTATTCGCCGGCGGGCGAAAGGGCGAACCGGACAGAGGGAGCCCGACTCCCGTGCCTCCGGCATGAGGAAAGTCCCCCCACCGGCCGGACAGGCGACCGGGCACACGCCCGGAGTCGGAGACGGCTGGCGCTGGAACAGCAACGACACCCCCCGCCCCGACCGATGATCCGTGCGAACCGACCCGCGAGGGAAGGGAGTTAACCCGGAGAGGGCGCGTGGCTCCGCCACGCCACGGACGGGCGGGAACGGATGGAACGGCGAATCCTCGCCGGTGCAAGTCCGTGCCACAAGGTAGTCCGGCCACGGCACGGACGCTCAGCCGAATGTCGGGACGAACCGAAGGGGGCTTACTCCCCTCAGTCCGCTCGTACCGACGAGCGGCGCGACTACCTCTCTTGACGAGATACAACCGGCGCGTGCCTGCGAGGCCGCGCTGCGGCCGAGCAGCACGCGCGAGGGAGTCGGTCGCCCGGAGCAACGCGGAGGGCGACCGACGAGGCTGGGGAGGCATGAGGTGCTGTGCGGTGCGGGGCGGGACTCGAAGGGGCAGCCGAGAGGGCGAAGCACGGCGACGCAAGCACTGGAGGGAGCGAACGAAGTGAGCGACCGAAGCGCACAGCGAGCCGCGCGAGTCCTCCCGGTTGGGGCTTCGGTGGCCCCGTTCACGGAGTCACTCTCAGCGAAGGAAGTTACGTACGGTCGAACGGCTGGAGCCTCGGACGCACGCGAAACGGGAACTCGACGAAGATTAGACTGAAATTCGTATCAGGCCGTTTCCAGTTCCTTCTCCATCTCGCGGAGCCGCTCGATGCGGTTCTCCGTCGACGGGTGCGTGGAGGCGATCCGGCCGACGAAGCCGGCCTTGATCGGGATGATGAAGAACGCGTTCATCTCCGCCTCCTCGCGGAGGTCCTCCTTGGGAACCTTGTCCATCCGGCCGTCGATCGTCATCAGCGCCGAGGCGAGCGCGCCGGGCTGGCCGGTGATCAGCGCCGCGCCGCGGTCCGCGGAGTACTCGCGGTAGCGCGAGAGCGCGCGGATGAGCAGGAACGAGATCACCCAGACGACCAGCGACACGAGGATCGCCACGATGACCGGCGCGCCCTGCCGGTTGTCGCCGCTGAACAGCCACCCCCACCGCACGATGAAGAAGGCGATAGTCGAGAGGAACGAGGCGATGGTCATCACCATCACGTCGCGGTTCTTGACGTGCGCCAGTTCGTGGGCGAGGACGCCGTCCAGCTCGTCCTCGTCTAAGCTCTCCAAGAGGCCGGTCGTCACCGCGACGGTGGCGTTCTTCTTGTTCCGGCCGGTGGCAAACGCGTTCGGCACTTGCGTGTTCGCGACCGCGACGGTCGGCTTCGGCAGGTCGGCCTGCTGGCTCAGCCGCTCGATCCGGCGGTGGAGGCCGGGGTACTCGTCGGGGTCGACCTCGCGGGCCCCCATGCTCCGGAGCGCCAGCTTGTCGCTGAAGAAGTACTGCGCGAGCGAGAACCCGCCGAGCATGAGCAGGACCGTCAGGTTACCCACGTCGAAGAACGTCAGGAGGACACCGACGAAAGCGACGTAGAGGGCGAACAGGAGGAACATCGTCAGTCCCATCCGTCCACGTAACCCCCAATCTGTCTTCCATTCCATGGTGTTGAATAATCGTTCAGCGCGTTAAAGCCTGCCGGAGCGGGAAGGCGCGGTCGTCGATTTGCGGCCGGAGTCGGTCCCGGACGGACCCGGTCGACGGCGAACAACGGCCTTTTGCCCGCGCTGCGCGAGGCGTTCGCATGGAAACGGTACTCGTCACGGGCGGCCGCGGGGCCTCCGGGCGCTGGGTCGCCGACCGGCTCGCCGGCGACTACGAGGTCGTCGTCGTCGACTACGACCACCCCGGGCTCGGCGTCGACCCCGCGCCACACGTCTCGTTCCGCGCGGCCGACCTCGCGGAGCGCGGCGAGGCGCTCGACGTCGTCGCCGCGGTCGACCCCGACGCCGTCGTCCACTGGGCCGCGATTCCGGTCGCCGGCACCCACCCCGAGGGCCGGGTGTTCGAGACGAACGCGCTCGCCGCGAAACACGTCCTCGACGCCGCCGGCCGCGCCGGCGCGCGGGTCGTTCAGGCCTCCAGCGACGGCGCGTACGGCTTCTTCTTCGCCGACCCGACGCCGCTCCCGGAGGGGCTGCCGATCCGCGAGACGCACCCGCTCCGCCCGGAGGACCCGTACGGGCTCTCGAAGGTGACCGCGGAGGCGGCGGCGGGCGCGGTCGCGCGCCGCCACGACGTGCCCGCCGTCTCGATCCGCCCGTCGTGGATCCAGTACCCCGGCGCGTACGCCTGCCGCGCGGACGAGTACGTCGACGACCTCGACGCCGGCGCGGGCAACTTCTGGTCGTACGTCGACGTCCGCGACGTGGCCGACCTCGTCGCGGCCGCGCTCGCGGCGACGGGCGACGACGACACCTCGGTCGAACCCGGCACCCACGAGGCGGTGAACTGCGTCGCGGCCGACAACGCGCTCGGCCGCCCGCTGCTCGACCTCCTCCGCGAGGCGTACGGCGGCGTCCCCGACGACTGCGCCGTCGAGGAGGGCGACGACCGTGGCGCGTACGCGATCGACAAGGCCGAGCGGCTGTTCGACTGGGAACCGTCGCGCTCGTGGCGCGACGCCGCTGACGAGGCCGTCACCGAGCCGACGCTGTTCGAGGGGTAGCCGCGGGCCGGTCGGTCCCCGGGAACGGACCGCCCTCAGATCGACAGGATCGCGTTGACCAGCGTCCGCGTCGCGATGGCGGTGACCGCGCCGAGCCACGTCAGGAGGACGAAGTGGATGTAGCCGTTCGCCGGGTTGCCGCCGTCGATCCGGCGGATCATCTGCGAGGAGAGCGCCGCGTTGAACAGGACCACCGTGAGCAGCAGGTACTCGATGAGCGGGATGTCGTAGGCCCCGGGGTAGACGATCTGGCCGATGTCCATCTCTTCGAGCCCGAAGTCGGCGGTCAGGTCCGCGAGGATGGCGACGATCTCCAGCCCGATGAAGAAGGCGAACGTCGCCGCCGCCGTGATCCCGTACAGCAGCCCGATGAACGTCATCGCCGCCTGCCGGCGCTGCTCGCGCAGCTGGTTGACGGCGTTCATGTTCTTCGAGATCAGCTCGCCGAGCATCTTCGGGTCCCCGCCCATCCGGCGACCGACGAGGTACATCTCGGAGAACTTCTGGATCAGGTACGAGCGCGTGTCGCGCGTGAACGCCCGCCACGCGCCCTCGGTGCTGATCCGCATGTTGAGCCGCCGGTAGAGCCGCTCTATCGACTCGGAGAGCTTCCCGAAGTTCTTGTCGCGGAGCGTGGTGAGCACGTCGGTCGTCGTCGACTGCTTCGCGCTCTCCGTCGCCCCGAGCGCGCGGACGAACGACGGGAACTCGCCGTCGCGGGCGGTGATCGCCTGCTCTTCCTGCCGGAGGACCACGCCGGTGACGATGAGCGGGGAGATGGGGACCGCGAGGTACAGCGGCAGCCGGACGTCGTCGAGGAAGAAGAGGAGTCCCGGCAGCCCCGGCCCGTACCCGAACATCCCGGCGGCCGTGATCCCGATGATCACGAACGAGAGCGCGCCGCCGCCGATGAGCGACGCCCACAGCTTCAGGTCGCCGGGGGCGCGTTCGTCCGGGTGGTACCAGATCGGGTCGTACGGGGACGTCGCGCGGATCATCGCGTAGAAGCCGAGCTGGACGAACACGAAGAGGACGATGACGGCCGCGACCGTCGCGGTCGGGTCGTTGCCGGTGAGGATCGGGAGGACGACCGCGAACACCAAGGCGAACGTCATCGAGAGGATCATCGACATGTACAGGTCCTTCATCACCTCCAGGTTCGAGAGCGCGGACTCGTAGCGGGTCTCGTACTGCGCGAGCATCACGTCCTGCTCGGAGACGAGGAACTCCTCTAACGACTGCCCTGCGCCCATCGTGTAGCCGAGCCGGTCGAAGAAGTCGGCCATCGCGTCGGAGGGGACCTCCTCGGCCCGGCGACGACACGCGTCGTCGAGGCTCTGGTTCCACGTGTCGACGAGGTGGACAACGCGACCGATCTCCTCGGCGGCGACGCCGTACTCCTCCTGTTTCGCCAGCGTTCGGAACACCTCCATGCGGTCGATGTTCGTCGTCGACAGCACCGTCATGTGCGTCATCACGAGGTGCAGCTGGTTGTCGATCTTCGTCTCCAGACTGGAGAGGTAGATCTTCGGGTAGATGACGGCCGCGAACAGCACGAGCGCGCCGAACATCGGGATCGGAACCCGGGCGGCGATGGGGAGCGGGAGCGCGACCAGCCCGACGACGCTCGCGAGGAAGACGAGCACGGCCGGCATCAACACGAGCCCGACGTACTTCCGCTTGGAGATGTCGAGCTTGTCGTACGACTCCATGACCTCGGAGGTCAGCTGCGCGGCCGTCGCGAGCCCGTCGCCCATCTCCTTTACCGCCATCTCAGTACACCCTCCTCGCGGTCGTCGCGTTCGCCTCGGTCGTCGCGCGTGCCTTCATGATCGCTACCTCGTGTTCCGGTGCATGTCGAAGGGAAGCCCCTCGACGCCGTCGCGCTGGAAGGAGTTGATCGCGTCGTTCACCTCGTGGTAGCCCAAGATCCCCTCCTGGATCATCCGCTCGATCAGCTCCGCGCGGAAGTCGAGGTCGTCGTAGATGTCGCGGGTGTCCGCGTACCCGAGCAGCGTCGCGATCTGCTCTTCTAACACGTAGGAGTTGTTCATCCCCTGGAAGACGATCTCGTCTTCGACGGGGTCCCAGCTGAACACCTCGCGGGTGACGACCCCCTCCATCTCCTTGGAGTACCCCTCGATCTCCTGAACGCTCGTCACCCGGCGCAGGACCTGATCGCCCTGTTTCACGCGGTTCTGGAACAGCGCCACGTCGGCGTTGTCCATGAACGTCTCCGGGACGTTGATCGGCTCGGAGGTGAACCGCTGGATCATCGAGACGATGTCCGACGCGTGGAACGTCAGCATGACCGGGTGACCGGTCTGGGCCGCCTGGAACGCCATGCGCCCCTCGGCACCGCGGACCTCCCCCACGATGATGTAGTCGGGACGCGACCGCAGCGCGGCGGCGACCAGGTCGAACATGTCGACGTCCGAGGAGCCCTCGCCGCCGCCCTCGCGTGTCAACAGCTGCTGCCACGTGTTGTGCGGCGGGATGACCTCGGCGGTGTCCTCCGCGGTGTATATCTTCGAGTCGTCGGGAATGTACGAGAGGATGGCGTTCAGCGTCGTCGTCTTCCCGGACGCCGTCTCGCCGACGACGAACACGGTCTGCTCGTTCTCCAGACAGAGCCAGAGGTACGCCGCAAGCTCCGGCGAGAGCGTCCCCCAGTTGGTGATCTGGTTGATGGAGAGGGGGACCTCCTCGCCCTGCCGGATCGTGAGCGAGGAGCCCTTCAGCGAGACGTCGTCGGAGTAGATGATGTTGATACGCGACCCGTCCGGCAGCGTGGAGTCGACGATGGGGTCGGAGTCGGAGAGGGGGTCGCCGATCCGCTCGCCCATGTTGCGCAGCCAGTTGTCGAACTCCTGTGGCGTGCCGAAGTCGACGGTCGTCTCCAGCATGCCGAACGTGCCGTGATCGACGTGACACTCCTTGGGGCCGATGACGTGAATGTCCTCGTTGGCCGGGTCGCGCATCACCGGTTCGAGGGGGCCGAGCCCGACGATGTCGCGGTTGAGCCGGTACCGGATGTTCTCGTAGGTCTCCTCGGTGACCGACAGCTTCCCGAAGTTCTTCAGTTTCGAGAGGCCCTTCCGCCAGCCGGAGGCCGAGTCGTCGACGTGGGTCACCTCCTCTAACAGCTCCTCGATGAGGTCGTCGTACTCCGCCTCGTTGTCCGGCGCGGTGTGCTGGCCGCTGGCGGTAAGCAGCCGGTTTTTCACCTCGTTGAGCACCTCCACCTGCGGACCGGTGACCTCCGGCTCGATGGCGTAGTACTTCGTGTCCTGCCCGAGGTCGCCGTAGATGTGGCTGTAGATGGGACCGCCCACGGGGTAGATGACGTTCGGGCGGGGCGACTCGTACTCGTCTTTCGGCTCCTCGATGAACTGCGGGAACTCCCCCGTGATCTGTTTGAACTCGCGGAGGTGTTCCCGGAGGTGGGGCCGCCGCATGGCGGCCTTCCGGAGCTCGTCGGACGGTTTGGCGGTGCCGTGTTCGGTCATGTCCCACGCTGGGTCGCCGTGTTGATCGCGGTCCGGGCGCGCGGACCGACTGTGCGTCTGCGGGTCATGTGTCAGGCGACGCTGCGGCTCTCTATCACGATACCGGTTCCGGAACGGACCGAGAACCCGATCGTGTCGCCGACCTGCTCGCCCATGCCCGCGAACCGCTTGACGTTGATCTGTCGCCGGATGTCGTTACCGACCTCGATCATCTCCAGTTCGAGGAACACGTCGGCGATGGAGCGGAACGGACCGATCGCCTCGTCGTCGACCGCGGAGGGGTCGACGGTGAGCACCACCACCTTCCCCTGCGAGATGATCTCGCGGAAGAAGGAGATGATCTCGAGGGCGGCCTGTCGCTCCTCGTTCTTCCGGACCAAGGCCTCGAACGTGGGGTCGTTCCGGAAGATGGCGTCGAACGTGTCGAGGAACACCACGTCGGAGTTCCACATCGCCTCGGCGTTCATCAGCCGCTTGAGCAGCTCCTTGCGCTCGCCGTCGTCGTCGGAGAACGCACCGCCGGAGTCGAAGTCGGCGTGGAGGAAGAGCAGTTCCTCCTGAAGGAGGGGCTTCACCATGTCGTACTCCAGCGAGTGCATCTGGTCGATGAAGCCGCGGACGGTGAGCTCCGTCGACATCATCGTCACCGACGCGCCCTCCTGAACCAGCCCGTAGGCGAACCGCTGGGAGATGGCGCTCTTGCCGGCCCCGTAGTCGCCCTCCATGAGGACGATGCTGCCGCGCGGGATGCCGCCGCCGAGCTCCTTGTTCAGCCGGTCGCGGTCGCCGAGGCCTAAGGAGAGCAGGTTGTCGTGGGGCATCTCAGTTCTCCCCCTCCACGCGGAACTGGAACAGCTCCTCGTCGCCGTTCACCGAGAGGAACACCCGGTGGTCGCCGTCGGCGAGGCCGTCGCTCGTTTCCTCGATCTCGTTGACGTCGACCGTGAGCCGGAGCACGTCGCCGCGCCCCCAGGCGTTCGCGCCGTCCGCGGAGACGAGCTCCCCGGAGAGCGCGCCCGGCCGGACGTACGAGCCGTCGAGGACGACGTCGAGGTCGGAACCGTCGGGCGCGAGCCGGTAGGTGCCCGTGTTCTTGATCAGCAGCGTCACGTTCTGGTCGCCGCTCGCGTTGTACACCCCCGCGTTCGCGTCGGAGATGATCGTCACGTCGGTCCGGAGCTGTTCGGTCGCGTCGAGTCCCGCGTCGTCGACGGCGGCGCTCACCCGGTCGACGCCGGTGGTGATCGTGCCGACGACGCCGGCGGCGATGACGAGGCTCGCGATGAACAGGATGAGGTGCGAGACGGGAACGCTGGCCATCTACGCGCTCACCTCCGTCACGGTCGCGGCGTCGCGGACGCCGGACTCGACGACGAGGACGACGCGGGTCTCGTTCCCGACCACGTCGGTCGAGAGGTCGCTCTCGGCGATCTCGACGCGCAGCGTCTCGTCGCCGAGCCAGAGCGCGGTGTCGCCGTCGCCGTCGACGGTCGTACTCGCGTTCGGCCCGCCCGCGTCGACGTACTCGTTGCCGACGACGAGCGTCGCGTCGTCGGCGACGAGCCCGACGGAGCCCTCGTTCGTGGCGTTGACCGTGAGCGTCGTCCCGTCGGTGGTCGCGTTCGTCACGGTGAAGTCGGTGTTCTGGCGTTCGAGCGCGCGCTCGTTGACGCCGTGTTGCGCTTCGGAGACGCGGTCGAGCCCGTTGGCCGCCACGGGGTAAAACGTCGTGAACGCGAAGAACAGCCCCGCGACGATGATGGCCGTGGACGCGGAGACGCTAACGCCCATCTCCCCACCCTCCGTCGGCCGGATCGGCGCGGTCGGAACGGGGATTCGGGTCGTTCATCGGTCGCGTCGAGCCGTTCCGATCGCGTCGGTCGTCGCGGTGGTCCGCATCGCCGTGGTCCGCGCCGTTCGTCCGCCGCTCCCGGGCATCGGGCGCGTCGCTGTGACCGGACGCACCGTGACCGTTCCGCTCCGGTGCCGGCGGCTCGCCGCGGCCGTCGTGGCCGTTGCGGTCGGCGCGGTTCGCTCGGCCGTCGTGGCCGGAGTCGCCCCGCCCGCGGTGGCGGCCGCCCCGGCGACCGCCGACCGGTCGCCCGCCGCCGACGAGCGACCCCCCGGCGAGGTCGTCCCAGCGGTCCAGGAGGACCGTGTGGCTGTTGGTGCCGTTGAGCTGGGTCACGTATCGGAGGCTGCGGGTGTGGTGCTCGCGGACGAGCCGGTCGGTGCCCGGCCGGTCGACGAGGTTGCGGTCGATGGTGCCGAACCCGGAGAGGAAGTCCCGGAGCCGCGCCGCGGCGTCGGGGCCGATCCATTCGATCCGCTCGTAGTAGTTGATCGCGCGCACCGCGTCGGTGACGTCGCTCTCGGAGACGAGGAACTCCAGCCACTCCATCACGAGGAGGTCGCCCACGTAGTCGCCGGGCAGCTCGGTGAGGTACGGCTTGCCACGGCCGCTCCCGCTCGAGAGGTCGTCCTCGCCGACGTACTGGAAGCCCCCGGAGGCCTCGGCGGGATCGCCGCCGGGCTGTCGGTCGGGCGCGGGGTCGGCGGCCGGTTCGGGGTCTGCGGCCGGTTCGGGGTCGGCGGCTGTCCCGGCCGGCTCCGGGTCGGCCGGTTCGTCGAAGCCGTCGTCGACGCCGCCGAGGTCGTCCCCGAGGCCGTCGTCCTCGAAGCCGTCGTCCTCGAAGCCGTCGTCGGCCTCGCCGAACGAGTCGGTCTCGTCGCCGGGGTCGTCGAACGAGTCATCCCCGTCGTCGAACGGGTCCTCGTCCGCGGCGTCGTCGCCCTCCTCGGCCCAGTCGGCCTCCCCGGAATCGTACTCTTCTTTCAGTTCGCTGAAACTCTTTCCATCGTCGTTCATATCGTCTCCGTCGTCCGCCGTTTCGGTCTCGGACGCGGCGTCGTCCGTGCTGTCGTCGTCCAGTTCCCCGAAGTCGTCGTCGAGGTCGTCGAACCCGTCCCCGTCGTCGAGGTCGCCGTCGAGGTCGTCGAACTCGCCGCCGTCGTCGGCCTCGTCGTCGAAGCCGTCCGACTCCTCCTCGTCGAGGAGGTCGTCGTCGAAGAACCCGTCGGCGTCCGCGTTCGCCACGTCCTCGTCGAGGTCCTCCTCCTCGCCGCCGTCCTCGTCGTCGAAGATGCCGAACGAGCCCTCGCCGCCGCCGGCGACGCTGTCGAAGCCGCCGCCGTCGTCGACGAAGGGGTTGATGCCGCGCGTGACCATCTCGTAGATGTCGAGGAGGTTGCGGACGTCCTCCTCGATGTCGTCGACCGCGGCGGAGATCTCCTCGTTCTCGGAGCGGACCGTCGAGACGGTCGAGGAGAGCGAGGCGACCTCGTTCTCCAGTTCGTCGAGCCGGTTCTCCAGCTCGTCGGTCGCGGCACCGCCACCGCCGCCGCCGCCGTCGTCGAACTCGTCGTCCCACTCGTCCATGCCGTCGAAGTCGTCGAAGCCGTCGCCGCCGCCGCCACCGCCGCCGTCGCCACCGCCCATGCCGCCGCCCATCCCTCCGCCGCCCATGTCGCCGCCGAAGGGGTCGTCGTTACCGTCCATACCACCGGAACCGTCGTCGTCGGATCCGTCGTCGTCGAGGAACCTGTCGAGGACGCTCGCACCGACGAGCCCCAGCGTGGCGACTGCCCAGGCGGCGGTTGGAGCTCCCCACACCGGTAGTTCGAGGCCCATTACCGTGTACGACCCGCAGAAGCTACTTCAATTCACCCCTCAAAATATCAGCCATGAGAAAGCACGTCACGAGACGGAAATCGCTCCGACGGAGCGCTGTAACGGGAGAACGCGAAACGCAGAGGTGAGAAGCCGGCGGTCGAACGGCGGTCAGATCGCGCGTTCGAACCCGTCCGCGGCCCTGACGACGAGGCGGCCGTCGGGACCGAACCGAACCGTCCGGCCGACGGTGTCGCCGACGTCGCTGGCGACGATCGGAACGCCGGCCGCGTCGAGCACTTCGCCGACCCGTTCGACGTTCCGCGGCCCGACCGCGTCGGTGAGGTCGAGCATCTCGGCCCCGCCGGCGACCCGCGCCTCCAATCGCCGGGGGTCGCCGCCGGCGTCGTCGATGGCCGCGATCAGGGTGTCGACCCCGGTGTCGACGTACTTCGCGGGCCGGGAGGCGGCCGTGGTTCGCCCCTCGCCCGCCGGCAGCATGGCGTGGAGGAGCCCGCGGACGCCCGCCCGCTCGTCGACGAGCGCGACCGCGACGCAGGAGCCGAGGCCGCTGGTCGTCAGCGTCGCGTCCTCGCTCGTGACCGCGAGCTCGCCCACGCCGACCTTGATCCGGCCGCGGTCGTCGGCCGAAGGACCGCCGGTGACGGCGGTCGGCTCCGCGTCGGCGACCGCGTCGCTCCCCGTTCGGTCCGCCGGGTCGTCCGGCCGATCGTCGGAGAGCGAGCGGGTCACGACTCTGAGAGCTGGTCGAGCGCCCGGGCTAGTTCGCGCTCGTCGGGGAGCGCGTACACGTCGCACCGCGCCTGAATCCCCTCCGTCCGGATGGCGGTGTCGATCACGAACCCGTAGTCCTGTCGCTCGCTCAGCTTCGCGACGAGCGGGCTGATCGTCGACGCGCCGATGTCGTGGACGAACTCCGGCGGGGAGTGCGTGATCGTCGTGCCGAGCACGTTCGCCCAGCCGTCGATGAACCCGCTCGTCATCACGTTGCCGAGCTCGCAGAGCGCGTTCTCGGCCATGTCGCCGAGCGGTTCGTCGGGCTCCATCGGGAGCATCGCGTCCGCGACGGCCGCCGCCGACGACTCCTCGAAGAGGATGGCGAGGTAGCCGCTCGGCTGGCCCTGTAGCTCGAACACCGTACCCGCGTGCGGCTCGGTGCCGACCTCCGCGGGCACGTCGGCGAGCGGGACGAACCGGAGCCGGCTCACGTCGACGCTCGTCTCCAGCCCGGTCATCATCGCGATGTTGTCGGCGGCGTTGGCCGACCCCTCCTTCGCCAGCGACGAGAACGTCGACAGCGACTCGTAGGGGACCGCCGTGCTGGTGGTGCCGTCGTTCGCCGCCGCGCCGGGCGCGTCACCGGCCGCCGCCGCGGGGGCCGTCTTCCCGACGATGAGGTCCCGGAACGGGCCCGAGTCGGGCAGCATGTAGATGGAGAAGTCGAGGTCCGTCGTCGTCGCGTCCAGCCGGCTCTCGAAGAGGAACACGCCGTCGCCGGCGAGCGCCCCGTCCGGCAGCACCGCCGCGCCGTCCGCCTCGAAGTACCGCGGCGGCGACATGTCGATCGCCTTCCCGAGGTAGTTCGCCCAGCCGTCGAGGAACCCGCCCAGCGCGATGTTGCCGACCTCCGTCACCGCGCTCCGCTCCATCGACTGTCCGCCGGGGAGCAGCGAGAGCAGCGCGTCGGCGTTGACGGCGTCGAACGCGAGGACCGCCTCGCCGTCCAGTCCGCCGCGGAGCCCGACGCTCACGCCGATGGACTCCCGGCCCGCGAACGACTCCGCGAGGTCCTCGCCGCTGGCGACGCTCGCGCCGGTCACCTCGACCGCGAGGTCCGTCCCGGTGAGGTCCGAGAGCGCACCCGCAGCCTGTTTCGCCCCCTGCTCCGCGAGACGGTTACAAGCGCCGAGCGCGCGGACGTCGACGCGCATTATACCGCCGAACCGATGGCGTCGAGCACGTTCGGCTTCTGGAACGGCTTCGTGATGTACCCCTCCGCGCCCGCCTTGATCGCCGCCTTCATCTTCTCCTCCTGTCCGACGCTGGTACACATGATCACCGTCGCGTCGGGGTTGTCCTCTAAGATCTCCGTCGTCGCCTCGATCCCGTCGCGGATCGGCATCACGATGTCCATCATCACGAGGTCCGGCCCGTGCTCTTCGTACATGTTGACCGCCTCGACGCCGTTTTCCGCCTCCCCGACGATCTCGAACTCTCCTTCGAGGATCTCCCGGAGGAGGTTCCGCATGAACTCCGAGTCGTCGGCGATGAGTACCCGCGTAGCCATTGTTGTCTGAATCGGGGTGTAGCGATCACTTAATCGCTCCCCCGCGGTTCTCAGCGCTGAGAATGGATCGGGGAGGCGAGGAGCAGCTGCGAACCGAACGGCGAGTCACACCCAGTGACCGAGGAGGTACGTCGCCCCGACGAGGACCGTTCCGCCGAACGTCTCGCGCGTCCCGATGCCGAACGGGAGGAACGTCGCCGCCCCGTCGTCCCCGTCCTCGCCGCCCGGCTCGCCGTCCGGGTCCGGGGAGTCGCCGTCCGACTCCGAGCCGTTATCCTCCGACTCCGAGCCGTTCTCGCTTCCCGTCGACGAGCCGTCGGCCGACCCGCCCTCTCCCGCGTCTGAGGAGTCGGTCGAATCCCCGCCGTCGGTACCGTTGCCGTCGTCGCCCGCGTCGTCATCGTCGTCGAGCGTCGTCTTCGCCGGGTCGTCGGTGACGACGAGCGTCCCGTTCCGGACATCGTTGTCGAGCGCGACCGAGAACTGGTACTCGCCGGGGTCGAGACGGTCGACGCTAACGGACGAGAACGCCACGGTGCGCGACTCGTTCCCGGACAGCGTCAGGTCGCGCGAGGCGGTGAGGTTCCTGTCGTCGACGTCGAGCGCGAGGGTTCCCTCGCCTTCGACCCCCCCGACGTTGCGAACGTCGACATCGAGCGCGGAGAGGTTCCCGTCCTCGATGACGGTGACGTTCGCGGTGACGTTCTCGATCGCGAGCCGGTCCGGCTCCGACGTGTTGGAGACGACGACGACGTTCCGACTGTCCTTGAGTGACGTGCCTTGGTACAGCTCGTAGTTCAGGCGGGTGCCGGGCGAAACGTCGTCGAGGTCGGCGTCGATGGTGAAGTTCCCGTCCGAGACCTCCATCGACGCCTCCGTCCGGATCGGCTCGCCGGCGTCATTCACGAAGTTCGCGGCCATCTCCTCGACCGGAATTATCGAGGTCGTCCCCGTGACCGTTCCGCCGTCCGCCTCAACGAGGAGTTCGCCGTCGTCGGTGACGTGGTCGTACCGGATGTACCGCTCCCGGACACTGAACGACGCCTCGGCGCTCACGGTCTCGTCCGCCGCCTCCCAGTAGGGGAACTGCCCGGACGCCGACGAGGTTCCGTCGAACGCCGCGGGCGGCTCGCCGCCGTCGGCGAACGCGTACCGCTCGCCCTCGGTTCCCTCCAGCGCGAACTCGGCGGCGAACTCGTCGCCGGGTTCGGGGTCCCTCGTGAACGGCCCCCCGTCGCTCGTGTCCAAGACGAGGTAGAAGCGGCCCGCAGTCGGGTCGTCGTCGCCGGCCGTTCCCTCGCTCGCGTCGGCCAGGATCAGGGAGACGTCGTCCGAGTCGGCCGCCGAGAGATCGAACTCCGACGCCGCTTGGTTCCGGCCGGGGTTGGTCTGTCGGACCCGGAGCGAGACCCCTTCCTCGGCACCGAGGAAGCTGTCCAAGACGGTGTGGTTGAGTTCCGTTCCCGCCTGTACGTCCTCGGTCGACCCGGCGAAGTGCGAGAGCGCGCCCCAGATGCCGCTCGACTCGAAGCCGAGCACGACGCGGTCGCCCTTCGTTACCGTGGTCCGGTCGAGTCCGTTCTCCCGGAGCGCGTCGATCGACTCCTCGGCGTCGGGGTCGGTATCCGGGATATCACTGCGGTCCGCGGTGGTGAACACTTCAACCTCCTCGTGAAGCGTCGGCTTCTCTAAGACGAGTTCCGCCCGCCCGGCCATTTCGACTGGCGTCACCTGCCCGGAGTCTTCGACGACGAACGTCCCGTTGGTGATCGCGAGCCGGTATCGCTGCGGGGCTATCGGGCGGGGGAGCCCGCCGGCACCAGTCGCGCCCGGAATTTCCGAAGAATTTCGGGCAGCAGAGAGATTTCCAGCAATCGGTTCCCCGTTCTCGTCACGGAACTCGATGCTACAGTTGACCTCGCTACAGCTCTCGACGTTCGTCGCGTCGGTCCCGAGGGTTCGCGTGTTGATCGTGGTCTCGGAGCCGCTCACTCTGATAACGTCGATGAATCCGACCGACTGTCCCGTGTCGGTGAGCCGGTTCCCCCCGATGAGGAGGTACGCCTCGTCGCCGTCGGAGGCGTCGACGGCGTGTCTGATCGTGACCGGATCGCCGGCGATACCCGTGTACACGTCCCGGCTGAACCCGCCGCTGATCTCGGCGCGGTCGGACGGGTCGGCGGCGATCGCTCGGCGGTCATCGCCGGTGAGCGGGGCGGCGTCTCCGGCCTGAGCCGTCGGGGTCGGAGCCTCGGGCGAGAGGGCGACGGCTCCGGGGCCGGCAGCCGCGGCGACGACGAGCGCGAGGCAGGCGACCAGCGCGAGGAGCGCAGCTCGGTGCGTCGAGCGCTGCGCGATCTGCTCCGCGGCGGCGGGGCGCTCGTCGCGCGGAGTCGGATCGTCCGCGGGGCGGTCAGCGTCGGCCGAAGCGAGATCGGCGTCGTCCGGAGGGCGTTCGGATGTCATCGTGTGTGTGTGAGTTCTTGAGTGGCGGGCCGGGGATCGGCCCACCGTCGGTTGGACGGGACTCCGCGAGTCACCGACTAAAGGGTACCCTCTCGATTATCACCGACAAAAATCGCAGCGCGAGGTCGAACGTCTCGATCGGGGAGACCGGGAGACGGCGGCGGGGCTCACCGATCGGGCGTTCCCCGAAGAATTAAATCCGACGGGAGTGGGATTTCGATCAGAATGCCATCGTGTCCCCGCTGTGACGCGCCGACCGACGACGGAGACCGATACTGCGCGGAGTGTGGCGCTCCGCAGACGGAGGACGCGGCCGAGGAGCTCGACGAGTACGTCCAGCGGCAGGCGCAACAGGTCGCCGGCGGCGGGGGCGGCGGAGAGGGAGGCGGCGACAGTGGCGGGGGCGACGGCTTCGCGGACATGGCCGACCTCAACGACCGCGAGCAGCTCTGGCGGCGCGGCTGTTACGTCGTCGGGTACGGAACGATCGTCATCGCGCTCAGCATCGGGAAGATCAGCTCCATCCCGCTGATCCTCGCGGGGATCGCGATCCTCCCGCCGATCCGACGGCTCACCGCCCGGCCGCTGGGGAGTTCCCTGAAGCGAGAGGTGATGGCCGGGCTCTACGCGATATTCGCCCTGATCGGCGTGGCGCTGTACGTGCTACTGTGAGGATCGAAGCGAGCGTCCCAGTCTACTGACGGGCGTCACTCGATCCTGAACCCGCCCTGCTCTTCGGCGGCGCGCACCAGGTCCCCGATGCTGTCGCTCGCGGAGAGCCCCTGACTCGCCGCGAACCGCTTTATCATCACCGGCGGGACGTCGACGGTGGTCTCGCTCGCGGCGAGCAGCAGTCCGATCGCCTCCGGCGTCGGCGAACTCGGGCCGGCGTTCGACGCGAACCACGAGATGAGCGTGTCGAACGTCGCCGTCACGTCGTTCGAGACCATCCGCTGGCGGGTAGTGTCGCCGTTCGCGTGGAGCGTCGCGTCGATGCCGTACGCGAACCCGTCGCCCTCGAAGGAGTCGGCCAGCCACCGGCTCACCGCCTGTCGGTCGACCGCGTCGCCCCCGGTTGCGGACTGGTTCCGACGCTGCCCTCCGGCGGCGTTCGGCGGCGGTTGCCCGCCGCCGGGCGGCCCCCCACCGGACTGTCGCCCGCCACCGGGTTGCCCCCCGGCGTTGGGTTGGCCGCCAGTGGGCTGACCGCGTTCGCCGACGCCGGGACCGGCCGCGCTCGCCTGCGGGTCGTCGCCGGCGGGGCGGCGGTCCGAGGGGTTCGCCGGGTCCGCCGCGGTGAAGCCGGAGTCGTCGTCCGCGGGCGGAGCGCGACGCTGCCCGCGCGACCGGCCGACGTTGGGCCGGCCGTTCGTCCCGACGACGTAGCGGCCGTCCCCGATCTCGACGACGTTCTCGTCGTCGGTGAAGTCGAGCTCCTCCGGGTCGGCCGGCAGCGCCTCGTCGTCACTCATGGGTCACGGTAGCGCGCGCCGAAGAATAGGTGTTGCGGGCGGCCGAGCCGCCGCAAGGTGGTTACTGTGCTATTCGAGGCTCGTTAGAGCCGGACCGCTGCGCCCTTTTTACTGAACAGGTCCGGAGCAGTCAGTTCGACGGATGTCGTCGCACCAGACGGGGAAACGATGTCAAGCGATGAGGACTCGCTCTCGCCGAACAGGACTCCACCGGTACTGGCGTCTTCTCCGTCTCCAAGCGGTTCGTTGTTCGTATTGAATACTAGCGTGAACGAATTGCTGGAGTTGAGGACAGCATTGTCAGAGCTAATGTATCCCCCACTGGCGTTTTGAATAGCGAACGTTCCCGAATTGATGCCGGAGGCATCACCGTACGAGCCATCTGCCGTATCATCGAAGGTCAACGTCGCCTGACCGTTCGGACCGACGACCTGAACGGTTGTCTTGTTCAGGTCGATTTGGTCGGCACCGGACGCAGCCGTTACTCCGACGCGAACTTGCGAAAGATTCTGCGGGTTGTCGCCAACGGTCTGGCCGTATATTCCACTATCTTCCACGATACCCACGGTACTCGTCACGTCGATCCGCTCAGAAACGAGATCCGTACTCTCTTGACCGGTCGCTTCCGCCTGTGACTGGAGGAATCCGGCCGTGTTGATCAGGACGCCGGCGGCGATCGCTGCCACCAGCACCATCGCGATGAACACGATGAGGGTGCCGATCCCCACCTGACCGCGGTCCTCGTTGTTAGTGATGAATTCGAACATTGTTACAGCCTCACCGAGTCCTGATCCTGCGTGAGCGTCGTCGGGACGCGGATTTCTTTCGTCGTCGATGCGCCAGATGCCGTCGTGAACGTAACTGTTAATTGCTCACCAGAGCTGAGCTCGTTGTAGTTGGCGAAGTCACCAGGGTCAGAGAAATTCACGTGGAGCGCAGCACGGTCGCTATTGTCTGTGAGAACGCCATTGTTGACGTCAAGGACGCTCTCGATGTTAGCGTCAAGGCTATCAAGCTGTGTGCTGTTCTGTCCCTGTTCTCCGATAACCTGAACAGTCGTTTCTTTCAGATCGACCAGTCCAGCGCCAGGAGCCTTCGCGACGACGAAGGTGACGTTGTCGACAACGTAAGTGCCAGCGTCATCCGGATCTTCAGTCACGTTCCCGGAGGTACTCACGACCTGAAGCCGATCAGAGACCTGACTTGTACTCTCTTCGCCCGTTGCTTCCGCCTGCGTCTGGAGGAACCCGGCCGTGTTGATCAGCACGCCGGCGGCGATCGCCGCCACCAGCACCATCGCGATGAACACGATGAGAGTGCCGATCCCCACTTGACCGCGCTCTTCCTCGTCCAGTATGGTTTCGAACATTGGTTGTGTTGCGTCGGCCCCCGGCCTGCCCGGTGGGCGTTATCGATAGCGATGGGAAGTTCCTACTTAAGATCACTTGCCCGGTTATTCAGATTGATAAACGACTGCTGTCTTGCGATTTTTGGACTATTTTCACCTTAATAGTTACAGAATTTATCAACGATTTCGTCACGGCAGTATCAGGACTGGATCCGTCTCGGATCGGCGGCAGCGCTCCCGAAGCCTGAAGACTGGCCGGAAACCGGACAGGCAGTCAGGGACGGCCGAGATTGGTAGGAAAAGTGGAACACCAAGGTCCCCGATTTCCGAGGATCGATGTCTCGTTTATGCGGGCGCGGGGTCGACCGCAAACATAGTCCGACAGCTACGAGGGGAGCGTAGCCGCGCTCTCTACCGGTCGCGCAGACGCGACAGCTCCGACTCGGGAATGACGAACTCCTGTGTCCCGGGCTCGTAGACGGCGAGGCTCCCGGCGACGAGCGCCATCGACGCCGCGAGCAGCCCGGTGTTCACCAGAAACAGCGCCTCCGGGTTCGCGAACCCCGTCCGAAACGCGACCGCGGGCGTGCCGACCGCCGCGAGGACGACGAGCCCGAAGCCGACCGCCAGGTACGCCATCGCCGTGCGACCGGACGACCGATAGGCCGCGACCGCAAAGGCGACGAGCGTCGCGCTCGCGCCGGCCAACACGGTGGTGGTCATCAGGTACAACCCCTCGATGAGCTCCATACTGCTCCTGCTCGAACGCCGATAATAAACCCACGGTGGCGGGTATCAGCGGCGATAACACGGTCGAGCCGAGCGTCGGGTCGAAGCGGGCGTGGTTCCTTCCCGTCCGCCGAAGCCGGAGCGTTCGCCGATCGAGGCAACGACCGGTACCCTTATAAGCCATAAAAATCAATATCGATAACGTGAATGGTGGGGGACGATCTGATCACCGTACTCGGTAACAAATACAACACGGACATCCTGACGGCGACGGGCGACGCGAAGTCGGCGCAGGACCTCAGCGACCAGTTGGACGTCCCGATAGCGACGTGTTACCGACGGATAAACGAGTTGGAGGAGGCGGACCTGCTGGAATTACACGACCGGCCGCTCTCGGACGAACACCGGCGCGTGAAGGTGTACCGCCGGAAGGTCGACGGGGTCGAGGTCGACTTCCGCGACGGCCTCACCGTCGAAGTGGAGGAGCGCTCGGCGGTGAAGAACCGGCTCGACGACGTCTGGCGCGACCTCTCCTCGCGGGAGTAGTCGGCCGGACCGGCCCCCGCCGTCAGAACGACGGCTGGTCGTCGGAGCGACCCATCATCGAGAAGCCGCCCGCGCGCTCGTGGACCGTGATCCCTCCCTGTCCGATCTCCATCGGGAAGATGTCCGTGTCGATGTCCTGTTTCCGCATCTTCGCAACCCAAACGTAGCGGTTGACGCCGGAGTCGGTCGGCGTCTGGATGAAGTAGATGTTCCCGTCGGTGAGGAAGTTCTCCAAGCCGACCTCGGTGTCTGGGAAGACAGCGCCCTGCTCGTTGATGAGCAGCGAGGTGAGTCCGTTCGCCTTGAGGATGTCCGAGAACTTCAGCAGGTACGTGCGCTTCTCCTGTTCGGCGTCGAAGAAGAGCTGGAACATCGACAGCGAGTCGAGGACGAGCCGGTCGAAGTCGCCGTCCTCGACGGTGTCCAGCAGGCGGTCGACCGCCGTCGAGAAGTCGGTCTCGCGGAGCATCTCGCGTTTGTCTAAGATGACGACGTCGCCGTCGTCGACCATCTCGTCGAACCCTTCGAAGCCGACGGACTCGGCCGCGCCGCGGATGTCGGCCTCGTCCTCCTCGAAGGAGACGTAGACGCCGCGCTCGCCGTGTTCGGAGACGCCGTGGTGGAGGTACTGGATTCCGAAGATACTCTTGCCCGTGCCCGGGTTCCCCGAGACGAGGACCGTCGATCGCTCGGTGATGCCGCCGGTGAGAATGGAGTCGAGCCCCTCGACCCCGGTGGAGACGAGTTCTGACATTCGTCTCCCCTTTGGCGGGCGGTGTATATAAAAGACGGTTCAGTACATCGGGCGAACAAACGGCGACAGTTTTATCTCTCGACATACCGCTCCTTCGTGTATGCCCGGTGAAGCGCGCCCCGTCACGCGCGACGGTGATCGACGGTGAGCGAGCCGTCGATACTCGTCGTGGAGGACGAGCCCGACATCGCGGCGCTGTACGCCGGCTTCCTCGAGGAGCAGTACGCGGTCGACGTCGCCGAGACCGCCGCCGAGGCGATCGATCGGGTCGACGCCGCCGTCGACGTGGTGCTGCTCGACCGGCGGCTCCCGGACGGGAGCGGCGACGACGTCTTAGCGCACATCCGCGAGGAGGGGTACGACTGCCGCGTGGCGATGGTCACCGCGGTCGAGCCCGACTTCGACATCATCGACATGGGGTTCGACCTGTACCTCACCAAGCCGGTGAGCCGCTCGAAGCTGCTCGCGGCCATCGACACCCTCCTGACGCGCAGCGAGTACGACGACCTCGTCCGAGAGGCCGCCGCGCTCGCCAGCAAGCGCGCCGTGTTGAGTTCACAGAAGCCGGCCGCACAGCGCGAGGGGAACGAGGCGTACGCCGAGCTCGTCGAGCGCCTTGAGGACTTGGACGCCGACATCGACGACCTCGGCGAGTCGCTGTCGACCGACGACTACCGCGCGATGTTCCGCGACCTCGGCGAGGCCTGACGCGGCGCGTCTCGTTCGTTCGTCCGCCGATACTGTGCTCCCGTACCGTCAGAGAATCCGCCGACAGCGACGCGATCCGGAACGAAGTTTGAGCGGACTTCGCCCCGATTCCGCCCCGAATTCGTCCGGTAGTTGAAAAATCTATATCCCCGCCATCGCCCTCGTGGAGACCATGACGAGACGAGGCGCGCGGCGGCGGTTCCCGACGACGAGCGGCGGACTCGCGACGCCGGCACTCGCCGGATGTCTCGGCGGGGGGACGGGGGACGGCCACGAGTACCCGACGGTCGAGGACGTGGTTCAAGTGACCGTGACCCCTACGTAGATCGTGATCAGCGTTTCCGAGCATCGAGACGCGTTCCTCGCGGCGGCGGCCGGCGCGGCCGCGGTCGCCGGGTCGTACCTCGTCACGGGGTGGACGCCGTCGTTCGTCGTCCGGCCGATCGACCAGGCGCTCGTCAACCTGACCCCCGGCCCGATCGTGACGACCGCGATCGAGACCCTCGGCGACGCGGGACACCTGATCCACATCGCGATGGCGGTCGCGGTCGCGGCCGGGCTGTTCGCCGCGGTCGCGTTCGCGGGCCTCCGGGTCGCCGCGCGCACCGAGCGGCGGGCCGCGGGCGTCGCCGTCGCCGGCGTCGGGTCGTGGCTGCTCGCCGCGGGGCTGACCGGCGTCTCGACCGGGGCGCTGGGCGCGGCGCTCCCCGCGGCGACGGTCGTCGGAGTCGGGTGGCTCCCCTCGTCCGCGACGCCGTCCGGAGACGATCCCGCCGCCGCGAGGAACTCGTCGGCGGTCGTCGACGCGGTGCGCCGTCGGACTCTCGGGGTCGTCGCCGGGGCGCTCGGGTTCGTCGGCGCGGCCGCGGCGGCGCGACGGGCGCTCGCGTCGGGCGACGACCCGCTCCCCGACGCGCCGCGGTCCGAGGGCGCGGCCGCGCGGCTCGGGGAACTGGAGACGGCGGCGCTGTCGGTCGAGAGCGACGACCTCCACGGGATGGTGAGTCCGATCGGCGAGTTCTACAACGTCGACATCGCGGAGTTCGACCCGGAGGTCACCGCCGGGGAGTGGTCGCTGACGTTCACCGGCGAGACGGGGTCCGACCGGACGGTCGACTTCGACGAACTGATCGACCGCCCGGTCGAACACCGGGCGATAACGCTCCGCTGCGTCGGGGAGGACCTGAACGGGCCGAAGCTGGACAACGCCGTCTGGACGGGGACCCCGATCCGGCCGCTGCTGGAGTCCATCGACCCGCAGGGCGAGTGCGACTGCGCGATGCTGCGGGGCGAGGACGGGTACTACGTCCAGTTCCCGGTCGACGTGCTCGCCGACGGCTTCCTCGCGTGGGGGATGAACGGGAAGGAGCTGCCGTCCGGCCACGGCCACCCGGTCCGGGTGCTGATCCCGGGTCACTGGGGCGAAACGAACGTGAAGTGGCTCTCCGAGATCGAGCTGTTAAGCGTCGAGGACGACGGCTACTGGGAGGAGCGCGGCTGGGAGGGGACCGGCGAGGTGAAGACGGTCGCCAAGCTCTGGGACGAGGGGATCACGGAGCTCGGCGACGGGCGGATCGAACTCGCCGGCCACGCCTACGCGGGGACCCGCGGGATCGACCGCGTCGAGGTGTCGACCGACGGCGGCGACACGTGGACCGACGCCGACCTCTCCGAGGCGCTCCCCGACGCCGACGTCTGGCGGCAGTGGCGACACGTCTTCGAGCCCGACGGGGAACGCGAGGTCGTCGTCCGCGCGGTCGACGGCGAGGGGACGCTCCAGACCGAAGATCCCACGGGGTCGGTTCCGGACGGCGCGGCGGGGTGGGTGCGCCGGACGGTCGGCTGACGTGGCCGTCCCGGTCCGGCCGCCACCGACCCCGAGCGCGGACGAAACGGCTCACGAGAGCTGTTCGCCGACGATCCGGTCCGCCTCGGCGAGGAACGCGTCGCGCTCGCCGGTCGGGATCGTCGCGCCCGCGGCGACGTCGTGGCCGCCGCCGTCGCCGCCGACCGACTGGCTCGCCTCGCGCATCACCGTCGAGAGGTCGAGGCCCCGCCGGACGAGCGCGTGCGACCCGCGCGAGGACACCTTCAGCTCCCCGGCGCTCTTCTCGGCGAAGGCGATCACGGGCTTCGAGCGGTCGACGGCAGGCGAGCCGACCGCCATCCCGGCGACGATGCCGACGATGGTCTCGCGGATGCGCGACCCGGCGTCGAACCACTGGAGGTGCTCCTCGTGGGTGACGCCCTCGTTTTTGACCCACTGGAGCCCCTCCGAGAGGTTCCGGCGGTGGGTCCGGAGGAGCCGCCGGGCCTCCGCGAGCGCGTCGCCGCGGTCGCCGAGACACACCGCGAGGCCGACGTCGCCGCGCTCGTAGCGGGCGGTCGCGTTGAGCAGCGTGGAGAACTCGCTCACGTCGCGGAGTTCGGTGCCGACCTCCTCGTCGACGAGCGTGTACGCCGTGCCGACGAGCGCCTCGATGCGGTCCGAGGGGACGCCAGAGGCGACCGCCCGGCGCATCAGCGCGGAGGCGACCGCCCGGCGCTCGTCGGCGTCGAGGTCGACCCAGCGCCGCCACTCCCCGTCGCGTTTCACGTCGACGTCGAGGTCGGTGAGGAAGGAGATCGCCCCCGACTCGTCGTTGGTGATCCCGGGGATCTTCACGTCGGAGGCGTACTCCAGGAACTTCGGGAGCGGTCGGGTCTGTCTGCCGTACAGGTCGAGGTCGGTCCGCGCGTCAAGGACGCCCGCGTCGACGCCGTCGGCGACGACCGCCTCGTTGGCACCGACGAGGCCGTCGGTCGAGTCCTGCATGTCGCCGACCGCGCCGACGACCGCGAGGCCGGCGAGGTCGCGGTTGTCGCCGTCGGGCCCCTCCAGCGCGCGGGCGAGCAGGTAGCTCGCGCCGGCCCCGGAGAGCTCGCTCGCGCCGTCGATCCCCTCCAGCAGCGGGTTGAGGTGGTACCGCGTGTCGCGGTCGGCGGGCTGGTGGTGGTCGGCGATGACGGGGACGAAGTCCCCGGCCGCCTCGTGGTCGGCGATGATGTCCAACTGGCCGGAGCCGAAGTCGGTGAACAGCACCACGTCGTACTCGCGGGCCGCGATCCCCGCGATCGACTCCTCGTCCAGCTGCTTCTCGAAGACGACCTCGTGGTCGATGCCGGCCCGAGCGAGCGCGGTGGACGCGATCGCGGCGCTCGTGATCCCGTCGGCGTCGATGTGGGAGGCCAGGAGGACCCGACCGGCCTCGCGCAGTCGGTCGGCGCAGTCGGTCGCGCGGTCGGCGAGGTCGGGGACTGGGGCGGCGACTGCCATTACGACCGGTTGGTGCCCGATCGGTCATAAACGCACGCTTCGGCGGGACGGGAGCGCCGCGGGCGGCGGAGCGGGGCCGCGGACCCCGTCGAAGGGGCATCAATTGCCGTAACTGACGGTTATAGAAGTACGTAGACGTATGAGCAACAAACATGACACGTGGGTTTTCCACCCGGAGTCTCCACGCCGGAGCCGAGCCCGACTCGGCCACCGGTGCCCGCGCCACGCCGATCCACCAGACGACCTCGTACGTCTTCGACGACGCGGACACGGCGGCGGAGCTGTACGCGCTCCGGGCGGAGGGCCACATCTACTCCCGGCTGTCGAACCCGACGGTGAACGTCTTAGAGGACCGGCTGGCGGACCTCTCGGGCGGGGCGGACGCGGTCGCGACCGGCTCGGGGATGGCCGCGTTCGACGCGATCACGACGGTCCTCGCGAGCGCGGGCGACAACGTCGTCGCCAGCTCGGAGATGTACGGCGGCACCGCCGCGTACCTCACCAGCATCGCGGACCGCCGGGGGATCGAGGCGCGGCTGGTCGACATGCTCGACTACGAGGCGTACGCGGACGCGATCGACGACGACACCGCGTTCGTCCACGTGGAGACGATCGCGAACCCCTCGCTCGTCACGCCCGACTTCGAGCGGCTCGCCGACATCGCCCACGACCGCGCGGTCCCGCTCGTCGTCGACAACACGTTCGCGACCCCGTACCTCTGCCGGCCGTTCGAGCACGGCGCTGACATCACGTGGGAGTCGACGACGAAGTGGATCACGGGCAACGGCACCACCGTCGGCGGGGTCGTCGTCGACGGCGGGCGGTTCCCGTGGGACCACCCGGACGCCGACTACGACGAACTCGACGGCGAGTCGCCCGCGTACCCGATCGACTTCGTCGAGCAGTTCGGCGACGCCGCGTTCGCCAACGTCGCCCGCCAGCGCGGGGTGCGGCCGACCGGCGGCCAGCAGTCGCCCTTCGACGCGTGGCAGACGATCCAGGGCCTCAACACCCTCCCGCTGCGGATGGAGCGGCACTGCGAGAACGCGCGGCGGGTGGCCGAGTTCCTCCGCGACGACGACCGCGTCGACTGGGTGTCGTACCCGGGGTTCGAGGACCACGAGAGCCACGGCAACGCCGCCGAGTACCTCGACGGCTTCGGCGGGATGGTCACCTTCGGCGTCGACGGCGGCTACGAGGCCGCGAAGACGTTCTGCGAGTCGGTCGACCTGACGAGTTTCCTCGCGAACATCGGCGACGCGAAGACCCTCGTCATCCACCCGGCCTCCACGACGCACGCGCAGATGGACGCGGATCAACAGCGGCTCGCGGGCGTCTACCCCGAGATGCTCCGGCTCTCGGTCGGCATCGAGGACGCCGAGGACGTAATCCACGACCTCGACGCGGGACTGGCCGCGGGCGAGCGCGCCGCGACGGGAGAGGCCGGGGAGGGAGGGGGGAATCGATGAGCGCCGTCCCGACCGACCACGGCGTCGCCTCGCTCGGCGAGTTCACCTTCGAGTGCGGGCAGTCGGTGCCCGACTTCGAGGTCGCCTACGAGACCCACGGCGAGTTCGACGGCGACAACGTCGTGCTGGTCTGTCACGCGCTCACCGGCAGCCAGAACGTCGCGCGGTCGCCCGCACCGGAACGCGACGCGGACACCGCCGGGGCCGGGCAGGCCGGACAGGCCCGCGCGTGGTGGGACGACGTGGTCGGACCGGGGAAGGCCATCGACACGACGGAGTACTACGTCGTCTGCGCGAACGTCCCCGGCTCCTGTTACGGGACGACCGGCCCGGCCAGCGAGCGGCCCGCGGACCTCGACCTCCGGGAGGAGCCCGACCACGACCGGTGGGGGACCGCGTTCCCGCCGGTCCAGGTCGAGGACTGGGCGCGGGCGCAGCGGCGGCTGCTCGACCACCTCGGCGTCGGGCGGCTCCGGGCGGTCGTCGGCGGCAGCGTCGGCGGGATGAACGCCCTGGAGTGGGCGAAGCGGTACCCCGACGACGTCGACCGCGTGGTGGCCATCGCGACCGCCGGACGGCTCGACGCGCAGTGTCTCGCGCTCGACGCGGTCGCGCGGCGGGCGATCCGCGCGGACGAGTACTGGAACGGCGGCGACTACTACGGCGACGACCGGCCGGACCCGACGGAGGGGCTCGCCATCGCGCGCCAGATCGGTCACGTCATGTACCTCTCGAAGGCGTCGATGGAGCGGAAGTTCGGGCGGCGCTCGGCGGGCCGCGACTCGCTCACGCGCGAGGACGGCGACCTCGGGCTCCCGCCGGAGCCGACGGCCGGCTTCTTCCCGTACCGCGAGGTCGAGTCGTACCTCGACTACCAGGCCGAGGGGTTCGGCGACCGCTTCGACGCGAACAGCTACCTCTACCTGACGCGCGCGATGGACGAGTACGACCTCGCCGCGGGCCACGGCACCGACGCCGACGCGCTCGCCGCGTTCGAGGGCGAGGCGCTGCTCGTGAGCTTCACCGCCGACTGGCACTTCACCGTCGAGCAGTCGGCCTCCCTCGCCGACGCCTTCGACGAGGCCGAGGCCCCGGCCGCACACCACGTGATCGACTCCGACCACGGCCACGACGCGTTCCTCGTCGAACCCGAACGCGTCGGCCCGCCGGTCCGGGACTTTCTCGCGGACGGCGTCGACGGGCGGGCGGTCTCCGACGAGGGGAGCGACGACGGCGACGACCGCCCGGACCGCGGCGACGCCGACCACGCCCCCGTCCACGCGAGCCTGTTCAAGGGATAGCGAAGCGTCGTTCGAGGGAACGGGAGTATAGCGGTGGCGCGTGCCTGCGAGCTGCGCGGAGCGCCGCGAGTCAGCACGGGCGACAGCGTGGCGCGACGTGCCACGGGCAGTCGGGCGAAGCCCGGTTGCCAGAGGGACCGTGTCCCTCGCTGCCAGAGAATCTCCGATTCTCGCTGGAGTCGGCGGTCCGAAGCGAAGCGGAGGACCGCCGACGAGGCTGGGGAGGCGTGAGGCTGTGCGGGGCTTCGACGGGTTCGCTCACGAGTCGACCTCAACGAGGCCAGTCGCGGATAGCCGGGCGATTGGATCTTCGGCGGCGAGTGTCGATTAACATCGCTCAGGCCGCAGGAACCGAATATTCCGAGTGAATCGCTGGAAGCCGCGGCCCCGAAGGACCATCCCGATCAATCATGACAACGTTCATAGTTCCCGACCACGTGGTGTGAGAGGTATGCCAGGCGGACACGCTCAGACCCTGCGACCGTTCATGTGGCGCGCAGAACGACTGTACCCGGACACCGAGATCGTCTCGCGCACCCACGAGGGGCGCACGCGGCACACGTACGCCGAGTACGCCGACCGAACCGCGCGGCTCGCGAACGCCTTGGACGCTCACGGGATCGAGCGCGGCGACCGGGTAGCGACGTTCTGCTGGAACAACACGCGGCACTTCGAGACGTACTTCGGCGTCCCGAACACCGGCGCGCAGCTCCACACGATCAACCCGCTGCTGCCCGACGAACACATCCAGTACATCGTCGACGACGCGGACGACGAGATCATCTTCGTCGACCCGTCGCTGGCGGAGAAGATCGCGGGCGCGGCGGAGGGCGCGGAGGAGTTCGAGGGGGTCGACTTCGTCGCGATGGGATCGGAGGGGATCGACGCGCTCGACGCGCCCGCCTACGAGGAGTTCATCGCGGACCACTCGACCGAGTACGACTGGCCCGACCTCGACGGCGACCAGCCCGCCGGCCTCTGTTACACCTCCGGCACGACGGGGAAGCCGAAGGGGGTCGAGTACACCCAGTCGATGCTGTGGAGCCACACGATGGCCTCCCAGACGCCGCAGGGGATCCCGATGGAGGACTCCGACGTGGTCATGCCCGTCGTCCCCATGTTCCACGTCAACGCGTGGGGGATGCCGTTCACGGCGACCGCCGCGGGCGCGAAGCACGTCTATCCCGGTCCCTCGCCGGATCCGGCCGACCTCGCGGCGCTGATCGAGGAGGAGGGCGTCACCGTCTCCGCGGGCGTCCCGACGGTGTGGCTCGGGCTCCGCGAGTACATCGAGGAGGGTAACGAGGTGGACCTCTCGACGCTCGACACCGTGATCATCGGCGGCGCGGCCGCGCCGAAGGCGCTGGTCGAGTGGTACGACGAGCGCGACGTCGAGGTGCTCCACGCGTGGGGCATGACGGAGCTGTCGCCGATCGGCACCGTCTCGCACCTCAAGGACGACCTCCGCGACGCCGACTACGAGACGCAGGTGAACAAGCGCTCGAAGCAGGGGCTCGTCGCGCCGGGGCTGGAGTTCGAGGTCATCGACGAGGACGGCGAGGAGATCCCGTGGGACGGCGAGGCGTTCGGCGAACTGCGCATCCGCGGGCCGTGGGTCACGAAGGAGTACTTCAAGCGCCCCGAGGCCAACGAGGAGGAGTTCGTCGACGGCTGGCTGAAGACCGGCGACGTTGTCACCGTCGACGAGGACGGCTACATGCAGCTCGTCGACCGGACGAAAGACGTGATCAAGTCGGGCGGGGAGTGGATCTCCAGCGTCGAGTTGGAGAACGCGATCATGGCGTACGACGGCGTCAGCGAGGCGGCCGTGGTGGGCGTACCCCACGAGCGCTGGCAGGAGCGCCCCGTGGCGTTCGTCGTCGTGGCCGAGGGCGTCGACCGCGAGGAGCTCGTCGACCGGATCGAGTCCGGCCTCCGCGAGGAGTACCCCAAGTGGTGGCTGCCGGACGCGGTGGAGTTCATCGACGAGGTGCCGAAGACCGCCACCGGGAAGTTCTCGAAGAAGGACCTCCGCGAGCAGTACGGCGACCAGTCGCTCGTCGAGGGCGCGGTCCCCGAGGACGACGCGCCCGACGCCGAGTGACGGCGTCGTAGCCCGGATTCTGCGGGCCCGGTCGTCGCAGCCGCTTTTCAGTCGTCGCAGCCGCTTTTCAGTCGTCGCAGCCGCTTTTCAGTCGTCGCAGCCGCTTTTCAGTCGTCGCAGCCGCTTTTCAGTCGTCGCAGCCGCTTTTCAGTCGTCGCGGTCGCCGACGACCCACTTGTGCGAGTAGCTCTCGCCGCAGGTACAGTGGGCGTACGCGTGGACCACGTCGCCCTCGGCGTAGAGCCCGCCGACCTCCTCGTTTTGCGCCTCCGCGAACGCGAAGACGAACCGGATCCCGTGGTCGTCGTCGGGGTTCTCCGCGGCGAAGGGACACGCCCCGTCGTCGAGCGAGCGCGCGATCTCGCCTTCGGCCCCCATCGCCGTCTTCGCGAACTCCATCGCGCCCATGCCCGTACCGGCCTGGAACGCGGACCGGCCGGTCTCGCCGTCGAGGATCAGCCGGACGCCGCCGTCGACCTCGGTGCCGACGCTCCGGAGCCGGGAGTCGTCGTCGAGGTACGCGTCGCTCACGTAGAAGACCACGTCGTCGAGCCGCTCGCCCGCGAGGAACTCGTCGAGGTTGCTCATGCCGGCCGGAGGCGCGTGAGCGGTAAAAGGCGTGCGAGTCGCGGCCGAGGGCGCGGGTCGCGGCGCGGCGAAGGGAGGTCGTTCCGCGCCGACCGATGCTAAATCGTGTAGAATAGGGGTAAGCGTTAATACGTACCACGGAGATCCGTCGCGTGATGAGCGCGCAGACACGATCCGGCGACCGGCTCGCGGAGTGGGCGCAGCTGGTCGACGAGGACGTCCCGGAGGAATTCCGAGAGGAGCGCTCCGGGGACAGATAACTTTCACCCCGCTTCGCGAAGGCTTTAGGCCGAAGGCGGCGAAGCACCGGCGATGGCGACCGAAGCCGCCGGGATCGACCGAGACCTGCTCGTCGACGGGTTCCTACAGCGACGCCGTTACCAGCTCCAGCTGGCTGACGCCGCCGCCGACGAACACACCCTCGTCTGTCTCCCGACCGGCCTCGGCAAGACGACGGTCAGCCTGCTCGTCACCGCGGAACGGCTCCACGAGGCGGGCGGGAAGGCGCTCTTTTTGGCCCCCACGAAACCCCTCGTCCAGCAGCACGCGGACTTCTACCGCGAGGCGCTCTCGATCCCCGACGACGAGGTCGTCGTGTTCACGGGCGACGTGAAGCCCGACGACCGCGCGGCGCTGTGGGACGACGCCCGGATCGTGATCGCGACCCCGCAGGTGGTCGAGAACGACCTCGTCGGCAACCGGATCTCGCTGCGGGACGTGACCCACCTCACGTTCGACGAGTGCCACCGCGCGACCGGCGACTACGCGTACGTGTACATCGCGGAGCGCTACCACGCCGACGCGGCCGACCCGCTCGTCACCGGGATGTCGGCCTCGCCCGGCGGCGACACCGAGGAGATCGAGACGGTCTGTGAGAACCTCGGGCTGGTCAACGTCGAGGTGATGACCGAGGAGGACGCCGACGTCGACGAGTACACCCACGACACCGACGTCCAGTGGGAGCAGGTCACCCTCCCGGACGAGGTGCTCGCGATCCGCGACGCGCTCAACGAGGTGATCACCGACCGGCTGGAGAAGCTCAAGTCGCTCGGCGTGACGAACACGACGAACCCCGACCTGTCACAGAAGGACCTCAACGCGATGCGGGGGAAGCTGAAGAAGATGATGGACAACGACCAGTCGGACGGGTACAAGGGGATGTCCACCCACGCCGAGGTGATGAAGCTCCGGCGCGCGACCGAACTGGTCGAGACGCAGTCGGTCGAGTCCGTCCGGCGCTACTTCGAGCGCCAGCGCGAGGCCGCCAGGTCGTCGGGCGCGTCGAAGGCGAGCCAGCGGATGGTCGCGGACCCGAAGGTGCGCGAGGCGATGCGGAAGGCGGAGTCGTTCGACGGCCTCCACCCGAAGTTCTCGAAGGCCCGGATCCTGCTCGCGGAGACGCTCGGGATCAACGAGGGCGAGCGCGCCATCCTGTTCACCGAGTCCCGCGACACCGCGGAGGCGCTCGTGGAGTTCCTCTCCGCGAGCTTCGACGTGCGGAAGTTCGTCGGGCAGGGCGACAAGGACGGCTCCGACGGGATGAGCCAGAAACAGCAGCAGGAGACGCTCGACGAGTTCAAGGCCGGCGAGTTCGAGGTGCTCGTCTCCACGAGCGTCGCCGAGGAGGGGCTGGACGTGCCCGAGGTCGATCTGGTCTGCTTCTACGAACCGGTCCCGACCGCGATCCGCTCGATCCAGCGCAAGGGGCGGACCGGCCGGCAGGCCGAGGGGAAGGTGGTCGTCCTGATGGCCGAGGACACCCGCGACGAGGCGTTCTTCTGGATCTCGCGCCGCCGCGAGAAGGAGATGGCGAGCCAGCTCGCCGAGCTGAAGGAGGCGACCGACGACATCGAGGAGACCGTCGGCGACGACGGGCAGGCCGGCCTCGACGCGTTCTCCGGGGGATCCGACGGCGAGGGCGACGACGCGGACGCCGAAGTCGACGAGGGGGCGGACGACGCGGGCGAGGAGTCCGGCGGCGACGGGGAGACCGACGCCGGACTCACGGACTTCGCGGCCGAAGCCCGGGACGGAGCGGAAGGCGACGGCGAGGAGACCGCCGAGGAGGAGACCGGCGAAGACGACGATAATGACGACGACGGCGTCGTCGCGACCGCGGGCGTCGACGACGGGGTCGAGGTCGTCGTCGACCAGCGCGAGCTCGACTCCTCGATCGCGAAGGACCTCTCGACGCGCGACGGGCTCGTCACGCGGCTGGAGACGCTCGCGGTCGGCGACTACGTGCTCTCCGACCGGGTCGCCGTCGAGCGGAAGTCCGCGGCCGACTTCGTCGACTCCATGCTCGATTCCGACCGCTCGATGTTCGAGCAGGTCGGCGAGCTCTCGCGGGCGTACGCCCGCCCCGTGATGGTCGTCGAGGGGACGAACCTCTACGGGCAGCGCGACATCGACCCCAACGCGATCCGCGGCGCGCTCGCGTCGCTCGCGGTCGACTTCGACGTGAGCGTCCTCCGGACTGAGGGCGAGGAGGACACCACCGAACTGCTCGCGACGGTCGCGAAACGGGAACAGGAGACGCGCGACCGCGAGGTGAGCGTCCACGGCGAGAAGACGACGAAGACCCGCGCCGAACAGCAGGAGTACGTCGTCTCCTCCATCGCCGACATCGGCCCGGTCACCGCGCGCACCCTGCTCGAACACTTCGGCACGGTCGAGGCCGTGATGACCGCGCCCGAGGACGACCTGCTGGAGGTCGACGGCGTCGGCCCGGTGACCGCGGAGCGCATCCGCGAAGTCGTCGGGAGCGAGTACGAGTAACATCGGACGACGAGCGCGTCGACCGGCGAAACAATATTGTATACAGATGTGTATACGGAACTGTATGAGCAAGAGTATCCGCGTCGACGAGGAGACACACGCCGCGCTCGCGTCGCTCAAGGGAGACGACGAGACGTTCGACGAGCTGTTGACGCGGCTGCTCCGCGAACGTCGTGAAAACGTCCGCTCGGGTGCTGGCCTGTGGGAAGGGACCGACGCGGCGGAACGTGCGCGAGCTAAGCGTCGAGAGATGAAACGCGGGGTCGACTCGCGGTGACGCTGTACGACAGTAGCGTCCTCATTGACTACCTCGCGGGACGTGACGCTGCGGTCGAATACGTCGAGTTACACGCCGACGAGCGGGCGGTCGCCCCGCCGCTGGTACTGTTCGAGGTGTATCAAGGAGAAGTTTTCAAGACGGGCGAGACGGATCTCGACGCAATCGACGAGGCGTTGACCTGGATCGACGTGATCGAGATGTCGGCGGCGAGCGCTCGGGCGGCGGCGACCCTTCAAGACGAACTGCGAGCGACGGGCGAGCCGCTCGCCGCCCGTGACGCGTACATCGCCGGCGTCGCCGCGCTTCGGGGCGAACGACTCGCAGTGGCCGACGCCGACTTCGACGTGGACGGGATCACGGATCGACTCATCGTCGACTTTGTCTGAATCGATCAGTCGAACCCGCTCACCAGCGTCACGACCCACTGGCCGAGGTCGTACTCCGCCCGCACCTCGACGCGCGTCACCCACTTCACCCACTGGAAGCCGCGCCGGTCGGGAGCGACGAGACGGGCGGGCGCGCCGTGGCCGTGCGAGAGCGGTTCGCCCCCGACGCGCGTGGCGAGCAGGGCGTCCTCGGCTTCGTCGATCGGGAGGCTCCAGCGGTAGCCCGTGACCGAGGTGAACCGGACGTAGGCCGCGTCGTCACCGAGTTCGCCGGCCGCGTCCAGCAGGTCGCCGACGCGGATCCCGCCCCATTTCTGGACCGTGTACCAGCCGCTCGTACAGTCGAGCAGCGCCTCCGTCTCGTGGCCGGCGGCGAGGTCGTCGACCGTCAGTTCGGCGGGGTCGGAGACGAGCCCCCCGACCGTCAGCCGGTAGTCGTCGCGGTCGATCGGGGCGGGGTCGTCAGCGACCCACGAGGTGATCGGGAAGGCGGCGTTGCCCGCCCCCTCGCGGGGCTGTGAGCCGGTGAACCGGCGGTCGGCCCCCGCGGTGTCGAGCGCGTCGTTCGCGGCCTGCTGAAGCCGGTAGGCCGCGCCGCCGGCCGCGAGCAGCGCGAAGTAGCTAACTGCGGTCCGTCGCCGCTCGAAATCGACGCGGCGCGGGAGCCGGAACCGGGTCGCCGCGTGCGCGGCCACGAGCGGGACCAGAGCGAGCCCGAAGCCGACGTGAACTGAGAGCAGCGTCCAGTACGAGAGCCGTACGTCGACGCCGAACACCCACGCGACGCCGGTCCCGATCGCGCCGACGGCGGCGACGAGCGTGAGGACGGAGAGCGCGGTCGAGCGTCTCCAGAGGCCGGGGTCCGTGAGGCGGCGGCGGACCCGGGCGAGCTTCCACGCGAGCAGCGCGACGATACCGACCCCGAGCGCGCGGTGGAGCCAGAACAGCGGCCAGCCCTCGGGAACGCCGACCGTGAACGAGACCAGCCCCGTGAGCGCCTCGGCGACGACGAACGCGAACAGCGACCAGTCGACCGCCCGCGGCGGCGGCTCCAGCCGGTCGAGCGCGGCGCGGAGTCGGTCCGTCGCAGCCATCTACGCGTGATAAGTGCTACCGAGACAAAAGGGTACAGTCGAGCGGGACCGCTTCCGCCGGACTACAACTCGTAGGTCTCGCCGTCGACCGCCAGCGGTTCCTCGAACGCCTCGTCGGCCGGGTAGTAGTGCGCGAGGTGGACGAGCCGGGTCCGGTGGGCGTCGAGGTCGTCGGCGAGCGCGAGCGCGCCCTCGCGAGTCATGTGCTTCGTGCCGAAGGTGCGCGGGACGCCGTCAGGGCCCTCGTGCCGCCCGCCGATCGGGTGGTGGTCACAGAGCGAGGCCGGGACGATGGCGTCGGCGAGCAGGAGGTCCGGGTCGGCGAGCGCCTCGCGGGAGCGCTCGGGGACGTCGTAGCTCGTGTCGCCCGTGAGAGAGAGCTTCGCGCCCGTCTCGGGCTCTTCGATCACGACGCCGTAACAGACGAGCGGGGGGTGATCGACAGGGACGAACCGAACCTCGAACCCGCAGGTCTCGAACGGCTCGAACGGGTCGCGGGCGTGGACGCCGATCCGGTCTTCGAGATAGTCGTACTTGCGGCGGATCGTCTCCGCGACGCTCTCGTCGGTCGCAGGGTCGGTCTCAGACGGGGCGTGGACCGGGAGCCCGTCGACGAGGCGGTAGACGTTCCCGAGCCCGTCGAGGTGATCGAAGTGGATGTGCGTCACGAGCCCGGCGTCCGGGAGGGGGACGTCGGCCGCGAGGAACTGCTGTCTGAAGTCCGGGCTGAAGTCGACGAGCAGCGACTCTCCGGTGCGCTCGTTGGCGACGTGGACAGAGAAGCGCGACCGCGACACCCCGCGCTCGCGGGCCGTCCGACAGGTGTCGCAGTCGCAGCCGACCGTCGGGGTCCCGGTCGTGTCGCCCGTCCCGAGCAGGGTGACGCGCATGGGACGTGATGGACGGGCCACGGCCTTAGCGTCCGCGGTCGCGGCGGCCGCGGTGGCGGAGACGGTCACGTGGTGGAGCCAATCGGGTGGTGGAAGCGGCCGCGGTGGCGGAGACGGTCAGGTGGTGGAGGCAATCGGGTGGTGGAGGCGGCCGCGGCGGCGGAACCGCCGCGCGCTCGCCCGGACCGCATCCCGGACGTATAACCCGGAGCCGGACCGACCGGGACGCATGCACACCAGTCGCAGCCTCACCCTCGCTCGGCTCCCCTCGGGCGTGCCGATCCGGACGACCGTCCACGCGTACGGCGAGGGCGAACTCGTCGACGGCGACGACGGCCCCGAACTCGACGCACCGGCGGACTCGCCGGTCGTGTACGCGCAGGCGGCACAGCACGGCCGCGAGGTGAACGGGGCCGCGGTCCTCCGGCGACTCCACGACCGGCTCGTCGGGGCGGCGTCCGAAGCCGCGGACGCCCCCGAGCCCGGCGGCGGGGAGGAACCGTCGGCCGCCGACCTCGACGGGACGCTCGTGACGGTCCCCGTCGCCGACCCGCTCACGTTCGACCGCGTGTCGTACACGACGCCGGAGTCGCTCGATTCGCGGCAGCCGAACATGAACCGGTGTTGGCCCGGCGACCCCGAGGGATCGCTCCACGAGCGGATGGCGGCCCGGCTCTGGGCGTTCGCGAGCGAGGCCGACGCGGTCGTCGACCTCCACACCGGGTCGCCGGCGATGGCGACGCACACGGTGTACATGCGCGGCGACGAGGACTGCCGCGGGCTGGCGGAGGCGTTCGGCACCGACCTCCTGCTCGCGGAGGCGGCCGGGGACGACGCGGACACGGAGTGGGACGAACGCGGGTTCGCCGGGAAGTTCCGCGTCGCCGCCACCCGCGAGGGGATCCCGACGATCACGCCCGAACTCGCCCACAGCCGGGAGGTCGTTCCGGAGGCGGTCGCGACCGGCGTGACGGGGATGCTCGGCGTGTTGCGGCGCGAGGGGCTGCTCGGCGGCGACCCCGACCCGTGGGACGGGACCGTCGCGCGCAACCACCTCGGTCGGGTGATCGCCGACGACTCCGGGCTGTTCGTCCCCGAACCGAACCTCGCCGTCGGGGATCGGGTCGAGGACGGGGAGCGCGTCGGCGAGGTGTTCGACCCGACGACGTTCGAGACGCTTCAGGTCGCGCGCGCCGACCGCGACGGGATCGCGTACTCGGTCGCCCGGGAGTCGACCGTCACCGCGGGCGCGACGCTCGTCGGCGTCGCCGAGCGGATCGACGGCGAGTGAGAAGCGGAGCGTCGAGGAGTGAGAATCGGGGCGAACGCGTTCGAGCGCCGGTTACGGTCGTCGGACCCGGATCTGTCCGTCCGCCGCGACCGTGACGAACAGCCGGCGGCGGACCTCGCGGCCGTGGACCGCGTCGCCCGCGCGGTCGCCGATCGCTCGCATCAGCTCCGGCGCGGTCTGGTTCACCTTCACGCCGGCCTCGTCGCAGGCGTCGTACACGCGCTTGGGGGCGTCGTAGAGGTCGGTCCCCGCCTCGATCTCGACGCGGACCGGCGCTGACAGCGCCTCAGCGAACGCGACCGTCTCGCGGGCGCTCTCGACGTTGTCGCGGGCGCTCGCCTCGACGCTGGAGACGTTCGCACGCGAGGTGCCGAGCCGGTCCGCGATGTCCGACTGCCGGAGCCCGCGCTCGCGGAGCGCCAGCACCTCCGCCTGTCGGCGGGTGAGCACGCTCTCGTCGGCGTCGAACCCCGCCCGGTCGAGGACCGAGTCGGCGTCGACGTCCGCGGGGTCGGGGTGCCCGTCGTCTGCCACCATGTGATCACCGACGGGCCGGGCGGTCAAAAAACGGCGGTTTCGGCGGGCGGCGGACGGACCGATCCCCATCGATCCGGCGCGTGCCTCCGAACGCCCGTCAGGGCGTGAGGAGCACGCGCGAGGGAGTCAGTCGGCCGGAGCGAAGCGGAGGCCGACTGACGAGGCTGGGGAGGTGTGAGGCTGCGGTGCTGTGTGGGGCGGGACTCGAAGGGGCAGCCGCGAGGACGAAGCCCGGCGAAGCAAGGACCGCAAGGAGCGAACGGAGTGAGCGACTGAGGACCACAGCGAGCCGCGCGAGTCCTCGCGGCTGGGGCTTCGGCGGTCGTGTCCGTAGAAGCGACTGCGTCGCAGTGGACGGGCATGAGTTCACTCGAGTTCGCGTCGATCCGGTCCGGTGGTTTCAGACCACCACAGCAACGTAGCGTCAGAAGTTCGCGTCGCAATCGGCGGCGTCCGGACTGTCCGTGGGGCGGGGGTCACCCCGAGACGCCGGTCACTTGCCCCAGAAGTTCTCGCGGCTGCCGAGTCGCTCGCGGTCCGGGCGGTCGCGGCGGTGGTTCTCGTCGTCGTCCGCGTCGATCTCGCCGTCGTCCGCGTCGGTCGCGTCGTCGGCCTCCTCGTCTTCCGGGTCGTCGGGGAGGCGCTCGACCACGTCCTGTGCCGTCGCGTGGCTGGACTTCACCCGGTGGATCTTCACCTCGGCGCGCGCCGGGGGGAGCAGGCCGTCGACGAGGACGATGAACCCGTCGTCGGTGCGGCCGACGCCGGCACCGCTCTCGTGGATGTCGTCGACCTCGACGGTGACGACCTCGCCGGGCTGGACCGGCTGCTGTTTCAGCTCGTAGATCGGCATGTCGTAGTGGTTACACCACTCCGCGCCGCCTTTGTTGCCGTAGTGTTGACACCCCATTCCCTCGATCCGTTCGTCGAAACTGGGGCATTCGTCGGCGAGTGGACAGTCCGCCATACCGTAGGGGAGACCGGCCGCCGTTGTAAACGTTTTCGACTCCCAGACCGAAATTTGCGAAAACGGCCGATTCACACGGATGAGCGGCGACTGATGAGAACGGGTGGGAACGCGGACGAGAGCGGCCGAGAGGATGAGACCGACGGGGAGCGCGCGCCGGGCGGGGCTCAGAGGAACTCGCGGACCTCGGAGTACCACATGTCGTGGTGGTCGACGGCGTCGAGCGCGTCCGCGACGTCGACCGCGATGGCGTGCCAGCAGCGCTCGGAGGGGTCATCGGGGTCGAGGTTGTACGTCGCGTCGGCGCAGTCGCACTCGCCGTCCTCGACCACGTACTCGTCCTCGTGGCCGACGACGACGGTGAAGTCGCGGTACTGTTTCACCCGCCCCTCGCCGACGGCCTCGATCGCGCGCTGCCCGCGGTCGCCGTGTTCGTCGACGATGCCCGCGGCGATCGGGCCGGTCAGCTCTCCGGCCGCCTCGATCGCGGCGCGCCAGTCGTCGACCGGCTCCATGTACCCTCCTTTTCGGGCGGTCGGTTAAATCCCGTCGGTCGGCTCGAAACGGGGGCGGCTCGGTGGGACGCGAACGTCGGATCCGGCGGTCACGTCCACGGCAGCGCCCCGGACTCGTAGACGGGTTCCATGAGGAGTGCGACCACGACCGCGAGCGGGAACGAGTACGACTCGTACGCGTCGAAGGAGACGCCGATCAGTCGGCCGCCGAGCGAGGCGACCATCATCAGGATGAGAAGGCCCCAGGCGGTGAACGCGAACCGCTAGAGCCGTCCGATGTCCAGTTCGGGACGCAGTCGGAGCAGGCCGAGCGCGGCGGCGAGGGAAGCGGCGAGTCCGGCTATTCCTTCGAGGGTCGGCGAGACGGACGACGCGGTTCGGACGGCAAACGACGTGAGCTGCCCGACGGTGAGACAGAGGGCGATCCACGCCTCGACGACGCGACGCGGGGAGGGCATACCGGCCGTTGATCGCCCTCGATGAAATTCTTTTCCGGATGAAACTCCTCGATAATACGTTGCCGATTATCGATCACTGGCCGGCATGACCGCCGAAGCCCCGGCCGCTCGCTGCGACGAAATCTATTTTCTGACCGAGACCACCGAAGCCCCAGTCGCGAGGACTCGCGCGACTCCCTGCGCTCCTCGTCGCTCACTTCGTTCGCTCCTGCGGTGCTTGCTTCGTCGTGCTTCATCCTCGCGACTGCCCCTTCGATTCCCGCCCCGTTCCGCACCGCGGCAGCACCTCACACCTCCCCAGCCTCGTCGCTGACGGCCGTCGCTCCGCTCCGGCCGCCAGCGACTCCCTCGCGCGTGCTGCTCGGCCGCGAGGCGGCCTCGCAGGCACGCGCCGACGGAGTGGAAAAGACGGGTTCTCGCGGCGTGTGGCGGATTACTCCAGCACGATCAGGACATCGCCCATGTCGACGCTGTCGCCTTCGCCGACGTGGACGCTCGCGACGGTGCCGCCGCGCTCGGCGACCACGTCGTTCTCCATCTTCATCGCTTCGAGGACGCAGACCACGTCGCCGGCGGCGACCTCGTCGCCCTCGCTCACGTCGACCGAGAGGATCGTCCCCTGCATCTCCGCGTCGATCGACTCGCCGCCCTCGGCGACGTCGACCCCGTCGTCGCCGCCGTCGTCAGATTTCGCCTGCGGCGGGCGCTGGGTGCCGCCCGCGCCGCCGCCACTCTCCGGGACCGGGACGGCGGGCGCGCCGCGCTCCTCCAGTTCGACCTCGAAGCGCTTGCCGTTCACCTCGACGGTGAACTCGCGTTCCGTCACCTCCTCGTCGTCGTCGCCCGCGGACGCCGTCTCGGAGCCCCACCGCTCCTGCGCGTCGGCGACGAGGTCGGCGTCCAACTCCTCGTCGAGGTACTTCGTCGTGTGCGTGCCGTCGACGAAGCGCTGATCGTCGAGCATGAGCCGGTGGAAGGGGACGATGGTGACGACGCCGTCGATGTCGTACTCGGCGAGCGCGCGCTTCGACCGCGCGAGACACTCCTCGCGGTCCGGGGCCCACACGATTAGCTTCGCGATCATCGAGTCGTAGTCGGTGACCAGCTCGTCGCCCTGCCGGAGCGCGTCGTCGACGCGAACCCCGATCCCGCCCGGCGGGTCGTACGTCTCCAGCGACCCCTCGTTGGCGGGCTGGAAGTCGTTCGCCGCGTTCTCGGCGTTGATCCGGAACTCGATCGCGTGCCCCTCAAGCTCCACGTCGTCCTGCGAGACGGAGAGGCCCTCGCCGCTGGCGACCCTGAGCTGCTCTTTGACGATGTCGATCCCCGTCAGCTCCTCCGTGACGGTGTGTTCGACCTGGATCCGGGTGTTGACTTCGAGGAAGTAGAAGTTCGTCTCCGGGCCGAGCGGCTCCGACGGGTCGCGGTCGGGGTCCTCCTCGACGAGGAACTCGACCGTCCCGGCGTTGGTGTAGTCGGCGGCGGCGACGCCCCGACGCGCGGCCTCGCCGATCCGCTCGCGCAGTTCGTCGGAGAGCGCGGGGGAGGGCCCCTCCTCGATCACCTTCTGGTGGCGGCGCTGGAGCGAGCAGTCCCGCTCGCCGAGGTGGACCACGTCGCTCTCGCTCACCGACCCGTCCGGGTCGTCCGCCACGATCTGGACCTCGACGTGGCGGGGGGTCTTGAGGTAGCGTTCGAGGTACACCGAGTCGTTCGAGAAGTACGCCTCCCCCTCGCGTTTCGCCGATTCGAGCGCGTCCGCGGCCTCGTCGGCGCTCTCGACGACCTTCATGCCGCGCCCGCCGCCGCCGCCCTCGGCTTTGATCGCGACCGGGTAGCCGTACTCGTCGCCGAACTCGGTCACCGCCTCGACGTCGGTGACCGGCTCCGTCGTCCCGGGGACGATCGGGACGCCCGCGTCGTCCATCACGCGGCGGGCGTGGGTCTTCTCTCCGAGGCGCTCCATCGCGTCGCTCTCGGGGCCGATCCACGTGATCCCGTCGGCCGCTTCGACGCGGGCCGCGAAGTCGGCGTTCTCCGCGAGGAAGCCGTAGCCTGGGTGGATCGCGTCGGCGTCGGCCGCGCGCGCCGCCTCGACGACCGCCTCGCCGTCGAGGTACGAGTCGGCCGCGCGCGCCGGCCCGACGTTGTACGCCTCGTCCGCGTACCGGACGTGGCCGCCGTGTTTGTCGGCGTCGCTGTAGACGGCGACGGTGTCGACGCCGAGCTCCGCACAGGCGCGCATCACTCGGACCGCGATCTCGCCGCGGTTCGCCACGAGAACCTTATCGAACATTCCTGTCGGTTCTTCCACGAACTGCTACCAAACTCTGTCGGTCCGCGCCGGGGCGCGGGGGCGCTCGACGCCGACCGGCGGAACGTGTCGAGACGGTTAAGGGGACACCGGGCGACACGACGAGGTATGCTCGACGCGGGAAACCCGTACGTGCTGCCGTCGACGCTGGCCGGTGCCGCCGTCTACCTCGGCCTCACGGTCGTCACCGACGCGTCGCTGCCGATCCGGATCGGCGCGCTCCTCGCGTTCGTCGTCGTCGTGCCGACCGTCCTCAACCGACTCCTCGGCGGCCGGGAGCCGTCGGAGGGGCTGGGCGGGGACGACGACCCGACCGGCGACGAGGGAGCGCGCTGAGCGCGCGACCGAGAGACGCGTTACCACAGGTATATATGTCAGCGGGCGTACCTACGAACGCGCCCTGAGTCAGGGCCGAGTCGACGGCGCGACGGTCCGACGCCGCGTCGTCGGGGGAATGCGCGCGGCCGGACGCCTCCGCGTCCGGGAGTTCCGTTCGACGTGTCCGGATCCCGATACCGGTCGGTCCGGCGATCGGTCGGGTCTCGCGAGGGAGCGTTCGGCGCGACGGACGCTCAGAACCGGTCGCTCCGCCCCGCCGCGGTCCACGGATCTTTCGGCGCGTCGGCGGGCACGCGAACCCGGCGTCGGTGGAGCCGGTCGATCCGGCCGGCGAGCCCCCACCGGTCCTCCTCGCGGCCGTCGTCCCCGTCCCCCGCGGCGGCCGCGGCGGCGAGTTCGCCGTCGCGCAGGTGGGCGGCCACCGCCGCCGCGATGGCGGCCGCCTCGTCGTCGCCGGCGTCGTCGGGAATCGACAGGCCGGCGAGCGCGGCCGCCGCGGGGTCAGTCCCCTCGCCGCCGGCCGCTTCCCCGTCGACGGCCGCCTCTTCACCGCCGGCGGTCTCCCCGTCGACCGGGTCGTCGTCGACCGCCATCAGATCGGGATGTTGCCGTGCTTCTTGGCGGGCTGGTCCGTGCTCTTCCCCTTCAGCATCTTCAGGTCCTCGACGAGGCGCGCACGGGTCTCGGTCGGCTCGATCACGTCGTCGACGAAGCCGCGGTCGGCGGCGGTGTAGGGGTTCGCGAACTCCTCGCGGTACTCGTCGATGAGCTCCTGTCTGCGCGCGTCCGGATCGTCCGCCTCGGCCAGCTCCTCCCGGTAGAGGACGTTGACGGCCCCCTTCGGCCCCATCACCGCGATCTCGGCGGTCGGCCACGCGTAGTTCACGTCGCCGCCGATGTGCTTCGACGACATCACGCAGTAGGCCCCGCCGTACGCCTTCCGGGTGATGACGGTGAGCAGCGGGACGGTCGCCTCCGAGAAGGCGTACAGCAGCTTCGCGCCGTGGCGGATGATCCCGTTGTGTTCCTGGTCGGTGCCGGGCATGAATCCGGGCACGTCCTCGAAGGTGACGATGGGGATGTTGAACGCGTCACAGAAGCGGACGAACCGCGCGCCCTTCTGGCTCGCCTCGATGTCGAGGGTGCCGGCGTTCACGCGGGGGTTGTTCGCGACGACCCCGACGGAGTGGCCGTCGAGGCGGGCGAAGCCGACGACGATGTTCTTCGCGAAGTTCTCCTGCACCTCGAAGAACGAGCCCTCGTCGGCGACGCTGCCGATCACGTCTTTCATGTCGTACGGCTTGCGCGGCGCGTCGGGGACGATCTCGGCCAGCTCGTCGTCGGCGCGCTCGGGGTCGTCCCACGGCTCGACGCGCGGCGGGTCCTCGACGTTGTTCGCGGGGAGGTACGACAGGAGCCGCGCGATGTTGTCGAGGGCGTCCTCCTCGCTCTCCTCGGCGAAGTGCGCGACGCCGGAGGTCGACGAGTGGGTGACCGCGCCGCCCAGCTCCTCGAAGCTCACCTCCTCGCCGGTGACCGTCTCGATGACGTCCGGCCCGGTGATGAACATGTGCGAGGTGTCTTTCACCATGAACGTGAAGTCCGTGATGGCGGGCGAGTACACCGCGCCGCCGGCGCACGGGCCCATGATCGCCGATATCTGGGGGATGACGCCCGACGCCTCCGTGTTGCGCCGGAATATCTCCGCGAAGCCGCCGAGCGAGGCGACCCCCTCCTGGATCCGCGCGCCGGCGGAGTCGTTGAGCCCGACGACGGGCGCGCCCACGTCCATCGCCTTGTCCATCACCTTGCACACCTTCTCGGCGAACACCTCGCCGAGCGACCCGCCGAAGACGGTGAAGTCGTGCGCGAACACGAACGTCTTCCGGCCGTTCACCTCGCCGTAGCCGGTCACCACGCCGTCGCCCGGGATCTGTTTCTCCTCCATCCCGAAGGTGTGGTTGCGGTGGGTGCGGAACCGGTCGAACTCGTGGAAGGTGCCGTCGTCGAGGAAGTAGTCGATCCGCTCGCGGGCGGTCATCTTCCCCTTGTCGTGTTGCGACTGGATCCGGTCTTCGCCCCCGCCCTTCGCCGCCCGCTCGCGGCGCTCGCGGAGGTCTTCGATGCGGTCGTCCATCGTCACGGCGGACCACCCTGCGTCATTACCTCGTGGGTCGGCGAGCGCCGTCAAAAGGGTTCCCCTATCCGACGTTTTCGGCTTCGACGCGCGTCGAACTGCCGGCGTGGACGGGCGGTCGGTCCCGCCGAACCACCGGCGCAGCCGGTCGGTTCCGCCGTCGCGCCGCCCGGCCTCGACCGCGACCGCCCGCACAGGCCCTGTCTCCGGTTCACACGGCCGCGGGCGGTTCGACGGTTTTAACCCTCCGATGAACCACTCTCCGTTGAGACAGGCTTCGCCTGTTTCACTGACCCGTAGGAGCGACCTGCGTACTACGGAGGTGAAAATGGCAGACACAATACAAGAGGCCGTAACCCTCGCACTCGACGATGCGCCCGAGCGGAACTTCCGCGAGACCGTGGACATCGCGATCAACCTGCGAGACCTCGACCTCAACGATCCGTCGAACCGTATCGACGAGTCCGTCGTGCTGCCGGCTGGAACGGGGCAGGAGACACAGATCGTCGTCTTCGCGGAGGGCGAAACCGCCGTCCGCGCAGAGGAGGTCGCTGACGAAGTGCTCGACAGCGACGACCTCGAAGACTTAGGAGACGACGACGACCGCGCAAAGGACCTGGCCGACGATACCGACTTCTTCGTCGCGGAGGCCAACCTGATGCAGGACATCGGTCGGTACCTCGGTACCGTCCTCGGTCCGCGCGGGAAGATGCCTACCCCACTACAGCCGGACGACGACGTCGTCGACACAGTCAACCGGATGAAGAACACGGTGCAGCTCCGGTCGCGCGACCGGCGCACGTTCCACACCCGCGTCGGTGCCGAGGACATGGGCGCTGACGCGATCTCGGACAACATCGACGTCATCATCCGGCGACTCGAAGCAGACCTCGAGAAGGGGCCGCTCAACATCGACGGGATCTACGTGAAGACCACGATGGGTCCCGCGAAGGAGGTGCCCGTATGAGCTCGGTCCGCAAGACCGAGACGATCCCCGAGTGGAAACGCGAGGAGGTCGACGAGCTCGTCGACTTCATCGACTCGTACAACTCGGTCGGGATCGTCGGCGTGGCCGGCATTCCGAGCCGCCAGCTCCAGGCCATGCGCCGGGAGCTTCACGGCTCGGCCGCCGTCCGCATGAGCCGCAACACGCTCACGAACCGAGCGCTGGAGGAGGTCGACGACGGGGTCGAGGCGCTGACGGAGTACGTCAGCGGTCAGGTGGCGCTCGTCGGCACCAACGACAACCCGTTCGGCCTCTTCAAGCAGCTCGAAGCCTCGAAGACCCCCGCCCCGATCAACGAGGGCGAGGTGGCTCCCAACGACATCGTGATCCCCGAGGGCGACACCGGCGTCGACCCGGGGCCGTTCGTCGGCGAGCTCCAGACCGTGGGCGCGGCCGCCCGCATCCAGGACGGCTCGATCAAGGTCACCGAGGACTCGACGGTGCTGACGGAGGGCGAGGTCGTCGACGCCGACCTCGCGAACGTCCTCGTCGAACTCGGCATCGAGCCGAAGGAGGTCGGGCTGGACCTGCGCGCCGTCTACTCCGAGGGCGTCCTGTTCGAGCCGGACGAGCTCGAAATCGACGTCGACGAGTACCGCGCGGACATCCAGTCCGCCGCGGCCGGCGCGCGCAACCTCTCGGTCAACGCCGCGTACCCGACGGCCGCCACCGCCGGCACCCTTCTCGCGAAGGCGTCCGGCGAGGCGAAGTCCGTCGGCCTGTTCGCGGAGATCGAGAGCCCGGACGTCGTGCCCGACCTGATCGGGAAGGCCGACGCCCAGCTCCGCGCGCTCGCGGCGCAGATCGACGACGAGGAGGCGCTCCCCGAGGAGCTTCAGGGCGTCGAGGCCGCGCCGGCGACCGAGCCGGCGGCCGACGACGCCGACGAGGAGGAACAGGCGGACGAAGAGACGGAAGACGCCGAGGAGGCCACCGACGACGCCGACGACGAGGACGACGGCGGCGACGGCGGCGACGGACTCGGCGCGATGTTCGGATAACACGAGGTACACACCAATGGAATACGTTTACGCTGCGCTCATCCTGAACGAGACTGGAGCAGAGATCAACGAAGACAACGTCACCGGCGTGCTGGAAGCCGCCGGCGTCGACGTCGAGGAGTCCCGCGTCAAGGCGCTCGTCGCCGCGCTGGAGGACGTCGACATCGAGGAGGCCATCGAGACGGCCGCCGCGGCACCCGCCGCCGGCGCGGCCGCGGGCGGTTCCGCCGACGCCGACGCGTCCGCCGACGACGGCGACGACGACGAGGACGACGAGGCAGACGCCGCCGAGGAAGCGGCCGACGAGGACGACGAGGAAGACGGCGACGGCGGCGAGGGTCTCGGCGAGCTCTTCGGTTAACGCCGGAACCGCTCGGACCCCGACCGCGCCGACCCGCGACTCGATTTTTTATCGGCCCTCGCTATCCCGAGTGATAACGCCGTCCGCGAATTTATGTGCCGATCGCCGGAACGGGAAGTCGATGAAGATCGTCGACGGCGACAAGGCGGAGTGCGATCGCTGCGAGTCGGTGTTCCCGCTCGCGGACGTCTCACTGTTGGAGAAGGAGACCAACCGCGACTACGAGCGAGTGCTGTGCGGCGAGTGTCTGGGGGTCGTCGGGGTCCCGCGCGGCTACACCCTGCGACGGGACATCACGCACTTGGCGAAGTGAGGCGGGCGGCGCGGCCATCGAAGTCCTTTTTTAGTGGCGACGGGAAGCCGCAGCCATGGAAATCGACGCGGAGCTCCGTCGGCAGATCACCGTCTCGCTGGCGGCGGCCGCGGTGTTCATCGTCGCGCTGGTCGGCATCGGGGTCACCTTCGGCGGATCGACCGTCCTCCCGGAGGCGGGCGCGCTCGCGCTCGTCGCGCTGTTGGCCGGGTTCGTCCTCCTGATGGCCGGCGTCGGTACGTACCTGATGCGCGCGAACGACGAGTCATAGGCGGTCCGCTCCGTTTTCTCGCTCCGTCAGCGGTCGTCGCGGCGCGTCGGCGTCACGCCTCGCTCGGGTCGTCCGCCTCCCGCCCGGCCCGCCAGTCGGTCACGTCGTCGGCGGCGGCCACCCGCTTCTCGTAATACGAGAGCGGGTCGGCCGCGACCTGCATGTGGTCGTCCTCGTTGTGACAGATCCCGTAGTTCGCGAGCGTCTCGCAGGTCGGCGGCGGGTACTGGGTGCCCCGGTCGTCGGTCAGGTACTCGGTCTGGTAGCGGATCCCCTCGGCGTCGAGGCTGGTGTCCGTACAGAAGGCGACCACCTCGTCCGGCGTCATGCCGATGCCGACGAGGAACGCCATCAGCGCGAACGACTCCGGAGCGGAGAGCGCGGCGTCGCGCTCGGCCTTCTCGATGAGGTTGGTCATACACGGCGGGAACAGGTCGGGCGCGACGACGTCGGGCGGCTCGGCGTAGGTGCGCTCGGAGAGCAGCCGCCTGAGGTCGGCGACCCGCGACTCCAGCGCCTCGCCAATCCCCTCGTCGGCCGCCAGCTCGAAGGGGAGCCCCTCGGCGACGCGCTCCTCGACGGCGGCCTCCAGCGCGACGAGCAGCTCGTCGCGCGAGACGCGCACCGCGCCGTCGGCGAGCGCGCGGTTGACGAGCCGCCACGAGTCGCCCCAGTCGGGCGAGGTGAGCCGGAGGTACGGCCCGACGTCGATCCGGTAGTGGCTCGGGTCGCGGCCGGCGCTCCCGGTTCCCGCCGCGCCGCCGCCCGCGACCCCCCGACCGACGCCGACCGGGGTGGTCGCGTCGGGGCGGACGGCGTCCGCGAGGTCGAACTCGGCGAGCAGGTCGTCGAGCGTGACCGTCGCGGACGAGACGGACCGCAGTTCGTCATCGGCGTCGAGGTCGCGGCGGACCCGCTCCATCGCGGTCGCCGCCTCCGCCGCCGCGTACTTCTCGATGGCCGGGTCGGAGTCGAGCAGGGAGACGAGGATCCGCGCAATGGGGTACGAGAGCAGCTCCGCCTGGGCGTCGTACGCCGACTCGCCCGGGAACGCGCCGCTCTCGGAGGCGACGGTCCCTTCGAGGAGGGCGCGTTCGACCCGCTCGCGGGCGCGCTCGACGGCGGGGGCGTCGGCCGCGACGAGCTCCGGCAGAGACACCGCGGCCGCCGCGACCGCCTCGCGGGCGCTCGCGAAGAACGGGTACTTGGCGTCGAGCGCGTCCATGTCGGCGAGAGGTAGTGAGGGCCGGCGAATAAGCGGTGCGGTCCGCGGTCGGTGCGGGCGTCGACGGAGGGAGGTCCGACCGCGAGAGCTACTCGTCGGACTCCTCGACGGCCGCGCCGGGGGCGTTCGACTTGACGCTGCGGAGGCCCTGCTTCGCCTTCTGCTTGGAAGAGTACCCCTGCCCGCCGTCGGCGACGACGTTGCCGTTGTCGTGGCGGAGCCGCCAGCGGTACTCGTCGGCGCTGTCGCGGAACAGCTCGAAGGTCGCGTCGCTGCCGCCCTCGTCCGGTGCTTCCTCGTCGCGGGAGACGTCGACGACGTGCGCGCCGGGCGCGTTGCGCTGGACGCTCTCGATCCCCGACCGGGCGTCGCGCTTGTCCGAGTACCCCTCGCCGCCGTCGGCGATGATGTTCCCGTTGTCGTGGCGGAGCCGCCAGCGGAAGTCGCCGGCGCTGTCGGCGTACAGCTCGAACGTCGCCTTGCTCGCGGCCGCGTCCTCGTCGACGACGGCCTCCTCCTCCGGCCACTCCATCTCGACCTCGAAGTGGACCGTGCCGTCCTCGCGTTCGAGTTCGACCTCGACGTCGCCGGTCGCGGCCGCGTCGACCGTCACCGTGCCGTCCTCGTCGACCGGGACCGGGTCGCCGCGACCCAGCGCCCGGGCGATCCGGCGGAGGTACGTGGCCAGTCCCTGTCGCGTCCGCGACCGCCTCGACTCGTGGATGGTCTCGTCCGACATACACGGAACCAGTCACCGCCGCGAAACAAAAGCGTATGCCCGGACCCGACGGAGGCGGTCCGGAGGGACCGGGTCAGCGGTCGTCGCCCGGTCGCTCCGCGACGATGGTCTCGCCCGCGCGCACGCTGTCGCCCTCGGTGACGAGCAGGTCGTCGCGTGTCACGTCCGCGGGCAGCACCACGTCCGCGCGGGAGCCGAACGAGACGTGGCCGACGCGGTCGCCGCGCTCGACGCGGTCGCCCGCCTCGACCGACGGGTGGATCCGGCGGGCGAACCAGCCCGCGATGACGAGCAGTTCGTACTCGCCGAAGTCGACCGCGACCTGCTCGTTGCGGTCCGACTCCTTGTCGAACGCCGGGCGGTTCGCGCCAGGGCGGTGGCGCACCTCGCGGACCTCGCCCGCGAGCGGCGCGCGGTTGACGTGGACGTCGGTGACGTTCATGAACACGCCGACGCGGAGCCGCGACCCCTCCTCGCGCACCACGGAGACGGTGCCGTCGGCCGGGGAGACGACGGCGTCGTCGCCCGTCGGCGGGTGCCGTTCCGGGTCGCGGTGGAACCAGAGGACCCCGACCGCGAGCGCGACGAGCGCGACCCCGACCGGCGGGACGAGCGGGAGCGCCACCGCGCCCGCGAGCGCCGGGACGAGCGCCAGGTCCCACGCGGCGTCGACCACCGGGAACGGGAGGAGCCGGGCGAGCGGCGGGGTCCGACTCACGGCGCGACCTCCGCGTCCCGCAGCGCGGGCGAGAGCTCGGTCCGCCCGGCCGCCCACGCCGCCAGCAGGTGGACGAGGTGGGTCGTGTCGTCGAGCCCGTCGGAGAGGTCGAGGTCGGCCTCGCCAGCGAGCGCGTGGAGCCGCGCGAGGTCGTCGCCGCCGTACTCGGAGCCGGCGCGGGCGACCCGGAGCGTCTCGCGGAGCAGTTCCTGCCCGTCGTACCCCTCGTCGAGCAGGTCGTCGAGCGTCGAGCGGGCGTCCTTCAGGTCGCCGTTCCGGGCGTCGGCGAGCGCCCCGCGGAGCGCGTCGTCGTCGCCGACCTCGCCGAGCGTCTCGTAGGCGGTCGACATGGTGATCTCGTCGCTCTCGACCGCGGTCGCCTGCGCGGAGAGGATCGCCTCGCGGAGGTCGCCGCCCGCCGCGCTGGCGACGAACTCCAGCCCGTCGCCGTCGTAGTCGACGCCCTCGCGGTCGCAGATCGCTTCGAGGACGTCGATCGTCTCGTCGGTCGTCGGCGAGCGCACGCGGACCGGGAAACAGCGCGACCGGATCGGCGCGATCAGCTTCGAGGGCTGGCGGGTGGCGATCACGAACTGCGTGGTCCGGTGGTGCTTCTCCATCACGCGGCGCAGCGCCTGCTGGAAGTCCTCGCGGATCGCCTCGGCGTTGTCCAGCAGGACCGTCTTGTACTCGCCGGACATCGGCGCGTACGACGCGGACTCCTTCAGCACGCGGTTTATCATGTCGCGTTTCGCCATCCGGCTCCGCCCCTCGAGGAACCCCTCGAACCGCGGGTCGGTCCGGATCTCCTTTTTCGTCCGGCCGAAGAAGTCGGCGACGTTGATCTCGATCAGGTCGGCCTCCGGGTCCGCGTGAGAGGCGTCGGCGAGCGCCCGGGCCGCCGCCGTCTTCCCGACGCCCGGCGGCCCCTGAACGACGAGGTTCATCGGCTCGTCGACGGCCCGACGGAGGCGGTCGCGGGCCTCGTCCTGCCGGATCTCGTCGAGGTCCGGCGCGTGCGTGTCCGTCCAGAGCGGTCCCTGCATTACCGGCACGTCGGGACCGCGCGGTCAAGAATCGGTCGGTCACGGCGTCGCCGCAGTTCGCAGCGTCGGCTCGGTTCGCGGCGTCGGCTCACCTTCGTCTCGCGCGCTCGACCGCGCGACCCCAGAGGTACACGGTCACGAGGAGGCCGTAAGCGAGGACGAAGGTGCCGGCGAGCGGCCCGATCCGCGAGAGCGTGAACAGCGCGCCGCCGACGCCGACCGTGACGACGAGCGCGGTGAACCCGAGCGTCCACCCGAAGAAGTAGGCGGCGTGACCGGCCACCGGCCGGAGCGTCTCGGAGGAGAACGCCCGTCTGAGGGAGCCGCCGCGGCCGTACGCCGTCAGGGCCACCGGCGCGAGGTACGTCCCGAGGAGTCCGACGAAGAGGACGGCGGTCGACCCGGCGAGGATGCGACCGACGGGCGCGTTCGCGCCGGGTTCCAGCGTGACGATGCCGTAGACGGTCACGAGGAGCGCGGCGAACGGAACGCCGAGGAGGGCCAGACAGACGACCAGTCCGCCGAGCGACCGGCGGAGGAGCGTCCGCCCGTCGGCGAGGAACGGCGGTAGGGAGTCGCCGCGCTCGCTGGCGGCCAGCGCGCGGACGAGGTAGCCGACGACGGGGATCGCCGGGAGGACCGGCACGACGACCGAGAGCGCGAGCAGCAGCCAGACGGCGAGGAGCGGCCGCTCCCCAGCCTCGCCGGCGACGGGATACGAGACCGCGGCGATCGAGGGGCGCATGCGTGTGCCCATCCGCCGGACCGTAGTATGCCCGTCGGTCCGGTGTCGGAACCAGTCCGAGTCCGGCGTCGATCGCTTCCGGTCCGGCCCCGGAGCTCCTCAATCTCGCGCCGGTATCGGCACGGTCCCGCCGGGTCCGAAAACGGAAATCGGGGGAATACAACCGAGTGATGGGGCTCGGCGGCGTTTCAGAAATTGTTCTAGAGTAATGAGTAAGTATATATGGCAATCGTCCATTGTCTACCGTGAAGTACCATGACAGACCAAGACAAGCGGTTATCGCGGCGACACTTCGTCGGAGCGACGGGGGCGGCGACCCTCGCGGGTCTCGCCGGCTGTTCGGGCGGCGGTGACGGCGGCGACGGCGGCGACGGCGGCGACGGGGGAAGCGGAGGCACGCTCGAGGTCCTTCACGCGTGGACCGGCGGCGACGGCGCGACGGCCGCGGAAGCGCTCGTCGAGGCCTTCGAAGAGGAGTATCCCGACATCGAACACGAGTTCAACCCGATCGGGGGCGGCGGGAACCAGAACCTCGACGCGGTCGTGGCGAACCGGCTCCAGAACAACGAGCCGCCGAGCGCGTTCGCCGGCTGGCCCGGCCCGAACCTCCAGCGCTACGAGGGCGTTCTGGGCGACGTCGGGAGCGTCTGGGAGGAGGAGGGCTTCGAGGACGTGATGGTCCAGGAGGCCGTCGATCTCCACCAGCAGAACGGCGCGTACCGCGCGGTTCCGCTCGGTTCCCACCGGCTGAACTGTCTGTTCTACAACACCTCGGTCGTCGAGGATGCGGGCGTCGACCCCGACTCCCTGACGAGCGTGTCCGCGCTCATCGACGCGCTGGAAACGGTCCAGAGCGAGACGGACGCGATTCCGATGACCCACGGCGCGAGCGGCACCTGGACGACGACCCAGCTGTTCTCCTCGACGATGCTCGGCCAGGAGGGGTACGAGGCGTACATGAACTTCCTCGACGGGAGCCCCGACGAGGAGGCCGTCCGCGCGACCTTCGAGTCGCTTGCCGAGATCCTCGGGAACTACATCAACGAGGACGCCTCCTCGATCGGGCTCACGGAGTCCAACCAGAACATCATCGAGGGGAACGCGGCGTTCATCCATCAGGGGAACTGGGCGGCCGGTGCCTACCGGAACGCCGAGGACTTCAATTACGACGAGGACTGGGGCTTCAAGACGTACCCCGGCTCGGAGGGCATGTACATGCTCCACTTCGACTCGTTCCTCTACCCGTCCGACAACCCGTCGCCGGGCGTGACGGACCAGTTCATGGCGTTCGTCGGGAGCGAGGCGGCACAGGTCGCGTTCAACCAGTATAAGGGCTCGATCCCGACGCGGACCGACATCGACATGAGCGAGTTCGGCCCGTACCTCCAGGAGACGCAGGAAGACTTCGCCAGCGCCGAGGAGCGTCCCCCGAACCTCCAGCACGGGCTGGGCGTCCCCTCGGAGACGATGACGGCGCTGAACGACGTGATCTCCAGCGAGTTCTCCGGACCGTACAACGTCGACGCCGCCACCGAAGGCTTCGTCGACGCGGTCTCCAACTAACTCCGGTCCACGATGCGACCGGATTTCGGCGGTTTCGGCACACGACGAACCATATGACACGGAACACTGACACCGGTGACGACAGTGGCGACGCAGTCACGGACGGCGGCGTCACCGAGGACGCGAGCGAGTCCGGATTCAGTCCGATCGCCGCATTGAACGACCGCTTCGGCAGCGACTTCGTCGAGTCGTCGCAGTTCTGGCTCCCGCCGTTCCTGCTGGTGGGCCTGTTCGTCTACGGGGCGATCATCTGGAACTTCCTGATATCGCTGACGGACTTCAGCGGCTTCGGAAACCCTAACTACGGCGATCTGGACCTCGAAATGTACACCCGGGCGCTGGCGGAGAGTGGCTTCGTCGACGCCGCGGTCAACACCTTCATCCTGCTCGTCGGGTTCACCCTGGTGACGCTCGGGCTCGGGCTCGGGCTGGCGATTCTGGTCGACCGGAACATCCGATTCGAGAACACGTTCCGAACGATCTATCTGCTGCCGATGAGCCTCTCGTTCGTCGTCACCGCCCAGTTCTGGGCGTGGATGTTCAACTTCAACAACGGGGTCATCAACATCGTCATCTCTTCGCTCGGGCTCGGCCGGGTCGACTGGCTCGGGAACCCGGACATCGTCCTCTGGGCGGTGATGTTCGCGCTGATGTGGCAGTTCGCCGGGTACGCGATGGTCGTGTACCTCGCGGGCCTGCGCGCCATTCCGAGCGAGCACTACGAGGCGGCGAAGGTCGACGGCGCGTCGACGGTCCGGATGTACTGGCGCGTGATCATCCCCCAGCTGAAGGGGTCGACGATCAGCGCGTCCGTCGTCCTGATGGTGTTCGCGCTGAAGGCGTTCGACTTCCTGTACTCGCTGGTGGGCGGCTACCGGCCACCGAACGGGGCGGACATCCTCGCGACCAAGATGGTTCGTGAGGCGTACGCGAACCTGAACTGGGCGTACGCGTCGGCGATAGCCATCGCGCTGTTCCTGATGACGCTCGGCATCGTCGGTCCGTACCTCTACTACCAGTACAACAGAGGCAACCTATGAGCGACGACGCACGAACCGACGGCGGAACGGTATCGGAGACGAGCGCCGGGGCGTCCGACGGGGCGCTCTCGGGGGTCGACGGGTACCGAGTCCTCCTGTATCTCGGGCTGCTCGGGATGCTGGCGTTCTTCCTGATCCCGATCGAGTCCGGACTCGTCACCTCGTTTAAGACCTCCAGCGGCGTCACCGGATCGCTTCCGTTCGCGCCGCCGACCGGGGGCACATTCACCCTCGGAAAGTGGCAGGCCGCGTTCGACGCGCTCGGACGCGGACTCGTGAACAGCGCGCTGTACGCGATCCCCGCGACCGTCATCTCGGCGCTGCTCGGGAGCTTCGCTGCCTACGGGATCACGCAGTCGGACTGGAAGCCGAAGTACAAAGCGCCGATCCTCGCGCTGTTCGTCGCGGGGATATTCATCCCGTATCAGGCCGTGCTCGTGCCCCTCTCGCAGTTCTGGTCGATGGTTCCCATCGAGGAGTCGCTGGGGTTCCTGTGGAGTCTGGGGATCAACGACGATTACGTGGGCATCGTCGAGCTCATCGTCACCCACGTGGCCTACGGCCTGCCGATCTGTACCGTCCTGTTCAGGTCGTACTACAAGAACATGAGCGGGGAGATGATCGAGGCGGCGCGGCTGGACGGCGCGTCCATTCGCCGCATCTACCGCCGGATCGTCCTCCCGCTCTCGGGACCGATGTTCGCGGTGGTCCTGATCTATCAGTTCACCCAGATCTGGAACGACCTCCTGTTCACGCTCGTGTTGGTCCAGACGGAGTCCAGCGCGGCCGCGCCGATCGTCCTGATCCTCGCCGGGCTGGGCACGTCGCTCGAAGGCCAGGACTTCGCGCTCCGAATGGCGGGCGCGTTCATCGCCGCCCTGCCGACGCTCGCGGTGTACATTGCGTTCGGCGAGGAGTTCGCCGAGGGGGTGGCGACGTGATCGCGACCGTTCGCCAGCAGCAATCTATGATCCGACAGCAACCACGTACCCGACCTGACGTATCGCTCTCGAACCGCCGCGCCGTCGAACGGGGGCGATAGCATGGGAACGCTCGAACTCGACGGCGTGACCAAGGTGTTCCCCGACGGCGACGGCGAGATCGTCGCCGTCGACGACGTCGACATCGAGATGCGCGACGGCGAGTTCCTCGTCGTCGTCGGCCCCTCCGGGTGCGGCAAGTCGACGACGCTGCGGATGGTGGCGGGGTTAGAGACGATCTCCAGCGGCGAGATCCGACTCGCGGGCGAGACCATCAACGACGTGAAGCCGCAACACCGGGACATCGCGATGGTGTTCCAGTCGTACGCGCTGTACCCCCACATGACGGTTCAGGGGAACATGGCGTTCGGGTTGGAGGAGTCGACGGACCTCTCCGACGCCGAGATTGAGGAGCGCGTCACCGACGCCGCGGGGACGATGGGGATCTCCGAGCTGCTCGACCGGAAGCCCTCGGACCTCTCCGGCGGGCAGCGACAGCGGGTCGCGCTCGGGCGAGCGATCGTCCGCGACCCGGAGGTGTTCCTGATGGACGAGCCGCTCAGCAACCTCGACGCGAAGCTCCGGTCGGAGATGCGGACGGAGCTCCAGCGGCTCCAAGACGAGCTGGACGTGACGACGATGTACGTCACGCACGACCAGACCGAGGCGATGACGATGGGCGACCGGATCGCCATCCTGAACGCCGGCGAGCTCCAGCAGGTCGCGACCCCGCTGGAGTGTTACCACGAGCCGGCGAACCGGTTCGTCGCCGGGTTCATCGGAGACCCGTCGATGAACTTCTTCGACGTTCGGCGGGACGGCGAGACCCTCGTCGGCTCCGTGTTCGACTACCCGCTCTCGGCGTCGACGCTCGACGACGTGGGCGACGCGACCGACCTCACCCTCGGGGTCCGCCCCGAGGACATCTCGCTGGCCGGCGACGCGACCGGCGAGTACACCTTCTCGACGGTCGTCGAGGTCGTCGAGCCGATGGGCGACGAGAACACCGTCTACCTCCGGTTCGAGGACGCGCCGGAGGGCGAGACGTTCATCGCCACCGTCGGCGGCCTCCAGCAGGTCGCGGCCGGCGACGAGATCACGATCGAGATCCCGGAAGAGACGATCCACCTCTTCGACGGGAACTCCGGCGAAGCGGTTCACAACCGCGAAATCGACGAGTAACGGTCGACGCGCCGCCTCGGTCTCCCGCCGGCCGGAGCCGGCGGGGCCTTTCACTCCCGTATCCGTTCCAGTTCGCGTCGGACGCCCTCGCGCACCCTGTCAGCGACGGCACCCTCGCCCGAGTCGGCGACCTCGGCGTCCTCGGTCTCCAGCAGGCGGTCGAGTTTCCGCTCGAACTCGCGCTCGTCGATCTCGCCGTTGGCGTACCGCTCGCGGAGGGCGTCGAGCGCGGGGTCGCCCGTGGCGTTCTCGGAGTCGGCGTCGTCGTCCGGGATCGGCTTCACCAGCGTGTGGAGGACCGGGAGCGCGACGAAGAGGCCGAAGAACCACACCAGCGGGAGCGTCCACCAGAGGCCGGAGAGGATCGGGGCGGCGACGCCGGCACCGACGACGCAGAGGGCGAACATCCGCCGCCAGCGGTGGCGGAGGTTCCACGCGACCCGGCGAGCGAGTCCGGTCATGGCCGAGGCGACGCCTGCGAGGCGGAAAGCGGTTTCGTCGGGTGACCGCGCCCGGTCGGCGGCGGTCTCACGCCCCGTCGATCACCAGCCGATCGCCCGGGTCGACGCCGTGGCGGTCGCTCCACCCGCGCGGCACTTCGAGGACGTACCGCCCGGTGCCCTCGTAGCGCGTGAGCGGCCGCGACTCGGGTTCGGCCCCGTGGATCCGGGTGACGGTCCCGTTCGCGTCCGCGAAGACGATGTCGAGCGGGAAGGCCATGTCGCGCATCACGTAGGCGCGCTCCGCCTCCTCGTCGTGGACGAACAGCATCCCCTCGCCCTCGGGGAGGTCCTCGGTGGCGGAGAGCCCGACGTACTGTTTCACGACGCCGTCGGCGACGCGGGCGTCGACGGTCGCCAGCGAGTCGCCGGTGTCGCCGTCGACGGCCTCGACCGTGGTCGTGTCGTAGCCGGTGATGAGGAGGGCGGGGGAACTCAGGGCGGCACCGACGGCGAGGGCGGCGAGGAGCGCGCCCGCGAGCGCGACGGCGTAACGGCGGTTCACGGTCGGAGTTCGCGGCGCGGAAGGAAATCGTTTTCCGCTCTCGGCGGGTTCAGACGGGTGAGGGCTCGTGGTCTAGCTGGTTATGACGCGGCCTTTACAAGGCTGAGATCGGCGGTTCGAACCCGCCCGAGCCCATGTCCTGCGGCGAGCAATCCGCGAGCCGCAGGTACGGCGGAGCGTGGTTCGAACCCTGAAAGACGCAGCGTCGAGCGGAGCGAGACGACCGTCTTTCTCCGGTTCGAACCCGCCCGAGCCCATATCCTGCGGCGAGCAATCCGCGAGCGGCGGCGGGGCGAACCGCGGCCGCTCAGAGGTCGTCCGCGTCGAACTTCAGCAGTCCGGCGAGCGGCGGCGCGACCGTCCAGAACACCAGCATCGCGGCCGCCGAGAGCTGCCGGTTCGTGGTCTCGCCGGCGAACAGCCGCCCGGCGAGGAACTCGCGCGACAGCACCTCGATCGCCGTGGTCGGGTTCGACACCCGGAGGAACACCTGGATCTGTGCCGCCGACGCCGGCAGCGCGTCGACGACCGGGCCGGCGGCGTCGAGCAGGCGGCCGGTGACGAGGCTCCACAGGAGGACGAACAGCACGTAGACGCCGATGCTCGCGATGAGCGCGCGCAACTGGGTCGACGAGGCGGCCGAACAGCCAACCGAGATGGCGACGAACACGACGCCGAGCGCGGCCGCGAACACGGTGTAGCCGAGGAACGCGCCGGCGTTGAACGTCACCGGCGCGACGATCAGCACGGCCGCCGGCAGCAGGAAGCCGGCGAACACCGCGAGCGAGAGCGCCGCCCCGCGGCCGACCACCTTCCCGAACACCACGTCGGCCCGGGAGTGCGGCAGCGACAGGAGCAGTTTCAGCGACCCCGACTCGCGCTCGCCGCTGACGGCGCTGTAGCCGACGACGACGCCGACCAGCGGGACGAGGTACGTCACGAGGACCGGACCGACGAAGACGCTCAGCAACACCTCCGTGGCGAACTGCTCGTTCTGGGCGGTGGGGCGGACGAAGAACGCGAGCAGCGAGACGAGCAGCGAGAACAGCGCGATCAGCGCGATCATCCCGCGCGACTGGACCGTCTCGCGGAGGTCCTTGCGAGCGACTGCGGGGAGGCTCACGAGTCCACCTCCTCGGTCGCGGCGTCGTCGTCGGGAGTGTCCGGGTCCGCCGGTTCCGACCGCGAGTCGGTCCCGTCCGACTCGGAGCCGGCCGCGTCGCCCTCGGTGTACGCCAGGAAGAGGTCCTCCAGCGAGGCCTCCCGGGTGTGGAAGTCGTCGACCGTGACGCCCGCGTCTTCGAGGGCGGCGATCACGTCGGTCTTCGCGTCGCTGGCGCAGTTCACCACCAGCTCGTCGCCGTCGCGGGTGACGCCGGAGACGCCCGCGAGCGCGCGGACGGCGTCGACCGCGGCGTCGTCGGCACCCGCGGCCGCGACTTCGAGCGTCTCCTCGCCGCCGACGGCCTCGCGGAGCCCCTCGACGGAGTCCTCGGCGACCAGTTCGCCGTCGCGGAGGATGCCGACCCGGTCGCAGACAGCGTCGACCTGTTCGAGGATGTGCGAGGAGAAGAAGACGGTCGCCCCCCGGTCGGCCTCGTCGCGGACTATCTCGCGCATCGCCTTCGCGCCGGCCGGGTCGAGGCCGGAGGAAGGCTCGTCGAGGATCAGCAGGTCCGGGTCGTCGACGAGCGCCATCGCCAGGGCGAGTCGCTGGCGCATCCCCTTCGAGTACTCGCCGGCCGGGCGGTCGCCGTCGCCGGCGAGACCGACCCGGTCGAGCAGCGCGTCCGGGTCGTCGTCGGCGTCCTTCGACTCGACGGCGAACTCGACGTGTCGCCGCCCGGAGAGGCGGTCGTACACCGAGAACCCGTCCGGGAGCACGCCGGTCCGCCGTCGGATCTCGACGCCGTCGGTCGCGACGTCCGCGTCGAGGACGCGGACCGTCCCCGCGGTCGGGCGCACGAGGTCTAAGAGCATGTCGATCGTCGTCGACTTGCCCGCGCCGTTCGGGCCGAGGAACCCGTACACCTCGCCGTCCTCGACGGTGAGATCGAGGTCGCGGACGGCCGTGACGCCGGCGAACTCCTTCCGAACGCCCCGCAGTTCGATCGCGGTCATGCCTTCCGGTTCCGGCGGTACGTGATAAAGGGTTGTGGGTCGCGGCGCGCGAGAGCCCGTTTTTCGACCGGCGCTGACGGCGCTCGACGCTACGCGTCGTTCTCGGGCGGCCACGCGACGCCGCGGTCGGCGAGCAGGGCGGCGAACTCCCCCTCGTCGATGACGGGGACGTCCTCCGTCTTGGCGTCGTCGCGCTTCGACCGGCCGGGGCTCTCGCCGGCGACGAGGTAGTCGGTGTTGCCGGAGACGCTCGACGTGGCGTTCGCGCCGCGCGCCTCGACGTGCGACTGCGCGTCGCTCCGGGGGACCGACAGCGACCCGGTGAACACGAAGGTGAGTCCATCGAGCGCGTCGGCCGGGCCGTCGCCCGCGTCCGTCTCGAACGGCTCGGGGTCGACGCCGCGCTCGCGGAGCCCCTCGATCGCGGCGCGGTTCTCCTCGTTGTCGAGGAAGGTCCGGATCGATTCGGCCACCTCGGGCCCCACGTCGTCGACCTCGCGGAGGGCCGCCTCGTCCGCGTCGAGGAGGGAATCGAGCGTCCCGAAGTGCGCCGCGAGCGCCCGGGCGGTCGTCGCGCCGACGTCCGGGATCCCGAGCCCCGCGAGGAAGTCGTCAAGTGGCGGGTTCCGGGTCGCTTCGAGTTCGGCGATCAGGTTCTCGGCGCTCGTCTCGCCCCACCCCTCCAGCGCGGCGAGGTCGTCGACGGTCAGGTCGTAGAGGTCCGGCAGCGACGCCACGAGGCCGGCCTCGCGGAGCTGTTCGACCCGTTCGGGGCCGAGCCCCTCCACGTCGAGCGCGTCGCGGCGCGCCCAGTGTTCGACCGCCCGTTCGAGTTGCGCCGGGCAGCCGAGCCCGCCGGTACAGAACGCGAGCGGGCCGTCGCGCTCGACCGGGGCCCCGCAGACGGGACAGGCGTCGGGGAACTCGTAGGTCCCTTCGCTGCGCTTCTCGACGACCTCGGGGACGTAGGGGATCACGTCGCCGGCGCGGTAGATCCGGACGCGGTCGCCGACGTTCACGCCGAGCGCCTCGATCTCCGCAGGGTTGTGGAGCGTCGCGCGCGAGACGGTGACGCCGCCGACGTCGACGGGGTCGAGCTCGGCGACGGGCGTGAGCCGCCCGGTGCGACCCACCTGGACCGTCACGCCCTCGACGGTCGTCGTCGCGGTCCGCGGGGGGAACTTGTGCGCGAACGCCCAGCGGGGCGCGCGCGACGTGGTCCCGAGCGCCTCGCGGTGCGCGAGCGCGTCGACCTTTATCACGACGCCGTCGACCGCGTAGTTCAGCTCCTCGCGGGCGGCGAGGATCTCGTCGCGGTAGTCGATCGCGGCCCCGATCCCGTCGACGACGGCGACGCGGTCGTTCCGGCGGAGCCCGAGCGACTCGAACAGGTCCAGCGCGTCGCGGTGGCGCTCGGGACGCTCCGATGCGTTCGAGCCGTCGCCGTCCGTCTCCCACGCCAGCACGTCGAAGAAGAAGACGTCGAGGGGGCGCTCGGCGACGACCCCGGGGTCGAGCTGTCGGAGCGTGCCGGCGGCCGCGTTCCGGGGGTTCGCGAACGGCTCCTCGCCGCGCTCGATCAGTTCCTCGTTGTACGCCTCGAAGGCGTCGCGGGGCATGTACACCTCCCCGCGGACCGCGAGTCGGTCGGGGTGGTCGTCGCCGCGCAGGCGGCCGGGGACGGAGGGGATCGTGCGGACCTGCTCGGTGACGTCGTCGCCCTCGCGGCCGTCGCCGCGGGTCGCCGCGCGGACGTACTCGCCGTCCTCGTAGATCACCTCGATCGAGAGGCCGTCGAACTTCGGCTCGCAGACGTACGCGAGGTCGTCGGGGTCGAACCCGGGGAGCTCGCCCGACTCGGCCGCGGCCGCCAGCCCCTCCCGGACGCGCTCGTCGAACTCGCGGACCGCCGCCGCGTCGGTGTCGTTGTCGATCGAGAGCATCGGCGCGACGTGTTCGACGGTCTCCAGTTCGTCGAGCGGCTCGCCGCCGACCCGCCGGGTCGGGGAGTTCTCCGTCGGGAGGTCGAACGCGTCTTCGAGGTCCCGCAGCCGGGCGAACAGGGCGTCGTACGTCTCGTCCGAGACGAGCGGGTCGGCCTCGACGTAGTACCGGTGGTCGTGTTCGCGGACCGCCGCCCGGAGCAGTTCGGCCTGCTCGGCGGCCGCCTCGGGCGAGAGGTCGTCGACCGGGTCGAAGTCGGTCGGCGGCTCCTCGACGTACGGGTTCTCGTCCGGGTCCGCGTGCCGCGTCGACGAGGTGGTCATCGGCGGAAACTGGGGCCGGCACCGGGTAAAAGGAACCGCTCGACGGCCGCGGAGTCACCGGACTGACGGTCGTGGCCGTCCCGCTCAGACGACCCGCTCGCCGCGAGCGAACACCGCGTCCGGCTCCCGCCACGCGGTCACGTCCTCGGTCGGGTCGCCGTCGAGGACGACGAGGTCGGCTCGGCACCCCTCGGCGACCCGACCCACGTCGTCGAGGCCGAGCAGGTCCGCGGCGTTGGCGGTGGCGGCCTCCAGCGCCCGCTCCGGCGAGAGCCCGTACTCGACCATGTACTCGAGCTCCCGCGGAATATCCCGGAAGAAATTGAACGGGGTGCCCGCGTCGGTCCCCATCGCGATGAGGACGTCCGCGTCGAGCGCGTGGTCCCACGCGTCGTCAAAGCGGTCGGCGGCGTCCTCGGCCTTCGCGACCGCGTCCTCGGGGATGCCGGCCTCCACGCCGTTCTCGACGATGCCGCGGAGCGCGCTCGCGGTCGGCACCCAGTAGGTGCCGCGCGCGGCCATCATCTCGGCCGCCTCCCGGTCCATGAACGTCCCGTGTTCGACGCTGGAGATGCCGGCCTCGACCGCGTTCTTGATCCCCTCCTCGCCGTGGGCGTGGGCCGCCGTCGGGGTGTTCGTGGGGGCGGCCGCGTCGGTGAACGCCTCCAGCTCTTCCGGCGTCAGCTCGGGCGCGCCCGTCACCGCGCCCTCGGTGAGGACGCCGCCGGTGGCCATACACTTGAGCACGTCAGCGCCCGCCTTCAGCTGTTCGCGGGCCGCCTTCCGCACCTCAGCTGGGCCGTCGGCCTCGCGTCCGAACCAGTTGCCGTGCCCGCCGGTCATGATCACGTTGCGGCCGCACGCGAGCACCCGCGGCCCGGTGAGGTCGCCGGCGGCGACCGCCTCGCCGGCGTCGAGCGCGAGCGTCCCCCGGCTCCCGAGGTCGCGGACGGTCGTGACGCCGGCCTCGACCGCCGCTTCGAGGTTGCCCGCGGTCCGGTAGCTCGCCGTGTAGTCGCTGTCGGAGACCGCGGTCGAGACGTCCGGGCGTCCGTCCATCATCACGTGGACGTGCGCGTCGATCAGCCCGGGCGCGACGACCTTTCCGTCGGCCTCGACCGTCGCCGCCTCGCCGTCCGCCTCGTCGACCGCGGCGTCGACCGTCTCCGGGTCGCCGACCGCGACGATCTCGCCGTCCGCGACCGCGACGTCCGCTTTGCGAGTCCCGTCTACGTCCGCGACGCGTCCGCCTCGAAGCACGTACATACGTCCCAACAGGGACCGTTCGACGGGTAAACGCTCGGGTCGCGGTAGTCGAGCGGGGCCGGTGGGCCGGCGCGCATCTACCCCCACTTATAAACAGATAGCCGGAGTCTCCCCGGGTATGGCAACTGATAGCGAATCGAACGGCGGCGGACTGTACGAGCGACGGATCGGGACGCCGACCACGAACGACGAGGTGAACGGCTACTGGCTGTTCGGGTTCGGGGTGTTGCTCGGGCTGGCCGGGGTCGCGGTGTTCCTCCTCACCGAGTCGGCGACGACGACGCGCGGGATCGGGTACGCGCTGGCGGCGCTGGCACCGGTGTTCGTGATGCTCGGGGCCGTGATCCGGTTCCCGCTCCGGCGGGCCGGGACCTACCTCGGCTACCTCGGCACGGCGGTGAGCGTCGTCGGCGTCGTGTGGTTCGTGAACATCTTCCCGGACAGGTGGTTCACCGCGTCCGGCGACGCGACCGTGATCGGGCTGTACGGCGTCGGACTCCTCCTCATCGGGCTGGCGGGGACGGTCGTCCCGCTGCTCTCCGACCCGGTCCGCGAGGACTACGACCGGATGCGGGGCGAGGCGGCCGCGGCGACGGCGACCGCCGAGGAGACGGGCGCGGAGCTGGAGACGACCCGGGCGGAGCTGTCGGAGACCGAGTCCGAACTCGAATCCGCGCGCGCCGAGGCGGCGGCCCTCCGCGGGAGCAAGGCCCGGTTCGAGCTGTTCGAGGACGCGAGCGGGAAGCCGCGCTGGCGGCTCCGCCACCGCAACGGCAACGTCCTCGCCGACTCCGGCGAGGGGTACGCCTCCCGGTCGAACGCGGTCGAGGCCGTGACGCGGGTGAAGGCGAACTCACCCGGCGCGGAGACGGTCGAGAAGTAGCGGAGCGGTCGGTCGCGGTTCGACTTTCTCTTTCCGCAATCAGGTCGCCGACAGCAGCTTCAAGCGCAGGTCGCGCTCGTCGACCTCGTACTTGAACGCCGGGTGGCCGTCGACCAGCACGTACGGGACGCGCTCGCCGTACTCGTCGGCCAGTTCGGGATCGGTGTCGACGTCGACCTCGTCGAGGTCGACCGCGACGCCGTCGAGGTCGGCGGCGACCGACTCGATCGTCTCGCGGGCGACGACGCAGAGCGAGCAGTCCTCGCGGGTGTAGAGCGTGACCGAAACGGTCGCCTCGGCGTCGTCCGGTTCCGCGTCGCCTGTGGTTCCCGCGCCGTCGCCTCCGTCGTCCCCGGTCACGGCTCCGACTCGTCGTCCGACTCCGCGTCGTCCGACTCCGCGTCGGCCGCGTCGTCGTCCGCGAGCAGCTCCTCGGCCACCGTCTCGGGGCCCAGCAGGTCGGGGTCGACCGCGATGTCGGCGACGGTCGCGACGAACTCCGGCAGCGACCGGCTCGCGTACGTCACGATCCGGACGTCGGGGTTCAGCTCCTTCGCGACCGGGATCCCCGTCGCCTCCTCGACGTCCGTGAGGACGAACAGGTCGGCGTCGGCGATTCCGGCGGCGTCGAGCTTCGCCCTCGTGACGAGCCCGTCGATGCGGGTTATCTCGACGCCGAGCGCCGCCAACTCTTCCCCGAGACCGCGCTCGTCCGGGCCGGCGACGACGGCGGTTATCCGGTCCGCCATCACTCGTACTCGATCGTCGCGGGCGGCTTGTGAGTCACGTCGTAGACGACGCGCGCCACGTTCTCGTTTTCGCCCGTGATCCGGCTCTGGATCCGCTGGAGCGTGCTCCAGTCCAGCTCCTGCGCGCGGGCGGTCATCCCGTCGCGGCTCTCGACGGAGCGGACGGCGACCACCCAGCCGTGGACGCGGTTGTCCCCCTTGACGCCGGTCGCCTTCCCGAGGACCGCGGCGAACGCCTGCCACGGGTCGTACTCCTCCAGCTCCTCCTCGACGACGTGGGTCGCCTCGCGGGCGACCGCGGCCTTCTCGGGCGTCACCTCGCCGACGATCCGGACGGCGAGCCCGGGGCCGGGGAACGGCATCCGCTCGGAGATGATCTCTTCGAGGCCGAGCGCGCGAGCGACCTCGCGGACCTCGTCCTTGTAGAGGTCGCGCACCGGCTCGACGATCCCCTCGAAGTCGACGACCTCCGGGAGCCCGCCGACGTTGTGGTGCGACTTGATGTTCCCCTCGGACTCGATCCGGTCGGGGTAGATCGTCCCCTGAACGAGGTAGTCGGCGTCGACGTCGCGGGCGACCGTCTCGAACTCGTCGATGAACCCCTCGCCGATGACGTGGCGCTTCTCCTCCGGGTCGGTGACGCCGGCGAGGCGGTCGAAGAACCGGTCCTGCGCATCGATCACCCGCAGCGATTCCATGAACGAGAAGGTGTCGCGGATCTCTTCGGTCTCCCCTTTCCGCATCAGCCCCGTGTCGACGTAGACGGGGGTGAGCTGGTCGCCGACCGCCTCGTACGCGAGCGTCGCGGCGACCGAGGAGTCGACTCCGCCGGAGAGGGCGATCACGGCGTTCGCGTCGCCGATCGCCTCCCGGATCTCCGCTTTCGCCTCCGCGATGAATTCCTCCGTCTCGACCATCTATAGCCTCACGTCCGCGTTCCGCTCGGTTGTGTCCGTCGATTCCAGCGCCGCCTCGACGAGCGCGACGAACGGGGGACTCGCGCGGTCCGGGCGCGACCGGAACTCGGGGTGGGCCTGCGTCCCGAAGAAGAACGGGTGGTCGGGGCGCTCTAAGATCTCCATCCGGTTGTCCGCGCGCCCGGAGAAGACGAGTCCGTCCGCCTCCAGCGCGTCGATGTACTCGGGGTTCACCTCGTAGCGGTGGCGGTGGCGCTCGGTACAGGAGTCGGCGTCGTACACCCGCGCCGCGAGCGTGTCCGGTTCGATGTCGGTCTCGTGCGCGCCGAGCCGCATCGTCCCGCCCATGTCCTCCGTCTCGTACTGGTCGGGGAGGAGGTCGATGACGGGGTGGGGCGTGTCGGGGTCGATCTCGGCGGAGTGCGCGCCCGCCAGCCCGAGGACGTTGCGCGCGTGGTCGACGACGGCCATCTGGAAGCCCAAGCAGAGCCCGAGGAAGGGCACGCCGTTCTCGCGGGCGTACCGGACCGCCTCGATCTTCCCGTCCGTGCCGCGGGAGCCGAACCCGCCGGGGACGACGACGGCGTCGGCCGCGGCGAGGCGCTCCTCGTGGCGGTCGGTGGTCTCGTCGGCGTCGACCCACAGCACGTTCACCTCGGTCTCCGTCTGGATCCCGGCATGTTTCAGCGCCTCGTGGATCGACATGTACGCGTCTTCGAGGGCGTACTTGCCGACGAGCGCCACGTCGATCTCCTCGTCCCGGTCGCGGGTGACCAGATCGCGCCACTCGGTCGACCGGTCCTCCTTCGGGAGCGCCTCCTCTTCGAGGCCGAGCCGCTGCATCACGTGCTCGTCTAACCCCTCGTCTTCGACCATCAGCGGGACGTGGTAGATGTCCTCGACGTCGGGGTTCGAGAAGACGGCGTCGGTGGGCACGTCGCAGAACAGGGCGATCTTCTCTTTCGTCTCCGGGTCCAGCCGGTCCTCGGAGCGCCCGACGAGGATGTCGGGCTGGAGGCCGATCGAGCGCAGCTCTTTCACGGAGTGCTGGGTGGGCTTGGTCTTCTGCTCGCCGTTCTTCGAGTACGGGACGAGGGTGACGTGGGTGAAGAGGATGTCCTCGTCGTCCTCCTCGTGGGCGAACTGGCGCAGCGCCTCTAAGAACGGCATCGACTCGATGTCGCCGACCGTCCCGCCGATCTCGACGAGACAGACGTCGGAGCCCTCGGCCGCCTCGCGGATCCGGCGCTTGATGTCGTCGGTGACGTGCGGGATGATCTGGACTGTCTTGCCGAGGTAGTCGCCGGCGCGCTCGCGCTCGATGACGTGCTCGTACGTCTTCCCCGTGGTGACGTTGTGGTCGAACGTCATGTCGGTCCCGAGGAAGCGCTCGTAGTTGCCCAGATCGAGGTCGACCTCGCCGCCGTCCTTGAGGACGTACACCTCGCCGTGTTCGTACGGGTTCATCGTCCCGGCGTCGACGTTGAGGTACGGGTCCACCTTGACGGCGGTCACGTCGAAGCCCGCGTTGGCGAGGAGTCGCCCGGTGCTGGCGGCGGTGATGCCCTTGCCCAGCCCGGACATCACTCCGCCCGTGACGAACACGAACTTCCGACCCAGCGAGGGGTCGTACCCCGTGTCGGGATCTGCTGGCATATCGACCGTCCGTCAGGGGGCGGCAAAACCGTTTCGGACGCCGTATTTTGCTGAACGTTCGTGTCGTTTTGGACGTGTCGATCCGCTATCAAAACGCGGCTGTGGCGGCGTGAGAGATGCTCGTCGAGTCGGGGGGATCTGCGAATCGGTGAACGGGAGTCGGCCCGAACGCCTCCAAAGCCCCAGTCGCTCGGTACTACGAAACAACCGTTGTGATCGACGCCCCCGAACCGCCCAGCACAGCACCTCACGCCTCCCCAGCCTCGTCGGCGGCTCCCGATGGTCGCCGCCGACTCCCTCGCGCGTGCTGTCTCGCGGTCGCCGAGGGCGACCGCTCACAGGCACGCGCCGCCGCGTAAATGAGGAGAGAGCGGTCGCTCGCGGGCTTCGAGTGAAGTTTTGCGAGGGAAGAACGCTCCGAGAGCGCCTTCCGCATCACGGGGGGTTGACCCCGGCGATGCGAGGGGAGGGATTTGAACCCACGGACCTCTACAGGAGCGGAGCTTGAATCCGCCGCCGTTTCCGGGCTTGGCTACCCTCGCACGCGGTCGGTCGTTCGACGGCGTCGTTCTTTATTTCGTCGGTTCCGCGCCGACCAGCGTGGCGCGGAAACCGCCGGTCGCCGACTCGTCGACCTCCAGGGTCCAGCCGTGCGCGGCCGCGACGCGCTCGACGATGGCGAGTCCGATCCCGGTGCCGCCGCCGCGGGAGACGCCGAACTCGGTCAGCGCCTCGCGCTCGTCGTCCGGGAGCCCCGGCCCGTCGTCGGCGACGTACAGGCCGCGGTCGTCGACCCCGACCCGGACGGTCGGGGCGTCGTCAGCGTGGTCGAAGGCGTTGCCGATCAGGTTCCCGACCGCCCGCCGGAGCAGCGTCGGGTCCCCCGTGACCGGCCCCGAGTCCTCGACGACGATCTCGGCGTCCGCGGGGCGATCACCGAAGTCGCCCGACTCCAGGCAGTCGGCCGCGATGTCGTCGAGGTCGACGGCGGCGTCCTCGGTCTCGACGGCGTCCGGGTCGCGGGCCATCACGAGCGCCTCGCCGAGCATCGACTCGATCCGGTCGAGCGCTTCCTCGGCGGCCGCCAGCCGCTCCGTGCTGCCCGTCTCCCGAGCGAGGTCGACGTAGCCGCGGGCGACCGACAGCGGGTTCCGCAGGTCGTGCGAGAGGGATCCGGCGAGGCGTTCGAGCCGCTCGTTGAGCCGCTCTAACTCCCGTTCGCGTTCGACCCGGTCCGTGACGTCGCGGATGACGCCGACCGCGCCGACGACCTCCCCGCCACGCTCGATGGGCGTCAGCCGCGTCTCGGTAGTCACCTCGCTGCCGTCGCCGAGCGTCGTCGCGAGCTGGACCCGCTCGTCGTCGGCCTCGCCGGAGAGGACGCGGTCGGCCGCGACCCGGTAGCGGTCGCCCATCTCGGCGCTCCAGTACCCCTCCTCGACGAGCCGCTCCGGGTGCTCGCCGTGGAGGACCGCCTCGTCGAACTCGGTCACCTCGCGGAGGCGGTCGTTGATGAACACCCGGTTCCGCTCGGCGTCGAGGACGTACGCCCCGTCGCCGAGCGCGTTCACGATCGACTCGGCGTGGTCGATCGGCGTCGATCCCGGGGCGGACTTCATACGACCGCCACGGGCCGAGCGCTCAAGTGTTCCTCGGATAGCGGCAACCGACCGCCGCCCCCGCGGGACGAACCGACGACCGCCGCCGCGAAACGGTTAGGTCCCTCCCGCGCGAACGCCGCGCACATGGACGAGCACACCCGCGACCCGGGCGTCGCCCCGCCGCTCGGGGACCCGACCGGGTGGCACGCGGGCGACTCGTCGGCCGCGCCGTCGGACGATACGGGGGAGTCTTCCGGCGGTCCGCCCGACGCGCGGGTGGTCGGCGGCTACTGGGAGCACGCGACGCTCCGCCGCGCGACGGAACACGGCGTCCGGCTGTTCAACGACGGCGCGTACCACGAGAGCCACGACTGCTTCGAGGACGAGTGGTACAACTACGGGCGCGGCACCGCGGAGAGCGCGTTCCTCCACGGGATGGTTCAGGTCGCCGCCGGCGCGCACAAGCGCGTCGACTTCGAGAGCGACGCCGGGATGCGGTCGCTGTTCGAGACCGCGCTCCAGTACCTCGACGGGGTCCCGAGCGACTTCTACGGGGTCGACGTCGACGACGTGCGCGAGACGCTCCGGGCCGCGCTCGACGACCCCGCCGCGGTCGACGGGTGGCGGATCCGCCTCGACGACGCGCGGCCGCCGGCGTACCCCGCCGACTACGAGTACGCGGAGCGGGTCGACGAGACGCACTGAAGGGGCGAGCGGCGGGTGTGCGTCGGTCCGCCGGCGATCCGAACGCCACTTACCCGCCGCGCGCCTGTGGACCGTATGGAAGTCCACGATCTGGGCGACGGGGAGCCGGAGGTCGCCGTCGTCGGCGCGATCCACGGCGACGAGCCCTGCGGCGCTCGCGCCGTCGAGCGCCTGCTCGACGCCGACATCGACCCCGAGCGCCCGGTCCGACTGATCGTCGCCAACGAGGCGGCGCTCGCGGCCGGCGAGCGCTACCTCGACGCCGACCTCAACCGTGCGTTCCCCGGGAACCCCGACGCCGAGGCCCACGAGGTGCGGCTCGCGGCCGCCCTCCTCGACGCGCTGGAGGGGTGTACGACCCTCGCGATCCACTCGACGCAGTCGTACGCGGAGCCGTTCGCCGTCATCGACTCGATGGACGAGGTGACCCGCGCCGTCGCGCCGCACCTGCCGGTCGACGCCGTGATCCAGACCGACGCGTTCACCGAGGGGCGACTCATCGAACACCCGCACACCCTCGAAGTGGAGGCCGGCCTCCAGGGCTCCGAGCGCGCCGCCGACAACGCCTACTGGCTCGCCCGCGCGTTCCTCGCCGCGACCGGGGCCATCTCCGCGCCCGGTGCCGACGACGTGTTAGACGCCGGCGGCCGCGAGGACGTCTCGGTGTTCCGGCTCCGCGACCGGATCCCGAAGCCCGCCGCCGACAGCTACGAGGTGTTCGCGCGCAACTTCGAGCGCGTCGAGTCCGGCGAGCGGTTCGCGGCCGCCGACGGCGAACCCCTCCTCGCCGACGAGCCGTTCTACCCCGTGCTGCTGTCGCCGAACGGCTACCGCGACCAGTTCGGCTACGTCGCCGACCGGGTCGGCACGCTGGAGTAACCCCGGTCAGACGGGGTCACGGCGGCTCCCGAGCGCCTACTCGACGAGTTCGATCGTGTCGTCGCCGTCGGGAACGACGCAGATGAACGCGCCGGGCTCGTCGCCCTCGTTGCGGTACCAGTGTTCGACGCCGGCGGGGATCAGCAGGGCGTCGCCGGGCGAGACCGTCCGCTCTTCGTCGCCGACGCCGACGACGTACTCGCCGGCGAGGACGTACTGCTCGTGTTCGACCGCGTTGGTGTGGCGCGGGACGGCCGCGCCCGGCGCGAGTTCGAACCGCCGCATGGCGAAGTTCGGGGCCCCGTCCGACTCGTCGAGGAGGACCGCCTTCGAGAGGCCGTCGGCGGCGTCGACGGGTTCGGACGCGACGTCGCCGCCGCGTTTCACGACCGGATCGGGTTCGGTTGCGTCGCTCATGGCGTCCGTGATGGATGGTACGCACTTAATCGCTTACCGACCGGCAGGGGTCCGCGAGGTGACTGATCGCCGGGTGAACCCCGTTACTTAACCGGGCACCGACCGAACTCGCTGGCATGCGTGGAATCAAGATCGGGAGCGCGTTCGGCATTCCGATCAGGCTCAACTGGACGTTTCTGTTCGTCTTACCGCTGTTCGCGTACCTCATCGGGCAGCAGGTCGGAACGATCGTCGAGGTGATGAACGAGACCGCGGGGCTCGGGGTCGACGCGGCCGTGCTCGCGTCGGGACCCGCGCCGTGGTTCCTCGGGCTGGCGGCCGCCATCGGGCTGTTCGTCGGGGTGTTGCTCCACGAGTTCGGCCACTCGCTGGTCGCGATGCGCTACGGCTACCAGATCGAGTCGATCACCCTGTGGCTGCTCGGCGGCCTCGCCAGCTTCGAGGAGTTCCCCGAGGACTGGAAACACGAGTTCTGGATCGCGATCGCCGGGCCGCTGGTCAGCGTCGCGGTCGGGGTCGTCTGCTACGGGGTCGTCTTCGCCCTGCCCACCGGGACGGGGGCCTCCGTCGGGGTGAACGCCGCCCTCTTCGTCTTCGGCTACCTCGCGCTGCTGAACGTCGTCCTCGCCGTCTTCAACATGCTCCCCGCGTTCCCGATGGACGGCGGGCGCGTGCTCCGGGCGCTCCTCGCGCGGAACCAGCCGCATGCGCAGGCGACCCAGCGGGCCGCCTCCGTCGGGAAGGTGTTCGCGTTCCTGATGGGGGTCATCGGCCTGTTCACCTTCCAGTTGCTGCTCATCGTCCTCGCCTTCTTCGTCTACATCGCCGCCTCCGGCGAGGCCCAGCAGACGACGCTGAAGGCCGCCTTCGAGGACGTGACTGTCGGCGACGTGATGACCCCCCGCGAGGACCTCCACACGGTGAGCGGAGACGCGTCGGTCGCGGAGCTGATGAGCCGGATGTTCAAGGAGCGCCACACGGGCTACCCCGTCCTCGACGGCGACGAGCTCGTCGGGATGGTCACCCTCGAAGACGCGCGGTCGGTCCGCGAGGTGGAGCGCGACGCCTACCGCGTCGACGACGTGATGGCGACCGACCTGGTCGCCGCCGATCCGAACGCCGACGCCCTGACCGCGCTCCAGACCATGCAGGAACACGGCGTCGGGCGACTGCCCGTCGTCGACGCCGACGGCGAACTCGTCGGCCTCATCTCGCGGTCCGACCTGATGACCGCGTTCAACATCATCCAGACCGGCGGGACGCCGCGGGTCATCGGCGGTCGGCGGCAGCAGGTCGGCGACGAGCCCGGCGTCCTCTGAGCTCTCGTCCGCCCGGCCCGGGGGACCGCGGCCCGGCGTGGGGTATATACGCGGCAACGACCTACCTCGGTACGTGACAACCCGGACCATCCGCGCCCGCGACCGGCCGGTGTTCGGCGTCGACGTCCACAGCGGCGACGTCCGCGGCGACAGTCCCTCCTACGCGCTCGTCATCCTGGACCCCGTCGACGAGGACGACGAAGACGCGCCCGACGCCGACGGGCCGATGGCTCGGGTCACCCGCGACGTGGTCTCCTTCCGGAAGCTCTGCCGGCTGATCGACGACCGCGAGCCCCTCTACGTCGCCACCGACAACGCCTACGAGCTCGCGGCCGACAAGAACGAACTCGTCGGCTTCCTCCGGTCGCTGCCGGACGGCACCCGACTGGTTCAGGTGACCGGGGCGGAGCGTCCGGAGCCGCTCTCCCGGGTCGCCTCCCGACACGGGATCCCCTACGGCAAGAAGCCGATGAAGGAGGCGGAGGCGTCGGCCCGGCTCGCGGCCGCCAACGTCGGCCACGAGGTGACCGCGTTCACCGACGAGACGACGGTGAAGGTGTCCCGGGGGCGCTCCACCGGGAAGGGCGGGTGGAGTCAGGACCGCTACACCCGGCGGATCCACGGCAACGTCCGGAAGCGGACGCGGCAGGTCCAGTCGAAGCTGAAGGAGGCGAACCTCTCGTTCGAGCGCGACGTGACCGAGAAATACGGCGGCTACGCGAACGCGACGTTCACCGTCGAGGCCCGCCCGGAGGACATCCCCGTCTCGGACTCGCGGGCCGGCGACGTGCGCGTCGAGGTCGAGCGCGAGCGCCGCGACGGCATCGAGTACGAGCCGCTGGTGAAGCGGCGCGACCGCGTCATCGTCGGGATCGACCCCGGCACCACCACCGCGGCCGCGGTCGTCGGCCTCGACGGCACCGTCCACGCGCTGTACTCCTCGCGGACCGGCGACACCGCCGAGGTGACCGAGTGGATCGTCGAGCAGGGGCGACCGATCATCGTCGCCGCCGACGTGGAGCCGATGCCGGAGACGGTCGAGAAGTTCCGGCGCTCGTTCGACGCAGCGGGCTGGCGGCCCACCACCGACCTCCCGGTCGACGAGAAGCTCCACCGAACCCGCGAGGCGAGCTACGACAACGACCACGAGCGGGACGCGCTCGCGGCCGCGCTGTACGCCTACGACGACCACGAGGACCAGTTCGAGCGGATCGCGGCGAAGACCCCGCCGCGGCTCGACCGCGGGGCGGTGATCGCCGGCGTCGTCGCCGGCGGCTCCTCGGTCGAGGCCGTCATCGAGGAGCTGAGCGAGGACGACGGCGGCGACGGCGGGAGCGGCGACGGCGACGACGAGACCGACCCCACGGAGCCGGAGCGCACCGAGGAGGAGGAGACGATCCGGCGGCTCCGCGAGCGCGTCGACCGACTGGAGTCGCACGCCGAGTCGCTGGAGGACGACCTCGACGAGCGCGACGACCGGATCGCGGAGCTGGAGTCGGAGCTGGAGGAGGCGAAACGCGAGGAGCGGATCGAGGCGCGGACGCGGCGGGCGGTCTCGCGGCTGGAGCGCGAGACGGACCGGTTGGAGCGCGAGCGCGACGAGGCGCAAGAGCGCGTCGCGGACCTCGAACGGAAGGTGGAGACGCTGAAGGAGCTGTGGCGGCTCGACCACTCGAACTTCGGCGACGTGGCCGAGGGACAGGGGCTGGTGAGCGTGAAGGTCGTCGAGCAGTTCACGCTCGACGCGCTCGACGCCGCGGACGAGGCGTACGGGCTCGTCGCCGGCGACGTGGTCTACCTCCGGGACGCGTCCGGGGCGGGCCGGCGGACCGCGGAGCGGCTCGCGGAGACGGAGCCGCGGGCGGTGATCCGCGGCGAGGGGAACCTCTCGGACGTGGCCGACGAGGTGCTGTTCGAGCGGGCGATACCCGTCGTGCCGGCCGACGCGGTGCCGGTCCGAGAGGTGGACGAACTGGCGGTCGCGAGCGAGGACGACCTCGCCGCCGCCGTCGACGACTGGGAGGAGCGCGCGGAGGAGCGCCGGCGCGACGAGAAGGCCGAGCGGATCGACCGGATCATCTCCGAACACCGCGCGGGGCGGACGCTCCCGGAGACTGAAGAGTAGCCGCTCCGCCAAACCGACGCCGTCGCGCTCGGGCCGCGTGAGCCGACACAACACGCTTCCAGAAGTCATATGTCCGGGAACGCACACTCGCAGGTATGGACGCTCACGAGCTGATCACCCGGAACGCGGCCGAGGTGGTCACCGAGGCGGAGATCGAGGCGCTGGCCGACGACCCCGAGGGCAAGCGGGCGTACGTCGGCTACGAGCCCTCGGGCGTGCTCCACATCGGTCACATGCTCACCGCGAACAAGCTCATCGACCTCCAGGAGGCGGGGTTCGAGGTGACGGTTCTTCTGGCCGACGTTCACGCCTACCTCAACGACAAGGGATCGTTCGAGGAGATCCGCCACACCGCCGAGCGGATGCGCGACCAGTTCATCGCGTACGGGCTCGACGAGTCGAACACGCAGTTCGTGCTCGGCTCCGACTTCCAGCTCGACGACGACTACACCCTCGACCTCCACGCGCTTGAGTTGGAGACCACCCTCGCGCGGGCCGAGCGCGCGATGGCCGAGATCAGCTCGGGCGACTCGGTGAAGGTGTCACAGGCCGTCTACCCGCTGATGCAGGCGCTCGACATCCCGTACCTCGGCGTCGACCTCGCGGTCGGCGGGATGGAGCAGCGCAAGGTCCACATGCTCGCGCGCGACGTGCTCCCGAGCATCGACCGCGAGCCGCCGACGAGCCTCCACACCCCGCTCATCGCCGATCTGGGTACCGGCCGCGGGAAGATGTCCTCCAGCGAGGGAGTCACCATCTCGATGGAGGACTCCCGCGATGACATCGAGTCGAAGGTGAACGACGCCTACTGCCCGCCGACGGCCGACCCCGAGCCGACCGAGGACGGCGTCGAGCGCGAGAATCCGGTCCTCCAGGTGTTCGAGTACCACGTGTTCCCGCGGTTCGACTCCGTCGTCGTCGAGCGCCCGGAGGAGTACGGCGGCGATCTCGAGTACGACGGCTACGACGACTTAGAGGCGGACTTGGAGTCCGGCGAGCTCCACCCCGCGGACGCGAAGGGCGCGCTCGCGGAGTACCTCGACCGGCTCATCGCGCCGGGCCGCGAACAGCTCGCGGAGTAGGTCGGGCTACTCGGGGTCCGTTTTCCTCGTCGCCGCGTGGCCGGCGACCTCGCAGCCACCGTCCAGACAGCCGCGGCCGGCGGCCGTCTCGAAGACGGGGAGCCCGCAGTCGCACTCGTCGACGACGACGCCGGCAGGGAACGAGAAGGTGGTCTCGCAGTCGGGATAGTTCTCGCAGCCGAGGTAGACGCGGCCGGGCGCGGAGCGGACGGCGAGGTCGCCCTCGCAGTCGGGGCAGCCCCACGCGCCGTCGAACCGGTCGCTGACGGCGTCCTCCATGGGATCACAGGCGGGGTCGAGACAGAGGTGGAACGGCTCGCCGCGCTCGACGCGGAGCTTCGGCAGGCCGCAGTCGTCGCAGGTCGCGTCCGTGACGCTCGCGCCGGCCGGGAGTCCCCACCGCGTCTCGCAGTCGAGACAGACCACGTCGCCGCGCGAGCGAACGAGCGGCCCGCCGTCCTCGGGACAGGTTCCGACCGGCACGCCGGCCTCGGTGACGGGGAGCGCCCGGCTCGCGGTCGCCTCCCGGGCGACCACCCGGAGTTCCCGGGAGCCGTCGCGGGCGGTGACGGTGAACCCGTCGCCGTCGCCCTCGACGACGACGCTCTCGGGCCGGGTGAGCCACGCAACGGGCTGGTAGCCGTCGGCGTCGTGGACGAGCGTGGTGTCGTCGGGCTTTATCAGTATCACGACGCGGCCGCGGTGGGTGCGCGTCCGGTCGCCGCGGTCGGTCACGTCGCAGTCGCCGGCCAGCACGCGGAGTCGTTGCGGCATGGGAGGGGTGGCCGCGGTATGGGTGAAAAGCGGTCGTAGCGGGCGTTTATATGGAATATTGAGCGGGAGGAAGACTGAAACTCGTCGCTTCGGACTCGACCGCTCGACTATACACTACTCCGGTCATAATCGTGACCCCCGCATCCCCAGTCGCTCGCTACTACGACATCGACACCGTGACCAAGACCGCCGAAGCCCCAGTCGTGAGGCGGGCGCACGCTCGCTGTGCTCCTCGTCGCTCACTTCGTTCGCTCCTGCGGTGCTTGCGTCGCCTCTGCCCGCCTCGCGACTGCCCCTTCGAGTCCCGCCCCGCTCCGCACAGCACCTCACACCTCCCCAGCCTCGTCGCTGGCGGCGACGGCCGCCAGCGACTCCCTCGCGCGTGCTGACTCGCGGCGCTTCGCGCCGCTCGCAGGCACGCGCCACCGTGGGGAGTCATTTCACCCGAACCGTTCGCGTCGCCGTGACGGGCAGAAGCGGGAGGTCCGGGAAGACGACCTCGACGACGAACTCTAGCTCGTCGGCGTCCGGCGGCCCGAACACGCCGACCGGGACCGTCGTCTCGCCGTCGAGGTACGTCGTCGTCGCCGTCATCTCCACGTCGTTGACGGTGACGCGGATCCCCGTGCGGGCGCTTCCGGACCGGGTCGAAACGGCGACCTCGCACATCTCGTTCTCGCCGACGGCGATGGCGTCCGGGAAGTCGCCCCAGTCGACGTCGATCCGGGGACAGTCGCGCGCGGCGTCGACGATCCGCTCGGCGACGGAGTCGCTCAGCCCGGCCCCGGCGAGCGCCTCCGGGCCGTCGTCGACGACGTCGGCAGGGGACGTGAGGCCGGCGTCCGCGAGGCGCTCGGCGCGGCCGGAGCCGACTCCCTCGATCGCGGTGAGCGCGACCGCCTCGCGGGAGACGCCGTGCTCGACGCGCGCCTCCACGCGGCGGGCGAGGTTGGCGGCGCGGGGGCCGGCGAAGCGGTCGAGGAACTCCGCGAGCGCGGCGAGCAGGCGGAGCGCGTTCTGGCGGATCACCCACGCGTCCGAGCGCAGGTCGCTCGGGATCGAGTCGGCCATGCCGGCGAGCAGGATGGCGAACACCTTGCGGTGGCCGTCTTCGAGGTCGGTGTCGCGGCCGTCGAGGATCCGGTCGACCGCGTCCGCCTCGGCGGAGCGCGCCGACACCGAGTCGAACTCGCCGGCCGACGCGACGGTCTCTAACACCGCGTCGGCCGTCAGCGTCTCGCGGTCGGCGAGCCGCCGGAAGCGGCGGGCGGTGTCCAGGCGGAGGTAGTACTTCGAGGCGAGCCGTCCCAGCCCCGTCGGCTCGATGGCGAGGTCGTCGTCGGCCGCGACGAACCCGTCGTCGACGAGCGATTCGAGCGTGTCGCGCACGCGGTCGCGGAGCGTGGAGAACTCGTACGCCTCCGGCTGCGACTGCGCGCGGACGTAGTAGAAGGTGGTCTCCAGCCACGCCATCACGTCCTCCAACCCGCGGATCGTCCCCATCGCGATCTCGGCGTTGAGGTGCGATTCGAGGTCGGCGGCGAGCCGCGACTCGATCGCTTTGCCCTCGCGCAGCAGTTCCCGGTACTTGTCCGCGTCGCCGCGGTCGCAGACCACCCAGCCGTACCCCACGTCGTCGTACTCCGGGCGGCCGGCGCGGCCGAGCATCTGGAGCACGTCCAAAGGCGAGATGTCGGTCTCGCCCTCCAGCGGGTCGTGATACTTCGTGTCGCGGATGACGACGCAGCGCGCGGGGAGGTTCACCCCCCACGCGAGCGTCGACGTCGAGAAGAGGAACTTGATCTTCCCCTGCTTGAACCACTCCTCGACGCGGTCGCGGTCGTCCTTGCCGAGGCCGGCGTGGTGGAAGCCGACGCCGTCGGTGACCGACTGGCGGAGCGTGTCGTTCGTGAGCTCCTTGGCCTCGTTGTGGAAGTCGTAGTCGTCCCGCGAGTCGATCGGGATGTCCCGCTCGGTGATCTCGTCGCGCGCCTTCTTGGCCGCCTGAACGGTGTCCTGCCGCGAGGAGACGAACACGAGCGCCTGCCCGTCCTCGCGGACGTGCGGCTCGGCCAAGTCGAGCGCGCGGTAGAGCCGTCGGTACTTGTCGGCGAACGCGTTCGAGCCGTGCGAGTACGTCTTCACGCCGGTTTCGAGGTCGACCGGGCGGTACTCGTCGCCGAACGCGTACGTCGTCTCCGCGGGCGCGTCGAGCCACTCGGCGACGTCGTCGATGTTCGGCATCGTCGCGGAGAGCGCGACGACGCGCGGGTCCTGGAGCCGCCGGAGCCGCGAGACGGTGACCTCCAGCACCGCGCCGCGCTTCTCGGAGTCGAGCAGGTGGACCTCGTCGATGACGACGCAGTCCACGTCGGTGATGAACGAGTAGCGCGCGGAGTCGTGTTTCCGCGTCGCGCTGTCGGCCTTCTCGGGCGTCGTCACCAGCACGTCCGCGCGCTCCGCGCGGCGGGGGTTCAGGTCGCGCTCGCCGGAGACGACGTACACGGAGTAGCCGAGCTCCTCGAACCGCTCCCACTCGCTCTCCTTCTCGTTGGTGAGCGCGCGCAGCGGCGCGACGAAGAGGGCGGTGCCGCCCTCCGAGAGGGTCCTACAGATGGCGAGTTCGGCGAGCGCCGTCTTCCCGGAGGCCGTCGGAGCCGACGCGACCACGTTGTGGTCGGTCTCCCAGATGCCCGGCAGCGCCTCGCGTTGCATCCGGTTGAACTCGTCGAACCCGAAGGCGTCGGCGAACTCCGGCACCGCGTCCGCGACCTTCACGGCACACCACACCCGTGCGCGAGTCGTCGGGAACCGCGGCTGTGTCGCATCGGATTGAGAGGGGGGCTTCGAGGGCAAAGGCGTTTCTCATGCGAGCGCGGCGAACGGATCCCGTTGGCGGGAGCGTGGGCGCGTCCGGGTCGCCCGGCCGACCGCCGTCGCGGACCCACATCGTTTAGACGACCGCGGTCGACCGCACGGGTATGATCCCCTCGTCGCCGCTCGTGATCGGTATCGCGGTCGCGGTCGCGCTGATCGCGCTGTTCGTGCTCGTCCGCCGGCTCCGCGGCCCGTCCGCCGAGGCGCGCGAGTCGAAGCGCGCCCACGAGGCCGCTCAGAGGCGCGACGCGCCCGTCGAGATCGGCGAGACGTACGAGTTCGGCGTGACGGAGCTGACGGACCACCACTCCGGCTCGGAGGTCGCCGTCGGGAAGGTCGAGGGGTTCGTCGTGTTCGCCGAGGACATCCCCGGCGGCCTCGAACCCGGCGACGTGATCCGCGCGAAGGTGCTCTCGTTCAACCAGGGCCGCACTTCCGCGGACGCGACGTTCGTCGGGCGGGCGTAGCCGGAATGCTCGACCGCCCCGCCCGCGCTCCGCCCGCGCCTGAATCGACCGCGTTCGAACCGCCCGTCGACCGCGCTTCGATCGACCACGTCCGCTCCGAACCGGAGGTTGATACGTGATGGTGACGAAGTGGTGTCGCAATGGCACAGGCCGGCACCCAAGACCTCACGGAGCGGTTCATCCAGTTCTACCGGAACTACTACCGCGAGGAGATCGGACAGCTCGCGCAGCGCTACCCCAACGAGGAGCGCTCGCTGTACGTCTCCTACGACGATCTCTTTCAGTTCGACCGCGACCTCGCCGAGGACTTCCTGAACAAGCCCGAACAGATGCGCGAGTACGCCGAGGAGGCGCTGCGGCTCTACGACCTCCCCGCCGACGTCAGCCTCGGCCGCGCGCACGTCCGGATCGAGGACCTGCCCGAGAGCGTCGACATCCGCGGCATTCGAGTCCACGACGACCACATCGGCAAGCTCGTCTCCGTTCAGGGAATCGTCCGCAAGGCGACCGACGTGCGCCCGAAGGTGACCGAGGCCGCCTTCGAGTGCCAGCGCTGCGGCACGATGACGTACATCCCGCAGTCCGACGGCGGCTTCCAAGAGCCCCACGAGTGTCAGGGCTGTGAGCGGCAGGGACCCTTCCGCGTCAACTTCGACCAGTCCGAGTTCGTCGACTCCCAGAAGCTCCGCATTCAGGAGTCGCCGGAGGGCCTGCGCGGCGGCGAGACGCCCCAGTCGCTCGACGTCGACATCGTCGACGACATCACCGGCGAGGTGAGCCCCGGCGACCACGTCACCTGCGTCGGCGTCCTCCACATCGAGCAGGTCGAGCAGGGCAACGAGAAGTCCGCCATCTTCGACCTGTACATGGACGGCGTCTCCATCTCCATCGAGGACGAGGAGTTCGAGGACATGGACATCACCGAGGCGGACAAACGCGACATCATCGAACTCTCCGAGCGCGACGACATCTACGAGGCGATGGTCGGATCCATCGCGCCCGCCATCTACGGCTACGAGGAGGAGAAGCTCGCGATGATCCTCCAGCTGTTCTCCGGCGTCACCAAGCACCTCCCCGACGGCTCGCGGATCCGCGGAGATCTTCATATGCTCCTGATCGGGGATCCGGGCACGGGTAAGTGTTTGAAAGGTGATACTCGTGTGACCCTCGGAGACGGGCGGAAGGTTCCGATACGAGACCTCGTTGAAGATAACCTCAATGACTCGAAACCGGTCGACGATGGCGTCTTTGACGAGGTCGACTTTGAGGTGCCGTCGCTCCGCTCCGACGGGACCGTGGGGTCCGCCCGGGCGACGAAGGTCTGGAAGCGGGAGGCTCCCGAAACGATGTACCGCGTCGAAACCGCCTCCGGCGCGGAACTGGAAGTAACGCCGTCGCATCCGCTGTTCGTTCAACGTGACGGACGGTTCGAGGCGGTCGTCGCGGACGAACTGAACGAAGGCGAGTTCGTCGCTGCTCCGAACCGACTCAATGTCGAAGGTGACGACGCGGTCAACGTCGAATTCCGCCGCGCTCAGTCGCACAACGCGGTTCGGCTCGATCTGCCCGACGAGTGGACACCGGATCTCGCGCGTCTCCTCGGATACATCGTCGCTGAGGGGTACGTTGAGCGGCGTGACGACCATTCGGGGTTCGTGTCGATCACGAACAACGACGAGGCGGTCCTGTCCGATGCTCGGTCGACATTGGAGACTCTCGGCCTCCAAACCACGACCCGCGAACCACATGACGGAAAGGACGCGAGGGAGTTATTGTGTTCTGCGGGAGAGTTCGTCAGTTTCCTCGAAAACCTCGACGAGGTGCTCCTTGAGGGGTCCGCAGACCAGCGGATTCCGAGACCGATCCTCGGAGCGTCACCTTCCGCCACGCGGATGTTCATAAAGGGATTCGTCGAAGGAGAGGCTCACGTCTCAGCGAAGCAGCGGGAAATTACCGTTGCCTCCATGAGTGAGACGCTTCTCACGGATCTTCGGACGCTTCTGCTTCAACACGGAATCACCAGCCAACTCCACGAGCGGAAGAACGGAAGCCACCGGCTACGGATTAGCGGGGCACAGTTCGACCGGTACGTGACCGAAATCGGGTTCGTGACCGACCGAAAGCAGGAGGCGGCAGAGGAACATCTCGAAACAGATCGGAACACCAACCTCAACGTCGTTCCGAACGTCGCCCCCGTCCTCCGGCGAGTTCGTGACGCGCTCGGACTGACGCAGTACGAGTGCGGCGTTCCTCGCAACACCTATCGTCACTACGAAGCGGGATCGCGAAATCCGAGCGTCGGTGCGCTTCGGAACGTCGTTGAAGCGTTCGAGGCCGCGAATTCACCCTCGACAAACAGCACGGAGATCGGAAGCGCACAGACCGATGGAGGGGGAGTAGCTGCCGATATTGCGGCTCTTCGACAATTAGTGGATGACGATATTCGGTGGGACCGCATCGAGTCCATCGAACCGGTCAACCCCGAAGACGATTGGGTGTACGATCTCGAAGTCGAGGGAACACACAACTACGTCTCGAACGGGATTATCTCGCACAACTCTCAGATGATTTCGTACGTAGAAAACATCGCACCCCGCTCGGTGTACACCTCCGGGAAGGGGTCGTCCGCGGCGGGCCTCACCGCCGCGGCTGTTCGTGACGACTTCGGCGACGGCCAACAGTGGTCCCTCGAAGCCGGCGCGCTCGTCCTCGCAGACAAGGGGATCGCGGCGGTCGACGAACTCGACAAGATGGACTGCGTCACCGGAGACACGCTGGTCACGCTCTCTGACGGGCGCGTCGAGCGCATCGACGAACTGGCGCGGGAGGCCGCCGAGGACGGCGAAATAGAGGAACTCTCGAACGGCCGCCGCGTCCGCGACGTCGACCTCGCGGTCTGGTCGATGGACGAGAACGGGCGGCTGGTCGAACGCCCCGTCTCCGCCGTCCACGAGTACGACGCCCCCGCGGAGCTGACTCGCGTGACGATGGAGACGGGCGAGTCGCTCCGCTCGACGGCCGACCACCCGTTCTTCGTGCTTGACGACGGCGAGCGAGTCGAGCGCGAGGCGGCCGCGCTCGACGAGGGCGACTGGGTGTACGTCCCGCGCGAGGTTCCGACCGCGGCCGCCGACGGCGGCGGAGCGGTAGCGGCGGCGGGGGGCGACGACGCCGTTCCGGGTGACGGTGGCGACGGGGTTGACGCCGCGATGGGAAGCGTCCTCGGCTACCTCTCCGGCGACGGAAACGTCTACTACGACCGCGACGAGGGCGTCTACGGCGTTCGGTTCACCAACGCCGATCGCGAGCTGTTGGACGACTTCGAACGCGCGGCGCGCGAAGCGTTCGGCACGGAGCCGACGCGCTACCCGAGCGAGAAGCGTGACAGCGTCGAGACGGTCCGCGTCCACGGAAAAGAACACGCCGATGCCGTCCTCAACGCCGGGATGAACCTCGGCCGGTACGACGAGAAGTGCTTCCCGACCCCCGTTTCGACCGGAAGCCGGGCGGCAAAGGCCGCGTTCGTCCGCGCGCTCGCCGACAGCGAGGGTCACGTGGACGAGTCGGCCGGGAACATTCGGATAGCGTCCGCGAGCCGAGACCTGCTCCGAGGCACGCGGAACATCCTCTTACAGTTCGGCGTGTCGAGTCAGCTCCAGCACCGCGAACGGAGCGGCGGCCGAGACGTGTACTACCTCACGGTGACCGACGCGGACTCGCTGGCGGCGTTCCGTCGGTTCGTCGGATTCACGGCCAGCCGAAAGGCGTCGTCGCTCGACCGAGTCGTCGAGGCCGCCGACGGCGATCGGACGATCCTCGACGTGATCCCGGAGGTCGACGAGATTCTCGCCGGAAGTCGCGAGTCGCTCCGACTACACCAAGACGAGTGCGGGCTCGACGCCGGCACGTATCACGACTTCGAGAGCGGCGCGGCGAACGTCTCCGTCGACCGAGCCGGCCGAGTGCTCGGCGCGTTCGAGGCGCGGACCGAGACGGCGGGCGAGGACCTGACGACGCTCGAATCGGACCCGACGTGGGACGCCCTCGCCGAACTGCGGCACCGCTACCACGTCCCGCAGTCCGAGCTCGCGGAGGGGACCGACGTGTCACAACAGCGGATCTCGCGGGAGTGGGGCGACAGCGAGGCGGTTCGTCGAACCGTGACGGCCCGACTCCGAGAGATCGTCGGAGGCGTGGCGGAGACCGACCTCTCCGACCTCCGCGAGTTCGTCCGCGGCGACGTGAAGTGGCGTCGCGTCGAGTCCGTCGAAACCGTACCGCCCGAGTCGACCGAACACCGCGGCGGGGTGCTCCGACAGCGTCTCGCGGACGTGATCGGGGGACCGGTGGAGACGGTCGAAGAGCGTGCCCGTGAACTGGTCGACCGGGGCCCGGTCGGCGAAACGCGGGCGGAATTATCTGCCGCGCTCGACGCGTACGGCGTCAGCCAAGCCGACGTCGCGTCGTCGCTCGACGTGACGCAGGCGACCGTCTCCCGGTGGCTCTCCGGAGCGGTCGAAACGGAGCGACTCGACGACCTGCGTGAGGCGGTCGCGGGCGAGGTGGCCGACGTCAAAGCAGCGCTGCGGTCGATCCTGACGCGGATCGAGGACGGGGAGCGACCGAGAGTGTACGACCTGACCGTCGAGGGGACCCACAACTTCGTCGCGAACGGGCTCGTCGTCCACAACTCCTCGGACCGCTCCGCGATGCACGAGGGGCTCGAACAGCAGAAGATCTCCGTCTCGAAGGCGGGGATCAACGCCACCCTCAAGGCCCGCTGTTCGCTGCTCGGCGCGGCGAACCCGAAGTACGGGCGGTTCGACCAGTACGAGCCGATCGGCGAGCAGATCGATCTGGAACCCGCACTTATCTCTCGGTTCGACCTGATCTTCACGGTGACGGACAGCCCGGACCCGGAGCACGACTCCCGGCTGGCCCAGCACATCATCAAGACGAACTACGCCGGCGAGCTCAACACGCAGCGCGAGGAGCTGGCGAGTTCGGAGTTCACCTCGGAGCAGGTGGCGGAGGTGACCGAGGAGGTCGCGCCGGAGATCGACGCGGAGCTGCTTCGCAAGTACGTCGCCCACGCGAAGCGCTCCTGCTTCCCGACGATGACCGACGAGGCGAAGGAGCTGATCGAGGAGTTCTACGTCGACCTCCGCTCGAAGGGGGCCGACGAGGACGCGCCGGTGCCGGTGACCGCCCGGAAGCTGGAGGCGATGGTGCGGCTCTCCGAGGCCAGCGCGCGGGTCCGCCTCTCGGACACCGTCGAGCGCGAGGACGCCGACCGCGCGACGAACATCGTCGAGTCGTGTCTCAAGGACATCGGCGTCGACCCGGAGACGGGGCAGTTCGACGCCGACGTGGTCGAGACGGGAACCTCGAAGAGCCAGCGCGACCGGATCAAGAACATCAAGGGGCTCATCGCCGACATCGAGGAGGAGTACCAGGAGGGCGCGCCCGTCGACGAGGTGCTCGACCGCGCCGGCGAGATCGGGATGGACCCGGGGAAGGCGGAGCAGGAGATCGAGAAGCTCCGGACGAAGGGCGAAGTGTACGAACCCCAGCAGGGGCATCTCCGGACGACGTAGATGGACCGGATCTCCGCGATACGGAACGTCGAGGACGCGCTCCGCGAGTTCGAGGACGGCGAGGCGGACCTCGCGGCCACGGAGCGACGCGTCGCGGCCGTGCTCCGGACGTACGCCACCGAGTTCGACGGCGACGACGACGTGTTCCGAGCGGTCGGCGACGACCCGGTCGACGGGACCGTGGTCGTCGCGCCCTCGGAGCCGGCCGCGCGCGAGCGCGTCCTCGCGGCGACTGGCGTCGACGACGGGCCGGGCGAGGCCGATCGCCCGGCGTTCGACCTCGAGCGCTTTTGACCGTCGGATCGCGGCTGCGATCGCCCGACGACGCCGGGATCGCTGAACGCGACTGAAACGTTCCGGTCCGGAACAGATAAATTCCGAAATCGACCAGCGGCGGCCGTGCTGTTGGTCGTGACCTACTCGGCGGCCGCCCGAACCGGTCTCCGGAACCTGTGTCGCCGCCACGAGTCGGTCGTCGCCCGGCGGTTCGGGCGGGCCGCGCTGTTCGACGAGACGGTGTACGCCGCGTTCCTCGCCTTGCGGCTGCGGGAGTCGCACGGCGGGGACGTCCAGATCGAGCGCACCGAGCCGTTCAACGAGTTCGTCGCCCTCGACGAGCCGGTGCGAGAGGCCGCCGCGGCCTACGCGGACCGGAGCGCGAAGTCGACGCCGTACGCGGCGTTCGCCGCGGGGACGGACCATCCGGATCCGGACGCGATGCGGGGTCGGGAGCTGTGACCGGGGCGAGATCGACGCCGTCGGCGTCCGACTGCGGGGACGAGAGGGACAGGCAAGACGGGCGAGACGGGGAAAACGGACGAGACGGACGCCCCGGAGCGGACGAGGAGGACGGGCCCGTCCCCGTCGAGGAGCGTCCCGAACCGAGCGCGGTGATCGGGCGGATCCCCACCGACGCCGGGCTCCGACGCCAGCTCGCGGCGGCGGCGCGGTCTCGGGGGCGGACCGCGTCGGTGGCGAGCGAGATCGACGATATCGAGTCGGATCTCGCCGCGATCGAGATTGAACCCGTAGACCTGACCGCCGCGCGGCGACGGGTCGCGGAGACGACAGGCGAGATCGAGCGGCTGAAAGAACGGGTCGCCGCGCTGCGCGGCGACGCCCGGGCGCGCCGCGCGGTCGACGCCGACGCGGACGCGGCGCTCGACGACCTAGAGACCGCGGCGGCCGAACTGTCGGCCGCGCAGACCGAGGCGATCGCCGCCGAACAGGCCCTCGAACGCGCCCGAGCCGAGGCCGCCCGGAACCGCGACGAGCGCCGGCGGCGGCTCCGGCTCCGCGACCGGCTCCGCAACCGCCGGCGCGCCGCCCGTCACGAACTCGCCGAGGCGGTGTACCCGGAGTTCCGACAGGCGCTCGCGGTCGTTCCGGGCGGCGATCCGAACGACGCCGGGTCGGGACCGGAGGCGTACGACGGCGACCCGGTCGCCGCGTCGCTCGCGGCGGTCAGGGTCGCGGCGCTCGACGCCCCGGTGGAACTTCGCGGCGAGGCGGCGCGGGCGGTCGAGGCGGCGGACAGGAGCGCGAGGTCGCTGCTCCGGACCGCGCGCGTTCGCGTGGGGGAGGCCGCCGGCGGGGCGTCGGACCGGCCCGACGTTTAAGTGTGATTCCGCGGGATCCGGCGCATGGAACTGGACTGGTACGTCGAGCGCGAGGGCGGCGCGTCGCTCGTCGGCTTCCGGGTGCGGAACGACGGGGCGGTCCCGCGACGGGTCCGGATCGAGAGCCGACTGGACGCCCCCGTCCTCCCGCCGCGGCGGGGCGGCGCGGCCGCGGCCGGGTGGGACGCGGCGGGGGTGACCGCGGTGATCGGGCCGGGCGACGAGGCGGCGTTCGGCTTCGCCGCGCTCGCGGAGCGGGTCGAGCCGCCGGTCGAGGTCGTCGACATCGAGCCCGCGGACGCGTCCGGAGCGGTCGACGGCGCGGGCGACGGGGAGGACGGTTCAGCCGTGCGAGCGGCGCTGCGCGACCTCGACGACCACCGACCGCCGCGGCGAGCGGTCGACGGAGCCGGCGAGACCGAGGGGGAACCGGCTGACCTCGACCGTGACGCAGGGGGCGTCGAATCGGCGGACGAGGAGTGGCCGGACCGATCGTCGGCGGCGTCGGCGGACACGACGCCCGGCGAGACGGAGCCTGCCGAGGTGGAGCCCGCGGCGGTCGACGCGCTGTTCGCGGCCGCGGAGGCCCGGATCGACTTGGCGGAGCGGCTGACCGACGCCGACCTCGCGACGGCGACGGAGGCCGTCGAGGAGGCCGGCGGTATCGACGCGGTCGAGGGACTCGACGAGCGCGTCGCGGCCGACGCCGAGCGCCTGCGGGCGATCCGTGACCGGGCCGCGGCGCTGGCGGAACGCGCTGAGGAGAGCGACGTGCCGACGGAAGCGCTGGAGGGGCTCGCGTGATCCTCGCGGTCGCGGGCGGGAAGGGAGGGGTCGGGAAGACGACGCTCGCGTACAACGTCGCCGCCGGACTCGACGGGGTCGTCGTCGACGCGGACCTCGGGATGGCCGACCTCCCGGACGGGCGCGGCCCGGACCTCCACGACGTGCTCGCCGGCGCTGCGGCCCCGATCGAGACGGTGCGGAGCGGCCCGGTGGACATCGTCCCGTGCGGGCGGACGCTGGCCGGCGCGCGGGCGGCCGACCTGAGCCACCTGAGCGAGGCGGTCGCCGCGGTCGAACGGGAGTTCGGGACCGTCGTCCTCGACTGTCCCGCGGGGCGGCGCGCGGACGCCGGGGTGCCGCTGGCGATCGCAGACGCCTGCCTGCTCGTCGTCTCGCCGCGGGCGTTCGCGCTGGCCGACGCGATCCGGACCCGGGAGCTCGCGCGCGAGCTCGACGCCGGGCTGGTCGGCTGCGCGGTCAACCGCGTGACCGAACCGCCGCCGGTGGAGCCGATCGGCGACGCGCTCGGCGCGCCGGTCGAGGTGGTCCCGGCCGACCCGCGCGTCGGGCGGTCGGTGGAAGCCGAGCGCCCGGTCGTCGCCGCCGCCCCCGACAGCGAGGCCGCGGCGGCGGTCCGGGCGCTCGCGCGGCGCGTCCCGGCGTGATCCGGGGACGGACGCGCCGAGGGCGACTCGGAGCGCCGCCGCGACACCGGGCCTTTTTACTCCGGTCGTCCCGTCGGCGAGAGCGATGATCAGGGTCGCGCTCGCGCTCGGTGTCGGGGTCGTCGCCGCGCTCGCGGTCGCCGTCGGACCGCTGTACGCCGCCGACCGCTACCGCGACCTCCGGGAGCCGACGGACGCGGAGCGCGCCCAGATCGGGGCGCTGGCGGAGCCGGGCGGGCTCGACGTCGACCGGATCGCGATCGAGGCCCCGGGTAACGCTCCCGGTCCCGCGGAGGTCGCCGTCCGCGGGCCGCCCCGGCGGCGGGTGCTGTTCCTCACCGAAGACGTGCTGACGGACCTCGACGAGGACGTCGCGGTCGGGCTGCTCGCGGCGGAGGCCGGACGGGTGGCGACGTACTACGCCGAGTTCCGCGCCGTCGCGGTCGGGGGCGTGCTGGCGGCGCTGGCGGGCGTGGTGACGGCGCTCGTCCCGTTCGAGTCCGGGTTCGCCGCCCTCGTCGCGGTGGGGCTCGTCTCCTTCTGGGCCGGCCGCCGGGTCCAGTACGCGGCGGACGCCCGCGCGGCGGACGCGGTCGGCGCGGACCGGGTCGCGGCCGCCTTCGAACGCGTCGCGGAGCGCCGCGGGGTCGAGCCGGAGACCGGCGACTGGTCGACGTGGTTCGAGGTCCAGCCGCCGCTCGGCGACCGGATCGCGCGGCTCCGCGAACGCGCGGGCGACGAGGCGTAGCGGGACGGGACTGGTTCGGTCGGCCGTGGACCGAACCGCCTCGCCGGGTCGCGGGTGAAAAGGGACTACTCCCGCGAGCGACGGGCGACGGCGGAGTCGGGACCGACGCGGACGTCGTAGCCCGCGAACGTGAGCGAGACGTCCACGTCCGCGTCGGGTCGACCGGAGACGATCGCGTTCAGCGCGTCGGGGTCGACGTGTTCGTACAACACCACGCCCTCGTCGGACAGGTCGGTCGGGTCGACGCCGGCGAGGTCGGCGATCGCCTCGACGACGGCGAGGCTGGGGCTGGGACCGCTGCCGCCGTGGCGGACGCGGGCCGTCTCGGGCGGCGAACCGGAGTCGGTCGGTTCGGGCGTTACGCTGCTCATGTCTGCGTCCTCGCCGAACTGGTACATAAAACGGACGTTCAAGCTATCATAACTGATTTCGCCGTGACGGGGCGGTCCCGGAACCGTTACCAACCAGCCGCACGCGTGTAGAGACAACTCGAATGCGACTCACGGAACGACAGCTCGCGGTCCTCGAGGCCGCGAGCGCGACGGACGAACGAACGGTAGCGGAGCTCGGCGAGGAGACGGACCTGAAACCGGAGACGGTCGCGGGCGCGGCCTTCGACCTCGCCGACGAGGGCCTCGTCGAGGTCGCGTCGGTGACCGACGAGACGCTCGAACTCACCGACGAGGGGCGGACGTACGTCGACGAGGGACTCCCCGAGACGCGGCTCTACCGCGCCGGCCTCGACGCGGGTGCCGACGCCGACCCGGTCTCGATGGGGGCGGTCATCGGCGAGGCCGACCTGGACGGGCCCGAGGTCGACATCGCGCTCGCGAACTTCGCGCGCAAGGGCTTCGGGAGCGTCGACGGCGGCGAGCTTTCGATCGCCTCGGACGCCGACCCCGACGCCGACCCTGAGGCGGCGGCGCTCGCGGCGCTCGCCGACGCCGGCGGGGCGGGCCTCGACGCGGGCGACCTCGGCGTCGAGGCGTCGGTGATCGACCGGCTGGACTCGCGGGGGCTCGTCGCGCTCGCGGAGTCGGTCACGCGGACGGTGACGCTCACCGACGACGGCGTCGACGCGCTGATGACCGGCGTCGAGGCGGCCGAGACGGTGGGCGCGCTCACGCCGGAGCTGCTCGCCAGCGGCGAGTGGCGCGACGCCGAGTTCGCCGAGTACAACGTCGAGGCCGAGGCGGAGACGGCCCGCGGCGGCCGCAAACACGTCCTCCGCCGGACCGCCGACCGCGTGAAGGACGTGCTGGTCGGCATGGGGTTCCAGGAGATGGAAGGCCCTCACGCCGACGCCGACTTCTGGATCAACGACTGCCTGTTCATGCCGCAGGACCACCCGGCGCGGACCCACTGGGACCGCTTCGCGCTTGACGTGGACCCGATGGAGGAGATTCCGGACGAGCTGATCGACCGGGTCGAGTCGGCGCACCGCGACGGCTGGGGCGAGGACGCCGACGGCTACCACTCGCCGTGGTCCGAGGAGTTCGCCCGCGAGGTCGCCCTCCGCGGCCACACCACGTCGCTGTCGATGCGCTACCTCTCCGGGGTCGCCGGGGCCGAGTTGGAGCCGCCCCAGCGCTACTTCTCCGTCGAGAAGGTGTACCGCAACGACACGCTCGACCCGACGCACTTACTGGAGTTCTTCCAGATCGAGGGGTGGGTGATGGCCGAGGACCTCTCCGTGCGCGACCTGATGGGCACGTTCGAGGAGTTCTACCGGCAGTTCGGAATTACGGACATCAAGTTCAAGCCGCACTACAACCCCTACACGGAGCCGTCCTTCGAGCTGTTCGGCGAGCACCCGGAGACCGGCGAGGAGATCGAGATCGGTAACTCCGGCGTCTTCCGCGAGGAGGTCACGGGGCCGCTCGGCGTCGACTGCGACGTGATGGCGTGGGGGCTCGCCTTAGAGCGGCTCGCGATGCTGACGACGGGCGCGGAGGACATCCGCGACCTCCACGGCACCCTGGCCGACATCGACTTCCTGCGGAACGCGGAGGTGAGCTACTGATGCCCGTCGTCGACGTCGACCCCGACGAGCTCCGCGAGCTCACCGGCCACGGGGAGAAGGACGACGAGGAGCTCAAGGCCGACCTGTTCGGCCTCGGCCTGGAGTTCGAGGGCGAGACCGACGACGGCCAGTACCAGTTCGAGTTCGCGCCCGACCGGCTCGACCGGCTCTCCGTCGAGGGCGTGGCGCGGTCGCTGCGGTACCACTACGGCGACGCCCGCGGCGTCTACGTCCCGAACACGAACGATCCGGAGTGGACCATCGAGGTCGACGAGTCGGTCCCCGACGAACGCCCGTACGTCACCGGGGCCGTGGTGCGCGGGCTCGACCTCGACGAGGCGGCGCTGGAGTCGCTGATCCAGCTCCAAGAGAAGCTCCACGCGACGATGGGGCGCGGCCGCGCGAAAGGCGCGATCGGCATCCACGACCTCGCGATGGTGAAGGGCGCGCCGCTCCAGGAGGGCGCGGAGCCGTCGGTCACCTACCGCGGCGTCGACCCCGACGGCGACGCGTTCGTCCCGCTCGACTCCAACGACGAGCTGACCCCGGCCGAGGTCCTGACGGAGCACGCTACCGGCGAGACGTACGCCGACCTCGTCGCGGATCTCGACCGCTACCCGGCGATCTACGACGAGCTCGGCCTCTTCTCGTTCCCGCCCGTCATCAACGGGAAGCGGACCGAGGTGACGACCGGCTCCCGGGAGCTGTTCGTCGAGCTCACCGGCACCGACCAGTGGACGATAGACCGGATGTGCAACATCATCTGCTACGCGCTGTCGGCCCGCGGGGCCACGATCGAGGAGGTCGAGGTGAACTACGCGGACGGCGCGACCCACCCGGACGAGTACGGCTCCGAGCTGATCCGCCCGAACCTCGACACCGACGAGAAGAGCGTGAGCCACGACCGGATCGAGACGCTGCTCGGCGTCGACTTCGAGCCCGAGGAGGTCGTCGACTGCTTCGAGCGTTCCGGGCTGGACGCCTCCTACACGCTCGGCGAGGACGTGACGTACGAGGTCGAGATTCCGCCGTACCGCGTCGACGTGCTCCACCCGCTCGACCTCGTCGACGACGTGGGGCGCGCGTACGGCTTCGACGAGCTGGAGCCGCGGTACCCCGACGTGGGCACCGTCGGCGGGCGTCACGAGCGCTCCCGGCTGGAGGACGCGGTCCGGACCAGCCTCGTCGGATTGGGGTTCGAGGACCTGCTGAACTTCCACATGACGAGCGGGACGGAGAACTACGAGCGGATGCGGGTCGAGCCGGGCACCGGTGGCGCGGCGGTCGACGGCGCGGGCGTCTTCGGCGGCGGCGACCCGGTCGAGATCACGGAGCCGTACAGCGAGGAGTACACCCAGCTCCGCACGTGGGCGCTCCCGTCGCTCGTGATGCTGTTGGAGCGGAACACGCACAACGCCTACCCGCAGGACGTCGCGGAGGTCGGCTTCGTCGCCGAGCGGGACGACGACGCGGACACGAACGTCGCCGAGTCGCGGCACGTCGCCGGCGCGGTCGCCCGCCGCGACGCCTCTTACGAGGCCGCGAAGGGGCGGCTTCAGGCGCTCTGTGGCGACTTCGACGCCGAGTTGGAGACGCCGCGAACCGAACACCCCTCGTTCATCGAGGGCCGGGCCGCCGACGTGGTGATCGACGGCGAGCGCGTCGGCGTGATCGGCGAACTCCACCCGGCGGTGCTGGTCGAACACGACCTCGAGGTGCCGGTCGCGGCCTTCGAGTTCGCCCTCGACGCGCTGCGGTAGACCGCGAACGAGGTCGGGCGTCTCGCCCCGGAATTTCCGATCCGGCGCTTCTGTAACGAATTATCACAGAGACGGACGGAAGCAGAAGACCTATAACCGTCTTGGCGTAGTGGCCGGGCATGAACTGTGAGAGGTGCGGAGTCAACGCCTCGCTGACGTACCGAGATGTCGACGGCTTCGCGTACTACCTCTGTGAGGCCTGTATCAGCGGGTGGGAGGCGGTTCGGTCCCCGTCTCCGGACTCAAGCGACGACGCGCGCTCGACGGCGCGGTAGTCGGGCGTCGAGCGACGCGGCTCAGCAGTCGACGGGACCGCCCTCGGCGGCGCTCTCCGCGAGCGCGTCGACGATCCGCATGTTCGCGACGGCCTCGCTCCCGTCGGTGAGCGGCGCGGTCCCGTCGGCGACGCGGTCGGCGAAGTGCTCGACCTGAAGCCGGTACTGGTCGACCGCGGGGAACGTCTCGACGCCGCGTCGACCGTCGATCTCGTAGGTGAGTTCCACCGCCTCGTCGGTCGGGGCGTCGAAGGCCCGCTCGACCTCGATCCAGCCGTTCGTCGCGTCGATCCGATACCGCTGGACGAGTTGCGTGTCGAACCCGCAGGCGACCCGGGCCGACCGGCCGTCGTCGTACGCCAGCACGCCCGCGAGCTCGGTGTCGACGCCCGCGTCCCGCGTGTCGCCGGCGTGGGCGTACGCCCGGTCCGGCGTGCCGAGGACGGTCCGGGCCAGCGAGACGGGGTAACAGCCCACGTCCATCAGCGAGCCGCCCGCGAGGTCGGGGTCGAGCCGCACGTCGTTCGGGCGGTCGTACAGCGGGAACCGGAACGTCGCGGTCACCGTGCGGACGTCGTCGAGTTCGGTCGCCGCGAGGTCGACGGCGCGCTCGGTGCGGGGGTGATACCGGTACATGAACGCCTCCATCAGCGTGACCCCGCGCTCGTCGCAGCGGTCGACGACCGACCGGGCCTCGTCGGCGTCGGCGGCCAGCGGCTTCTCGCAGAGGACGTCCAGCCCGGCGTCCGCGGCGCGTTTCGTCCACTCGGCGTGGCGTCCGTTCGGGAGCGGGACGTACACCGCGTCGAGCGCGTCGTCGTCGAGGAGCGCCTCGTAGGTGCCGTAGCTGCGGGGGATCGCGTTCTCGTCCGCGAACCGTTCCGCGCGGTCGGCGTCCCGGGACGCCACCGCGCCGACGGAGTGGTCGCTCGCGGCGATCGCCGGGATCACCGCCTTGCGGGCGATCCCCGCGGTGCCGAGGACGCCGAATTCGAGTCGGTCCGCCGCAGCCGTCGGAGTGCTCATGGACGGGGCGACGCGCCCCCCTGTCAAGTGGTTTGCGCCCGGCGGGCGCGCCGCGGGGCCGCGCTCAGACACCGGGAATTATACCCCGGTCGACCGATCCGAGGGCATGGCACTCGCAGCGCCCGACCTCTCGGGCTCGACGGCGTTCATCACGGGGACGACTCGCGGCATCGGAAAGCGGATCGCGCTCGCGCTCGCCGACCACGGCTGTGACGTGGTCTCGACCGGGAAGACGACCGACGACGACGACACCGAACTGGAGGGGTCGATCGAGCAGACGGCCCGCGAGGTGCGCGAGCGCGGGGCCGAGGCGCTCGCGCTCGAACTGAACCTCCGCGACGAGGACCGGGTCGAGGCCGTCGTCGAGGAGGCGATCGACCACTTCGGGGAGATCGACATCGTGATCAACAACGCGAGCGCGATCCAGCTGGCGAACGTCGCCGACCTGCCGGCCGACCGGTTCGACTTGCTGACCGACGTGAACGTCCGCGGCAGCCACCTCGTCGCGCACGCGTTCGCGGACCACCTCGCGGAGCAGGACGGGGCGTGGCTCCTGTCGAACTCGCCGCCGGTCGTGACCGACCGCTCGCCGGGGAAAGCGCCGTACGCGTGGTCGAAACTCGGGATGTCGTTCATCGCGCTCTCGCTCGCCGAGGAGCTGAGCGCCGACGACGTGGGCTGTAACACGTTCTGGCCCGTGACGACGATCGACACCCGCGCGACCCGCTACTTCGGGCTCGGGACCGAGGACGACTGGCGCAGCCCGGAGATCGTCTCCAACGCGGTGCTGGAGATCCTCGCGCGCGACCCCGCCGAGTGTACGGGCAACAGCTTCTACGACGAGGAGCTGCTCCGCGAGGCGGGCGTGGACGACTTCTCCGAGTACAACCTCACCGACGGCGACCCGGCACCGATGTCCGCGCGTATGTTCGACACGGAGTTCGAGCGCGAGGAGTGACGGCGTCGGCGACCCGAACGGCCGGACCTCCCCGTCCGCGGCGTGGTCGCGTTGAAGTGATCGGGGCCCGAACCGAATCCCCGTGACGGACCATTCGGCTCCCGACGGCGGAACGGAGGCACCGACCGTCTCGTGTTCCCGCTGTGGTCGCGAGTGGGACCTCGACCGCGAAGTCAGCGAGGTACCGCCGGGCGGCCACGCGATAGAGCAGTTCGCGCTCGACCACGAGCGCCACACCGGCCACTACCCGGACGACGTGCGTCCGTGGACCGTCCGGTGTCGGCGCTGCCCCGACGGCGAGCGGTTCCTCGCGGAGGGGCCCGCGCGGCGCTGGGCGGAGACGCACGCGCGACACACGCGCCACACCGTCGACGTGGAAGCGCCGACCGGTGACGACGTCGTCGTCACCGCGGACGACGAGTGACCGCGGGAGGCGCTCCGAATCCCGGTCGAACACGAGGCGAGTCGGGAGCGCGGGGTGACGGGCGTCGGTCCGATTTTTCGCGTTGATATCCGCGCCAGCAGGTTCATAAGGGAAATCGGCCTCCCACCGAGCAGCCAGCAACCGATCTGAACGGGTGCGGAGTTGTCTTCGGCGTCGACGGTGCCGGCCGAGTGTCCCGCCCGTTCGTCGGTTGGCGCTGGGTTCAAACTATGAAACCAAGCAATCAGTCGAACGCGGACGACAGGGCAGTGAGTCCCGTTATCGGCGTCATCCTCATGGTCGCTATCACGGTGATTCTGGCGGCCGTCATCGGGACGTTCGTACTCGGGCTCGGCGACCAGTTGGGCGACACCGCGCCGCAGGCGAGTTTTTCAGTAGATAACGTGGAGCTAAACGAGAGTTCTGATGACGTGAACGTCAGCATCACGAAAACCGGCGGTCAGGACTTAGATCCGAGTCAGATCACGGTTTCCATCGACGGCACGAGAAGCGGAACCGTCGCGGACGGGTCCGGGCTGACAGACACCTGGCAGAGCGGGACCACAGCAGGCATCGGACCGATCGGAAGCGGGTACGGCAGCGACGACACGGTGGAAGTCAGGCTCATCCACGACCCAAGCGGGAACGCGATATTTGAGGACACGGCAACGGTCAGCTAAGTCCGGAATTAGCGTTTCAACTGCTTTCGCTCCGGACGTTTGAACGCGAGTCGGTAGCGCTTCCGGTTCAGCTATCACGATGCGCACGATCGGGATCCGTAGAAAGGATCGGGCCGTGGAGTCCGTGGATCTGAAGATGTACCAACTATTTCGGCCCTGTTACCAATTTTCTCCGTTGATACTCGTGCCATTAAGTACATAAGGAAGTCCGACCTATACCGGAGTAACCAGCAACCGATCCGAACGAACCCGGAGTCGTCTGGAGTCTCGTTCGGCGGTGGCCGCTGGGTTCAAACTATGAAACCAAGCAATCAATCCAACGCAGAAGACAGGGCAGTAAGTCCCGTCATCGGCGTTATCCTCATGGTCGCGATCACTGTCATCCTGGCGGCCGTTATCGGGACGTTCGTTCTCGGACTCGGCGATCAGTTAGGTGACACCGCGCCGCAGGCGAGTTTCACGATTGACGGTAACACAACAGACGTTATCAATGTAACAAAAACCGGTGGTCAGTCGATCGATGGTGGTGACCTTGTACTCTCCGTAGACGGTGAGAGGGTCAACGAATCCATCGGCGGAGGACCTTGGGAGACCGGACAACAGAGGCAAATATCTAAGGATGACGGAACCAGTTTTGATGGCGGCGAAGCAGTAGTCCGGATCATCCACGACCCGAGTGGGAACGCGATCTTCGAGCGTACCTACGACTTCAACTAGTCGCGTAGCTGATTTGGTCGCACCTGCGGCCATCTTTCCTTCTCATAACCACAAGCAAATAGCCGTTTAGCCGCTCTGTCGTCGCCGGATTCGACTCGCTACGAGCCTCACGGGACCCACTTACGACTGAATGAGGTACGCGAGTAGAGCTTTGGTCGAAAATCGCTCGGCGAGCGAGATCGTCGCGTCGACCAACCGCAACCCAAAGGATCGTCGTGAGCTACGACCCGGCGATCGTCGGTCGGTACGGGAAGCTCGTCGAGCTGTGGGCGACCGACCACTACCCGCTGACGCTCGACTATCCGGTCGTGGACGGACTGAAGTTCGACGCGACTGACCGCGACGGCCGGCCGTGGGACGTGAAAGGGTCGATGGTCAACGGGGTCCGACCGACGTTCAAGTTCTGGGAGGACCAGCACGAAACGCTTGCTGACACTGACGGTGGGTATGCGCTGGTGTGGTATCGAGCAGAGGGGAGAGATCTCCGTGATGTCATCGCGGACGCTTCGCGCTCGGGACTTAGAGATCACGAATTGGACGAACCCCGGTGATACCCACTACCGGAGCCACAGTCGCGAAGCACAGATATCCGCGGGCCGGCTTCGGCCGTGAGCCCGGATATTACAATGCTGATCAAATTGCCCACTCAGGAACTACATCTTGGATATCCTCTCTTAATGTTTCTCTTGACTCTGCTTGAACAGATGCGTTATCAAGCTTGTTTAGAAGCTTCTCTTTCGGGAAGTCTTCAGATAGAAGTAGATATATCACAATACAATTGCGTGTGTAATCTACAATATCATATACCAAATCTTCTCCGTAGTCTTGATCTGTTTCCGATCCGTGTACGTATCGACTTCTAATTGAATAAGCGGTCTTGCTCCGTTGAACGCCGATGCCGTCTGCGGATTTGATCGGTAAAATCAGGGGATTTGGACGCCGTCCGGAGATATGGGACGGCTCAGGAACCTTGCACAGGCGTTTCACGAGTTTGCCACGACCCATGTAGAAGAGCCAGACGTACCCGCCGTCGCCGACGGCGACGACGGGTACGACAAGTCCACGAAGATCGGCCTCCTCTTGCTCAAAGAGGAGGTCAACAAACCGCTCCGGCAGTTTGAGGACTACCTGAACGAGATGCCGGGGATCCTCGACGTGTTCGACCTTGAGAAATCGCCTGACTTCACGTCGTTTAGCGTGTGGGACGGTGAATTTCCGATGCAAGAGTTGCGCCGCCTGCTCCGCCGGTCAGCGGAGCAGGCGGGGCTGTCGGGAACTGCGTCGATTGATGCCAGTGGCTTCCAGCGCGATCAAGCCAGCTCACACTACCGAAATCGCGTTGGCTACTCGTTCAATGCCATGAAGACGACGCTGCTCGTTGACACGGAGTCACTGGCCATCATGGATGCCCATTTCACGACGAAGAAAGCCTATGACGGCCACATTGGGCTGCAGGTCTTTCGGCGCAACGCCGAAGACCTGCAGGCACTGCTGGCCGACAAGATGTACTCGTGGAGCGATCTCCGAGAAGCCTGTCGTGAAGCATCAACTCGTCCAGTGATCAAACATTGTGAGCAAAATGCGCTCAAGAAGGCTCACAACGCCCGAATTGACGATGATGTCTACAATCAGCGGTCAATGAGTGAGACGGTGTTTGCCATGCTGAAGGACGACGGCGACGAGATCCGCTCCCGGAGCTGGCATGGCCAGTTCCGGGAGCTTACGCGCAAGTGCATCGTGCATAACCTGACGCAGGCGGCGAGTTAGGGCTCGCCGCCTGCTCCCCTTCTCCGGACGTATCGAGGAGAGGCATCGCCATCGTCCACCTCATACTTCGTGCAGTATCTTGTGAAACTGATGTTTTGATCACCGCGTAAGTCCGCTGAAATTGAGTCGTCCGGTCTGAGAATTCGCCAAGAGAGCGTAGCTACTGTTGGAACTTTGAATATCACTATTCCGATACTGCCGCCGTCTTGCATTCAACAATGCAAGCGGTCTTGATCTTTCTGCTAATTTCAATGGGTTGATGTCCGAATAAGCCAAGTAATATGTCCGCCCTTCTAGAAAGACGCTCCGATAACTCTCCCTTCTCCTCATCTTTGAGTAGCATCGCCTCCAAGGACATTATCGCCGAGGTTAATTGCGATTCTGGCGAATTATTCTCTTCTATTGCATTTTCATATCTGTCAAACGAAATGGTTAGATAGTCTTGTTCATCGGTAGAATAGAGTCTTTCTTCTACAACTTCATACATATGTGTATAGAATTGTGATATATTTGACACTTCTGAGTCTGATATTGTATAGCTAAATGGAGTGTCTGGAGAATTATACCTGCCAGGTAGAGGGAATGGCTTAATAATAGACTCTGTATGAAGATCTATTTTCATTGACGAAACAGATCCCACATCATATAATTGTAGTACTGAGATCATCACCTGTATTGTATCATAGATATCCCTGCGGTTTGGGGCGCGCTCAGAGAACTCAATAATAGCTGTAGGTGCCCGCTCAGGCATTCCAGTTGCTCTTCGATTAAACCCCGCGTCATCCTCAATACGAATATCTTCTACAAGATCATCTTCACTTGGTTTTCTAATGGAGATGTTCTCTTCCAGTTGTACATCGTCATCCTCAATACCCAACCCTAAAATCCAAACTTTGGGGTTCCAAGAAATAGGGGCGCTGTCTATTTCCGACGTAAAAATTGAAATATGTCTCGCAATATCCCGATCAGAAACATCATCTTTTGCTCCGTCCAATATGGATTGAATATATGAAGTAACGGATGACTCTGGACTAGGGACGATTAAACTCTCAAATTCACGATTCTCAACCTCACTAATCACCCGGTCATATGTTTCGGTTTCTTGTAACTCTTGAGAGGTAATTCTCAAAATATCAGTACTAATCTCATCTTTGCTGCTCTCTTCTTCGGTAGTTCTAATGATCCTACTTCCCTCTATACTATCTTCTATTGTTTGGTAACGTCTTTCTAAATATGGTACTTCGGTAGTCTCAATTGTATCGCCATCGGAATTGGATTGCGCTATCTCGATGGCTTCCTCGGCAAGATTGTAGAGCAGTGAGTGAAGGTCTTCTCTAGTTTGACTCATGAAAAATTAACCACACTCCTCTCATGTAAGTGCTTCCCTGTATGACATGAATATGTGAAAGAAAACCAGTGTAGTGATCCGAGGCAAGTGGGCTGCGGTAGCTTAGCTGTGTGGCCTTCGCCACACCTCTAACCGCCAACCGACCCCCCGGTGTCGGTTCGGCGTCGATAACCAGTTCGTTGAGCCGAGATCCGCGCTTGTATTGCGGTCGAGATCGTCCCAGCCCCACCGGTCGAAGGGATAGATCGTGTCGAAAACGGCGCGAAAAGGAGTTCTGGATAGTGTTGCCACTCACAAAGGGCCGCGCTACCGGAGCGTCTGACCTTTCCCCCACGCACTCCGCACCGGCCGAATCTTCGGTCCCGACGCGTCCCGATAGTGCGACACCGCTTCTTTCAGTCGCTCCGGATCACGGCCCGCACCGACCCAGTACCGCTTGAGCCGCGTCACCAGCTCCGACCAGGACTCTCCCGCGAGGTTCCCCATCCGAACCCGGAGGTGCGCCTCACGCTCGTCGATGTGTATCCCGTTCGCTTGGCAGAACGCTATCAGTTCGTTCGTCCGCTCGTCGAGGGCCGCACGCTCCGCGTTCTGGACCGCGTTCGCCGCGGCCCCTATCGCGTTCCGCACGCCCTCACGCGCCGCGTCGAGCGCCTCCACGACCTGCTCGGCGACGTAGTGCGACCGCAACGCCACCGACCCCTGCTCGCGAACGACCATCTCCTCTATCCTTCGGAGGCCACGCCGGACACTATCCGGGTGCCAGTCGTGATCCTCGGCAATCTCCGCCGGCGAGACGTCCCCGCCGTCCGCGACGAGCGTCTTCAACGAGTCCCACTCGACCGGCGAGAGACCGTCCGCGAGCTGGCGCACGACCACGTTCCGCTGGTCGCTCTCGACACGTTCCAAGTTCAGCGGGAGGACACGCGACCGGTCGACCGTCTCCGCCTCGAAGTACGCGTCATCGACGTACGTCCGGCCGTTCCCCGGCCCGTCGTCGTCGAGGGGTTGCGTCGGAAGGCCCGCCTCGTTGATCGTCGCGAGGATCGCCTCTTCGAGTTCGTCCGCGATCTCGTCGTGGTCCGCCGGCCGGAGCGTCTCGTCCCACCGGCTCCCCTGATACGAGGCTTCGACCTTCGGGTGCGCGAGCGGATGGTCGTCGGGGAGCGATTCGGCGTTGCGGGCGTAGTAGTGCTTCAACTCCTTCGGAATCCGGTGGTCGGGGAAGCACTCGCGGATCCGCTTCGGCCCGAGCGTCACCGTATGGTAGTACCCCGTCCGCTCCGTGTCGTCCTGAACGAGCTTCCGGTATCCAGACCGATCGCTTTCGAGTAGGTGACCCATCCGCGCGAGCGGTCCCTCGCGAGCGTGAACCGGGCCGGAGACATCCCGGTCGAGCCGGACGTACCGCGCCGCGTCGATCACGACGCTGTACTCGTCGTTGCGGTCGTCGAAGTACATCGGGTCGAGCGTCACCGCGCCCGCCGCGCGCTGGATGACCGTCTCGACCGTGTCGAACTCGACGTTCGACGCGTTCACGCGCACGTCGACAGCGTCGCCCAGGTCCCACAGCGGCCGGGCGACCGCGTTCCCGTCGGTGGACTCCAAGCCGCGCCACCGTGGGCGGATGTGGGCTTTCACCTTCCGCTGGCCGATCTCGTCGTCGACGACCGCGTTCAGTCGGAACTCTCGGAGCGTGTCGAAGTCGACGCGCGTCCCGTCCGGGGTCTCGCCCCCGTCGGGCCGGGCGAGTCCCGACTCTTGGTACGACAGGGTGACGCGCCACTTCTCGCCGTCGAGCCGGAAGCTCCCGCGCTTGCTCCCGGTCGCGTCGACGAGCCGCGCAGCTCCGAACCACGCCCCGAGTCCGGTGTAAATGTAGTTCGCCATGTACTCGTGCGGGGCCGTCGCGACCGCCTTCATCGCGGACGCACCTCCCGGCGCGGGACCACGATCGGCCGCTTCGAGCCGTCGACGAACACGGCACCGAGGCGGATCCACGGCGTCGACTCATCGGCCGCTCCGCCGACGTCGACGACCGCGGCAGCGGGGGCGATCGCGAGGATGTACCGGCACGCCTCGCAGATGTACCCGCGGGCGTTGATCGTCTCGCCGTCGACGCGAATCGGGTTCTGGTTCGCGAGCCGGAGCGTCGGGACCGACGGCGCGCCGAGCGACGCGGACACGTCCGCCTGACAGCGCGGACACGCCGCGTACTTCCGGTCATCGTCCCACCGGGCGATCGGCCGCCGGAGCCTGTAGTCGGCGGCGCTCACGGCTCCACCTCGCTCGGATCGAAGATCCGCGACCACGAGACCTGCGCGCACGCCGGCCGGTCGGTTCCGCCGGACCGCCACGACGTGACCGCGCCGTCAACGATCGTCGCGGGCACGATCTTCATCGCAACCGGCTCCCGTCCGGGCCGGGGTTCGTACACGGCGAAGAGGTAGCTTCCGCCGCCGTCTCGGAGTAGTTCGTGCTGCTCGCGTCGAAGGTAGAATCGCCCCCGCTGGCCGCTTGCGAGCCGAGGGATCGAGCTCTTGATCTCGACAGGCGTCTCCGATTCGAGCAGACAGATCCCGACGAACGGGAGCGTCGACGACGGCTCGACGAGCGACTCAACGCGAGCGTCGACGTGTTCGGTCTCGTCGTCGGGGACGTACGCCAGCCCGTCGACCGCTTCGAGGACCGCTGCCTCGGCGTCCTCCCCGGCGCGCTTCGACGAAACGGGTCCGCGCGAGCTGCTCACGCGAACACCACCACCAAGTTCACCGCGGCGACCACCGCGCCGATCGTCGCGATCCCAAGGCCGACCCACTCGGGCGCGTCGACAGCGTCGGCGGCGATCGGCCACGCACCGCAACACAAGCCGACGACCGCGACCATCGCGAGCGCTGCCGGAAGCTCACCGAGCGCGAGCAGTTCGCGAACGACCGGGTTCGCCTCGGCATCGACACCCGCGACGCGGGCCGCGAGGATTGTCGTCGCGGCGTCGAGTGCGCCGTGTGAAGTGAAGATCGCCGCCGTCTCTCCGGCGCGTGAACGGTCGGAACTCACGCCGACCGCCCCCGTTCGGCGTCGCGCTGCCAGCGGAGCCGTGCGGCGTCACGGACGTGAACCTGCGGGCCGTCCGCCGGGTCGTACAGCCGGCTGGCGCGGACGAACGGCGTCATCCCGACAGCCCTCCGTCCCACGGCTCGCCGCCGTTGCGAGCGGGGTTGTGTTGCGGGTCGGGCGTGTCCGCGTCCTTCCCGGCCGCGCTCCCCTCACAGATTCGGACCCAAGAATCGCACTCGGGACACCGGTAGACGCGATCATCATCGTCGCCGTGAACGCGACGAAAGTCGATCGGAACGTGAGCGCCGCACCCCTGACAGACGCCGGGGTCGTCGGCGTCGATCCGGAGTGCCATCATCCGAAGATCACCCCGGTCTTGGCGGACCCGATCACCCGACGTGAGAGGGCCGCGATCCGCGGCGTACTCAACCCGATTCGAGACGGGGTCTCGCGAGTCGGCGTATCCTCCGATTTCGTGAAGAAGGGCGTCGCTACGGCGCGTCCGCTGTTAGTCGTGAAACGGTTCGTGAGTAAGCGGGCGCGACGGGCGCGAGTTCATACTGAGAACGGATCGTGCTTTTCGGGACTGTACCGCCCGAAATCGGTGACTTCAGATCGGGGTCCTGACTGCGACTCGCGCACCCAAGAGCGATGAGTCTCGAACCAATCGACCCGGAAACAGCCGTGGAACTGTACCTCGCCGATCGCGAAGCCGAGGTGGCCAAAGCAACGCTGTACTCGCACAGCTCTCGCCTCGGTCACTTCGTTCGCTGGTGTGGTGAGGAAGACATAGACAACCTGAACGAGCTGAGCGGACGGACACTACACGAGTACCGCCTCTGGCGACGTCGTGACGGTGACCTCGCACCCGCTAGCGAGAAGACGCAGATGGACACGCTCCGCGTCTTCGTGAAATGGCTCGAGAGCATCGACGCCGTCGCCGACGACCTCCACACGAAGGCCCGGTCGCCTGTGTTACGAGACGGGCAGAACGTCCGCGACGTGATGCTCGAGTCCGACCGTGCTGAGGAGGTTTTCGACCATCTCTCGAAGTACGAGTACGCCTCCCGTCCCCACGTCGCGCTCACGCTGATGTGGCACACGATGATGCGGACTGGGGCAGTCCACTCGCTGGACGTCGACGACTACGACCCGGATGGACAGTACATCGCTGTCGTCCATCGACCTGAGGAGGGAACGACGATCAAGAACGGAAAAGGTGGCGAGCGACTGATCGCGTTATCGAACGACGTGTGCCGGCTTCTCGACGACTGGATCGCAGATCGGAGGCCCGACGTCGACGACGAATTCGGCAGGCGACCACTCGTATCGACGGTAGACGGGCGTGCGCATCGATCGACCCTCCGAGGAGATTGTTACAGACACACAAGGCCCTGTGTTTCTACTGGAGAGTGTCCACACGACCGCGATCCGGAGAGTTGCGAGGCGATGGTGTATACCGCCGCCTTCGACTGTCCGTCGAGCGTCAGTCCACACGCCCTTCGGCGTGGTGGCATCACTCACCACCTCAACAACGAGGTGCCGAAGGACGTGGTGAGTGACCGGGAAATGTCACACAGGACGTGCTAAACAAGCACTACGATCAGAGAAGCCAGCGTGAGCGTATGGAACAGCGTAGGAGGTTCCTAAATAATATCTAACAATCGGTCTTATTTCGATATTTAATTACGCCGATTAGTCTTCAGATAAGGCTGAGTCGATAATTGGATGAGCTAATTCACGCACCTTCTGCTTATCATCTTCACCCCAGTAGGTCGGATGGCAAAGACCGATAAGTTGTCGACCATCAATTAGCGATTCTTCAATTAATCTGAGATTGCGGTCGCTCTCGATTGGCCTCATATGAGTGTCTATATCTACGGTCTCATATCGGCGATCATCGATCAACTTATCGTAGGTTCCAAGCGAAAATGCGACGATCAAATCTGGGTCCGTCTTGTTAATTAACTCCTCAATTGTATCTTTACAGAATTTTTATATTCTGACCAGACGCCACCCAGTTCGGATTTAAGCTCACTGTGACCCTGTTCCCTTTTTGTTCGAATGAAATAATAATTTGTCTCAACACTATCCGCTAGGTGCTTCTCTCGATTGACGAAGAGCTGATTACGAATAGCTTCCGCTACTGGGTAATCAGCTCCGTCGTTAACATAATCATGTGAATCAGGGGTCGAAAAATCACCTTTGAGGAACTTGTTTCGCATGAGAGGGTGGTACTGTTCGTCTGATTGCTTTCTACTTCCAGGATTTGTACCAATAAAAATAACAGAGGCATCTTTGACAACCGGACTAGTGAAGACTTCAAAGCCTTCGCCATATTCTTCTCCGAGGTTCTTTTCCCATATCTGGAACATTTTTCGCTGAATTTCTTCTCCCCACTCAGCATATTCTTCCATATTATGTCAGTTTTGAATTACACATATTAATTCAGCGACTATAATATCTTACCTGATATTTTGATGCGTGTAATGTGAGGTCATAGCACACGGTGAGAGTTGGCACCACACTCACTCAACGTGGACGGTTACGACTCGGGATCTCAGTCGCTTACCGTTATCCATCGCTCGAAGGCTGGAACAACTATCAAGAACAGATAGAGCGGTAGGTACCTTATCACGCTCTCAAATGATGTGTAGCAGTTTGTCGATAATTGGGTCACTGACAACCGATCCGAGAGCTCGTCGGCGACAACACTCACAAACCTACGATCGCGTGAATTCGTCGTTCTTACCAGTATCTTGAATCCCCTCAGAAGTTCGCTTAGCGAACCCGTACTCCTCGAGATACTCGTATCGACGTTCGATCTCTTCGTCTGAAACGCCCAACTCAGCGGCTAGTTCGCTCACAGATTTGGGTTCTTCCTCGTCCAACTGTATTCGGAGCTCGTATCCTTCCATATATCGCTGATAGTACTCCCGAACGACATCATCAAGTGGCGTTTGGATGCCTTCGCTCTCATCGAGTCGCTCCAGAGACGCAGAGACAACTGTGACGAAGAACTCCCCACCCAAGAGCTCTACTTGGCGTTCGAGTTCGTCTGATATGACATCGAAGTCCAGTTCCGTTTGGACGAGCGTAGCCATGTCACCGATGTCGTCCGGGCGCTCTGCTACGGCTTTGAACAGGAAGATATCCTCGAACGAGACGAGGCCGACCGAGAAGTACTCCGACGAGAGAAACTGTTGGCTCCGTGCTTGCATCCCGTCACTGAAGAATAGCTTATCGGCGATCTGGCGATAAAAGACGTCGAACTGGCAGCCGGCATCGTTCCGTACGCAATGGCGTGCGCCCAGCCGATCGTACTCGTCACCGAGATCGGTGACCTCCTCATAGCCGAGCTCGTCGAGTACGCCCATCAGGCGGCTGAGGGCCGTCTCATCTACAACAACGAGATCGATGTCCTTGGTCGTGTCCTTGAGAGACGGCTGGTGAAGTGCCATCGCGCCACCACCGATGAGATACGCCTCCACCTCTGTTTGGAGGTGATCCGCGATCTTCTGAAGTTCGGCCTCGATATAACCACGGCCGAATCGTTCACGAGAGCTCATAGAGTAACCTCATACTCCCTAGCTGTTTGTTTGAACTCTTCCCATTCGGGGAGGTGCTCAGCCGTCGTTTCTCCGCTGGTCTCCAAGTATTCAATGAGGCCGTCGACGATAGTGCGTAAATCGGTCGTCGCCTCAGAGTGATAGTGTTCAGCGCGCTCTCGCAGTTCCGTTCGATCGATATCCTGTTTCTGTATCAGTAACAGACAGTACGTTCGGTACCGAGAGCCGTCATCGATCAAGAGTGTATGGCAGACTAACGCTACGGGGTCGACCTCAGTGACTCGATCGGTTCGGAAGTAGTGTCGACGGTCACGGGTGAGCAGTGGAACATCAAACTCACCGAACAGCGCTGGTCCGGTCGGATGAAACCCTTCAGCGCTGATGTCGCCGTCGCACGCGAAGAGATACTCGTTGTGCGTTTCCCAGAGAAAATTGAGTCCAACGACGTGCTTTCGTGTTTCACGGCGATGCTTCTGATGGAACAGTCCTCGTGCGATAGAAGCCAATACGGTAAATGGCTCGTTGAGACGGTACCGAGATTTCGATTTCCCGATGACACCGACTAGCTGGAGATCATCTAACCGGCGGTAGACTGTTGCCCGACTAACGCCACTTCGCTCGGCTAATTCGGTAGCCGTCCGTCCCCGGTCAAGATAATAGAGAATTTGTAATCCGGAGCCGGCGATGAGTGCCGGTAGGTCCATATGACGATGTTCCGTGAGGAGTCCTTCGAGCTGCTCTATCGGTTCGATTTCAGTAAGAGAAACCAGCTTTTCTCGACCGCTTTGTTTGGTTTGGACGCAGCCGTAGGTTTCTAATTCGGTGATGATCCGTGAGGCGTGACTGGTACTCCACTCGAGTTGGTCAGCGAGTGTACTGATACTTACTTCCGGGTCACCCCCATCTATGAGCTGAGAGATTACCCGCAAGTGACTCTCCGACATCATATTGTCTCAAATAACGCAAGTAGATTATAAAACAGTTTTGCGATTTGAGACGAAAGGTAGAATTTCTAATATAATTGGCACCGTATCTGGCTAATCTCGGATCTACTCTAATTTTGATTTAGAAGAATTCTCGATCACCGGTACTCCGAAATATGATATTTCAGAATATGATTATTCAGAGTATTTTATTCAGTACCCTCTAAATTAGCGCTATGAGAGATTTCGTGAACGGGTCAGAGAAGCTAGATCGGCTTCACAGCCATTTGACTCGAAGAAAGCGGAGATCGCCGTCGTTGTATACGGGCGGCGGCGGCTCAGAAGGGTACAACTCATCAGGGAGGCGTTTGGGAGACCAGAAAACACAATCTTCTACCAGGCACGACAGAAGACGAGAGCAGTCCAACGAGACAGCTTTTTGCTAATACCGAGCAACTCTATCTTGAATGGTGGAGCCGATATTGAAATGGGCGGGTGGAAAGCGCCAGCTTCTCTCAGAAATCACGGCGTTGTTTCCGACCTCATATGAGGCGTATCATGAGCCGTTCGTCGGTGGTGGTGCTGTCTTTTTCGATCAGGATCCTGACGATGGAACGATTAACGATCTGAACACGCGGCTAACAACGTTTTATGAGATCGTTCGGGACCAACCGGACGCCCTTATTACCGAGAACAAAACGCACGAGCATACGGAAGAATACTACTACAACGCTCGCTCCGAGTTCAATGCGCTCCTTACACAGTCGACTCTCACACAGGACGAGCGAGTCCGAGAGGCGAGCCTACTGTTATACCTGAACGGCTCTGTTGAAATCCTCAGGGCCTGACAAATGTCGTGTACAAGATACAGAGGGTGAGTTCAGCACGCCCGCAGAAAGCTACACAGCCCTTGTCAGATGACGCATCGAGAACCGCTACCCCCAGTAGGAGTCAACCGATTCACCGGCGAGTCGCGCGCGGACAATCAGATACGTGAAATGAACTGGGACGTAGCCGAGACAGAGAACCCAGCCCTGTGGCTTTGAGACTAAGTCCCACATACGTTCAACGCCTCTTGTAGTTTCCATCGAGAGCGTTTCCAAGCCGGTGAGCGATTCAAGAGCCGGTCCAATGACCATCGCAAACACGCACATATAGAAAATAGCCACAGCAAGAATTTCGAGCGATTGGTTGGAACTCATGGTTTGTCAAGTGATAGCCAGTAGATATAGGCGGAAAATAAAGCTACCTAAGGCCGGTTGATGGATTAATCATATATGTTACTCATAGAAACCTCTGTAACAGTCACGCCTCAAGTCTATTACTCTATTCCCACACTCCACGGCAAGTGGCACATGACCGACTTGCGCGCTATATTCAGCACGACCTCAGAGAACTATCAATAACTGAGGATTTCAACAGGGCCACCTGAACCGGACATGCTTCAACGGATTGTATCGAGAGAACAGTGACGGCGAATTCAACGTCTCTTTCGGACGATATTCCAATCCAGATTGGATACAAGAGCAGCGAATTCGGAAGGCATCACGTGTTCTCCAAGACACGGCGGTATTCAATACGGATTTTAGCTACGTCGTCGATGAGGCTTCAGTTGGTGATCTCGTATATTTAGATCCGCCGTACGAACCGGTGTCGAAAACGGCGGATTTCAATTCATATCAGGCAGGCGGATTCGACCGAGAGGATCAACGGCGACTTCGTGATATCGTCATAGAACTCACGGAGATGGATGTTTCCGTGGTCCTCTCGAATTCACCCCCAGTCACGGTATTGTACGAAGACCACGACGTATTCTCGATCAGCTACGTAGACGCCACTCGTTCGATAAATAGTGATGCCAGCAGTCGCGGGGAAGTCTCGGAAGTACTCATCACGAACGTTCCACCGGATGACCAAAGGCGAAAGACTCTCTCTGACTTTACTGAATGAGTCGTCGAAGATCGGTTAACGTGGCGTCGAAGATAGGACGTATTGTTGCTCGGATCCTCGACCGTTTGTAGTGATCTCAGGGAGGCGGACGAGCCACTGCCCGACGGTTCGAGCGCGTCGACGAGTAGTTGAATCCGAGAGATCTGTTTCGGCGGCGAGAATCTCCGTAATATCATGTCGGGAGAGAGTACCGTTTGCTTCTAGCTGAGCGTATACGCGGGAAATGATCTCGACATCACGGATCTGCTGTGTGAGAAGGTCATCCGCGGATTCTCGATTGCCACGATCGAGATGTGTGACGTATTCCTCGCCGAGCCGAGTGAGTCCCCAACGACGGATGGTGCGGTTGTCGATTTCGATCTCCTGTTCTTTGTGGAGAAACTGGAGGAGCCACGCAGCAATACCGTAATAATCCGCTTGCCGCGGATCGAACGTGTCTGAATCCGTCTGTTTTCGAACGTATGCCGCGATATCGGGCTTGATATCCGAACCCGTATCTACCGCTCGGATGACGGTGCGTATCACGTCAAAGTTGTCGGCCTGTGGTACCTCTAGCGACGGGATCGTGTCGGTACGCTCCGGTTTCTCGAATACACTCCAGAACGTTGGATCGAGTTCGTATGATTCGTCGTCTGTAACAACACCAATACTGCTCTCAATCATGATGTCCGTGAGCCGGTCACCATCGATCAACCGGATGAAATCTTGGTTTGCGCTTGTCTCGGCTCCAGAGGTGAACGAGGACGTCGTGATCTCCGTTCCGATGTGATAGTGTTGCTCTGAGAGTGCGCCTTTAAATCCGCGAAGAGTGCGGGCACCGACGGTGTTACCGCTAGCATATTGTTTTGCGGCTCTGTTGAAATCCTCTTCTTCAGACACATTCTCGTCTGAAACAACTGGTCGCTGAAGGGTGCGAAGTTATCTCTCAGCTTGGTACTTCTTGAGTACTTTGAGAAGAATCACACCGCTGAGTAAACTGCCGAATAGAAGAGAGAACCAGAGTACTGAAAATGGCTCTTGCTGGTCAGCGGCTCTAAACGCACCTCCTGCTAGTAGGGCGAGAACAATTAGTTTCGTTTTCTCAGAGACCATATGGTGAGTCAGACGAGATTCTGGGAGGCTAAATAAACTCCCTGTACGGACCAGAACCTAGCTCAGATATATCACTTTCTGAGGATTTCAACAAAGCCTGTTTTGCTTGTACGCCGAGCCGCGCGTGGAACAGTTCTCGATCGATGACAGCGTGAATATCGATTCCACCATCGCCACGGAACGGCGTTAATTCGAGTTCACGAGTCGGCTCTGCACGCTCGATCACCATTTTACAGAGCTGTTCAAACTGCTCATGGTCGATCTGTAAACCCTTATCAAGCAGTTCCTCTTTCGCCGTCGATGCTCTCATTCAGTTTCGAGATTTTCGCGGTTGAACAAAAATCCTCTTGCTGGACAGAATGACGGTCGAACAAGCACAGTCGAATACACTCGTGAAAAAACGGCAGGGCGCGACGGGATCCACGCGAGCGACCGAAGGGAGCGAGCGTGGAGCCAGTCGCGCCCGTGTTCGAGCGAGCGAAGCGACGCGAGAACACGGGCGCGACGGGATTTGAACCCGCGGCATCTTGGTCCGGAACCAAGTGCTCTGTCCGCTGAGCTACGCGCCCTCACGACCGCGTATCCGCGGCGAGCGTTTAACGCTTCTGACTCGGGTCGTCCCCGGGCGGCTCGGGGTCGGTCTGCCACTCGAAGGCGTCGGCCTCGGGATCGACCGCCGCGTCCGTCCCGCCGTCGGTCCGCGGCCGCTCGGTCGAGCCGCGGTCGCCGTCGACCTCGCTCGCGCCGGCGGCGTCGAGCAGGCGGCCGACGAACAGCAGTCCGGGGCGGCGCTCGACGACGGCGACCCAGACGAGGAGCGCCGGGGGGAGGACGGTGAGCGACGCGAGGTACGCGAGGGTGATGCTGGCGGCCGTGAGCAGCCCGAACTGGCCGAGGATCGGGGTGATGGCCAGCACGAGGACCCCCGTGCCGAGCGCGGTCGTCGCCCACGTGCCGGTGAGCGCGCCGCCCGTCCCGCGGAGGGTGGTGACGACCGCGCGGTCCACGTCGCCGCCGCCCTCGTACTCGTCGTGGAACCGGTGGGCGACGTGGACGGTGTAGTCGACCCCGAGTCCGATCGAGATCGAGAGGATCGTCGCGGTGATCGCGTTGAACGGGATGCCGCCGAGCCGCATCGTGGCGGTGAGCGTCGCGACGGAGACCGTGACGGGGACGAGCGTGACGAGCCCGAGCGTCGGGCTACCGAGCAGCAGCCAGAACAGGACGACGAGGAAGACGGCGGAGAGGCCGAGCGCGGCCGCCAGCGAGACGATCGCGGAGTCGAAGATCGTGTCGGCGACCGCCTGGAACACGACGATCTGGCCGGTCGCGGTCGCGTCCCCGCGGTAGCGGTCGGCCACCCGCCGGGCGTCGGCCGTGATCTCGGCGTCGGTGGCGTCCGACTCGACGGCGTACACGATCCGCGTCGACCGGCTGTCGTCCGCGAGGTACTCGCCGGTGAAGTCGTCGTACGGCGAGTCGCGGAGCTCGGCGTAGATCCGGTCGAGGTTCCGGTTCGGCCGGCCGCCGTCGAGCGCGGACGCCTCGACCAGCGCCTCGAACTCGGGGTCCTCGGCGGCGTAGGCGTCGATCGCGCTCTGAACGCTGTCGACGCTGGCGCGGCCGTCGACCGCGACGAACGTGTCGGGCGGGTCGCGCTCGGCCCGCGCGAGGCTGCGGAGGGCGCTGTCGCTGGTCATGCGCCGCTCGACGTATATCGTGACGGTGTCGTCCTCGCTCGTGGCAAAGTTCTCGGAGAGGAAGTCGATCGTCTCCGTCGCGGAGTACTCGCCGGGCTGAAGCGGGCCGGGGAGGTAGTCGACGTACGCCGGCTGCTCGCTCGGCGGCAGGAAGTCGTCGTCCTCGAAGGTGGTGTCGACGCCCGCGCCGTAGCCCGCGGCACCGGCGGTGAGGAGCAGGACGACCGCGAGGAAGACGGCGGGCGCGGGGCGGGACATCGCGGACAGCCGCGGGAGCAGCCGGCCGAGCGCGGACTCCTCGGAGCCGAGGGGACGCGAGCCGAACTCGGGGAGGTCGCGCTCGGCGCGCCAGCGGTCGACGAGCAGCTTGGCCGCCGGGAGGAAGCCGACGAAGATGACGAGGGTGAAACAGATCCCCAGTCCGGCGACGAGGCCGAACTCCCGGAGCGGGGGGAGCGAGCTCGTGAGGTTCGCGAGGAACCCGATGATCGTCGTCCCGGCGATGATCGAGTACGCCACCACGAGCTGTCCCAGGGCCCCGCGCATCGCCGTCTCCGGCGGCGCGCCCGCGGCGCGGTCCTCGCGGTAGCGGTTCACCGTGTGGATCCCGAAGTCGATCCCGATCGCGAGCAGGAGGACCGGCACCGCGATCAGCACCTCCGAGAAGGCGATCCCCGCGTACCCGGTGAAGCCGAAGGTCCACACGACCGTCATCAGCAGCGCGACTCCGCCGAGCACGAAGTCGAAGGGGTCGCGGTAGGCGTACGCCAGCAGCCCGAGGATCACGGCGAGCGCGGCGGGTACCACGATGCCGAGCGAGTCGAAGATGACGCGCTCGAACTCGTTGTCGACGATGCCGCTCCCGAACGCGGTGACGTCGCCGGGGGACTCCTCGGCGATCGTCCGGGCCTCCCGCTGGAGCGCCTGCGTGTCGGCCGACTCGGGGAACGAGTGGGAGACGACGCCGAGCGCCGCGGAGGCGGTCCCGGACTCGCGGTTGAAGTCGTCGGAGAGCAGCGTCGCGAACCCGGGGTCCTCGGCCGCGGCGGCGACCGCGTCGTCGATCTCGCCGTCGCTGGCCCGCTCGATCGCGTCGCGGGCCTCCGCCGGGGTGTCGGCGTCCGCGTCGATCTCCGCCGCCACGTCCATCGCGGGCGCGGAGACGTCCGTCACCCGCTGGCCGTCGCGGTCGGAGAGCCGCTCGGCGGTCGCCAGCATGTCGAGGAGCCCGCGGCGGTCGAGTACGTTGGCGTCGCGCTGGATCAGCTGCGTCGTCGTGTCGTCGCCGCCGAACGCCGGTTCGAACCGCTCGTTCACGCGGTCGAGCGCGTCCGCCTCTTCGATGCCGTCGGTGAACTGCTCGCTCCCGGCGTCCGCCTCTAGGAGCGCCATGCCGGGCGCGAACAGGGCGGTCACGACGAGACAGGCGATCACGACCCGGCGCGGCCGCTCGATGACCCGGTCGGTGACCGCGCCGAAGAGCCGGGTGACGGGGTCCATCTATCGCGAGCGGAGCCGACCGCGGAGGTCGGAGAGCGCCCGGCTCACCCGGCCGCGCCGCCAGACCAGGGCACCGCCGACCGCGACGACGCCGAGCAGGGCGACGATCCCGAGCGGCGAGGAGAGCGCCCCGCTCTCGTCGTCTTCGACCACCTCGACCGGGAGCCGGTAGGTGTCCGAGAGCTGTTCGTCGCCGTCCGCGTCGTCGTAGCGGAAGTCGACCGCGGCCGAGTACGTCTTCGGCGTCGCGCCGGCCTCGACCTCGACCTCGAAGGTGACTGTCCGCGCCTCGCCCGGGTCGAGCGAGGTGACGAACGCCTCGTCGTCCGAGGAGGCGAGCGGCGAGTCGACGAACAGCTTCGCCTGTACGTCCGTGATCGGTTCGGGGCCGGTGTTGCGGACGACCGCGTCGTACCGGACCGTCGACCCCGGCGTGACCGTCGACGGCCGGGTCGCGTTCGGCTCCGCCGGCGACACCGAGAACACGTCCGCCTCGGGGGCGACGTCGACGACGACGTCGAGCGTGTCGGAGACGACGACGTCGCCGGCCGACCCCGTCGAGACGAGCGAGACCGAGCCGTTCTCGCCCGGACTCGCGCTCACGCCCTCGTCGCTTCCGAGCCCGCGGTAGCGGACCGCCACGTTGACCGTCCGCTCGCCGGGGTTCGCGTCGGTGCGGAGGCCGGCGTCGAACGTGGCGGTGGTCGTCTCGCCGACCGCGAGGTCACCGACCGTGTCCCGCGTCGAGCGCGGGACGATGTTCGGGTCCGACTGGACCGTCTCCTGCCCGACGCCGTCGGGAGCGGGCGCCTCGTTGCTGAACACGACGACCGCGTTCTCGATGTCCCGAGGGCCGCGGTTGCGGACCTCGACGGTGAACGAGCCGTCCTCGCCGACCCGCAGCGTGCTGTTCAGCCCCTCCGCGGAGAACGCTTGCTGGGAGAGCGGCGTCACGCCCGTCCTGACCGTCCGGGCGGCCGCGTTCGCGCGCTCGGCGTCGCGGTAGTCGACCTCGAACTCCAGCGTCGACGCCCGCGCGGTCGCCTCGCCCGCGGCGGCGAACCGGTAGGTGAACGTGCGATTCTCGCCCGGTTCCCACGCGCCGACGTACGTCTCGGTCGTGCCCGCGTCGGTGGCGAAGGAGAGGTCCGGGTCGATCGGGTTCGCGGCGACGGAGGCCTCGCGGGCGCTCTCGTTGCGCACGTTCCGCAGCGTCACGTCGACGAGTCCGTTGTCACCCGCCTGGACGACCCCGTCGACGTCGACGACGGCGAACTGCGCGCGGTCGGTGATCTCGACGGCGACGGTGACGGTCTCGGTGACGATCTCCTCGTCGCGGACCGTCGAGCCGTCGTCGACCTCCGCGCTCTCGACGTTCCGGTACTCCAGTTCGATCGGGACGCGGTAGACGCCCGGCTCGGCGTCCTCGTCGGGGACGACGGTGAACTCGATCGGCCCGGTGACGCCGCGGCCGACGTCGCCGACCGTCTGCTCGCCGGTCCGCACGTCGAACGGGACCGCGCGGTCCGTCTCGGAGCCGGTGCGGATCCGCGCCGTCGTCTCGTGGGCGGTCACCACCTCGCTTTCGAGGTTGTCGGCCCCCTGCGCGGAGATGTCGCCGCGGTTGTTCAGGCTCACCTGAAGCGTGGACTCCTCGCCGGGGACGAACGCGGTCTCCGGCGCGAACGCCTCGATATCGGGGTCGCCGCGCACCGTGTCGTTGGCCTGCTGCGCGACCGCCGTCCCGGTCGCGAGCAGCGACGCGACCAGAAGGAGGACGGCGGCCGTCCGGATTCGACTCATGTTGGTTGGGTCCGGGTAGGGGGCTGCGACGTAATACCCTTCGGGAACCCGACACAACAACGTATTCGTTTTCGGATAGTGAACTCGGCGGAAAGAACCGAACGAGACAGATCGAAACCGCTTTTTTTCGCCTTATTTCGGCGGTAGAGACGCGCTCGACAGATACGCGACGGAACCGGTGGAGGGCGATCGTCGAAACGATTCTGCGTTGTGTCTGCCGTTGTTTATATGCGTTCGCAGCGAGGAGCGCCGACGCTTTGTGGGGGACGCGCCTACGGGGCGCATGGAGTCGCTTCGCGACCTGGGGCTGTCGAGCTACGAGGACCGGGCGTACCGCGGGCTGCTCTCGCTCGGCACCGGGACCGCCGCCGCCGTCGCCGAGGAGAGCGGGGTCCCGAAGGGCCGGGTGTACGACGCGCTCGGCGGGCTGGAGTCGCGCGGGCTGGTCCGGGTCCAGACCGACCGCGAGCCGAAGCGGTACGCGCCCGTCGAGCCGGCGGTCGCCGTCGACCGGCTGGTCGAGACGAAACGGCGGGAGCTGCGACAGCGGATCGAGACGTACGAGTCCGGGAAGTCGGAGCTGATAGACCGGCTGGCCGACGCCGAGACGACGGACGACGAGTTCTGGACCGCCGCGGTCGGGGCGGACGACTCCCTCGACCTGCTCTTCGAGCGGATCGACGCCGCCGAGGAGTCGATCGTGGTCGTCGCCACCGACGTGTCGGCGCAGTTCGACGTCGACCGCGAGGGCCCGGAGCTGCTCGACCGGCTCCTCGGGGCGATCCGGAGCGGCGTCGACGTCTCCGTGCTGCTCTCGCCGGACGTGTTCGACGACGCGCGCGCCGCGGTAGACGCGGACCGGGCGACGCTGACGATCGCGCAGGGGCCGTTCGAACTCCGGATCACGGAGGACGCGTACGGGAACTTCTACCTCATCGACGGCGAGGAGGTGTGTCTGGAGGTGGCCGACCCGCTCGCGCCCGACCGGCTGTTCGGCATGCTCGACCTGCGCGACCGCGGGTTCGCGGCCCGCGTCCGCGACGGCTTCGAGGCCGCGTGGGCGGACGGGACCGTCGTCGACGACGTGTGACGCGCCGAGGCGCTCCGCGCCGCAGTTATCACGACTGATTCCGGCGGCGCGCAGCTTTATCATCCCGCGTCCGTACCGTCGGTAGAACTGACAGTGACGCTTCGCCCATCCGACACGTCGACGCCCGGCCGCGGCGGCGACGGGGGAGAGGTCCCCGACGCGGACGACCGAACCGCGGCCGACGCGCCCGCCGACGCCCGAGATCGGTCCGTCTCTCCGGCGGAACGCGCCGGGACCGACGAGCCCCCGAGCGCCTCCGCCGGTTCCGGCCGGGCGTCGGGAGAGGGAGACGCCGGCACGACGTCCGCGGGCGGCCCGTCGCGCCCCCGCGAGGCCGACCGCTTCCTCCTCGCCGTCGCCGTGGACGGCGAGGTGCTGTTCGCCGGGCCGTCGGTGCCGGACGTCGTCGGCGTTGAGCGCGACGCGCTCGTCGGGAGCGACCTCCTCGAACGCGTCCACCCGAGCGACCGCGATCCGGTCGCGGAGGCGCTGTCGGCGGTCGCCGCGACGCGGACCGTCACCCATCGCATCCGGCGCGCGAGCGGCGGGTACGCCTGGGTCGAGTCCGTCGTCGACGAGGAGCTGGCCGAGGAGTTCGGCGGGCGGGTCGTCACCGTCCGGCGCGTCGACGTCGACCGCACCTTCCCGGAGCGCTACCGCGCCTTCCTGGAGTACGGGAGCGACCTCGTCACCGTCGTCGACGGGGACGGGGTCGTCGTCTACGAGAGCCCGTCCGTCGAGGAGGTCCTCGGCTACGAGCAGGGGTCGACCGTCGGGCGGTCGCCGCTCGGGTACGTCCACCCGGACGACCGCGAGCGGGTGACCGAGCGCTTCTACCGCGCGCTCAACGAGCCGGAGGCGGCACCGACCCTGGAGTACCGCTACCGCACCGCCGACGGCAACTGGGTGTGGCTGGAGTCGCGGACGCGGTCGCTGCCGGCCGACAGCCCCGTCGGCGAACTGCTCGTCAACTCCCGCGACGTGAGCGAGCGGAAGGCCCGCGAGCGGCGGCTCTCCGACCGGAACGAGCGACTCGACCGCTTCGCGAGCATCGTCTCGCACGACCTGCGGAACCCGCTGTCCGTGATCCGCGGCTCCATCGAGATGGCGCGGCTGCGCGGCGAGACGGACCCACTCGAACGCGGCGAGCGGGCGGTCGACCGGATCGACCAGCTCGTCTCCGAGCTGCTCACCCTCGCGCGACAGGGGACGGGGATGGACGAGCCGACCGAGTTCGGGCTGGCGAGCGTCGCGCACGAGGCCTGGGAGACCGCCGCCGAGGGCGACGACGACGCGGAGCTGGCCGTCGCCCGCGACGCCCGGGTGTACGGCGACCGCGGCCGGGTGCGGCAGGCCCTGGAGAACTTGTTCCGCAACGCGACCGAACACGCGAAGCCGGACGCGACCGAACGAGCAAAGCCGGACGCGACCGAGCCGACGGAAGCCGTGGCCGACACCGACGAAGCCGACGCCGCCGACGGCGACGACGAAGCGCTCACCGTCCTCGTGACCGCGACCGACGGGGGGTTCCTCGTCGCCGACGACGGGACCGGCGTCGACCCCGACGACCGGGAGTCCGTGTTCGACTCGGGGTTCACCACGCGGGCGGACGGGACGGGGTACGGGCTGGACATCGTCCGCGAGGTCGTCGAGTCCCACGGCTGGGAGGTGACGCTCCGCCGCGACTCCGAGGGCCACATCGGCCTCCCCGACGGACGGCGGCTCCGCCCGCCGGCGGGCGCGTGCTTCGAGGTGCGCGCTCCCGGACCGGCCGACGCCGACCCGGACGAGCCGTGGATCGACGGGTAGCGGGAACCCGGCGAGTTTATTCCGCGCGACCCGCAACCCGATCCGTGAGCGTCGCCGACGTGACGATCCGACAGGCCGAGCGCGCGGACCTCCTCGCGGTGGTCCGGATCGAGCGCGCCTGCTTCGCGGACCCGTGGCCGCACGACGCCTTCGAGCGGCTGCTCGGCGAGCCGGCGTTCCTCGTGGCGGAGCGGGCGGGCGCGGTCGTGGGGTTCGTCGTCGCCGACCGGACGCCGAATCACGGCCGCGACATCGGCCACGTCAAGGACCTCGCCGTCCACCCCGACGCCCGCGGCGAGGGGACCGGTCGGGCCCTCCTCCGGTCGGCGCTGGCCCGGCTCCGCGCGACCGGCGTGGCGGTCGCCCGGCTGGAGGTGCGCGAGGGGAACGACCCCGCCCGGTCGCTGTACGCCGACGAGGGGTTCGACCCGATCCGGCGTGTCGGTGGCTATTACCCCGACGGCGAGGACGCGCTCGTCCTCGTCGTCGACCTCGCGGAGTGGGCCGGAGGCGACACCGAGTGACACGTAGCGAGCGGAAGCCCACCCCTTCAGGGGTGGGTCTGAGCGACAACACGGCCCGGAAATCCGCGCGCTATGACTCGTCTGGATGTGCCACCGCCTCAAGTCCCGTTTTAATAACCTCCCGATACGCTTCTTCGAGGCTTACGCCCTGCCGTTCGGCGTAGTCTTTCACCCGCCCGTTCAGCGTGTGCGAAATGTCAATGTTCGGTCGCATTATTTGTGTCCAAAAGACATTTAGACGCAGAAGAACAAATGTCTGTTGTCGTGAAGCGAACCAACACGTTCGCGGTGCGCCCGCTCTCCACAGAGGACGAGCAACTGCTCCGCGACTTGCTGGACGCCTCCGCCAGCTTGTGGAACGAACTTACCTACGAACGTCGTCAGAACTTCTTCGACGGCGAATCGGTGTGGGACACCGCCGACTATCGCAAGCGGTACGTCGGCGTCCTCGGCTCCGCCACCGCCCAGCAAGTCATCCGCAAGAACAGCGAGGCGTGGCGGTCGTTCTTCGCCGCTCAAGAGGACGGCGAAGACACCGGCACGCCGGGCTACTGGGGCAACGAGGACAACGGCAGGGAGTTGCGGACGTACATCCGCAACGACCAGTACACGCTGGAAACCGGCGAGCGGAGCCGACTCGAAATCCCTGTCGGCCGAGACCTCAAAAACGAGTACGGACTTGGCGACCATGAGCGCCTGCGCCTCGAAGTTGCTGGCGACCCCAAATGGGAGGGCAAACAAGGGCGGTTGGAGCTGTGCTACGACGAGATGGACAACACGTTCAGGGCCTTTCAGCCTGTCACCGTTCCCGATTCTCGACAGGATTCACCATTAGCCGAGGAATCGGCTGCCTTGGACGTAGGCGCGAACAACCTCGTCGCCTGTACGGCCACGACCGGCCAGCAGTATCTCTACGAGGGGCGCGACCTGTTCGCCCGCTTCCGCGAAACCACCGAGGAGATCGCCCGGCTGAAGTCCAAACTCCGTGAAGGTCGGTACAGCAGTCGCCGTATTCGACGCCTCTATCGAAAGCGGACACGACGACGCGACCACGCACAGGACGCACTCGCCCGCGACCTGATGAGACAGCTGTACGACGAAGGCGTGGCAACCGTGTACGTGGGCGACCTCACCGATGTACTGTCGGAACATTGGTCGGCAGAGGTGAACGAGAAAACCCACCTGTTCTGGGCGTATCGCTCGTTTATCCACCGGCTTGCCACGACCGCCGAGGAGTACGGCATCACGGTCGAAGTCGAGTCGGAAGCGTACACGACGGCGGAGTGTCCGGTGTGTGGCGAGCGAGAGACCACAAGCCGAGCCGGCGACGTGTTTAGGTGTTTGTGTGGCTACGAAGGCCACGCCGACCTCGACGCTTCACGGACGTTCCTCGAACGACAGGCTGGCAAAAACATCGAAGCAGGGTCGATGGCACGGCCCGTGCGCCTCAAGTGGGACGACCACAACTGGTCGGAGATACCACACTCTCTCGAGAGGGAAAGTCCCAACGAGGAGCGCACAAACCGGAGTACCGGCGACGGGAAACTTGCCTCCGTGGATACGGCATAGCCAACATCCCCACTGGAGGAATCCCACGGCTTCAGCCGTTGGAGGATGTCAAGCGGTGACGCGTCGCACGCCTATCGGCCCGCCGCGCGGGGTTTGCCAAGGCTTAGTGTGCGGGAGACCGACTCGACTGGTATGAGTTCGGTTCCCGAGCGGTCCGAGATCGACGCCGAGTACAAGTGGGACTTGGAGGGCATCTACGCCGACGACGAGGCGTGGGAGACGGCCCGCGAGACCGTCGCCGACCGGATCGACGAGCTCCGCGACTACGAGGGGCGCGCGACCGAGGACGCCGCGACCCTGCTCGAACTGCTCGAACTGCGCGAGGAGATCTTCCGCGAGCTCCAGCAGGTGACCACCTACGCCCGACTCCGCAGCGCCGAGGATACGCGGAATCAGGAGTATCAGGCGATGTCCGCGCGGGCGTCGTCGCTCGGCTCCGAGGCGTCGAGCGCGATCTCCTACCTCGAACCGGAGCTGCAGTCGCTGACGGAAGAGGACGTTGCGGCGTTCGTCGACGAGGAGCCGGCCCTCGCCGAGTACGACCACTACTTCGACGACGTGTTGCGAAAGAAGCCGCACACGCGGTCGAGCGAGGTCGAGGAGGTGCTCGCGGACCTGTCGGAGGTCACCGACGCGCCGAGCGAGATCTACTCGATGCTGACGAACGCCGACATGACCTACGGCGTCGTCGAGGACCCCGACGGCGAGGCGGTCGAGATCACGCAGGCGAACTTCACGAAGCTCCAGACGAACCCGGACCGCGAGTTCCGCGAGCGCGTCCACGAGACGTTCTACGACGAGTGGGCCGACGTCCGTAACACGGTCGGCACCTCGCTCGAAAAGGCCGTCCGCGAACACGTCGCGAGCGCCGAGATCCGCGACTACGACTCCGCGCGCGCCGCCGCGCTCGACGGCTCGAACGTCCCCGTCGAGGTGTACGACACCCTCGTCGACACCGTCGACGACAACCTCGACGTGCTCCACCGGCACGCCGACCTGAAGGCCGAGGCGCTCGGCGTCGATCAGTTACAGAGCCACGACCTCTACATGTCGCTGACGGGCGATCAGGGTCCCGACGTGGAGTACGAGCAGGCCCGCGAGTGGGTGATCGAGGCGGTCGCGCCGCTCGGCGACGCGTACCAGGAGCGCATGGCCGAGGGCCTCGACTCGCGGTGGGTCGACGTGTACGAGAACCGCGGGAAGCGCTCTGGCGCGTTCTCTTCGGGGACCTACGACACCCAGCCGTACATCATGATGAACTACCAGGACGACATCGCCTCGATGTACACCTTGGCCCACGAACTGGGTCACTCGATGCACTCGGAGCTGGCGGGCGACGCGCAGCCGTGGCACGACGCGAGCTACGAGATCTTCGTCGCGGAGATCGCCTCCACCGTCAACGAGACGCTGCTCACCCACCACCTGCTCGACACCGTCGAGGACGACGAGCTTCGGACCCACGTCCTCGACGAGTACCTCGAACGCTTCCGCTCGACGCTGTTCCGCCAGACGATGTTCGCGGCGTTCGAACAGCGGATCCACGAGCGCGTGGAGGCCGGCGACGCGCTCACGCCCGACGCCCTCGACGAGATCTACGCCGACCTGAAGGGCGACTACTACGCGCCGGCCGAGCTGACGGGCGGCATCGAGCGCGAGTGGCAGCGCATCCCGCACTTCTACTACGACTTCTACGTCTACCAGTACGCGACCGGCATCTCCGCCGCGGCCGCCATCGTCGAGCGCGTCTTGGACGAGGGCGAGTCCGCGGCCGCCGACTACCGCGAGATGCTGAAGGCCGGCGGCTCCGACTACCCGCTGGCGGTCGTCAAACTCGCCGGCATCGACATGGCCTCCCCGGACCCGATCGAGTCCGCGGTTGGGGTCTACGACGAGTACCTCGACGAAGTCGCGGCTCTGCTCGACCTGGAGTAACCGAGCTCCGCGGGACCGAGGGGCAGGTACTTCCGTCCGGCGGCGCGTCCCCGTCACGCATGGGAATCTTAGACGCGTTCGGCTCGCTGGCAAGTGCGCTGATCGCAGGCTTCGTGATGTTGGCGTTCGCGGTGTTGAGCCTGTTCGTCACCGTCTTCGTCGTGGACATCGCCGCGTCGATCGGCGGCCTCAACCCGGACGACGGGTTCGTCGTCCTCGGCGCGACGATCCTCGCCGCCGCGGCGATCGTCGCGGGCGGCACCGGGTTCGCGCTGCCGGAGGAGTCGTCCTGACGACGGCGGCGTGACCGGCGCAAAGCCTATCTTTCGCTCGGACGAACGCGCGTGCCGCAATGGACCGGCGGCTGCTCGCGGTTCCCGGCGTCTTCCTCCTGCTCTTCCTGATCGCGGACGTGGGCCTCTTGCGCTGGCAGGCGACGCTCCACGCCGGGCCGGGGCTCGACGGTCGACCGCCGACGCACGTCCGCGAATTGCCCGCGGCCTGCCGCGACGCCGCCGTCGCCCTCGCCGACGGCCGCACCGTCTCAGTTCGGGGGTTCCGCGTCGCTCCCGACTCGGTCGACCTCGCGTTCGAGCGCGCGTCGGTCACCGGTGAGTGGACGCTCGGGGACGCGAACTGCGCTGACCGCCTCTCCGGGCTCGACAACCTCCGCGTCGACGGGCGCTCGTACGGGGTCCTCGGCGAGTACTCGCAGGAGCGAGTGGACCGCACCCCGGCATTCGGGCTGGCGAGGCTCGGGACCGGGCTCGTCGGCGTCGGACTGCTCGCGGTCGGCCTCCTCGCGACCCTCCACGGGGAAGTCGAGTGACGGATCCGGCGGGGGCGTCCCGACCCCGATGGCTTTTCGTTCCGACCCCCGAACCCCTCACCATGGACGAACGCGTACGCGAGCACGCCGAGGTGCTCGTCGACTGGAGCGCGCGGGTCGAGGCCGGCGACGACGTCGTCGTGAGCGTCGCCGAGGACGCCCACGAGCTGGGCGTCGCGGTCGCCGCGGCGCTCGGCGAGCGGGGGGCGAACGTCACGACGCTGTACGGGTCGAGCGAGGTCTCGCGGGCCTACCTGAAGGGCGTCGAGGCGAGGGTCGAGGGCGAGGGGGACGACGCGGTCGACGCGGACGACTTCGACGCGGACCCGGGCGTCGAGCGCGCGGTGTTCGAGGCCGCCGACGCCTACCTCCGGATCGGCGGCGGGCGTAACGTCACCGCGACCGCGGACGTCGAGCGCCCGACGCGGCGGGCGTACGCGAAGGCGCGGCAGGGCGTCCGGGAGGCGCGGATGGACACCGACTGGGTGTCGACGGTCCACCCGACGCGGAGCCTCGCCCAGCAGGCGGGGATGGCCTACGAGGAGTACGCCGACTTCGTGTACGACGCCGTCCTCCGCGACTGGGAGTCGCTCGCCGACGAGATGGCGGAGATGAAGGAGATTCTCGACGACGGCGAGGGGGTCCGGATCGTCACCGAGCGCGACGACGCCCCGGACACCGACGTGACCATGTCGATCGCGGGCCGGACCGCGGTCAACTCCGCCGCCTCCGTCGCGTACGACTCCCACAACCTGCCCTCCGGCGAGGTGTTCACCGCGCCGTACGACACGGCGGGCGAGGTGTTCTTCGACGTGCCGATGACCATCGACGCGACGCGCGTGCGGAACGTTCACCTCACCTTCGAGGACGGCGAGGTCGTCGACTTCGCCGCGGAGGCGGGCGAGGACGCGCTCGCGAACGTCCTCGACACCGACCCCGGCGCGCGGCGGCTGGGCGAACTCGGGATCGGGATGAACCGCGGCATCGACCGGTTCACGGACTCGATCCTCTTCGACGAGAAGATGGGCGACACCGTCCACCTCGCGGTCGGTCGCGCCTACGACGCCTGTCTCCCCGAGGGGGAGTCCGGCAACGAGAGCGCGGTCCACGTCGACATGATCACCGACGTGAGCGCGGGCTCCCGGATGGCGGTCGACGGCGAGGTCGTCCAGCGGAACGGGACGTTCCGGTGGGAAGACGGGTTCGAGGCGGGGGACTGACGGCGCGGCGCGGTCAGTTCGTCGCCGTCTCGATGGCGGCCTCCAGGTCGGCGACGATGTCGGCCGGGTCCTCGATGCCGACCGACAGGCGCACCATGTCGTCGGTGACGCCCGCGGTCTCCTTCTCCTCGTCCGTCAACTGCTGGTGGGTCGTGGAGCTCGGGTGGATGATGAGCGTCTTCGCGTCGCCGACGTTCGCGAGCAGCGAGGCGAGGTCCGCCTCCTCGACGGTCGCCCGCGCGGCCTCGTAGCCGGCCTCCAGACCGAAGGTGAGCATCCCGCCGTAGCCGCCCTCCAGGTACTCGGTCGCCTCCTCGTGGGTCTCGTGGCTCTCCAGGCCGGGGTAGTTCACCCACGCGACCTCGTCGTGGCCTTCGAGGTACTCGGCGACGACCGCCGCGTTCTCGCAGTGGCGGTCCATCCGCAGCGGGAGCGACTCCGTCTGCTGGAGCGTGTTCCACGCGTCGAACGGCGACTGCTGGTCGCCCAGGTCGCGCAGGCCGCGGGTGACCGCCGCGAACGTGAACGCGGCGTCGCCGAACCGCTCGGCGAAGTTGATCCCGTGGTACGCGGGGTTGTCCTGTGCGATCTCCGGGTACTTCTCGGCGTGGTCGGCCCACGGGAACGAGCCGCCGTCGACGACGACGCCGCCGACGGTGGTGCCGTTGCCGGTGAGCCACTTGGTCGTCGACTCCCAGACGAGGTCCGCGCCGTGCTCCAGCGGCCGGCAGAGGTACGGCGTCGCGAACGTGTTGTCGACGAACAGCGGGACGCCGTGGTCGTGGGCGATTTCCGCGATCCGCTGGATGTCGGGCGTAACGAGGGCCGGGTTCCCGATCGTTTCGAGGTGGACGTAGGCGGTGTCCTCGTCGATGGCCTCGGCGTACCCCTCGTAGTCGAGCGGGTCGACGAACCGCGTCGAGACGCCGCGGCGCTCGACCGAGTGGGTGAGGTAGGTGTAGGTGCCGCCGTACAGCGCCGACGACGAGACGATGTTGTCGCCCGCGGACGCGAGCAGGAACGTCGTCACGTCGAGCGCGGCCATGCCCGAGGCGGTCGCGACCGCGCCGACGCCGCCCTCCAGCGAGGCGATCCGCTCTTCGAGCGCGGCGTTGGTCGGGTTCATCAGCCGCGAGTAGACGTTCCCCGCCTCCTCCAGGGCGAAGAGATCCGCCGCGTGGTCGGCGTCGTCGAACTGGTAGGCGGTCGTCTGGTAGATCGGCGTCGCGCGGGCACCGGTGGCCGGGTCCGGCTCCGAGCCGGCGTGAACGCTTCGCGTGCTGAACTTTCGGCCGTCGTCCCCGTCGTCTGCTGGCATGGGTACCCCTTCCGTCGCTGCGCAGTTAAAGCCGGCCGGCCTGTACCGGCGTTTCCGGTATCACGGATATCGCCGAACCGGTTCGGGCGGGCCGACGGGACCCCGAGGTCGCGTCGCCCCGGGGGATCGGCGGACGCGACGCGCCCCGGACCCTATCCCCCGACGCGACGCGCCCGCGGCCCGGTCTCGTGCCAACGGTTAACAGCGTCGGGCCGTAACCCCGCGTATGGGAACACAAGGTCCGCGCGGCGAGTCCGCCGAACTGGAGGAGCTGCTGGCCGAGATCCCCGACCGGGTCTGGCAGTACCTCGCGCTCGGCGTCGCCCTCCTCGTCGGCGTCGCCCTCCTCGGGCAGAGCCTCGCCTTCGGCGTCGCGGCGCTCGCGGTGCTTTTGGCGGCCGTCACGGTCGTCAGCGCCGTCGAGATCGTCGACGCCTACGACAAGGAGGCGCTCACCGTCTTCGGCGAGTACCGGAAGCTGCTCGAACCCGGCGTCCACCTCATCCCGCCGTTCGTCTCGCGGACGTACGCGTTCGACATGCGGACGCAGACGATCGACGTGCCGAGCCAGTCGGCGATCACCCGGGACAACTCCCCGGTGACCGCCGACGCGGTCGTCTACATCAAGGTGATGGACGCGAAGAAGGCGTTCTTGGAGGTCGACGACTACAAGAACGCTGTCTCGAACCTCGCGCAGACCACGCTGCGGGCCGTCATCGGCGACATGGAGCTCGACGACACGCTCTCGCAGCGGGAGCTGATCAACGACCGGATCAACGAGGAGTTGGACGAGCCGACCGACGAGTGGGGGATCCGCGTCGAGGCCGTCGAGGTCCGCGAGGTGAGCCCCTCCCAGGAGGTCCAGCGCGCGATGGAGCAGCAGACCGGCGCGGAGCGCCGCCGTCGGGCGATGATCCTCGAAGCGCAGGGGGAACGCCGCTCCGCGGTCGAGCAGGCGGAGGGTGACAAGCAGTCCAACATCATCCGCGCGCAGGGTGAAAAGCAGTCCCAGATCCTCGAAGCGCAGGGGGACGCGATCTCCACCGTCCTCCGCGCCCGCTCCGCCGAGTCGATGGGCGAGCGCGCCATCATCGAGCGCGGCATGGAGACCCTCGAAGAGATCGGCAAGGGCGAGTCCACGACCTTCGTCCTGCCGCAGGAACTCACCAGCCTCGTCGGGCGCTACGGCAAGGCGCTCTCCGGCTCCGACGTCCAGCAGATGGAGGGGTTAGAGGGCAAGGAGTTCGACGAGGAGACGGAGAAACTGCTCGGCTTGGAGGACATCGAGAGCGCGCTCGAACAGCTCGACACCGTGGCCGACAGCGACCTGCGGACCGACGAGACGCGGGACTCCGACGCGGCCCGCGACGTCGACCTCGCCCGCCAAGAGGACGGGGAACGGGAGGCCGACCGCGACATCGAACTGGAGACCGAAAGCGAGCGGCCGGGCGACTGATCGGGACGGCGCTACTGCGGTTCCGGACGGGAGAGCGGCGTGACCCGGTTCAGGGTCGCCAACGGTCGGGGTCGACCGCCCAGAGGAGGGCGACGGCGGCCGCGCCGCCGATCCCGCCGGTGACCAGCGACTGGGGGTCGGACGCGCCCGCCGCCAGCGCGGCGAGGAGCAGGACCGATCCCGCAAGGAGCGCGACGGTGTCCTCGGTGGTCGTCGCGCGGACCACCGGTGCCACGGCGCACCCGACGACCGCGCCGGTCGCGATCGAACCGGCCGCACCGGCGACGGCGGTGGCGAGCGCGTCCGACTCGGCGAGCGCCGGGAGGGTCGCCGCGGGAGCGTTGAGTACGCCGACGACGACCGCGAACGCCGCGAGACCGCCGAGGGCGGGCGCGAGGAGCGTCGCGCGCGCCGAGAGGTCGACACCCGCGAGCGCGGCGGCCCCGCCGACCAGAAGCACTCCTCCGACGGCGAAGAGGGCCGGCGCGACGAGGAAGGAGTACGGGGTCGGAGCGATGATCGACACGGCGTCGGCCGCCGGTTCGAGGGGAACGGTCGGCGCGAGGGAGACGGACGCCGCGAACGCGGCAAGGGCGACGGTGAGGAGGGCCGATCCGAGGAGTCGACTGCGGAGTGACATGGTCGGCCAGACGCGGCCCGACCACAAAACGATCGCGGGACCGAGGCGGGGCGACCGGGGCCGCGAACCGACCTCGCTCACACCGTGATTCCGGCGCGCCCGTCGCCGATGACGACGATCACCCGCTCCGGCGGACCGCGCTCGTCGGTGAGCCGCAACAGCAGCGTCTTGACGACCGGCTCGTCGGTCTCGATCTCGCCGCGGACGCCCCCCTGATCGATCGCGATCCGGAGGGAGTGGTCGCCGGTGCGGCTGATCCCGCCGAGCCGGAGCTTGACTTCCGGAACTGTGAGCTGCTGGGCGATCACGAGGACCGCGTCGCCGCCGTCGTCGACGAACTCGGTGCGGTCGACGAACTCGCGGGACTCGGTCGCGTCGGGCTTGAGCGCGCTTCCGGCGGTCGCGGCGGACCGGAACGAGGCCGCGTGCGTCAGCAGTTCCTCGGGTCGCGCGAGGACGCTCTGGCTGTCGACCATCGGGTTGCCGTCGACGTACCGGCTCCGCACGCCGAGGTCGCGGGGGGTGGAGGCGGCGACGTCGTGGAGGCGGTCGACGCACCCGGCGGTGGCGAGGGCGAGCGCGCCGGAGACCACCGCGCGTCGGTACATATGCCCGACTGCGACGCACCGAGGTAAAAATCCCGCCGTCACGGTGACGCGGACTGAGAATCGGGGCGCTACTCGTCTATCGCCGGTGCCGGGACGCCGTCGTCTCCAGCGTCGATCTCGAAGGCGCGCCGTAGCTCCGCGATCCGGTCGCGGATGTCGGCCGCCAGTTCGAACTCCAGGTTGCTCGCGGCCTCGTCCATTCGGTCTTCGAGCGCCTCGATCTGCGCTTTCGCCTCGTCTTCGCTCTCCACGTCGCCGACGCTGACCGACGAGGTGTCCGTCTTCGACCCCGGGAGGTTCGTCTCGCTGACCGGCTTGTCGATGGTGGTCGCCTCGTACCCGTGCTCCTCGTTGTATTCGAGCTGAATTTCGCGGCGGCGCTGGGTCTCCTCGATAGCGGCCTCCATCGAGTCGGTGGTCTCGTCGGCGTAGAGGACCACCTCGCCGTTGACGTTGCGGGCGGCCCGCCCCATCGTCTGGACGAGGGTGGTGGTCGAGCGGAGGAACCCCTCCTGGTCGGCGTCGAGGATGGCGACGAGGCTCACCTCCGGGATGTCAAGCCCCTCGCGCAGGAGGTTGATGCCGACGAGCACGTCGATGTTCCCCAGACGGAGGTCGCGGATGATCTCGTGGCGTTCGAGGGTGTCCGTCTCGTCGTGCATGTACGCCACGTCGACGCCGGCCTCCTCTAAGTACTCCGTGAGGTCCTCGGCCATCCGCTTGGTGAGCGTGGTGACGAGGACGCGCTCGTCGCGCTCGATGCGGTCGTCGACGCGGTCGAGGAGGTCGTCGACCTGTCCCGTCGCGCCCGTCACCTCCACCTTCGGGTCGACGAGGTGCGTCGGGCGGACGATCTGCTCGACGATCCGGTCGGAGGTCTCGCGCTCGTAGTCGCCCGGGGTCGCGGAGACGTAGAGGGTGCGGTCCGTCTTCTCCTCGAACTCCTCGAACGTCAGGGGGCGGTTGTCGTAGGCGGTCGGGAGCCGGAACCCGTTCTCAACGAGCGAGTCCTTCCGCGACTTGTCGCCCTCGTACTGGCCTTTGATCTGCGGGATCGTCTGGTGGGACTCGTCGACGACGGTGAGGAAGTCGTCGGGGAAGTAGTCGAGGAGGGTGTACGGCGCGTCGCCCGACTCGCGGTCGTCCATGTGGACCGAGTAGTTCTCGATCCCCGAGCAGTAGCCCGCCTCCCGCAGCATCTCCAGGTCGAAGGTGGTGCGCTCCTCGATGCGCTGGGCGGCCACGAGGTCGCCCTGCCGCTCGAAGTAGCTCACGCGCTTCTCCATCAGGTCCTCGATCTCCGCGATCGCCTGTTCGAGCTTGTCGTCCGGGATCGAGTAGTGCTCCGCCGGGTGGAGCATGACGGCGGGCTCCTCCGAGACGACCTCGCCGTGCATCGGGTCGACCTTCAGTATCCGGTCGATCTCCTCGCCCCACAGTTCCACGCGCACCGCGTACCGCCCGTACATCGGGTAGATCTCGACGGTGTCGCCGCGGACGCGGAAGGTCCCCTGCGTGAAGTCCACGTCGTTGCGCTCGTAGTTCAGGTCGACGAGCCGGGTGAGAAGCTCCTCGCGGCCCACCTCCTCGCCGACTTCGAGCCGGAGCGCCATGTCGCGGTAGTTCCCCGGGTCGCCGAGCCCGTAGATGGCCGAGACGGAGGCCACGACGATCACGTCGTCGCGGGTGAGGAGCGACCGCGTCGCGGAGTGGCGGAGGCGGTCGATCTCCTCGTTTATCGACATCTCCTTGTCGATGAACGTGTCCGTCTGCTCGACGTACGCCTCCGGCTGGTAGTAGTCGTAGTAGGAGACGAAGTACTCCACCGCGTTGTCCGGGAACAGCTCGCGGAACTCCTCGTACAGCTGGGCCGCGAGCGTCTTGTTGTGGGCCAAGACGAGGGTGGGCTGGTCGAGCTCTTCCGCGACCCACGAGACGGTGTTCGTCTTCCCGGAGCCGGTGACGCCGAGCAGCGTCTGTTTGTCCGCGCCCGACTCGAACCCCTCGACGAGCTGCCTGATCGCCTCGGGCTGGTCGCCCGCGGGCTCGAACGGGGCGTCGACGCGGAGGGGGCGGTCGACGGTCGGGCGGTCCTCCGAGAGGGGGGAGTCGGCGTCGCTCACGATACGCGTCGTTGGGCGGCGAGGCACTTGAGCGGCGCGGCGCGCGCGCAGTTCATCGGTGACTCCGCCGGTCAGTCGCGTTCCGTCTCCCGCCGTCGCCGGTGGTCGACGAGGATCGCAATGGAGCCGAGGAGCGCTAGCGTCGTTCCGACGACGCCGAAGTCATGGTACGAGTTCGCAAGATCCGCGATCGGCAGCATCATCGCCAGCGTGAACGCGGACCCGAGCAGACAGATCACCGTCGCCCGCGGGTCGGGATCGTAGTAGTCGCCGAGGCGGGAGCGGAGGGCGTTCGTCATACCGGCCCCTCTCGCGACGCGGAGGTATAGTTTTGGGCCGACTGGAGCCTCGCGGGCCGGATCGCTCCGTGTCGACTCCCTTGCGGGGAGAAGACTGACAACCGGTCGACTGGAAGACCGACCATGTCCCTCCTCACGCCCGCCGTTGGGTTCGGTGCGGCCCTCGTGTTGTTCGTCTGGGCCGCGATGGGTGCGTGGGTGAACTTCGACGCGCGCGCTCGCGGCAGCCACCACCCCGCGATCTGGGGCGTGTTCGCACCGCTTTCGGGGGTCGTACTGATCTACTACCTGCTGTGGTGGCGTCGCGGGCGGTCACGCGAGTGGCCGCCGGGACGAGCGGAGCGAGCCACCGCGGTCGTCGTCCTCGCCGGCCTCGGCGGGCTGGCCGTCGGGAGCCTCGTCTCACCGCCCGATCCGACCTCACAGCTGACCACGTGGCCGGTCGCGTTCGCCGGCTGTCTCCCCGTCGCGTACTGGGCGGTGAGACGAGGCGTGTGAGCCGGCGGGTTCCGCGCGTCAGCGCTCGCGGACAGCTTCCGTTTCGGCCGCACCGTCGCTCTCGTCCAGAAGGTGGTCGCGCGCGGTCGATCGGTCCTCCGTTTCGAGGAGTCGCTCGACTCGCCGCTCGAACTCGTCTTCGGTCAGTTCACCGCGTGCGTAGCGGTCTCGAAGCGACTCCAGCGGGTCCGGTTCGTCGTCGGTCACGGCCTCGTCTTCCTCGTCGTCGATCCGATCGGCGAGGACGAACGACACCGCGATGGTACCGACGATGAGTCCGGTGAGGACCGCGCCGGAGACGGTTCCGGACAGGAGGAGGGCACCGACGATGGGGACGGCGATAGCGAGCGAGAGGAGGGCTGCTCCCGTTCCGTTGTCCATGCGTACGGACGGAGCAGCGAGGACGAAAACGTTTCCCCCCGTCCCCGCGACGCTCTCCGTATGCGCATCGCCGTCCCCAACAAGGGCCGCCTACACGAGCCGACGCTCTCCCTTTTAGAGCGCGCCGGACTCCACGTCGAGGAGACCGCCGACCGACAGCTGTACGCCGACACCGTCGACGAGGACGTGACGGTGCTGTTCGCGCGGGCGGCGGACATCCCCGAGTACGTCCGCGACGGCGCGGCCGACCTCGGCGTCACCGGCCTCGATCAGGCCGCCGAGTCGGGCGGCGTCGTCGACGAGGCGGGCGCGGCCGCAGAGGGGGACCTCGTCGACCTGCTCGATCTGGGGTACGGCTCCTGTCGGCTCGTCCTCGCAGCGCCGGAGGACGGCGAGGTCTCGTCGGTCGAGGACCTGGTCGGCAAGACGGTCGCGACCGAGTTCCCGAACGTCACCCGCGGGTACCTCGACCGCGTGGGCGTCGACGCCGACGTGGTCACCGTGACGGGCGCGACGGAGCTGACCCCGCACGTCGACATGGCCGACGCCATCGTCGACATCACCTCGACGGGGACGACGCTGAAGGTGAACCGACTGGCCGTGATCGACGATGTGCTCGACTCCTCGGTGCGGCTGTTCGCGCGCCCGGACGTGGTCGACGACCCGAAGGTCGAGCAGGTGCTGACCGCCTTCGAGTCCGTCCTCGCCGCCGACGGCCGCCGCTACCTCATGATGAACGCGCCGAAGGCGCGGCTCGACGAGGTGAAGGACGTGATCCCCGGGCTCGGCGGCCCGACCGTGATGAACGTCGAGGCGGACGCGGACGGCAACGGGATGGTCGCGGTCCACGCGGTCGTCGACGAGCGCGACGTGTTCGAGACCATCTCGGAGCTGCGGTCCGTCGGCGCGACGGGCATCCTCGTCACCGAGATCGAGCGGCTCGTGGAGTGAGTACGCGCGGCTTCCTCACCCTTCGTCGCCGTCGCCCTCGATCAGCCGCTCCTTCTCGGCGCGCGACAGCGACTTGACCGCGTACTCCCGCGACATCGCCGCCGACTTCGAGTCGAACGACTCAACGTGCCGCAGCGTGACGGGGGTCCGGCCGCGGGTGTACTTCGCGCCTTCCCCGGCGTCGTGTTCGGCGACCCGACGCTCCACGTCGGTCGTGTAGCCGGTGTAGAGGGTGCCGTCGGCGCACTCGATCACGTAGACGTGGTGCTCGGCCACGGCCGGTCGTGGGAGCGCGAGGGCAAAGTGCGTGCGGATGCGGCCGGGCCGCGCGTGCGGATTGTAGCCGTGCGCTCGGACGTGTCCGAACCGTCGGAGAGACGGCGCTGCCGCTCTCCGTGCGCTCGGTCTCCGATCGGCGTTTCGCCGGTCAGTCCCCGGTTCGAGTCCGCTCGCGAGACACCTCTGCGATGCCCGCGTTGGCGGAGCACTTCGGGCACGCGTTCAGGTCGCCGTGCTCGTCCGCGAAGACGCGAGCGAAGCGGTCCGAGACGTGCGACCCGCAGTGGTCACAGCGTGGCATGTGATACCGACGTTTGTCGGTGAGATCGTTACGGACTGGACGAACAAATACCCTTTCTCGGCCCCGTCGGATTCCGGTATTCGCGCGTTTAATGTGATCCGGTATCGGCAGCCTCCGGGGAGGCGATCGAAGCCGTCACCGGGGTCGTCGGCCGCCGGGAACGGGGTCGCTCACGGGGCGCGCGCCGCGTCGACGGCGCGGGCGATCAGGCCGGCCTGCGCGCCGGCGACGAACCCGGCGTCGACGTTGACGGTCGTGAGCACGGAACACGACTGGAGCGCGCCCTCCAGCGCCGCGACCCCCTCGCCGCCGACCCCGTAGCCGGTCGAGACCGGGAGGGCGATCACGGGGGCGTCGACGAGACCGGCGACGACCGTCGGGAGCGCCCCCTCGCGGCCCGCCGCGACGACGACGGCGTCGGCCTCGCGGATCCGGTCGACCTGATCGAGGATTCGGTCGAGGTTGGCGACGCCGACGTCGTCGACCCGGTCGACCGTCGCGCCGACCTCGCGGGCGACGACTGCCGCCTCGCCGGCGACGGGCGCGTCGGCGGTGCCGGCGGCCACGACCGCGACCGTCGCGTCGAGCGACGGCGGCTCGAAGCCGGCGGCGTGCGCGACGACGGTGCCGGTCCGGTGGTCGCGGTCGACCGTCGCGTCCGCGTCGCCGTCCGCGGTCGACCCCGCCGAGCCGCCGACCGCGGACGCGACGGCCGCCGCGGTCGCCTCGTCCGCGCGGGTCACCAGCGCCCGGCCGGTGGTGTCGAGCGCGGTCGTCGCCAGCGCGGCGACCTCCGCCGGCGTCTTCCCCTCCGCGAGGATCGCCTCCGGGATCCCGCGCCGTCGCTCGCGGGCGGCGTCGAACCGCCCCGCGTCCGTGGTCGCGTAGCCCGCGAGCCGCGACTCCGCCTCCTTGACGCCGATCTCGCCCGCTTCGAGCGCCGCTAACGTCTCTCGCATGAGCGACCGTGGGGGACGGGCCCGGTCGAACCTGTCGGTTCGGCGTTTCCGTCGCTTGGTCGCCCTCTGTCGGGCGCGAGCCGCACACGCGAGTCGGTCGGACGGGGTTCGGGACCGATTCTGACCGGGTTCGAGTCGGGTTCGCGTCGGTGCGGAGACACGAATCTCACAAGATTTATAAGAGATTGTACTCGCGACCCCCCGCGAACCGGCGGCACGGCGTCCCTCGCGGTCGAATTCAGGAACTCTTATTAACCATCACCGGGTAGGCCAGACCGCATGGCAGACCTTATTGTCAAAGCGGCCGTCAAGGAAGCCCTGGACGACAAGAACGTCGCTTCGGACTTCTACGACGCGCTGGACGACGAAGTGGACGAGCTGCTCGAAGACGCCGCGCGCCGCGCCGAGGCCAACGACCGGAAGACGGTCCAGCCTCGCGACCTCTAAGACGGACGCGTTTCCGTTCTTCATTTTTTGGCGACCGCCGACCGGCGAGCGACGCGTCCGTCGGGCGGGCGTCAAGCGGCGGTCAGCGCCTCGCGACCCGGACGCCGGACTCGGTCCCGACGTGGACCTCGTCCGCGAGCCCGACGAAGAGCCCGTGTTCGACGACGCCCGGCGTCGTCGAGAGGGTCGTCGCCAGCGCGGACGGGTCGTCGATCGCGCCGAAGGAGGCGTCGAACACGAGGTTCCCGTTGTCCGTGACGACCGGGCCGTCCTTCCGTTCCGCGCGGCGCAGGGTCGGCTCGCCCCCGGCCGCCCGCACCGCCTCGGCGACCGCGGAGCGACCGGCGGGGAGGACCTCCACCGGCACGGACCGGTCGAGGACCGGCGTCTCCTTCGAGGGGTCGGCGACGACGAGGAAGCGGTCGGCCGCCGCGTCGACCAACTTTTCCCGGGCGTGTGCGGCCCCACCGCCCTTTATCAGCGGGCCGACGGCCGGGCCGTCGCCGCGACCGACCGCGACTTGGTCGGCACCGTCGATCGCGACGTCGATCCCCGGCCCGTCGGGACCGACCGCCTCGGGCAGGTCGAGACAGGGGACGCCGGCGTCGCGGGCCAGTTCGCGGCTCGCGAAGGAGGTGGGGACACCGCGCGCGTCGAGGCCGGCGTCAACCCGGTCGCCGATCCGACGGATCGCGTGGGCCGCGGTCGACCCGGTCCCGAGCCCGACCACGTCGCCGTCGCTCACCGCCTCGGCCGCCGACTCGCCGGCGCGCCGCTTCATCGCGTCGCTCCCGCCGCTCGTCTTCATGCGACGAGGTGCGGGCGGAGCCGTTGAAAAGGCGTCGGCGCGCCGGGGAGGGTTCCGCCGCGCCCGTTCGCGTCACTCCAGCCGGTCCAAGACGGCCTCCGCGTCGTACGCGAGGGAGAGTTCGCGGGAGCGGCCGCGCCCCTCCACGTCGGCGTACTCGGCGTCGATCACGCCGAGCTGGTCGAGCTTGTTGATGATCTCCGAGTAGCGGGTGTACCCCAGCCCGGTCGCGTCGTTGAACGCGTCGTACACCGCCCCGGCGCGCTCGCCGTCGTGTTCGGCGAGCACCCGGACGAGGTCGCGCTCGGAATCGGAGAGCCCGCGTAGCGACCGCGAGAGGTGGACGTGCTTCGACTTGTCGTACGCCTCTTCGACGTCCGCCTCGGAGATCGTCTTGGAGGCGCGCATCTCGGCGTTGAGCCCGGCCCGCCGCAGGAGGTCGATGCCGACGCGGAGGTCGCCGCTCTCGGCCGTGAGGTCGGCGACGCGCTCCAGTTCGGCGTCGCCGATCACCCCCTCGTGGAAGCCGCGCTTGGCGCGCTCCGCGAGGATGTCGTAGATCTCGGTCGCGTCGTAGACGGGGAAGTACACCTCCTCCGGGCGGAAGACGGACTGGACCCGCGTGTCGAGGTCGTCGATCACGTCGAGGCCGAGGTCGGAGGAGACGACGATCACGCCGATCTTCGCGCCGGAGTGCGCCTCGTGGGCGCGCAGCAGCGAGTAGAGCGTGTCGGAGGCCTCGTTCTCGTAGAAGAGGTAGTTCACGTCGTCTAGGGCGACGACCAAGACCTCGTCCTCCTCGACGAGCCGGTCGGTGATCTGGCCGAACAGCTTCTTGAAGGAGATGCCCGAGGAGGGGGGTTCGTACTCGAATATCCCCTCGAACAGCCGGGAGAACACCGCGTAGCGCGTCGAGTCGACCTGACAGTTGACCCGGACCGTCCGCACCTCGGTGCGCGCGCCCAGCTCGCCGAACAGCTTCTGGACCGCCGTGGTCTTGCCGGTCCCGGGCGGGCCGCGGACCATCGTGTTGAGCGGGCGGGATCCGCGGACCGCGGGGCGGAGCGCGTACTTGAGGTTCTCCAGCTGGCTCTCGCGGTGGCGGAAGGTCTCGGGGACGTGGTCGATCTCGAACACCGACTCGTCGCGGAACACGGACTCGTCCCACGAGAGCATGTCTCCGGCGTCCCCGGTCATGCGAGTACCACGAGAGGCCGCGCACTTAACCGTTGCCCGGAGCCGAGGCGAAACTGAAACTTGTCGCACGAGCGCCCGATGGGGTCGATTCCGGCGATCGGTCGTTCACTCTCGGTCCGCCGCGATCTCGGTCGCGTTCCGCCGGACCTCGCCCGGGTCCCCTCGATGTAACACCAACACGTACCGCGTCAGCGACCGGTGGACGCGGCGCTCGAACGCGGCGTCGACGGTCCAGCCCGCCTCGCGGGCGGGACCGCGCCAGTCGCGGTCGGCGACCAGCACCGCGCGCGGCGCGACGCGGGCGGCCTCGGCGAGCGCGCCCGCGACGAGGTCCGCCAGCTCGTGGCGCGCGATCTTCGACTGCCGGCCGTAGGGGGCGTCGAACGCGACCCCGTCGACGGCGTCGTCCGGGAGCGGGAGCGCGGTCGCGTCGCCGCGGGCGACGTGCCAGTCCGGCGGTCCGGCGGCGGGGTCGCCCACGTACTCCCGGAGGTTCTCGCGCGCGCCGCGGACCATCTTCGCCTGCGCGTCGCAGGCGACCGCGTCCGCGCCGACGAGGCCGGCCTCCAGGGGGAGCCCCCCGGTGCCGCACATCGGGTCGAGCAGGGTCCGGCCGGGGGCCGCGCCCGCGAGGTTGGCGTAGGCGCGGGCGTCCGCCGGAGCCATGCTCCCCGGCTGGAAGAACGGGCGGTCCGTGGGATCGGGCGCGAAGTCGCGGGTCGCCTCGGCGGCGACCCAGCCGAGCGCGCAGACGTCGGCGTCGCCGCCGTCGGCCCCGGTCACCGCGTCGTGGTCGGCGCGCGGGCCGGCGGAAAAGAGGGCGCGGAGGACGTGGTCGGGGTCGTCGAGGTCGACGTCGAACCCGCGGTCGACGAGGACGCCGCCGAGCGCGCGCTCCGCGGCCGCCGTCGAGACGCCGGCGGTGCCCCGGACGTTCCGGGCGCGGACCGCGACGCTCCCCGACCGGTCGATCGACGCCGCGCGGAGCGCGGCGACCGCGGCGTCGAGGTCGGCGTCGGTCCGGGCGAGCGTCTCGTGTGCGGCGCGGGTGTACGCGAGTCGGCGGACCCGAGAGGGGTCGATCCCGCCGGCGCGCGCGATCCCCGGCGCGACGAGGTCGACGGCGGTCGCGGCGGTCGCGGCCTCGCGGGCGGCGAAGGCGTCGGTCTCGCCGGCGAGTTCGAGCCAGTACACGCCGACGGCTCCGCGCGGCGAGGGGAATAGCGTGGCGGTTCCGACCAGCCACCTTTTTACGGCGTTCGGGCGAGAAAGGATGTAATGACGGCCGATCCGAAGGAGACGATCACCGTAGAGAACGTCGTTGCCTCCACGGGGATCGGACAGGAGCTCGATCTCCAGAGCGTCGCGATGGACCTCGAAGGCGCGGACTACGACCCCGAGCAGTTCCCCGGCCTCGTCTACCGCACCGCGGACCCGAAGTCGGCGGCCCTGATCTTCCGGTCGGGGAAGATCGTCTGCACCGGCGCGAACTCGATCGAGGCGGTCCACGGGAGCCTCGACATCGTGTTCGAGGAGCTGCGCGCCCTCCAGATCCCGATCGAGGACCCGGAGATAACCGTCCAGAACATCGTCACGTCGGCCGACCTCGGGAAGAGCCTGAACCTGAACGCGATCGCGATCGGCCTCGGGTTGGAACACATCGAGTACGAGCCGGAGCAGTTCCCCGGCCTCGTCTACCGGCTCGACGAGCCGGAGGTCGTCGCCCTCCTGTTCGGCAGCGGCAAAGTGGTCGTCACGGGCGGCACCAGCCCGGCCGACGCCGAGGCCGCCGTCGACGTGATCGTCGAGGAGCTGAACGGACTGGGACTGTTGGACTGACGGCGGTCCCGAGACGACGACGCCGGCGGGATAGACGCCGGGACGCGGCGGACCGGAAACGGCGGCACCGCGGCCGCGTTCCGCGGCCACTTTTACCCCTCGTCCCGTAGACCGACCATGCTCTTACAGACGGTGACGCCGGTGTCCGTGCTCGGGACGACCGTCCTGTTGGCGCTGTTCCTCTCCGTGACGGCGCACGTCGCGGCCCGGAACGTCCTCGGCGACGTCGACCCGCGCCGCGCCCTCTACGTCGGCCCGCTCCCGGCGGTGATCAGCGTCGTCGGGAACGCGTTCGAACTCCCCGCGGCGCTCATCCTCCTCGCGGGGCTCCTCGTCGACGGGACGATGTTCTGGTGGAGCTACGAGGAGCCGCGGCGGGTCGTGGCCGGGATGACGCTCATCCACGCCGTGGTCACGACGCTGCTCGCCGGCGTCCTGATTCTGGTCTCCGTCCTGCTCGCGTCGATGCCGGGGTGAACTCGCCCGTGTCGACGCTCGCTCGCCGGACTCACGGCGACGGCGGCGGCCCGTCGTACGCGTCGTGGTCCTGGTAGAAGTTGAGCATCGCGAACTTCAGCTTCTCGGGGTCGACGTCGAGCAGCTCCTCGCGCTCCTCCGGCGGGAACGCGGAGCGGACCGAGTACTTCCCCATGTCGGCGGTCGTGTAGCGGCGGTCCGCGAGGATGCGGACCCCGAAGTCCTCGGGCCCGCGGATCACCCGGCCGAGCGCCTGCCGGGTCTTGCGTATCGTCGGGATCTCGACCGCGTACGTCCACCCCGGGTCGCGGGCGCGGTCGCGGTCGGCGAACGCCCGGTCGTAGGCGTCCTGGACCGCCTCGGTGCGGTCCGAGAGGTGCGGGTACGGGACGCCGACCACGACGACCGTGCGGGCGTCGTCGCCGTCGAAGCTCACCCCCTCGCCGAGCGTCCCCCACAGCGAGGTGAACAGCGCGGCGTCGTCGGCGGCGACGAACTCGCTGCGGAGCCGCTCCTCGTCCTCGCCGGGACCGTCGAGGTGGATCGGGCCGAGGTCGGCGGGGCCGTCGGCGTCGTTCCGCGGTCCGGCACCGCTCCTACCGCCCCCGTCGCTCGCACCGGTCAGGCGTTCGTGGTAGCGCTCCGCCTCCGCGTACGACGGGAAGAAGGCGAGCGTGTTGCCGGGCGTGAAGCGGATCGCGTCGCGGAGCAGCGACGCCACCGCCTCCTGCGTCTCCGGGTCGTTGCGGTCGGAGGCGAAGAGCGGCGGGACGTCGGCGGCGAACGTCCGGCGGTTCGCCTCGGGGTAGCCCATTTCGTAGGCCATCGACGCGACATCCTCCAACCCGAGCACGTCCTCGGTCACGTCGAACGGGCGCAGCGTCGCGCTCATCAGGACCGAGGCCGCCACCTCGTCGAACAGCTCGCTGGTGACGTTCCGCGGGATACAGGTGTACAGCTCCGCCCGGCCGTACACCTCGTCGGTGCCGGCGTCGCGGCGGACCGAGACCACCGGGTACTGCCCGAACTCGGTGCCGTCCTCGATCCACGTCGCGACGAACCGGGCGGCCGCGAGCGTCTGCGACTCCGACCGGGTCGTCGCCTCCCCGTCGCGGTAGCGGCGCTCGTACTCCTCGTCTATCGCCTGCCCGAGCTGTACGGCGAGTTCGGTCTCCGTGTCGATTCCCCTCCCCTCGTAGTTGCGGAGGAACGCGAGCGTGAGGTCGTCGCGGCGGTCGTCGTTTGCGATCGACACGTCCTCCCAGCTCTCGGTGACCGACTCGGGGCCGCCGAAGCCGAGCCCGTCCTCGTACGTCTCGACGAGGGCGTCGCGGAAGGCGCGGAGGACGTTCCCGGCCGGCTCCGCCCGGGAGTCGTCGCTGTCGGCCACCTCGTCGAGCGCGGCGTCGAGGGTGTTCTCGGTGAGCGTCCGGGTGGCGTGGTCGCGGGCGGCGTCCTCGATGTTGTGCGCCTCGTCGAACACGGTGACGATCTCCGAGGGGTCGCGGTCGATCCAGCGGAAGAACTGCTCGCGGATGTTCGGGTCGAGCAGGTGGTGGTAGTTACAGACGACCAGGTCGACGCCCTCCATCCCCTCCTTCAACAGCTCGTAGCCGCACAGCTCGCGCTCGTCGGCGTACGCGTACACGTCCTCGGGGGTCCGGACGTCCTCGAAGAGCCACCCGAAGAACTCCTCCGTGTCGCGGGTGAGGTTGTTGCGGTAGTGCTCGCAGACGTTCGCGGCCTCGTACTCGTCGACCTCGGCCTCCAGCTCGTCTAACTCCTCCATGATCGCCTCGCGGGCCTCGGCGGCGCTCGCGTCGCCCTCGCGGCTCTCGGCGAGCAGCTCGCGCTGGCGCGACTCCAGTTCGCGCACCTCGCTCTCGGTCTCGACCATCTCCCGGGTCGTGTCCCGGAGTGTCTGACACTCCTGGTAGTCGACGTCGATGTGGCACATCGACGACTTCCCCTTGAAGACGACCGCGCGGATGGGTTCCTCGCGGGTGATGGCGCGGGCGTCCTCGACGAACTGCCGCATCTGCTGGTGGACGTTGGTCGTGATGACGACCGTCCGGTCGTGCTCGCGGGCGTGTTCGAGCGCGGGCACGAGCGCGGAGAGGGTCTTCCCCGTCCCGGGCGCGCCCTCGAACAGCACGTCCTGCCCCCGGTCTAACGCGTTGGCGACCCTGTCCATCGCCTCGCGCTGGTTCGGGTACGGCTCCTCGTAGGGGAAGAACCGGAGATGCGACGACTCTGACACGGGGTGGGGTTCGGCGTCACCGGGCAAAAGCGGTCGGGTGGCGGGGCGGAAGTGGTCCGCGTCGCCGATGCGCGGCTCGCCGCCCCGCGCTCCGCGGCGCACCCGCCAATTTAACAGCGCACGGCGAGCATCGGGAGACGAATGTTCGACGAGATCCTCGAGAAGTTCGAGGGGTCACCGAGCCAACAGGCCGTCATCCGACTGTTCTTGGAGCGCGGGTTCTCGGTCAACGAGGAGGGGCGCGTCGTCTCCGGCGGGATCGAGATCCCCTACACCGGCATCGCGCGCGAACTCGACGTGGACCGGCGCGTGGTGGACTCGACGACCGACGCGATCTTGGCCGACCCGGAGCTGAAGCGCATCTTCACCAACATCTCGTCGATCCCGAGCCTGATGGACCTCGCGCCGGTCTTGGATCTCACGGTCCTCACCATCGAGGTCGCCGCCGCCGACGAGGCCGGGATCGTCGCCGAGGTCACCTCGATCCTGGGCGACCGCGGCGTCTCGATCCGGCAGGTGTTGAGCGAGGACCCCGAGTTCACCGACGACCCGAAGCTGTACGTGATCACCGACGCGGAGCTGCCGGGCGACCTGCTCGTGGAGATCCGCGACCTCGATTACGTCCGCCGCGTCGGCTTCTGAGCGGGCGACGACCAGTTTCACCGCCCGGCGGATCCGCTCGCCCCGACGAGCGCTTTCGAGAGATTCCGAGCCGCGAGCGAGCGGGAGCGACGCCGCCGTTTCACTTTCACAAAGGTGTAAACCAGTCTTTATACCCGATGGCGAACAAGGGTCGAGTACATGCCCGAAGACGAACTCGAGGACCTCCCCGGCGTCGGCCCGGCGACCGCGGACAAGCTCATTGACAACGGATTCGAGAGCTACCAGTCGATCGCGGTCGCCAGCCCCGGCGAGATGTCGAACACCGCCGACATCGGCGAGTCGTCCGCGAGCGACATCATCAACGCCGCCCGCGAGGCCGCCGACGTCGGCGGCTTCGAGACCGGCGCGAGCGTACTGGAGCGGCGACAGGAGATCGGCAAGCTCTCCTGGCAGATCGACGAGGTCGACGACCTCCTCGGCGGGGGCATCGAGACCCAGTCGATCACGGAAGTGTACGGCGAGTTCGGCTCCGGCAAGTCGCAGGTCACCCACCAGATGGCCGTCAACGTCCAGCTGGAGCCGGAGAACGGCGGCCTCGACGGCGGCTGTATCTTCGTCGACTCCGAGGACACGTTCCGCCCCGAACGGATCGACGACATGGTCCGCGGGCTCGACGACGAGATCCTCGCCGACGAGATGGAGCGCCGCGAGATCGAGGGCACGCCCTCGGACGAGGAGGCGCTCGAAGAGCTGGTCGAGGCCTTCCTCGACCAGATCCACGTCGCGAAGGCGTTCAACTCCAACCACCAGATCCTCCTCGCCGAGAAGGCGAAGGAGCTGGCCGGCGAACACGAGGAGACGGAGTGGCCGATCCGGATCGTCTGCGTCGACTCGCTCACCGCGCACTTCCGCGCGGAGTACGTCGGCCGGGGCGAGCTCGCGGAGCGACAGCAGAAGCTCAACAAGCACCTCCACGACCTGATGCGGCTCGGCGACCTGTACAACACCGCCATCCTCGTCACCAACCAGGTCGCGTCGAACCCGGACTCCTACTTCGGCGACCCGACGCAGGCGATCGGCGGCAACATCTTGGGCCACGCCTCCACGTTCCGGATCTACCTCCGGAAGTCGAAGGGCGACAAGCGGATCGTCCGGCTCGTGGACGCGCCGAACCTCGCCGACGGCGAGGCCGTGATGCGCGTCCAGAACGAGGGGCTGAAGCCGGAGTAACCGCCCGTTCGGCGGCCGTCGCCGACGGAAACAGCCCCGCGTCGCTGTCGCTTCGTCGGGGGGAGCGGGCGAGGCGGTCGGTCGGCCATGAAACGGGTTGACGAACGTCAATTTCTCACGAGGCGTCCCGAAACGCCCGAATTCGCCGCTACCGAGCCGTATGACGGCGAACCGCGAGACGACGGAGTGGCAATACTCGCCAGAATCGGCCGCGCACGCCCTCGAAGCCGCCCTCGACGGCGGATCGCGCCAAAAAGGATAGAAATTTCACACAACGGGCGTCGAGTTCGAGCGCAGCAATTGCCACGAAACACCCGAGAAAACGTCCTTATATTCCATTGCCACGTCATTATATCGGACGCCCTCCGTATTATCAAGCGTTTTTGTTGTGAAACTCAACTCGAACGTTTATGTATGGCCGTTCCCCGCAACCGAAACGTGATTCAACGCATGAACACGACTGAAATGCGGTTCGAGCCGAACGAGCGTTCAGTAGAGGTGACCGAGGCGTGACGGGTGCGGTGCTCGCCTCGATCGATCCGAGCGTCCTCGCCGAGGGCGTGAACCTGATGTGGGTCGCGGTGGTCTGTTTCCTCATCTTCTTCATGCACGCCGGCTTCGCGATGCTCGAAGCGGGCCAGGTGCGCGCGAAGAACGTCGCAAACCAGCTCACGAAGAACCTGCTGACGTGGAGCGTCGGCGTGCTGGTCTACTTCCTCGTCGGGTTCGGCGTCGAGGGGCTCTCCGCCGGCGGCGGCTTCTCCGCGGCGTCCGCGCTCGGCGACGGCGGCTGGGTGAACAGCTGGCTGTTCGGTGCCGTCTTCGCGATGACGGCCGCGACCATCGTCTCCGGCGCGGTCGCCGGGCGGGCGAAGCTCCGCGCGTACGTGGCGTACACGATCGCCATCTCGGCGGTCATCTACCCCGTTGTCGCGGGCATCACCTGGGGCGGCGGCTTCCTCGGCGGTGGCGGCCTCGGATTCACCGACTTCGCGGGCGGGATGATCGTCCACGGGATGGGCGGCATCGCGGGCCTCACGGCGGCGTACGTGCTCGGGCCGCGGATGGACCGCTACGCCGAGGACGGCTCTTCGAACGTCATCCCCGGTCACTCGATGACGTTCGCGGTGCTCGGCACGCTCATCCTCGCGTTCGGCTGGTACGGGTTCAACGTCGGCACGACCGCGACGGTGTTCACTGTCGACGGCGGCGAACTCGTCTTGGACGGCTACGCGTCGGTCGGCCGCGTCTCGCTCGGCACGACGCTCGGCATGGCCGCGGGCGGCGTCGGTGCCGCGCTCGCGTCGGTCGCGCTCTCGAAGAAGGTCGACACGCTGTACGTCGCGAACGGGCTGCTCGCCGGGCTGGTCGGCGTGACCGGCATCGCGAACCTCGCCACATGGTGGGGTGCGATCGCCGTCGGCCTGCTCTGTGGCCTCCAGCTCCCGCTGGTCTTCGAGTTCGTCTCGGACACGATGAAGATCGACGACGTCTGCGCGGTGTTCCCGGTCCACGGCTCCGCCGGGGTCCTCGGCGTGCTCGCGCTGCCGTTCGTCAGTATCAACGGCTTCTCCGTCGAGGTGCTGGTCTCGCAGGTGACCGGCGTGGTCGTCATCGGGGCGTGGACCGTGATCGCGACGGCGGTCGTCTTCGGCGCGTTCAAGGCCGCCGGACAGGCCCGCGTCACCCCGGAACACGAGCGCGACGGCCTCGACGTCAGCGAGCACGGCGTCGAGACGTACCCCGAGTTCGGCAAGCCCTCGGTCACCACCGACGGGGGTCGCGTGGTCGGCGCGGACGCGGACGACGGCTCCCCGCGCGCCGACGGCGGCGAGGAGGACGGCGCGGAGATCAAGATGGTCACCGCGGTCGTCCGCCCCGACAAACTCGGGGACATCAAGCAGGCGCTCGCGGAGATCAACGCGCCCTCGCTCACGGTGACGAACGTCTCCGGCCGCGGCAGCCAGCCCGCGAAGAAGGGCCAGTGGCGCGGCGAGGAGTTCACCGTCGACCTCCACCAGAAGGTGAAGATCGACGTCGTCGTCGCCGACATCCCGGCCGACGAGGTCGCGGAGGCGATCGCCGACGCCGCCGAGACCGGCGAACCCGGAGACGGCAAGGTGTTCGTCCTGCCGGTCGAGGACGCGCTTCAGGTCCGCACGGGCGCGACCGGACCGGAAGCGGTGTAGGCGGCGCGCGCGCGAACTGACGGTCAACGTTTTCTCTCGGACCGGCCGCGTCGGGGCCGGTTCGGCAACTACTTTCAGCCCGCCGACCCAACCGATCGGCATGAACCACGAGCGCTCGCGCGGACTGTACGACCGCGCGCTGTCGGTGATGCCGGGCGGCGTCAACTCCTCGGTCCGGGCGAACATGCCGCACCCGTTCTTCATCGAGCGGGGCGACGGCGGCCACGTGATCGACGCCGACGGCAACCGCTACGTCGACTGGGTGATGGGATACGGGCCGCTGCTGTACGGCCACGACCTCCCGGACCCGGTCGAGGCCGCGGTCCAGTCGCACGTCGCGGAGGGGCCGATGTACGGCGCGCCGACGGAGATCGAGGTCGAGCACGCCGAGTTCGTGGCGCGACACGTCCCGAGCGTCGAGTCGATCCGCTTCGTCAACTCGGGGACTGAGGCGACCGTCTCGGCCGTGCGCCTCGCGCGCGGTCACACCGATCGCGACAAGATCGTCGTGATGCAGGGCGGCTACCACGGCGCACAGGAGTCGACGCTGGTGGAGGGGTCGCCCGGGGACGCGCACCCGTCGACCGCGGGGATCCCCGAGGAGTTCGCGCAGCACACCCTCCCGATCCCGTTCAACGACCCGCAGGCGGCCAAGGAGGTGTTCGCCGAGCACGGCGACGACATCGCGGCCGTCCTCGTCGAACCGATCTTGGCCAACATGGGGATCGTCGCGCCGGTCGACGGCTACCACGAGACGCTGCGGGACCTCTGTGACGACCACGGCTCGCTTCTGATCTTCGACGAGGTGATCACCGGGTTCCGCGTCGGCGGGCTGGGCTGCGCGCAGTCGAAGTTCGGCGTGACGCCGGACGTGACGACGTTCGGAAAGATCATCGGCGGCGGCTTCCCGGTGGGGGCGATCGGCGGGAAGGCGGAGATAATCGAGGGATTCACGCCCGCGGGCGAGGTGTTCCAGTCGGGCACGTTCTCCGGCCACCCCGTGACGATGGCCGCGGGGAAGGCGACGCTGGAGTACGCCGCCGAGAACGACGTGTACGAGCACGTCAACCGGCTCGGCCGGAAGCTCCGCGAGGGGATCTCGGAGATCTGCGCCGAGCGCGCCCCGGAGTACACCGTCGTCGGCACCGACTCGATGTTCAAGACGGTGTTCACCCGGGACGCGCCCGACGAGCCGGACGCCTGCTGTGCGGGCGGCTGTCGACAGGACCCCGACTGCGCCCGCTACGACGCGTGTCCGAAGACCGGCGCGGACGTGGCCGCGGCCGCGACCGACCGCTGGGAGCGCGTGTTCTGGCAGGAGATGAAAGACCGGGGCGTGTTCCTCACCGCCAACCAGTTCGAGTGCCAGTTCACGTCGTACGCCCACACCGAGGAGGACATCGAGCGGACGCTGGAGGCGTACCGCGAGGCGATCTGAACGGCCGGAAACCGCCCGGAGCGCTCCGAGCGGCAAGTGTTGCGGGCGACCGTCGGTGCGGAATATTTTTATACGGAAACGCGGGTATCTACACGTAGTGACCGCAGTGGCTCGTCTCGACGCCGGCCTCTTCCGAGACCGACGAGCCCTGCGACCGCGACGAGACGTCCGACCGCCGCGACCGGCCTCCGGCGCGGCGCGACGACGAGGCCCCTCGGGCCGATAACACTTCATCCCTCGTCGCGTTCGCGCCGTTTCGTTCCGTGGAGTCTCGACTGTAGTCTCCGTGAGCGACCGCTTTCCCAGTTTCTTACAAAACTTATAACGCTGAATTTAAGGGTATAGGCCGTGTCTCCTCCGGTAATGACGAGCGTTGCACTCGCGTTCAGCGGGGGACTCGACACCACGGTGTGCGTACCGCTACTGAAAGAGGAGTACGGCTACGACGAGGTCATCGGCGTCAACGTCGACGTCGGCCAGCCGACGGAGGAGTTCGACGAGGCCGAGGAGACCGCGGAGGCGCTGGGGCTCGACATCCACGTCGTCGACGCGAAGGCGGAGTTCGCGGACCTCTGTTTCGACGCGGTGAAGTCGAACGCCAGCTACCAGGGCTACCCGCTCGGGACCGCCCTCGCGCGCCCGGTCATCGCCGAGGCCATCCTGGAGGTCGCCGAGGAGGAGGGCTGTGACGCCATCGCGCACGGCTGTACTGGCAAGGGCAACGATCAGCTCCGCTTCGAGGCCGTCTGGCGCGGCTCCGATCTGGAAGTGATCGCCCCCGTGCGCGAGCTCGGACTCACCCGCGAGTGGGAGATCGACTACGCCGCCGAGAAGGACCTGCCCGTCGAGGCCGGTGACGGCGGCGTCTGGTCCATCGACGAGAACATCTGGTCGCGTGCGGTCGAGGGCGGGAAGCTCGAAAATCCGGATTACGAGCCGCCGGAGGACATCTACGAGTGGACCGCGGAGCCTGAAGGAGAGACCACCATCGAGGTCACCTTCGAGGAGGGCGTCCCGGTCGCCGTCGACGGCGAGGCGATGGACCCGGTGCCGCTCATCCAGCACCTCAACGAGTACGCCGGCGGCTACGGCGTCGGCCGCACCGACGTGATGGAGGACCGCATGCTCGGGCTGAAGGTGCGCGAGAACTACGAACACCCGGCCGCGACCGTCCTGCTGACCGCGCACCAGGCGCTCGAAGACCTCGTGCTCACGAAGAACGAGCGCTCGTTCAAGAAGGGGATCGAACAGGAGTGGTCCGAGAAGGCGTATCAGGGGCTCGTGTTCGCCCCGGTCGTCGACGCGCTGAACGCCTTCGTCGACGAGACGCAGGACGTGGTGACCGGCACGGCGACGGTGAAGGTCTCCGGCGGGGACTGCCGCGTCGTCGCCCGCGACTCCGAGTACGCCGTCTACTCCGAGGAGATGGCCTCGTTCAACACCGAGGACGTCGCCGGCATCGCCCAGTCGGACGCGACGGGCGTCGCGAAGTACCACGGGCTTCAGGAGCGCCTCGCCAACGACGTGAAAGCGAGCGTCTCGAAGCCCGAGCTGGCGACCGACGGGTCGGGAGCCGACGCCGCCGACACCGACGAGAACTGAATGACCGACGACGATCCCGGTACGGCCGACGCGAGTGCGGGCGACGGCGACGCGGACGGCGGCACCGCCGTCCGCCGCGACCGCTTCAGCGGCGGTCCAGCCCGCGAGTTCCTGTCGAGCCTCGCGGCCGACGAGGCCATCTTCGAGGCCGACCTCGCGGTCGACCGCGCGCACGTGGTGATGCTCGCCGAGCAGGGGATCGTCGACGACGGGGTCGCGGGGGAGATCCTCGCGGCGCTCGACGACGTGGAGGAGGCCGGACACGGCGCGCTCCCCGACGGCGAGGACGTCCACGAGGCGATAGAGACCGCTGTCATCGACCGGATTGGTCCCGACGGCGGGCGGATGCACACCGCGCGTTCGCGGAACGACGAGGTGGCGACCTGTATCCGCTACCGGCTGCGCGGGGACCTGCTCGCGGCGGTCGAGGCGACCGTCGCCGCCCGGGAGGCGTTCGTCGACGCCGCGGACGACCACGCAGAGACCGTGATGCCGGGGTACACCCACCTCCAGCCGGCCCAGCCGACGACCGTCGGCCACTACCTCCTGTCGTACGAGGGCGCGCTCGCCCGCGACACGGAGCGGCTGCTCGACGCGTACGACCGCGTGAACCGGTCGCCGCTCGGCGGCGCGGCGTTCGCGGGGACGCCCTTCGACGTGGACCGCGACCGGACCGCCGAGCTGCTCGGGTTCGACGGCACGGTCCGCAACTCGACCGACGCCGTCTCCGCGCGCGACTTCCTCGCGGAGTCCGCGAGCGCGCTCGCGACGCTCGCGACGACGCTGTCGGGGCTCGCGGAGGACCTGATCGTGTTCTCGAACAAGGGGGTGATCGAGCTGGCGGACGCGTACGCCTCCACCTCCTCGATCATGCCCCAGAAGAAGAACCCCGACACGCTGGAGCTGACCCGCGGCGTCGCGGGCGACGCGATCGGCGAGGCGACCGGCACGCTGAGCCTGCTGAAGGGGCTGCCGCGCGCCTACAACCGCGACCTCCAGCGCGCCCACGCGAGCGTCTTCGACATCGCCGACGACGTGCGCGAGGCGACCGAGGTGGCGGCGGGCGCGGTCGCGACCGCCGACTGGGACGAGGACGCGCTCGCGGCCGCCGCGGGCGAGGGGTTCTCGATCGCGACGGGCGTCGCGGACCTGCTCGCGGCGAACGGGCTCCCGTTCCGCACCGCCCACGAGATCGTCGCGAGCGCGGCGACCGAGGTCGCGGACGGCGACGACCCCGCGACGGCCGCCGCAAAAGTTGACGAGGCCGCACGGGCCGTGCTGGGCGAGTCCCTCTTCGAGCGCGTGTCCCGCGACGAGGTCGAACGCGTGCTCGACCCGGCGGAGAGCGTCGCGAGCCGCGACTCGGCCGGCGGGCCGGCCCCCGCGGCGGTCGCCGAGGAACTGGCGGCCGCGACCGCGGGAATCGACGCGGACGGGGCGGCGCTCGACGAGCGCCGCGAGTCGCTCGCGGCGGCCGCCGACGCGCTCGCCGCGGAGGTGGCGACGCATGAGTGATCGCCCGCCGCAGCCCGACCGGATGCGACGACCGCCGCGGTCGGTGGTCGGTCCGCGACCGCCGGCCGCGACCCCGCTCCCGCGAGGGGGCGAACCCGTACTCGGATCCTGACAGTCGGTCTCGTTCGACCGGCTTCGGACGCGCTCGCCCCGATAGCCGGTGCTTTAGTTAGTGTAAACTATTTGGTAAGTTCGGAACCTTTATGCGTTCGCGTCGCCGAGAACGGGGTACGATGACGAGCGACACCGACACGCTGACCGCGGAGGACCCGATCACGGGCGAGGAGATCGAGATCCCGGCCGACGTCGAGGTCGGGGAGATCATCGACAGTCCGGTCACCGGGACCGAGCTCGAAGTGATCTCGCTCGATCCGGTCGTCTTGGAGGAGGCACCAGAACTCGAGGAGGACTGGGGCGAGTAGATGGCGACGAGCGCCGCGGACCCGACACGCGAGTGGTCGACATGCGCGTGAGCACCGACGCGAACGGAGGGGGACCGCCGTGCGCGTAGGCGTCCTCTACTCTCGGATACGGAGAGACGAGAAGCTCCTGCTCGGCGAGCTCCGCGAGCGTGGCCACGAGGTCGAGAAGATAGACGTGCGCGAGGAGCGGTTCGGGCTGGAGTCCACGACCGCTCCGGTCGACGACCTCGACCTCGTCGTCGACCGCTGCCTGTCGACGAGTCGGTCGCTGTACGCGACGCGCTTCCTCGACAGCTACGGCGTCCCCGTGGTGAACTCTCCCGAGACGGGCGACGTCTGCGCCGACAAGGCGAAGAACTCGCTCGCGCTCGCCGAGGCGGACGTGCCGACGCCCGCCACGGAGGTGGCGTTCACGAAGGAGGCCGCCCTCGAAGCGATCGAGTCGTTCGGCTACCCCTGCGTCCTCAAGCCGGTCACCGGCTCGTGGGGGCGGCTGATGGCGAAGATCGACTCGCGGAACGCCGCCGAGGCCATCCTCGAACACAAGGAGACGCTCGGCCACTACGAGCACAAGGTGTTCTACGTCCAAGAGTTCGTCGACAAGCCCGGCCGCGACATCCGCGTGCTGGCGGTCGACGGCGAGCCGGTCGCGGCGATGACGCGCTCGTCCGACCACTGGCTCACAAACGCCGCGAAGGGCGGCGAGACGGAGGCGTTCGACCTCGACGAGCGCGCGACCGAACTGGTCGAGCGCGCCTCCGACGCGGTCGGCGGCGGGATGCTCGGCGTCGACCTGATGGAGGTCGGAGTCGAGCCGGAAGCGGACGCCGGCGAGACCGGAGTCGACGCGGACGGCGACGGCATCCCCGACGACTACACCGTCCACGAGGTGAACCACACCGTCGAGTTCAAGGCGCTCGATTCGGCCACCGAGGTCGACGTGCCGGCGCGGGTCGTCGACTGGCTGGAGACGAAGGCGGCCGCGGCGGCCGACGAGGGCGCGGAGGAGTCCACGGAGGCGACCACATGACCGACGGGACGTACACCGCGAGCGTCGTCGGCGGCACCGGCTTCACCGGCGGCGAGCTGTTGCGGATCCTCGCCGGCCACCCCGATTTCGAGGTCGTTCAGGCCACCTCGCGGTCGGCGGACAACATGACCGTCGGGCGCTCGCACCCGAACCTGCGCGGGCTGGACCTGCGCTTCTCGGACCCCGACGACCTGGAGTCGGTCGACGTGCTGTTCGCGGCGACGCCGCACGGCGTCTCGATGGGCCGGATCGACGAGTTCTTCGAGGCGGCCGACACCGTCGTCGACCTCTCGGCCGACTTCCGGCTGCCCGAGGCCGACGCCTACGACGAGTGGTACGACGGCCACGAGTCGCCGGAGTACCTCGACCGCGCGGAGTACGCGCTGCCCGAACTGAACCGCGAGAACCTCGTCGGCGCGGACCTGATCGGCGGCGGCGGCTGCAACGCGACCGCGACGATCCTCGGCCTCAAGCCGCTGGTCGACGCGGGCGCGCTCGGCCCGGAGACGGGCGAGGTCGTCGTCGACGTGAAGGTCGGCTCCTCGGAGGGCGGCGCGGGCGGCGGCGCGGCCTCCTCGCACCCGGAGCGCTCGGGCGTCGTGCGCCCCTACGCGCCCACGGGCCACCGCCACGAGGCGGAGATCGAGGCGTACCTCGGCCTCTCCGTCTCCTTCACCGTCCACGCGGTCGACATGGTGCGGGGCGCGAGCGCGACCTGTCACGTCTTCCCCGACGAGCCGGTCTCGAAGGGGGACCTGTGGGGCGCGTACCGCGACGCCTACGCCGACGAGCCGTTCATGCGGATCGTCTCCGGCGGGGGCGGCGTCTACCGCTACCCCGAGCCGAAGTCGGTCGCCGGGACGAACCACGGCGAGGTCGGCTTCGAGCTCGACCCCGGCAACCGCCGGGTCGTCGTCTTCTCGGCGATCGACAACATGACCAAGGGGTCGGCGGGCCAGGCCGTCCACGCGGCGAACGTCGCGCTCGGCCTCGACGAGACCGCCGGCCTCGAGTTCGACGGGCTTCACCCGGTGGGATCGCCATGACCGGGACCGAGTCCGACGCGGCCGGCGCGTCCGCGGACGACGGAACCGCCGCCGGCGAGCCGCCGGTCGTCGTCAAGGTCGGCGGCGCGAAGGCGGTCGATCCCGCCGGCGCGGTCGGCGACGTGGCCCACCTCGTCGCCAACGGCCGGCGAGTCGTCGTCGTCCACGGCGGCTCGACGGTCGTCGACGAGACCCTCGAACGGCTCGACATCGAGCCGGAGTACGTCGAGTCCGCCTCCGGCGTCACGGGGCGGTTCACCGACGCGGAGACGATGGAGGCGTTCGCGATGGCGATGGCGGGCAAGCTCAACACCGAACTGACCGCACAGTTCCGGTCGGCGGGGGTCGACGCGGTCGGCCTCTCCGGCGTCGACGGCGGCCTCCTCTCGGGGCCGCGCAAGTCGGCCGTCCGCGTCGTCGAGGACGGGAAAAAGAAGATCCGCCGCGGCGACCACTCGGGGAAGATCGAGTCGGTGAACGGCGACCTGCTCGGCGACCTGCTCGCCGACGGCTACACCCCGGTCGTCTCGCCCCCGATGGCGGGCGACGAGGGCGACGGCGAGGTCACCCCAGTCAACGCCGACGCCGACCGCGCGGCCGCGGCCGTCGCGGGCGCGCTCGGTGCCGACCTCGTCCTGCTGACCGACGTGTCCGGCGTGTACGCCGACCCGGACGACCCCGAGACGCGCATCGACGCGGCCGCGACGCCCGACGAGCTGGCGGCCGTCGAGGACGCCGCCGAGGGGTTCATGGGCAAGAAGGTGATGGCCGCGAGAGAGGCGCTCTCCGGCGGCTCCGGCCGCGTCGTGATCGCGGACGCCAACGTCCGCGACCCGGTCGTCGCCGCGCTCGGCGGCGCGGGGACGACGGTCGAGCGGTCGGCGCTCGGCGGCGAACGTGAGTCCGGTGTCGAAGCCGAAGGGGGTGAGACCGCGTGAGCGGCTTCGTCTTCTCCGAGAAGCCGATCGAGATCGCCGCCGGCGACGGCGTACACCTCACCGACACGAACGGGACCGAGTACCTCGACTTCGGCGCGAGCTACGCCTGTACGCCCGTCGGGCACTGCCACCCCGAGGTCGTCGACGCCGCGACGAGCCAGCTGGAGGAGCTCATGTACGTTCAGGCGTCGTACCCGCACGCGGCGCGGACGGCGTTGTACGAGCGCCTCGCCGAGGTCGCGCCCGTCGACGTCGACAAGGTCTGGCTCTGTAACTCCGGGACGGAGGCCAACGAGGCCGCGCTGAAGTTCGCCCGGCACGCGACGGGCCGCGAGAAGATAGTCGCGACCACGCAGGGGTTCCACGGCCGGACGATGGGGACCCTCGCGACCACCTGGAAGGACAAGTACAAGGAGGGGTTCGGCCCCCTCGCCGGCGGCGTGGAGTTCGTCGAGTACGGCGACGCCGAGGCGATGCGCGAGGCGGTCGACGAGGACACCGCCGCCGTCATCCTGGAACCGCTTCAGGGCGAGGGCGGGATCAACCCCGTCTCGACCGAGTACCTCCAGGCCGTCCGGGTCGCCACGGCGACGAACGGGGCGGCGATGATCCTCGACGAGATCCAGACCGGGCTGGGCCGCACCGGCTCGATGTGGGCGGCCGACCGCCACGACGTGGTGCCGGACGTGCTGACGACCGCGAAGGGGCTCGGCAGCGGGCTCCCGATCGGCGCGACGCTGTGTCGCGACTGGATCGCCGCCGACGCCGGCGACCACGGCTCGACGTTCTCCGGCGGCCCGGTGGTGTCGGCCGCGGCGGGCGCGACCCTCGACGTGATCGAGCGCGAGGGGCTTCCGGCTCACGCCGAGGAGGTGGGCGACTACCTCCGCGGCGAACTCCGCGACCGCCTCGGCGACGACGTGCGCGACGTGCGCGGGGACGGGCTGATGGTCGGCGTCGAGGTCCGTCGGGGGTCGAACCGCCTGCTGCGCGACCTCGCCATCGACCACCAGATCCTCGCGCTGCCCGCGGGCCGCACCGTCCTGCGGCTGCTCCCGCCGCTGACGGTCGAACGCGAGCACGCCGACCGCGTCGTCGACGCGATAGCCGAGGTGATCGGCTGATGGCGGCCGGGAAGGGGCGGGGGGCGGAGCCGGAAGCGGATCGCGAGGACGCCGACGTCGTCGCCGGCGGCGGCTACCCCGCGGCCTGCGACACGGCGGCCCGGAGGCTGCTGTACGACATGGTGTCGATCCCCTCGCCGTCGGGCGAGGAGGAGCGCGCGGCCGAGCGCCTCGTCGACTTCTTCGAGGCGAACGGCCGCGAGGCGTGGATCGACGAGGTCGGGAACGTCCGTGCGCCGGCGGACGACGCCGTCCTCCTGACCTCGCACGTCGACACCGTGCCCGGCGACATCCCGGTCGAGGTGCGGCCGGCACCGCCGGAGGGCGAGCTACCGGAGCCGTCGGACGTGCGCGTCGGCGACCCCGGCGACCCCGTCCTGTGGGGTCGCGGCGCGGTCGACGCGACGGGACCGCTGGTCGCGATGGCGGTCGCGGCGGTGAAGACCGGCGTCTCCTTCGTCGGCGTCGTCCGCGAGGAGGTCGACTCCGGGGGCGCGAGACACCTCGTCGGCGACCGCGACGCCCCCGAGGCGGTGATCAACGGCGAGCCGTCGGGCTGGCAGGGGATCACCCTCGGCTACCGCGGCCTGCTGGAGGGGACGTACGTGAACACGAGCGAGTCGGGCCACTCCTCGCGGCCGGAGCCGAACGCGATCCAGCACGCGATCGACTGGTGGCACGGCGTCGAGGAGACGTTCACGCCGGACGACGCCGAGACCGCCGTGTTCGATCAGGTGACGACGAAGCCCATCTCGGTCGACGGCGGGCTGAGCGACGACGGGCTCGCCGTGGAGACGACGATGGACGTGCAGCTCCGGGTCCCGCCCTCGCGGCCGGTCGACGAGATTCACGAGCTGGCGGAGGCGGAGCTGTCGACCGGCTCGGTCCAGTGGGACGACCCGATGCCGCCGGTGATGGAGAGCCCGCGGACCGACCTCGCGCGGGCGTTCCGCGTCGCAATCCGGTCGGCGGGCGGCGACGTGCGCCTGCTGCGGAAGACCGGCACGAGCGACATGAACCTCTTCGCGGCCGCGTGGGACTGCCCGATGGTCACCTACGGCCCGGGGAACTCCGACTTGGACCACGCGCCCGACGAGCGGCTGCCGCTGCCGGACCTGGACCGCGCCGTGCGCGTCCTGACCGACGTCTGTCGCGAGCGACTGTAACGCCACCCGATCACCCGACCCGTTTTCGATACCATGACACTCGCCACCGACGACTTCCTCGACATCGACGACGTGACGCCCGCCGAACTGGACGCCCTGCTCGACCGCGCCGCCGCGATGAAGGCGGGCGAGACCGACCCGCGACTGGGCGACGCGACGCTCGGGATGATCTTCGAGAAGCCGTCGACGCGCACCCGCGTCTCCTTCGAGACGGGCATGACCCGACTGGGCGGCCACGCGATGTTCCTCGGGCCAGACGACATCCAACTGGGCCACGGCGAGCCGCTGAAGGACACGGCGCGCGTCCTCGGCCGCTACGTCGACGGCGTGATGGCGCGGCTGTTCGATCACGAGGACGTCGAGGTCCTCGCCGAGTACGCCGACTGCCCCGTGATCAACGGGCTCACCGACGAGGCGCACCCCTGTCAGACGCTCGCGGACCTCCTCACGATCCGCGAGACGGTCGGCGAGGACGCCACCGTCGCGTGGGTCGGCGACGGCAACAACGTCGGCCAGTCGTTCGTCGTCGGCGCGGCGATGGCCGGGATCGACGTGCGGGTCGCCACGCCCGCCGACTACGGGATGGACCCCGCGGTGTTCGACCGGGCCGCGGCGTTCGGCGCGGACGTGACCCCCACGACCGACCCCGAGGCGGTGATCGACGGCGCGGACGTGGTCTACACCGACGTGTGGATCTCGATGGGACAGGAGGACGTACGCGGCGAGAAGCTCGCCGCCTTCGACGGGTTCCAGGTGAACGCCGACCTGCTCGCCGGCACGGACGCGACGGTGATGCACTGCCTGCCCGCGCACCGCGGGGAGGAGATAACCGACGACGTGCTGGAGTCCGACCGCGCGCTCGTCTGGGACCAGGCGGAAAACCGGATGCACGCGCAGAACGCGCTGCTCGTCGAACTGCTCGGCGGCGAGTAGCCGCCCGGCGAGAGCGAGCGGCCCGGCAAGAGCGAGCGGCCTGGCGTCAGCGGCGCTCCGGCTGGTCGCGGTCGTCGACGAGGAAGACGCTGTCTCGATTCGGATCGAAGTACACCTCCAGCGCGCGGAGGGCACCCACGTACGCCGCGAGCGCGCCGATCACGAACGCGACCGCCGCCGGAACGAGCAGAGCGAGGACCATGTCGGCGGAGCGTAGCACCCAAACGCGCATAGGCCTGACTCCGCCGAGGCGAAGCGATCGCAACCGAACCGCGGTGGCGTGTGCCTGCGAGCGGTCGCCCCCGGCGACCGCGAGACAGCACGCGCGAGGGAGTCGGCGGCGACCACCGGGAGCCGCCGACGAGGCTGGGGAGGTGTGAGGTGCGGTTGCCGTGCGGTTGCTGTCGGGCGGGAATCGAAGGGGCAGTCGCGAGGGCGAAGCCCGACGAAGTAAGCACCGCAGGGAGTGAGCGAAGCGAACGACCGAGGAGCGCAGCGAGTCGCGCGAGCCCTCGCGACTGGGGCTTCGGCGGCCTCGTCCACAACGAGAAACGCAACGAATCTCAGGCCGCGGTTCGGATCTAGTTCCCGGTCCAGCGCAGTATCGCCAGCGTCCCCTCGAAGAGGGCGATCATCGTGAGCGCCACGATGATCGGGGCCATTCCCGTCGGATCCGGGCTGAACAGGAAGGCGATCCCGAGGAACGACCCCCAGAAGATCAGCCGCTTCGACTCCAGCCACCACCGCGTGACGAGGTTCATCATGATCGCGAGCATGATGAAGAGGGGAATCTGGAAGACGATCGCCATGAACGCGAGCATGACGACGATCAGGTTGAACGTCTCCGCGAGCCCGAAGGCGATGGTCGCCGCGTCGGAGGTGTAGGTGGTGAAATACGAGAAGATCGCGGGCAGCACGAGGAAGTGCGCGAACGCGACGCCGACCCCGCCGAGGACCAGACTCGTCGGCACCGCCGCGAGGTAGTAGCGCCGCTCCTGCTGGTAGAGCCCGGGGCGCATGAACCGGTACGTCTCGTAGACGAACGCCGGAAGCCCCACCACCACGCCCGCGAGGCCGGCCACCTTCAGTCGGGTGAGCGGGAGCTCCAGCGGCCCGTACAGCCGCGGGCGGTTCTCCATCGGGGCCGGGATGTGGTAGCTCCAGAAGTAGTTGATGAGCTCCGTCGACTCGGTGACGACGACGAGCGTCGCCAGCCCGCCGACGAGGAAGACGACGGCGAGCCGGCGCATCATCTCCTCGATGTGGGCCGCCAGCGGCATCTCCTCGTCCGTCTCCGGCCCCTCGATGCCGCCGAACGCCTCGTCGCCGTCGTCGGTGGTCGCGGCCGCGTTCGCCGAGGCCGCCGGCGTGCCGCCGTCGCCGAGGCTCTCGGTGGTCTCGTCTTCGGCCGTCGTCCCCTCGTCGGCGGCCCCCTCGACGGCCGCGGTCCGCGCGGCGTCCTCGGCGTCGACGACGTCGTCCGGGTCCACGACGCCGTCGTCGGGCTCCGCGTCGGCGGCGCTCTCCTCGCCCGCGTCGGCCCCGACCTCGGAGGAGACCTCGGGCGTCACCTCCGACTCGACAGTCTCGGCGTCGTCCGGCTCGGATCCCGCGTCGGCGTCGGCCTCGTCGGCGGCCGGATCGCCGGCACCCGCCGAGTCGTCGTCGCGCGACCGATCCGAGTCGTCCATTCAGTTGCCCTACGCGACCGGGCCGTTATCAACCTTTTCGGATAGCGACGCCGCGAGGGGGCGATCGGGGTCCCGTGGCCGGACCGCCGATCCCCTGACCGGACCGGCGAGATCTACGCACCAGACCGACGGCCTCCCCGACCGGACCGCTTTCGGATCGCGCGGGCTCGGGTGCGGAACTGCCCGCGGTCGAAAAGGTTGATAACGGCGACGGCCTTCGGCCCCCGTATGGCGAGCGCCCTCGACGATGACACCCAGCGGTCGATCGCGGAGGGCCGCGACACGGCGAAGGCGTTCCTTCGGTCGATCCAGAAGGACCTCCAGAAGGTGTTCGTCGTCTTCCTCTTCGGATTCCTGCTGTCGTTCTGGGCGCTGCGCGTCTACATCTGGGACTGGCTCAGGGACGTGACGGAGTCGAACATGAGCCCCGCGGTCGCCGCGGAGGCGGACATCATCGCCACGACGCCGTTCGAGGTGATCCTCCTTCAAGCGAAGATCGGACTGATCGTGGGCGCGATCATCGCGATCCCACCGCTGATCTACGTCACCCGCGACGAGCTCCGCGCCCGGGGCATGTGGCCGCGGTCGCCCGTCGCGCGCTGGAAGCTCGCGGGGATCGCGCTGCTCGGTGCCGTGCTGTTCACCGCCGGCGTCGCCTACGGCGTCTTCGCGTTCTTCCCGCTGATGTTCGGCTTCCTCGCGGAGTTCGGGCTGGAGGCCGACATCCAGCCCACCTACGGGATCGTGATGTGGACGGAGTTCATCGTCTTCCTCTCGCTCTCGTTCGGGCTGGCGGGGCAGATGCCCCTGCTGGTCACCGGGCTGTCGTACGCCGAGATCGTCCAGTACGAGACGTTCCGCGACAAGTGGCGCTACGCGGTCGTCGCCATCTTCGTCTTCGGCGCGTTCTTCTCGCCGCCCGACCCGTTCACGCAGCTGCTGTGGGCGTTCCCGCTGACGGCGCTGTACGGGTTCAGCCTCTACCTCGCGAAGCTGGTCGTCACGGCCAAGCGAAGCTCCGAACAGATCGACGTGCCGGGGGCCGTGCGGAACCACTGGAACGTCGTCGGCGGCGTGACCCTCCTCGGCGGCGCGCTCGTGTACGGGTTCTACGAGTACGGCGGCCGCGCGGCGGTCAACGGCGTCCTGCGGCACCCCCTCGTCGACAGCACCTGGCGGTTCCTCGAACCCGGCGCGGGACTCGGCGTCGACCCCGCGACGGCGCTCGGGATCTACGCCGTCGCGTGGGCGCTGGCGTTCGCCGTGGTCGCGACGCTGTGGGCCGTGTACACCGACCTCGACACCACGAGCGCGGGCTACCAGTACGGCGACCCGACCGCGATCGACGTGAGCGAACTCGACGCGGCGGGCGTGCGGGCGGCCCCCGCCGACGCCTTCGCGGAGATGGAGGAGGAGCGGTCGCTCGCGCTCGCGCAGGCCGCGATGGAGGACGACGAGCCGGAGAAGGCGCAGGCGATCTTGGACCGGTTCGACGAGGCGAACGACGGCGACGGCGATTCGGCCGACGGCGACGCGAGCGGCGGCGGCGACGGAGGCGACGACGGCGGGCTGATGGGCTCCGTGCGGAACCGCGGGTCCCGGGCGGGGTCGACGTTCCTCGCCGAGTTCACCGACGGCGACGGGGAGGCGGCCGAGGACGACATCGGCGGCTACTACAAAGACCTCAAGTTCATCCTCGACTCGCTGCGTTCGGGGTCGTTCCGGATCGTCGCCGTCTTCGGCGCGGTGATGGCGGCGGCGTTCATGTGGCTGTACCTCGGGGGGCTCGGCACGGTCCGGGGCGACCTCGAACGGCGCGTGCCCGCCGAGGTCGAGGGCGGGATCAACATCATCACGCTCCACCCGGTCGAGGCGCTGATCTTCATGGTGAAGTTCTCGGTGGTGATCGGGATCTTCGCGGCGTTCCCGCTCGTCCTCTACTACGCGTGGCCCGCGCTCCGCGAGCGCGGCTTCGTCGCCGGGCGGGTGTACCAGGTGTACCTGTGGGCCGGGGCGCTCGGTGCCGGGATGGTCGGCGGCTTCGCGCTCGGCTACGCGTACATCGCGCCGGGACTCATCGGCTGGCTCGTCACCGACGCGCGCCTCGCCGACATGATCATCACCTATCAGGTGAGCGACTTCCTCTGGCTCGTCATCTACACCACGGTCGGGATCGGCTTCCTCGCCGACATCCCGATCGCGATGGTGCTCATGAACAAGGCGGGCGTCCCGTACCGCGTGTTCCGGGAGCGCTGGCGCGAGGCGACGATCGCGACCATGCTGATCGCGGCGGTGTTCACCCCCTCCGACGTGGTCACGATGTTCCTCGCGACGGTCCCGCTGATGGCCGCGTACGGCGTCGGCGTCGGGGCCCTCTTCCTCGTCACCTTCGGGGGACGGCGGAACCTCTCGCCGCCGGCGGAGTTCGTCGGGCGCTGAGCCGCCCGACGCCGGGAGCCGTCCCTCGACGCCACCCCCGCGACCGACGGGTATTCCCGCGCGCGCCCGCAACGGAGGGATAGAAATGAGCAAGGACTACATCGAGGTCCGCGGCGCTGAGGAACACAACCTCAAGGACCTCGACGTCCGGATCCCGCGCGAGGAGTTCACCGTCGTCACCGGGCTGTCCGGGTCGGGGAAGTCGTCGCTCGCGTTCGACACCGTCTACGCCGAGGGGCAGCGCCGCTACATCGAGTCGCTGTCCGCGTACGCCCGGAACTTCCTCGGGCAGATGGACAAACCGCAGGTGGAGTCCGTCGAGGGGCTCTCGCCGGCGATCTCGATCGACCAGAAGAACGCCGCGAACAACCCGCGGTCGACGGTCGGCACCGTCACCGAACTCCACGACTACCTCCGCCTGCTGTACGCCCGGATCGGCACCCAGTACGACCCCGTCACCGGCGAGGAGGTCGGCGAGCAGTCCGCACAGGACATGGTGAACCAGATCCTCGAACTCCCGGAGGGGACCCGCGCGAAGGTTGCCGCCCCGGTCGTCCGCGACCAGAAGGGGGCGTTCGAGGAGCTGTTCGAGGAGCTGGTGAGCGACGGGTACAGCCGCGTCGAAGTCGACGGCGAGTCCGTCGACCTGACCCTCGACGACCCCGAGCTAGACGAGAACTACGACCACACGATCGACGTGATCGTCGACCGGGTCAAAGTCTCGCCGGACGCCCGCTCGCGGATCACGGACTCCGTCGAGACCGCCCTTGAAGAGGCCGACGGCGCGCTCAAGCTGATCGTCCCCGACCCGCCCGAGGACGTGCCGTTCGCGTCGAACGCGCGCTCGACCGGGTCGCTGGCCGCGGACGCCGACGGCGACGACCGGCTCGTCGTCGAGTTCTCCGAGGAGCTGGGCAACCCCAACTCCGACGTCCAGTTCTCCGCGATCGAGACGCGCTCGTTCTCCTTCAACAGCCCGTACGGGGCCTGTCCCGAGTGCGAGGGGATCGGCTCGACGAAGGAGGTCGACGAGGACCTCGTGATCGAGGACCCCTCGAAGCCGCTCAAACACGTGTTCGAGCCGTGGAGCTACGACCGCACCTACTACTCGCGGCAGCTCGACAACGTCGCCGACCACTTCGGGGTCGACCTCGACACGCCCTTCGAGGAACTCGACGAGGAGGTTCAGCGGCAGTTCCTCTACGGCACCGACGACCTCGTCCACTTCGAGTGGACCACGAAGAACGGCACGCGCGAGAAGACCGAGCGCTTCGAGGGCGTCATCCCCAACCTGGAGCGCCGCCACGTCGAGACCGACTCCGAGCGCGCCCGCGACCACATCGAGGAGTACATGGCCGTGACGACCTGCCCCGAGTGCGACGGGACCCGCCTGAAAGAGCAGTCGCGGCACGTCCTCGTCGCGGGCACGTCGATCACGGAGGTGAACGAGCTGTCGATCGCCGACGCCCGCGAGCACTTCGAGGGCATGGAGTCGGAGCTGAACGAGCGCGAAACCACCATCGCCGAGGAGATTTTAAAAGAGATCCGCGCGCGGCTCGGCTTCATGGAGGAGGTCGGGTTGGAGTACCTCACGCTCGACCGCGAGGCGTCGACCCTCTCCGGCGGCGAGAGCCAGCGCATCCGGCTCGCCACGCAGGTCGGTTCCGGGCTGGTCGGGGTGCTGTACGTCTTGGACGAGCCCTCCATCGGGCTCCACCAGCGCGACAACGACCGGCTGTTGAACACCCTCGAAGGGCTCCGCGATCTGGGCAACACCCTCCTCGTCGTCGAGCACGACGAGGAGACGATGCGCCGCGCCGACGAGATCGTCGACATGGGGCCGGGACCGGGGAAGCGCGGCGGCGAGATCGTCGCGCAGGGAACCTTCGACGAGGTGGTCGAGGCCGACGAGTCGGTGACGGCCGACTACCTCGCGGGCCGGGAGTCGATTCCGGTGCCCGACGAGCGCCGCGAGGCGGAAGGCGAGCTGGTGGTGAAGGGCGCTCGCCAGCACAACCTCGACGACCTCGACGTGCCGATCCCGCTCGGCACGCTGACGACCGTCACCGGCGTCTCCGGCTCCGGGAAGTCGACGCTCGTCAACGACATCCTCTATAAGGGGCTCGCCCGCGAGATGAACGACAACACCTCGGTCGACCCCGGCGAGCACGACGCGATCGAGGGGCTCGACGGGATCGAGACGGTGCGGCTCATCGACCAGTCGCCGATCGGGCGGACGCCGCGCTCGAACCCCGCGACGTACACCGACGTGTTCGACCACGTCCGGGAGCTGTTCGCGGAGACGAAGCTCGCGAAGCGCCGCGGCTACGAGAAGGGGCGCTTCTCCTTTAACGTGAAGGGCGGCCGCTGCGAGGAGTGCGGCGGGCAGGGGACCGTCAAGATCGAGATGAACTTCCTCTCGGACGTGTACGTCCCCTGCGAGGAGTGCGGCGGCGCGCGCTACAACGACGAGACGCTCGACGTCGAGTACAAGGGGGCGACCATCGCCGACGTGCTCGACATGAGCGTCGCGGAGGCGTACGACTTCTTCGAGAGCCACCGCGGCCTCGAACGACGCCTGAAGCTGCTGAAGGACGTCGGGCTGGGCTACATGGAACTCGGCCAGCCCTCCACCACGCTCTCCGGCGGCGAGGCCCAGCGGGTGAAGCTCGCCGAGGAGCTGGGCAAGCGCGCGACCGGCGACACGCTGTACCTGCTCGACGAGCCGACGACGGGCCTCCACAAGGCCGACGAGCGCAAGCTGATCGACGTGCTCCACCGCCTCGTCGACGCGGGCAACACCGTGGTCGTCATCGAGCACGAACTCGACTTGGTGAAGAACGCCGACCACGTGATCGACCTCGGTCCCGAGGGCGGCGACGGCGGCGGCGAGCTCGTCGCCAGCGGCACGCCCGAGGCGGTCGCCCGCGATGACGACTCGCACACGGGGCGCTACCTCCGGGACATGCTCCCCGATGTCGACCTCGAAGGCCCCCGCGACGACCGCCGGAAGCCCGCGGTGGCCGACGACGACTGAAGGCGACCAGATCGCCGCGCTCCGGCCGTCTATGGCGCACATTCGGAAAACGTTTTTATTATGGATTTTCTTCACGAGTGATCATGGAGCGGCGATCGTTCCTGTCCGCGGGCGGTGCGGCGGCCCTCGCGCTCGCGGTCGGGAGTCCCTCCATCGCACGTATCGAATCGGACGGTCCGGTTGCGGTCGTCGAGGCGTACTACCGGCGAGCGAGCGACGCCGAGGACGCCGAGGCGTTCGCCGACGACGTGCGCGACCTCGCTCACTCCGCCTCCCCGCTGTCGGAGCTCGCCGGTGACGCACCCATGGCGTTCGACGGGACGGTGCGGCAGCGGTTCGTCGAATCCGTGGTGATCGCCGAGGACCTCTCTCCCGACCGGATTCGAAGCGTCTCCGGGTTCCTCGCCGCGTCGCTCACCGCCGACGGTACCGAGTCGATCGCCGCGGAGAACGCCCTCGTCTCCGTGACCGTGGAGGCCGACGACGGCGAGTTGGAACTCCGGTGGCTCGTCGCGACCGACGGCGGCGAGTGGCGGCTCGTCTGGCCAGGCGAACCGGACGAGACGTGAACGCCCGAGCGATCCGGCGAGACCGACGACTCGGGGGGTGCCGCTCGGCGGTCACCGACCTGCGACCGAGCGTCGGCCACCCCGGTCGGCGACGGTGACCGACGCGACGAGCACGGCGAGATCGACGGCGACGGTCGCGACGACGCCGAAACGGAACAGGACCAGTGCGCCGAGCGTCGCGACGGCGAGGCCGACCGCGGCGCGGTGAGCGCGGTCGCGGGCGGTGAGCGAGCGGGACGCCTGAACGCCGACGCCGACCTGAGCCGCGAAGAGGAGGACGCCGAACGGGGACACTGCGGGCATGCGACGCGATATCGGCGGACGGAATATGAACGTACCGGCGGTGTCCCTCTATCGAGGGCGGACGTGCGAGGTCTCAGAACTTCTCCAACAGGTCGCCGTAGAACTCGCCGCCGCGGTCGTCCGCGAGCTTCTCGACGATCAGCTCCGGCGTCGACCGCGCGAGGTGGCCCTTCTTCGGCGAGCGGTTCACCCGGAGTTCGCCGTCGACGAGCCCCGCCGCCTCGATGCCGTCGACCGCGACCTCGAAGTCGGCGGCGTCTCTGATCTCGCGGGCGAGGTGCGAGACGAACACCGCGGTCGCGTGCTGGTCATCGAGCGCCTCCAGAATCCCCGCGATGATCTTCGCGGAGGCCCCCGGCTCGGTGATCGACTCCAGCTCGTCGACCAAGACGAGGCGGCCGTCCGCGCCGTCGACGAGGTCGCCGAAGTCGCGGAGCGTGGCCTCGAACGCGCCCGCGTCGAGCGTCCCCTGCGACTTCGCGTAGTAGTGGATCTCCTCGAACCGCTCGACCGTGGCCGACTCGGCGGGGACCGGCAGCCCCATCTGCGCCAGCACGACGACCAAGGCGACCAGATCGAGCGTGGAGGTCTTCCCGCCGGAGTTGACGCCGGAGAGCAGGGTCGCGCCCGAGACGGCGTAGTCGACCGGCTCCACGTCGGCGAAGTCGACGTCAAGCAGCGGGGAGCGGCCGCCCTCGATGCGGAAGCCCTTCGCGCCGTCGCCGGCGTCGGCGTCGCCCTCGGCGGCGGCGTCCCCCTCGGCGTCCGGGTCGACGACCTCCGGCAGCACGCAGTCGAAGTCGCGGGCGAACCGCGAGACCGCGAGTTCCACGTCGAGCTCCAGGGCGTCGCGCACCAGCGTCTTGACCGGCTCGCGGAGGTCGCCGAGGTCGCTCGCGAGGTCGGCCTTCAGCCTCGCGGCGCGGCGGTCGCGGGCCGCCGAGAGCTCGGCTCGGAGCCGGGAGACGGCGCTCTCGTCGTGGTCCACCGGGAACGAGGGGTCGCCGCCGAAGACGCGCTCGGCCAATTCCGCCTCCTCCGGCTTCAGGCGGAGCGCGTCGGCGAGGTGGTCGCGGGCGGCGTCGACCGCCTCGTCGTACTCGTCGGCGAGTTCGCGGTCTAAAAGGGAGTCGACGCGCGCGCCCTGCTCGACGAGGGAGAGGAAGTCGGTCCCCTCGATGGTCACGTCGCGCTCGCGGATCGCCTCGCGCAGGCGGTCGTCGGCGACCGACGCAGCCGTCGACACCGCGGCGTCGAGGTCGTCGACGGCGGCGGTCAGGCGGTCCAACTCCGCGTCGCCGGCGATCGTGCCGTCGTCGTCGAGCCGCGAGAGCGCGTCGCGGAGGCGGTCGAGGTCGACGGGGGCGTCGGCCGCGGTCCCGGCCGCCTCGTGGACCGCCGCCGCCGCCTCCAGCCGCTCGCGGTTCTCCGCGAAGAACGTCAGCAGCCGCTCGGGAACCGTCTCCGCGGGGGTTTCGAGCGCGTCCGGACGGACGACCACGTCGCCCTCGACGTCGAGGCCGGCGAACGACTCGTCTAAGACGATCACGGAGGCGTACGACCGGCCGAGTTCGGAGACGTCGCGGGCGTCCTCGACGGTCTCGACGGAGAGCTCGGGGACGGCCGCCTCGGCGCGCGCGAGCGTCTCGGCGTCGGCGGTCGCGAGGCAGCGGTCGCGGACGCGGACGGTCGGGGGGTCGGAGAGGGGCGCGCAGTCCGCGAGCGCCTCGCGGACGGCGGGGTCCGGGTCGCGTTCCGCGGCGTCGGCCGCGAACGACTGCGCCTCCGCGATCCGCGAGGCGGACGCGCTCGGGTAGAACGTCTCCAGCCGCTTCGCGGCGTAGTCGGTGACGGTGCGCTCGCGCAGCAGGTCGATCGCTTCCCGGTACAGCTCGCGGGCGCGGTCGGTCGCCAGCACGCGCCCCTCGTCGTCGTGGCGGCGGCGGATCGCCCCGCGGGCGATCCGGGCCGCGCGGGCCTCGTTGACGCCCGGCGCGCGGGCGATGGCGGCCACGTCGCCGGACTCGACGGTCGCGACCGGGTCGTCCAGTTCGCGCAGCGCCGCGGCCGTCTTGGCCCCGACGCCGGGGATCGCCTCCAGCTCCATCTACTCGCCGGTATCGCGGCAACGGTCTAAAGCGTGCGGGTCGCTCCCGCGGTCCGGACGCGCGCGACCTCGAACCGGGACCGGTTCGCGTCGGCGGCGAAGAGCGCCGATCCGCGTGCGACGGGCTTTTTCGCGCTCGCCGCCAACGCCGGCCATGAGTCAGAACGCGCGGCCCGTCGGCGACGGGTCGCTCGCGCCCGAGACGGCGGCGAAGGCGGCGACCGCCCGCGACGCGCTCGGCGAGCGCGACGGGGTCCTCGTCGCGTTCTCGGGCGGGGTCGACTCCGCGGTGGTCGCGGCGCTGGCGGCGGACGTACTCGGCGACGACGCCGTGGCGTGTACCGCCCGCAGCGAGACGCTCCCAGCCGCGGAGCTGGCGGACGCGGAGCGGGTCGCCGACGAGATCGGGATCCCCCACGAGACCGTGACCTTCTCCGAGCTGGACGACCCGAACTTCGTCGCCAACGACGGCGACCGCTGTTACCACTGCCGGACGATGCGGCTCGGCAAGATGTACGAGACGGCGAAGGACCTCGGGATCGACACGGTCTGCGACGGGACGAACGCGGACGACCCCGGCGAGGGCCACCGACCCGGCCTCCGCGCCGTCGAGGAGCTCGACGTGTTCTCCCCGCTGCTGGACGCCGGCGTATCGAAGGAGGAGGTGCGCGCGATCGCCGACGCCTACGACCTCTCCGTCGCCGACAAGCCCTCGATGGCGTGTCTCTCCTCGCGGATCCCGACCGGACTGGAGGTGACCGAGGAGCGGCTGAGCCGCGTCGAGAAGGCCGAGCGGGTGCTCCGCGAGTGGGGCTTCGAGGGGTTCCGGGTGCGCGACCACGACGGGCTGGCGCGCGTCGAGATCGCGCCGGAGGAACTGGAGCGCGCGCTGGACCCGGCGTTCGCCGACGCCGTCCACGAACACCTCACCGACCTCGGCTTCGAGTACGTCACGCTCGACATGGCCGGCTACCGGACGGGGAGCGTGAGTCCGGGCGGCGACGAGGACGAAGAGAATTCGGACGGTTCGGCCGACGATGGCGTCGACCTCGGTCGGCGGTACCCGCGCTGAACCCGCCGCCGGACCGCTCGCGCGGCCCGCCGCGTTATCACCGGAGAGAACCCGGCACGAACGCTTATAACCCGTGTTGCTGAAGCGACACCTATGCGAGAGGCGCAGACGCTGGCGGTGATCGCCGGCGGCGTCGGCGGGGCCGTCGGGGCGTTCGTCGGCGTCGCGGTCGGCGGGTCGGCGGTTTCGGTGACCCTGACCACCCTCGGGGTCGCCACCCTCGTCGGCGTCGGGGTCATCGCCAGCGCGGTCGTCGCCGGCGACGTGGAGTTCCTCGCCGACGCGGACGGCAAGTGACCCCGCGACCGCGCGCTTCAAGGTCCCGCCGAGACGAACGGAACCCATGAGTCTCATCGCGTTCGACTTCGACGGGACGCTCTCCGACTCCGAGATGACGGTGCTGCTCGCCGAGCGGGCGGGCGTCACCGACGAGGTCGCCGAGATCACCGAGCGGGCGATGAACGACGAGATGAGCTACGCCGAGAGCCTCTATCGGCGCGCGGAGCTACTGGAGGGCCTCCCGGAGGAAGACATCGCGGACGCCTTCGACGCGGTCCGGATCCGACCCGGCGCGGCGCGGCTCATCCGACGCCTGCGCGACGAGGGGCACCACGTCGCCGTGTTGACCGGCGGCTTCGAGCGCGGCGTCGAGGCGGCGCTGGAGCGGGAGGGGGTCGCGGTCGACACGATCGTCGCGAACCGCCTGCCGACCGGGGCCGACGGCGCGCTCACCGGGGCGGCCGAGGGGCCGCTCATCGAGGGGACGAAAGACGACGCGCTCGCGGACCTGGCGGCCGAGGTCGGCGTTTCGATGGCCGACGCGGTGGCGGTCGGCGACGGCGCGAACGACCTGCCGATGCTGGAGGTCGCGGGCCTCGCCGTCGGCTTCGTCCCAAAGTCCGCGGTGCGGCCCGTCTGCGACGCCGTCGTCGCCTCAATGTACCGGCTCGGGAAGGTGCTGGAGGCGCACGGCGTGCTCGCGGCGGAGTGAACTGACACCGGTCGACACCTGACCATGTTTGGATCAAGCCTTAATCAACGACGAGCCGAACGTGATCGCATGAGCGTCCTCGCCGGGGTGATCCGATGCTACCGACGCTGACGTACCTTCAGTTCCACCTCGTTTTCAGCGTCCCCGTGCTGGCGCTGCTGTGGTACCTCGCGCCGCGGTACGAGGCCGTCCGCCAGCGGCGGGCGACGGTCGGGATCGCGATCCTCGTGGCCATCGCGTACTTCTACACGACGCCGTGGATCAGCTACATGATCCGGCAGGGCGCGTGGTGGTACGCCGACGGAGCGGTGCTCGTCCGGGCGCTGTCGATCCCCCTCGGCGAGTACCTGTTCTTCACCATCCAGACCGTCGTCACCGCGTTCGCGCTCCACCTGATCGGGTTCGACCCGACGTTCCGCGAGGGCGACTTCGACCGGAAACCGAGGGTCGCCGGCGTCATCGCCGGGGTCGCGATGGTCGTCGGCGGGCTCTGGCTGACGACGCTCGACCCCTCGTACCTCTACCTCGGCGGCCTGATCGCGTGGGTCGGTCCGGTGGTCGCGCTCCAGTGGGCGGTCGGCGGGGGGTACCTCGTCCGCACGCCGCGGATGTGGCTCGCCGCGACGCTGATCCCGGCCGCCTACTTCTGGGTCGCCGACCGGATCGCGATCGCGATGGGGACGTGGCAGCTCTCCGCCGAGTACACGACCGGCGTCGCCGTGTTGGGCCTCCCGATCGAGGAGATGCTTTTCTTCGCCGCCGCCGGGGTGATGACCGTCAACGGGCTGGTGCTGTTCGAGTGGGTGCTCGACTGGAACGACCGCCGCGGGAGCGTCGCGGAGTCGGTCCCGTCGGGAGCGGCCGAGCCCGACGTGCCCGGCCCGGAACCGCCCGCCGACCCGGACCCCGACGTGGTCGATGACTGAGGCCGCGGCGACGGAGTCGACCGAATCGCGCCCAGCCGACGCGGGGCGGCGCGGGTCGACCGCGGAGTCGGCCGAGGAACGGGTCGACCGGTGGTTCGCGCGACGCCCGGCGCTGGCGCTGGCCGCGCTCCTCCCGATCGGTGCCGTGACCCCCCTGTTTCCGGTCGAAGTCGGCGTCGCGACGTTCGCGCTCGGGACGCTCGTCGTCGGGATGGCTCACGGCGCGGTCGACCACCTCGTCCCGCTCCGGGCCGCCCCGGGCGTGTCGCTGCGACGGTCGATCGCGGTCGTCTCCGTCGTCTACGCGGTCCTCGGCGGCGCGGTGGTCGCCGCGTTCTTCCTCGCGCCGGTCGCGGCGTTCGTCGGCTTCGTCGCGCTCACGTGGCTCCACTGGGGGCAGGGCGACGTGGCGACGCTCGCTATCGCGAGCGTCGACCACCTGCCCACGTCGGCGGAGCGGTGGCTGGCGCTCGTCGTCCGCGGCGGCCTCCCGATGGGCGTTCCGCTGCTCGCGCATCCGGAGGAGTACCGACTGGTGGCCGAGTGGACCGTCGGGCTGTTCCTCGTCGACGCGGGCGCGGCCGCGACCGCGGTCGACCCCCTCTTCACGCCCGCGGTCCGCGCCGCGGTCGGCGCGGGGATGGCGGCCGCGACGCTGGCGTCGGTCGGACTGGGCTACCGCCGAGTCCGGGGTGGCGGCGACGGCAGTAACGACGGCGGGGCGAGACGCGACCCCGCCGGGTGGCGGCGCGACGTCGGCGAACTGGCGGTGCTGTGGGCGTGGTTCCTGCTCGCGGCACCGGTGTTCGCGATCGGGGTGTACTTCGCGCTGTGGCACGCGCTCCGGCACGTCGGGCGGCTCGTCCTCGTCGACCCCGAGGCCGCGAGCGCCGCGTCGGCCGGCGACGCCGTCGGCGCGCTCGCCCGCTTCGGCCGCGACGCGGCACCGCTCACGCTCGGCGGGTTCCTCGTGGTCGGCGCGGTGGGCGCGAGCGTGCCGGCGGGCGTGGCCGCGCCCGGCGACCTGCTGGCCGTGTCGCTGGTCGCCATCGCCGCGATGACCTTACCCCACGTCGTCGTCGTCGCGTGGCTCGACCGGCGGCAGGGCGTCTGGCGTCCCGGCGTCGGAGCCTGACGAGGGGTCGAACCCGTCGCGGTTCCGACACCGCACCGCTCTTGCTCCGGGAACCCCTCGCTCCGGTAGATGGACGAGATCGCGATCCGAGGGCCCCGCCCCGGCGACGCCGAGCCGCTGGAGGCGCTCATCACGTCGCACTTCAGCGAGGGGAGCTCCTACGGCGTCGACCTCGGGCTCGACGACCCGACGTACCGCGTGCTGGTCGCGGTCGAGGCCGGAGGCGACGACACCGACTCAGAGGGTTCGATCCTCGGCGTCATGGCGCTCCGGGAGTTCGCCGATCCCGCCGCCGTCGCCGACGAGATGTACTTCTTCGACGACCCCGGCCTCCTGCCGGCCGCGGAGCTGTACGGCCACCTCGAAATGGGGTACGTCAGGGGGGACGCGACCGGCCGCGGGATCGGGAGCCGGTTGCTCGAACGGCTCCACGCGGTCGGGGCCGAGCGCGGCGTCGACCTGTTCGTCGCGGACTCGTGGTACCACGGGGGCGACGACTCGCCGGAGAAGCTGTTCGACGGACACGGGTACGAGACGGTCCACCGCGACCCGATCGACCGACCGGCGTCGGAGTGCCCGAAATGCGAGGGCGAGTGCGTCTGCGAGGGCGCGCTCGCGGTGCGGCGAGTCGGGGGCGACGGGGGCGGGCCGGAGGCGAGCGGCTCGTGATCGCGCGACGCCGGACCGGGAGTCGGCGGTGAACCACGACCGCGTCCACGCGAGGGAGCCGTCGCATCACGTCGACCGGTGGTCGGTCGGCGTGATCGAGTCGATCCGCGAGCGCGACGGCCACTGCGTCGTGACGGTTCGGCCGGTCGAACCGGCGGGGTCGGAAGACGCCGAGGCCGGACCCGGGGACGGGGTCGGCGACCCCGTCGACCTGCTGATAACGTTCGCCGTCAGGGACCTGTTCGTGGGCCGGCTCCCGATCGAGGACGGCGAGTCGCCGGCGGGCGAGCAGGTCTGGTACCGGAAGCGGGGCGGGTGAGCGGAGGCTGACCCACGGTCACTCCAGTTGGTGGTAGTCCAGTTCGTGCCCCTCGTCGAGCGCGGCCTTGACCGCCTCGCTCGGCTCGTCGACCGGCTCGGTCCGGAGCCGCATGCCGCCCACGTCGGCGGCGTCGAAGTAGACGTTGCGCCGCCAGTCGGCGTCGGTGTCGGGGAAGTCGGTGCGGTAGTGAGCGCCGCGGGACTCCTCGCGTTCGAGCGCGCCGCGGAGCACCGCCTCGGCGGCGACGATCATGAAGCCGAGGTCGACCGCGAACTCGAACGACTCGCTCGTGACTGGGCCGACGCGCAGGTCGGCGGCGCGCTCGCGCACGTCGGCGAGGCGGTCGAGCCCCGCCCGGAGCGACGCCTCGTCGCGGAGGATGCCGGCGTGGTCCCACATCAGCTCCCGCAGTTCGGCGAGCACCGCGTCCACGTCGTGCTCGCCGTCGCGGTTCGCCATCGCGCGCAGGTCTCGGAGGTGCGGTTCGACGACCGACTCGCGGAGGTCGTCCGGGACGGTCCCCGGTCCGTCCGCGCGGTCGGCGATCCGCTCGCCGGCGACGACGCCGTACGCGACGGTCTCGGCCAGCGAGTTCCCGCCGAGTCGGTTCGCGCCGTGGACGCCCGCCATCGTCTCGCCGATGGCGAAGAGCCCGTCCACGTCGGTCTCCCCGTGGTCGTCGACCGCGACCCCGCCCATCCCGTAGTGGGAGGTCGGGGCCACCTCGACCGCCTCCTCGGCCATGTCCACGCCGAGCTCTTGGAAGCGCTCGTACATCCGCGGGAGCCGCTCCCGGACGAAGTCGGCGTCGCGGTGGGAGATGTCGAGGTAGACGCCACCGTTCTCGGTGCCGCGCCCCTCGGCGACCTCGCGCGCGATCGCCCGGGCGACCACGTCGCGCGCGTCGAGCTCCATCTGGTCCGGCGAGTAGCGCTCCATGAACCGCTCGCCCTCCGCGTTGAACAGTCGGCCCCCCTCGCCGCGGACCGCCTCGGTCACGAGGCGGCCGCTCCACGGCTCCCACTCGGGATCGCTCTCGTCGACGGCCATCCCGGTCGGGTGGAACTGCATGAACTCCATGTCCATCAGGGACGCGCCGGCGTCGTACGCCAGCGCCGCCCCGTCGCCGTTGTTCTCGTCGTCGCGGGAGGTGTGCCGGTTGTAGATGGCGGCGTGGCCGCCGGCGGCGAGGACGACGGTGCCGGCGTTGAACAGCACGAACTCGCCGTCGTCCATGTCGAAGCCGACGGCACCGTGGACCGCGCCGCCGTCGGAGACCAGTTTCGTTATCATCACGTTCTCCCGGTAGGGGACGGACAGGGACTGTGCGCGGTCAACGAGGGTGTTCAGCATCGACTCGCCGGTGTGGTCGCCGGCGAAGGCGGTCCGGCGGAACGACTGGGCTCCGAAGTAGCGCTGGTCGATCTCGCCGTCGTCGGTCCGGGAGTACTCCATGCCCCACTCGTCGAGTTCGCGGAGGCGCGCCGGCATCTGTTCCGTCACCGTCTCGACCTTGGCCGGATCGTTGACGTGGTGGCCCTCGTTGAGCGTGTCGGCGGCGTGGATCGCCGGCGAGTCCTCGGGGTCGCGCGTGCCGAGCGCGCCGTTGATCCCCCCGCGCGCCCACGTCGTGTGCGCGTCGCCGTGCCCGCGCTTGCCGAGCACGAGCAGGTCGTCGACGCCGCGCTCGGCCAGTTCGATGGCCGCGCGTGCGCCCGCCGCGCCAGCGCCGACGACGAGGACGGAAACGTCCTCGCGCGCGTACTCGACCGGCTCGTCGGTGTCTCGTTCGGTCATGACAGAATGGAAGAGCCGCACACGGGTAAGCCTCACGCGCGTGTGCGCGCGTGAGCGCCAGATCGAGCCCGCGCGGCCGCCGCTTCAGTCCCACCCGGGCGTGTCGGGCGCGCCCGCGTCGTCTTCCACGTCGCGCACCAGTCGACCGAGCGCGTCGGCGTCGAGCGCGACGGGGTCGCCGTCGGGGGCGGCCCGTTCGGTCCACTCGCGGATCGCCGTCCCGACCCAGGAGTCGGTCTCGCGGGCGCTGTCCCGGGCCTCGGCCATGCGGTCGCGGTCGACCGACAGCGATCCGGGGCGAGAGCCGACGGCGGCACCGGCGAAGCGGGCGCGGTCGTCGGGGGTCGCCTCGCCGTCCCGGAGTCGGGCGACGACGCCGTCGAGCGCGTCGGGGTCGGGGTAGGCGAACACGGTCGCGCCGAGCGCCTGCGGGCCGAACGCGGGTGCCGGGAGGTCGTTCGGCGGGTCGTCGTCGAGGAGGCGGTCGCCGCCGCCGGCGGCCTCGACGCGCTCGCACTCCGTCTCCGCGCCGAGTTCGAGGTTGTGGCCGGGGTAGGTCGCGCAGGTGCGCGGGTAGCGCTCGTCGCCGTGGATCCGGCACTGGAGCGTCGTCGGGTCGAGGAAGACGCAGGCGTCGAGCCAGCGCGGCTCGTCGGTCCCGACCGGGGCGACCGGTTTTGGGGGTTTCCGGAGGCCGACGACGAAGACGGGGCGACCGTTCGCGGCGGCGAGGTCGACGCCGTCGATCCCGACGCTGTCGTCGCCCTCGGCTGGCTCGAACAGCCGGGGCGTGAGCGCGGCGGCGAGGCCGTCGTCGACGAACCGGGCCACCTCGTCGCGGGTGAGCGGCGCGAGGTCGTAGACGTCGTCGAGCGGGGGGCGCGGCCCGGTGCGGTCGGAGCCCGCGGCCGCCGGGTCGAGCGGTCGCCAGTCGACGCAGCAGCCGGCGCACCCCTCACAGCGGAGTTCCATACGAACGTGCGAACGGTTCGCGCGGGGATAAGGGATCGGCGGGGAGGCCTCGGAGAGGTGGTCGATCGGCGAGGAGGGTCTCGGGGAGCGCCGCCGGCTTACAGTTCGCCCTTGGTGCTCGGCGTGTCGCTGCGGCGCTCGTCGAGGCGGGTGGCGTCGTCGAGGGCGCGCGCCAGCGCCTTGAACAGGGCCTCGACCTCGTGGTGGGCGTTGTCGCCCTTCTCGACCGCGGCGTGGAGCGTCAGCCCGGCGTTGTGGGCCAGCGACAGCGCGAAGTGGTCGGCCATGACGCTCGTGAACTCGCCGACGGACTCCTGTGAGAACTCGCCGGCGAACTCGTAGTAGGGGCGGCCCGCCACGTCGACGACGACGCTCGCGACCGCCTCGTCGAGGGGGACGCGCCGGTCGGCGTACCGGCGGATCGCGCGCTTGTCGCCGAGCGCCTCGTCGAACGCCTCGCCGAGGCAGATCGCCACGTCCTCGACGGTGTGGTGGTCGTCGATCTCCAGATCGCCGTCACAGCGCACGGTGAGGTCGAAGAGGCCGTGTTTGGCGAACGACGCCAGCATGTGGTCGTAGAAGCCGATCCCCGTGTCGACCTCGCTGTCGCCGTCGCCGTCGACCGCGAGCGTCAACTCGATCGTCGTCTCCGCGGTCTCGCGGGTGACCGCCGCGGTCCGCTCGTGCTCGCTCATACGTGTCCGTCGCGGGCGGCTCTTAAGGGAATTGCGGGGAACGGGGTGTCATCAGTTATAAGTTCAACTGCGGTGGCGCGCGCCTCCGAGGCCGCCTTGCGGCCGAGGAGCGTCGCGCGAGGGAGTCGCTGTCGGCCGAAGCGTGAGCGAAGGCCGCCAGCGACGAGGCTGGGGAGGTGTGAGGTGCGGTAGGGCGGGACTCGAAGGGGCAGCCGCGAGGTTGACGCAGGCGACGCAAGGACCGCAGCGAAGGAGCGACAGCGACTGAGAGAGGACCGCAGCGAGCGTGCGTCAACCTCGCGGCTGGGGCTTCGGCGGTCTCGGTCATGGGGACGCGCTTGTGTCCGACCGAGTCATCCACGACTCCACATCCGAACGCCTCGTCTCAGACCTCGTCGGCCGCCTGTTGCGCCTCCCGCAGCGTGAATTCGCCCTCGTACAGCGCGGTCCCGACCACGACCGCGGCCGCCCCTGCCTCCTTCAGCGCGACCACGTCGCCGACCGACGCCACGCCGCCGGACGCGATGACCGGGATGTCGACCGCCTCGACCACCGACTCCACCGCCTCGCGGTCGATCCCCTCCAACTGGCCCTCCACGTCGACGTTCGTGAAGAGGATCGCGCCCGCACCCAGCTCCTCGTAGCGCGCGGCCGCCTCGGCGGGGTCGAGCCCGGTTCCCTCCGTCCACCCCGACACCACGACCTCGCCGTCCTTCGCGTCGAGGCTGACGACGACGCTTCCCGGGTGCGTCTCGTCGATCTCCGCGACGATCTCGGGCGTCTCGACCGCCGCAGTCCCGAGTATCACGCGGTCGAGTCCCAGATCGAGGAGGTCGCGCGCGCCGCCGGCGGTGCGGATGCCGCCGCCGAGTTGGAGGCCGATCGCGTCGTCGCCGTCCGCGCCGCCGACCGCCTCGACGACCGCCTCGATCGCCGCGGCGTTGACCCGCTCGCCCTCGAACGCGCCGTCGAGGTCGACGAGGTGGAGGGTGCTCGCGCCCGCGTCGATCCAGCGCTCGGCGGCGTCGACCGGGTCGCCGTAGCGTTTGCCCGTCCCGCGCTCGCCGCCGACCAGCTGGACGACCTCGCCGTCCTGCACGTCGACGGCGGGAATCACCTCGAACTCGGGGAAGTCGCTCATACGCGATAGGAGCCGACGACGGCGATTAAACCGGTCGGTTCGGGGCGAAACGAGCGAGTTCGGCGGTGAACTCCTCCGGGGACGCAGTCGTTTGCTTATGAATGGCTGCGGCTGGATCGCCGGCGAACGCCTCTACATTCCCGGTTGCTCGGCACTACGTCGTTGCTGCCGCCGCGAACGCCGCCGAAGCCCCGGTCGCTCGGCTGTGCGTAGTCGGTTATAACTAACCGATCGACACGGATACCGCCGAAGCCCCAGTCGCTCGGCTGTACGTAGTCGGTTATAACTAACCGATCGACACGGATACCGCCGAAGCCCCAGTCGCGAGGACTCGCGCGACTCGCTGCGCTCCTCAGTCGCTCACTTTGTTCGCTCCCTGCGGTGCTTACTTCGTCGTGCTTCGCCCTCGCGACTGCCCCTTCGAATCCCGCCCCCGCACCGCTCCGCACAGCACCTCACGCCTCCCCAGCCTCGTCGCTGGCGGTCTTCGCTTCGCTCGACCGCCAGCGACTCCCTCGCGCGTGCGACTCGCGGCCTATCGGCCGCTCGTCGGCACGCGCCACCGCACCTATTTATAAACAATCGCGTTTCAATGGAGTCGGATATTCCGGGTCTCGACCCACTCACTCCACGGAGATGAGCAGTTGCGAGACGTCCTCGTCGAAAGCCGCGGGGTCGGTCGCGAGCGCCTCGGCTGTCTCCGCGTCGGCGAGTTCCGTCACGACCGTCTCGGCGTCCACGAGGTTCGGGAGCGCCTCGCCGATCACCTCGATGAGCGGGTCGGTCGGGTACGCGCCGCCCGCGACGATCACGTCGGTCCCGTCGTGCCAGACGCCGAGCCGCGACTCCATCTCGACGGTCTCGCTGACCGACTCGGTCGAACCGTCCGGCAGCGGGAACTCCCCGTCGAGCGCGAACTCGCCCGCGAGCCGCCACGCCGTCGCGGTGTGCCCGCTCCGGACCGTCGTCGTCCCCTCGTCTGCGACCTCGACGTTCTCGATCCCGCTGTCGCGGAGCTGCGCGCGGAACGCGTCGACCGCCGCGCCCTCCACCTCTTCCATCAGCCGGTCGCGGCCGACGCCCGCGGGCAACTGGTCGATTGCCGGCCGGAGGTCGATCCGGGTGGCGAAGAAGACGACGGGCGACCCCGACGCGTCGAACGTCGCCGCGAGCGCCTCGGCGACGTCGACGTACTCGTATATCAGCGTCCGCTCGCGCGCCTGAACCGTCACCGGCCCGTACGACTGCTCGAACACCGTGCTCCGCGACTTGTCGATCTGCCGCCAGTCCTCGATTCTGTCGCTGGTCACCGTCGGCTCCGGCACCGGCCCCTCCCGCGCGCCGAGACAGCCCGCCAGTCCGAGCAGCCCGAGGCTCCCGGCACCGGCCAGCAGCCGTCGCCGCGTTGTCGTCGTCGACCGATCCGCGGGGCGTGGTTCCATGGGTCGAACAGGTCACCCGGGGGTAAATGCATGTCGCCGGGCGGCGCGGGGAGGCGCGGGGAAGCGCGGGGAAGCGCGGGGAGGCGCGGGGAGGGGCGGTCGCGTCGGAATCCGCGGGTCGCCGGCGGACGACGCCGCGACCGACACGGATCCCTTTTGTAACCACCGAGTACAACAACCGAGTGATGACCACCGACGAGAGCGAGACGCGGCGGCGACCCGTCCGGCCACACACCCGACGACGGTTCCTGACGGCGGCCGGGGCGGCGGGGGCCGTCGCCCTCGCCGGCTGTAGCGCCGAGCGCACCGGCGACGGGGACGAGGGCGGCGACGAGAGCGGCGGCGACGGCTCGGACGGCTCCGACGGGGAGGGAGACGGCGAGACGCCGACGCTGACCGTCGCCACCTACGCCAACTTCATCGACGCGCCCTCGGTGAGTCCCGGCGAGTGGCTCAAAGAGGAGTTCGAGAGCCGCTTCGACGCCGAGCTGGAGTGGGCGACGCCCGACAACGAGGTGAACTACTACGTCGAGCGCGCGGCCTCGGGAGCCGGCGTCGACGCCGACCTCTACGTCGGCCTCACCACGGAGGACCTCGTGCGCGTCGACGAGGAGCTCGACGGGGACCTCTTCGCGGAGCGGGGCTCGGTCGACGGGTTCGACGACGTGCGGGAGGGGCTGCTGTTCGACCCGTTCGACCGGGCGGTCCCGTTCGACACCGGCTACGTGAGCCTCGTGTACGACGGGACGGCGACGGAGGCCCCGGAGACGTTCGACGGGCTGCTCGACGAGGAGCACGCGGGCGCGCTCATCGCGCAGAACCCCGGCGGCTCCGCGACCGGTCGCGCGTTCCTCCTCCACACGATCAACCGGTTCGGCGACGGCGGGGTCGCGAGCGACGGCGACGGGGAGGCCGTTTCGGGCGAGGACGGCGACGCCGACTACGACTACCTCGACTACTGGGCGGACCTCCAGGCGAACGACGTGCGCGTGCTGGGGAGCTGGGACGACGCGTACACGGCCTGGAGCGAGGGGGAAGCGCCGATCGTCGTCTCCTACTCCACCGATCAGGTGTTCGCCGACATGGAGGGCGAGAACCTCGAAGAACACCAGATCCGGTTCCTGAACGATCAGGCGTACGCGAACCCGGAGGGGATGGCCGTCTTCGCCGACGCCGACGAGCCGGAGCTGGCGCGGGAGTTCATGTCGTTCGTGCTGGAGCCCGACGTTCAAGGCGAGATCGCCCAGCGCAACGTCGCGTTCCCGGCGACCGGAACCGCCGAGCTGCCGAGCGACTACGCGGAGCTGGCACAGGAGCCGGCCGACCCGGTGACGTTCTCCTACGACGAGCTTCAGGGCTCGGTCGACGCGTGGGTCGAGGCCTGGGAGCGGCAGTTCGCCGGTAACTAAACGCGTGGGCGACGAGGGCCCGAGCGCGTGAGCGACCACGGCGACGACGCCCGGGACGCCGACGACCACGGCGGCCGCGTGGCGCGGCTCCGCGCCTGGACCGAGGCGCGCGCGCTGACCGCGCTCGCGGTCCTCACCAGCCTCACGCTCGTCGTCGCCTTCTACTACCCGACCGCGACCGTCCTCGTCGAGGCCGTCGTCGTCGACGGCGCGTTCACCCTCGGCGTCTTCGCCGACGTGCTCACCGACCCCTTCTACTTCGGCGAACTCGCGCGCCTGCTGTCCGGCGAGCCGCCGGGAGTCGTCGCGCGGGCGCTGCTCTCGCCGGACCGCCGGCTGGGGATCGTCGGGTTCACCGCGTATCAGGCGGTGCTCTCGACGGTCGCGAGCGTCGCCCTCGGGCTCCCCGCCGCCTACCTGCTCGCGCGCTTCGAGTTCCCGGGCCGGAAGACGCTGCGCTCGCTGACCATCGTCCCGTTCGTCCTGCCGTCGATAATGGTCGGGGTGGGGTTCGTGGCCACGTTCGGGCAGAACGGCACCCTGAACGCCGCGCTGAGCGCGCTCGGGCTGCCGCCGGTCGACCTCATGTTCACCCTCGAAGCCGTGGTGATCGCCCACGCGTTCTACAACGCGCCGCTCGTCGCGCGCGTGACGACCGCGGCGTGGGAGTCGGTCGACGCGAGCGCGGTCGAGACCGCGCGGAGCCTCGGTGCCGGTCCGGTGCGGGCGTTCGTCGACGTGGTTGCGCCGCAGGTGTACCCGGCCGTGTTGACGGGCGCGGCGCTCACGTTCGTGTTCACGTTCGGGACGTTCCCAATCGTCTTGGCGCTCGGCGGGTTCGAACTGGCGACGGTGGAGGTGTTCGTCTACCGGCTGGTGCGCGACCTGAACTACGCCGAGGCCGCCGCGCTGGCGATCGTCGAACTCGCCGTCTCGCTCGCGGTCCTGCTCGCGTACCTCCGCTACGAGGCCCGGAACGCGACCAGCACGCGCGGGGCGCGGCCGCTGCCGCGCCGGTCGCTCGTCCCGCCGTCGCGCTCCGCCCGAGACCTGCTGCCGCGGGCGGGGCTGGCCGCCTACGCTGTCGTGGCCGGGGTCGTCTTCCTCGCGCCGATCGCGTCGATGATCCTCGCCTCCGTCACGGGCGGCGACGGCGCGCTCACGCTCGACCACTACCGATTCCTGGTCGAGCGGCAGCAGACGGGGGCGGCGTTTCAGGTGCGGCCGTGGCCCGCGATCCGGAACTCGCTGGCGTTCGCGGGGGCGGCGACCCTGCTCGCGCTCCCGATGGGCGTCGTCGTCGCGGTGTTGACCACGCGGCGGTATCGGGGGCGGACGCTCGTCGACGCGGCCGCGATGGCCCCCCTCGCGGTGTCCGGGATAATCGTCGGCCTCGGGCTGCTCCGGGGGTTGGTCTTCGGGGTCGAGATCGCGGGCTGGCGGATCGCGGCCGGCGGCGCGGTCGCCATCGTCGTCGCGCACGCGGTCGCGGGCTACCCGTTCGTCGTGCGCACCGTCTCGCCCGGGCTCTCGGGGCTGGACCGCTCGCTCGTCGAGTCGGCGCGGGCGCTCGGCGCGTCGCGGGCGCGGGTGATCCGCGACGTGGAACTCCCCCTCGTCTGGCCCGCGGTCGTCGCGGGCGCGGCGTTCGCGTTCGCCATCTCGATCGGTGAGTTCACCTCGACCGTGGTGCTGGCGACCGGGGCCGACGCGTACACGATGCCCGTCGCGATCGAACGGTTCATCGGGCGGCGGCTCGGACCGGCGACCGCCATGGGCGTCGTCCTGCTGGTCGTCACCGGACTCAGCTTCGTCGTCATCGAGCGGCTCGGGGGTGACCACCGTGGGCTCTGACCGGAGCGACTCGCCCGACGCTCCCCACCCGGACGCCCCCGTCGCCGTCGAACTCGACGGCGTGAGCAAACGCTACGGCGACGCGACCGCCGTCGACGACGTGAGCCTGCGGGTGCGCGAGGGGGAGTTCTTCACGCTCGTCGGCCCCTCGGGCTGCGGGAAGACGACGACGCTCCGCCTGATCGCGGGGTTCGAGGAGCCGACGGTGGGGGCGGTCCGCTTCGCCGGCGAGTCGGTCGCGGGTGTCCCGCCGGAGCGCCGCGACGTGGGCGTCGTCTTCCAGAGCTACGCGCTGTTCCCGCACATGACCGTCGGCGAGAACGTCGCGTACGGGCTCAACTTCGCCGAGCCGCCCGAAGGCGTCACGCGCGACGAGCGCGTCGCCGACCTGCTCGAACTCGTCGACCTGCCCGACGCCGCCGACCGCGACCCGGAGAGCCTCTCGGGCGGCCAACAGCAGCGGGTCGCGATGGCGCGGGCGCTCGCGCCCGGCCCCGACGTGCTCCTCCTGGACGAGCCGATGAGCGCGCTCGACGCCCGCCTGCGCGAGCGACTCCGCGCGCAGGTGAAACGGATCCAGTCGGAGCTGTCGATTACGACGATATACGTCACCCACGATCAGGAGGAGGCGCTGGCCGTCTCCGACCGCGTCGCCGTGATGAACGACGGGGCGCACGAACAGGTGGCCCCGCCGCGGACCGTCTACCGCCGGCCCGCCACCCGGTTCGTCGCCGAGTTCGTCGGCGACAACAACGTCTTCTCGGGACGAGTCCGCGACGCCCCCGCCGACGGCGAGGTCGCGGTCGCCGTCGACGACGCGGACGAGACCCTCCGCGTCGGGGTCGCAAACGGCCCCGACGCCATCCCCGAGGCCGGCGACCGCGTCGCCTTCTGCGTCCGGCCGGAACACCTCCGGGTCGCGGGCGACGGCGACGCGGTGAGGAGGGGCAACCGCACCGAAAACGCGCTGCGCGCGACCGTCGCCAGCGCGGAGTTCCTCGGGGAGACGACCAGAGTCACCCTCGACTGGGGGGACCGCGAACTGCTCGTTCGGACGGTCGACCCCCTCGACGGCGCGGTCACCGTCGCGTTCGACCCCGACGACGCGCACGTGATCGACGTGGAACCACAGTAACCAGTTGCGGTGGCGCGTGCCGACGAGCGCCCGAGAGGGCGCGAGTCGCACGCGCGAGGGAGTCGGCCGTGACGAGGGCGACCGAAGGGAGCCCGACAGACGCGGCCGACGAGGCTGGGGAGGCGTGAGGTGCTGTGCGGAGGCGGTTCGGGGTGGGACTCGAAGGGGCAGTCGGGGGCGCGCCGGAGGCGACGTAAGGACCACAGGAACGAGCGTAGCGAGTGACGAGGACCGCAGCGAGCGTCCGGCGCGCCCCCGACTGGGGCTTCGGCGGTCTCCGTGTCGATCTCTCATTTATAATCGGCTACGTATCGCCGAGCGACTGGGGCTTCGGCGGTCTCCGTGTCGATCTCTCATTTATAATCGGCTACGTATCGCCGAGCGGCTGGGGCTTCGGCGGTCTCGGTCGTAACGGAAGCAACTGCGTATCGCCGAGCGACTGGGGCTTCGACGGTCTCCGCGTCGGTTAGCGATCCATCAACGACACACCCGGTCACCACCCCACCGTCGCCGTCGCAGGCGACACCCCTTACCCCCAGCAGTCCGAACGAAACGTATGGCCTCCGAGTCGTGCGACGTCTGCGAGCGGTCCGTGCGGATCGCCGGCGGGATCGGCGACCTGTGGAACTTCGCGTTCGAGTCGACGCAGGGACTGACCCTCGAACTCACCGACGGCTCGGAGTTCTTCCTCTGTTTCGACTGTATGGAGAGACTGCCCGACGACCACGAGCCGACCGCCGAGGACGTGGCCGACCTCCGCGAGCGCACCGAGCCGGTCGAGGAGGACGGCAACCACTTCTGGCACTGGCGCTGACGCGAAGCAGTCCTCCGAGTCGTTCCCGCAGCCGTCAGAAAAGAAGCCCGCGGCGTCAGTCCGCGCTCGACTCTTCTCCCGACTTCTCGCCCGACTCCTCGTCGATCTCCGGCGTCGACGGCTCCGTCTCGACGCCGGTGTCCGCCGGCGTCGCGGTCGCGTCCGTCACGTCGTTCGACTGCGAGCCGCTGCCGAACAGGCGGGCGCGGAGCCCGCGCTCGCTCCGCGGTTCGGCGAGCAGCACGGAGCAGTTCACCTCGTTGAGCACGTCCAGCACGAGCGACCCGCGGACCAGCCGCGAGAGCAGCCCCTTCTGGGTCGCGCCGACGATCAGCATCGTGGCGTCGCGGGCGGCCCGCTCGATGCTGGTCTCGACGTCGCCGCTCTCGATCCGCAGCGCCGCGTCCGAGAGGTCGTGCGCGTCGGCCCACTCGGAGAGGAACGCGCGGCCCGCCTCCTCCTCACCCGGCTCGGTAACGTGGAGCAGCGTGACCTCGCCGTCGAACTCGGCCTGGAGCATCTTCGCCACCGCGCCGGAGAGGTCCGAGGCCGGACCGCCGGCCGTCGGCACGAGGATGCGCGAGGGGTCGAACCCGCGGTCGCGGAACACGAGGAAGTCGGAGGGCAGCGAGTACGCCAGTTCGTCGATGGCGGACTCGGCGCGCCCCGGGGCCCCGTGGGAGTCCTCGCCCCAGCCCATCACGGTCATGTCGGCACCGTAGGTGCGCGCGGCGTCGAACACCTCCTCGAACACGCGGTGCGACAGGACGACGTGGGTCTCCACGTCGACGCCGAACGTCTCGGCGTCCGCGCGGGCCTGGTCCAACAGGCCGTGGGCCGCCTCGTGCGCCCCGCGGTCGCGGGCGGCCTCAAGCGAGGTCTGGTCGGGCACGTTCGCGATGTTGACCGCGACGACCGTCCCGTTCCGCTGCTTGGCGATGGCGGACGCGAGCGTGATCAGGTGTTCCTCGGTCTTGGGGTTCGCGAGCGGCACCATCACGCGGTAGTCGCCGCCGCTCGGTTGGACCGAGGTGGCCGCGGAGACGGCCTGATCGGGCAGTTCGTCGGACCGGTCGAGGATCCACGTCCCGAGGACGCCGCGCGACTCCACCTTGCCGCGGGCGTACAGCAGGTACCAGAGCACGGCGAAGGCGACGAGGCCTGCGGAGAGGAGAATGATCGTCGGCTCGATGTAGACGATCAGCGCGAACGACGACAGCGTCCCGATTATCGGCACGGCGGGGTAGAAGGGGACCTCGAAGTCGGGGTCGTACCCCTCGACCTCCGACTCGCGCATCACGATCAGCGCGAGGTTGAGCAGGCCATAGACGACGAGGTGGAGGACCGAGCCCATCGTCGACAGCGACTCGACGCTCCCGGCGACGAGGAACACGAGGATGAGCGCGCCGGTGAGCGCGATCGACTTGTACGGCGTGCCGAACCGCTCGTGAATCTCGTTGAGCTTCGGGGTGACGATCTTCTCGCGGCCCATCGCGAAGTTGATCCGCGACGACGAGAGGATGGAGGCGTTCGCCGACGAGGCGGTCGCGAGCAGCCCGCCGATCAGGAGCATGGCGGCACCGACCGCGCCGAGCGAGTAGCCGAACACCTCGTAGTTACCGAAGAGGAGTTCGGCAGCGTCGACGACCGCGGTCTCGTTGTTCGCGACGAGTTCGTTCGGGACCGCCGCGAGCAACACCAGCAGGAACAGCGCGTACACGACCGTGACGATGACGACCGAGCCGAGGACGGCGAGCGGGAGGTTCCGCCCCGGGTTCTTGATCTCCTCCGCGACCGAGGTGATCTGGACGAACCCCAGATAGGAGACGAATATTATCCCGGTCACCGGGAGGATTTCGCTCGTCGTGCCCGGTGGCGCGAGGGGACGCAGCGACTCCATGTCGGCGTTCAGCAGGCCGACGACGGTGAAGACGGCCAGAATTCCGAGCAGCGACATCACGATGACGATCTGGAGGCCGCCGGTCTCCTTCGCGCCGAAGTAGTTGACCGCGATAAAGAGGAGCGCGCCGGCCAGCCCGATTACCTGCGCGGCCTCCAGCGTGACGAAGCCGATCCCCACCGGGCCGATCCCGACGAGCGCGTTGACGTACTCGCCGAAGCCGTACATGTAGAACGCGGAGGCGAACGCGAGTCCGAGCCAGTTCGCCCAGCCGGCGATCGAGCCGAACATGGGTCCGAGCGCGCGGTTGACGTAGAAGTACGCGCCGCCCGACTTCGGCATCGCCGTCCCGAGTTCGGAGGCGGAGAGGGCGGTAAACAGGGCGATCACGCCGCCGAGGACGAACGTGAACGCGGCGAGGGGGCCGGCGCGGGCGACCGCGGTGCCGGGGAGGACGAAGATCCCCGCGCCGATCATCGTCCCGATCCCGATCGTGAGCGCCGCGAGCGGACCGAGGTCCTTCGCGAGTTCCTCGTCGCCGCTCACGGCGGACCACCTCGGGCGGTTGTGACTCTTCGGGCGTGTATCATACCTGTTTTCGCTCCCCCGTTCGTATAAAGCCGGTTGATCCGGTCGACTGCGCCGTCTTCGCAGGGGCGAAGCCGCCTTCGAGAGGAACGAGCCGAGTCGGATCGCGCCTTTTGACCGGAACACAAGGTCCATACCCTCACGCGTCCCGGTACGATCCAACAGGTGGATCCCTTGACGAAGAAACGCGAATACCGCGACGACTACGACGACAAGACGCTGTACATCCCCGGGCCGACCGAGGTCCGCGACGACGTGATCGAGGCGATGACGGAGTCGACGTTCGGCCACCGGATGGACCGGATGACCGACCTCTACACCACCATCGTCGAGGACACGAAGGAGTTCCTCGGCACCGACAACGAGGTCGTGATCCTCACCGGCTCCGGCACGGAGTTCTGGGAGGCGACGACGCTGAACCTCGTCGACGAGCACGTCCTCGTCCCGACCTGCGGCGCGTTCAGCGAGCGCTACGCCAACGTCGCCGAGCGCCTCGGCAAGACGGTCCACCGGCTGGAGTACGAGTGGGGCGAGGCCGTCAAACCCGAGGACGTCCGGGAGGCGATCGAGTCCGCCGACGTGCACTACGACATGGTCGCCGGCGTGATGAACGAGTCTTCGACCGGCGTCCGGAACCCGATCGAGGAGATCGGCGACGTGCTCTCCGAGTACCCGGACACCTACTTCGCCGTCGACGCCGTCTCCTCGCTCGGCGGCGACTACGTCGACATCGACGAGCACGGCATCGACGCCATCTTCGCGTCGACCCAGAAGGCGTTCGCGATGCCCCCCGGACTGGCGGTCTGCGTCGTCAGCGACGACGCCTACGACCGCGAGGTCGAGAAGGGCGACTCCTCGTGGTACGGCGGTTTCCGCCGCACGATCGACTACTACGACCGGAAGGGCCAGACCCACTCGACGCCCGCGATCCCGATCATGTTGGCGTACCGCAAGCAGATGAAACGCATGCTCGACGAGGGCCACCGCGCCCGCGACGAGCGCCACCGCGAGATGATGGAGTACGTCCACGACTGGGCCGACGAGCACTTCGCGATGTTCCCCGAGGAGGGGTACGAGTCCCAGACCGTCGCCTGCATCGAGAACACGCGGGGGATCGACGTGGCCGCGACCATCGAGGAGGTGAGCGAGGAGTACGACATGGCCTTCTCGAACGGGTACGGCGACATCGGCGAGGAGACGTTCCGGATCGGGCACATGGGCGAACACACCGTCGAGAGCGTGAAGGAACTCACCGACGCCATCGAGGACGTGGCGGACCTGTAGTCCGCTAAACCCTGAACTCAGTCCTCGTCGCGGTCCGCGACCCGTTCGATCCGGTAGATCCGGCCGCCTCCCTCGGTCCGGTCGACCCCCGCGACGACGAAGGCGTGGTCGCCGACATCGACGATGTCGCCCGTGTCGAGCGGCCCCGCCCGTTCGTCCGGATCCTCCGCGTCCGCGTCCGGTTCGCTCCCGCTGTCCGTGTCGACCGCGTCGACGGCGTCCGCGCCGACGCCGAGCGCGGCCTCCCCGCGGTCGATCGCGCGCCGCCAGAAGGCGTCCGAGGGCGGCCGCGGTCCCACCCGCGACGCCAGTTCGCTCCGCGTGAGTCGTCTCATCGGATCTGCCTCGTCGCGTGAGCCCTTATCCGGTTCGGATCCCCGCCGACCGACGGGTCAGAAAAGTCGTTACAGCCAGAGGAGTTGCGCGTGCCGCGTCTCCTCGAACTCCAAGACGGTCTCCTCGTCGACGAGGCCGGCCTCGACGGCGACGCCGACCGCCTCCGTGCCGACGATGTTCGCGACCTGCGCGCGCTGGAGCCCCGCGACGACCTCCTCGGCGGTCGCCTCGACCGCGTCGTCGCCGCCGTAGAACTCCTCGCTCACGGTGAGCGTGACGGGACCGTCCTCGTACGTCTCGCCGAGGCAGTCAGGGTCGCAGACGGAGACGAGCCGTCCCTCGGCGGTCTCGCGCTCGCGGAGGAGCATTCAGAAGCCCTCGGGACCCTCGCCCTGAAGCTCGCGCTCCGGCCCCTCGGCCTCGCCGTCCTGCCCGCTTCGGCCGCCGCTCCGTCCGCCGCGGCCGCCGGCTCCGGGTTCGCCGGGCTGCCCGCCGCGACCGCCGGGCTGGCCGCCGGGGCCGGCCTGCCCGCCCGGACCCGGTGCCTGACCGGTCTGTTCCTCGATCAGCTGTTCCTCCGTCTCGCGGCGGAGCTCCTCGGCGCGGTCGGCGACCTCCTCGGCCTGCTCGTGTTCGCCGGCCTCTTCGAGCGCCCGGGCCTTCTCTTCGAGGACGCCCGCGTCGCGGTAGCCGAGCCGGATCGCGTTGTCGAAGCACTTGACGGCGTCCTCCGCGAGGCCGCGCTCGACCAGCAGGAAGCCGCGGTTGTACCACGCTTCGGCGAACCGGGGGTCGGCCTCGACGGCGCGCTCGGCGTGTTCGAGCGCCTGCTCGCTGCGGCCGGACTCCCAGAGCGCGTACGCGAGGTTGGTCTCGGCGGTCGCGGCGTGCTCTGACTCCTCGTCGATGCGCAGCGCCTCCTGATACGCGCCGACGGCCTGGTCGAACTCCTCCAACTGGGCGTGGGCCGCGCCCTTGTTCACCCACGCCTCCTGCGCCTCCAGCGAGTCCTCCTCGGCGAAGCGGGCGGCGCGCTCGAACGTCTCGGTCGCCTCCTCGAACCGGTTGATCCCCATGTACGAGAGGCCGACGTCGATCAGCTGTTCGACGTCGACGTCCTCGCTGCCGATGTTCCGGCGGTCCAACTCGTCGGTCAGCGCCCGGGAGTCGACCGGGTCGACGCGGCTCGGGTCCTCGCCGAGCTCCGGCGGGTCCAGCGTGAACGCGTCGTAGTCGGCGTCGACGCCCTGCCCCGAGGAGAACTCGTGGCCGTCGTCGTCGCGTTCGTCGGTCATGCCCCGAGGTTGGCGGTCACGACGCGTAAGGGTTGCGTCGCGCGGGTCCATCGGGGGCTGTTCCCACGGGAAACGGCCGGGAGCGCGGTCGTTCCGGCGAACGCGGTCGAACGCTTCCCCCCTGTCGCGGCCGGCCGGGGGACGGGTGCGGTCGAGACGATCACGGGATGATCCGAGCTTCGTCGGGAGTACAGCGCTCGAAACGGGTGATCGCGGCGTGGTTTTATTAGCTCGGCGCGCGGATATCGGGACGATGACACGTCCCCGACTCTCCACGCGGCTCCGGTTCGGCGCGGCGGCCCTCCTCGTCGCCGCCGGTGCCGCGGCCAGCCTCGCGGTCGCGCCGGACCTCCCCGAGCAGATGGTGACGCGGTGGAACGCCGCCGGCGAGCCGGTCGGCACGCTCTCGAAGGCGGCCGGGATGTGGTTCGTTCCGGGGCTCGCGGCCGGGCTGCTCGGCCTGTTCGCGCTGCTCCCCCGGATCGACCCGCTCGGCGGGAACATCGCCGCGTTCCGGGTCCACTACGACCGGTTCGTCGTCGTGTTCACCGCGTTCCTCGTCGGGCTCCACCTCGCCGTGCTCGCCGTCAACCTCGGCTACGCGGTCGACGTGACGACGATCGCGGTGGCCGGCGGGGCCGCGCTGTTCTACTACCTCGGAACGCTCTTACCGCACGTCGAGCCGAACTGGTTCGTCGGGATCCGGACGCCGTGGACGCTCAGCGACGACGAGGTGTGGGACCGGACCCACGCGCTCGGCGGCCGGCTGTTCAAGCTCTCGGCCGTGATCGCGGTCGCCGGCCTCTTCGTCGGCGAGTACGCCGTCTACTTCCTCGTCGGCCCGGCGCTGGCGACGGCCGCCGTCACCGCGGCGTACTCGTACGTCCTGTACGCGCGCCGCGAGGACGGCGGGAGCGACGGCGACCCCGAAGCCGCGACCCGAACCGCGAAGTAGGAGCGCGGCGGGCGTCGGAGGACGGAGGCGACGGCGAGTTCCGCCCCGGTGCCGGGCGTTTATGTCCGCGGCCGCGAAGGGACGTGTATGACCGAGGAGTCACGCGCGGACCGACGGTCCCCCGTCGGCGAGCCGGTGGTCCGGTCGGACCCGGCGGTGACCGGCGACCGGGCCGCCGAGGCGGTGGGGTTCGACCCGAACGACCCCGACAGCGTCGCCGAGGCCGCGGAGACGGTGGCCCGGTTCGCGGCCGGCGACGTGGGCGACGACGACAACGTCCTAATGTTGCGGGGTGCCGCGGCCTGCGCGGCGCTCGTCCGCGGCGTCGGCTCGTACAAGGAGGCGGCCGAGCGGGCGGGCGGCGACGTCTCCGTCGCGTTCATCCGCAAGTGGGCCCGGGTCCACGACCTCCCGCAGGCGATCCGCCGACAGGTCGCCAACGGGCGGATCGCGCCGAGCGCAGCGAAACACGTCGCGCGCCTCGGCGGCCGGGACCGGTACCTGCTCGCGTGGGCGGCGATCGACGGCGACCTGACGGTCCGGGAGGTGCGCGCGGCCGCCTCCGCGGTCAACGACGGGACGGACATCGAGGGCGCGGTCCGCGACGCGGGCGTCGAACTCGGGCGGCTTCAGGTCCGGCTCCCGGCGGACACCTACGTCGAACTCCGTCGGCGCGCCTCCATGGAGAACGTCGAGCCGGGGGAGATCGTCGCCGACGCGGTCGACGCGTACCTCGACGAGTAGCGAAGTCGGGTTATGATCCGGCGGCGCGGTCGGTCGCGAACCGCACCGCGGCGGCGGCGATCGCCTCCCTCGCTCGCTCGACCTCGTCCCACGCTATCGTCTCGTCGGGGTAGTGCGCCTCGTCGATGGTGCCCGGCCCGAACAGCACCGCCGGGACGCCCGCCGCGACGAAGTGCCGCGAGTCGGCCCCGTACGTCGCGCCCCGCGGCTCGGCGTCGGGGAGTCCCGCCGCGACGAGGCCGGCGCGGACCGCCTCGACGATCGGTTCGTCCACCGCGATCTCCGCGGGCTCGAACTGGACGGAGAACCGCTCGAACCGCGGCGGGTGGTCGCAGAGCCACGGGTCGTCCGCGACCACCGACGCCAGTCGCTCGCGGAACGCCGACTCGACCCCGGCCACGGTCTCGCCGGGGGCGACGCCGATCCGGAACTCGGCGGTGAGCGTCGCGGGGACCGTCGACGCCCATGACCCCGCCTCGACGCGCCCGCAGACGACCGGCCACGGCACCGCGAACTCGCCGTACAGCGGGTGGGTGACGGACTCGCAGCGCTCCCGCTCCAGGTCTGCGAACGCCTCTCGCACGGCCTCAAACCGGGGGAGAACGTCCTCGCCGCGCCACCGCGTGGCCGCGTGGGCGCTCCGCCCGTCGATCTCCAGTCGCGCCATGAGCGACCCCTCGGCGGCGACCACGGGGCGCAGTTCCGTCGGCTCCGCGACGATGGCCGCGTCGCGCTCGAAGGGGTACGGGCTCGCGAGCGCGGCGGTCGCCGCGCCGTAGCCGCCGTCCTCCTCGCCCGCGACGGCCTCGACCGCCAGCCGGAGCCCCGACTGTGGGAGCGAGACGGAGCCGTCCGCGACCGCGGCGCGGAGGTCCGCGGCGGCACCGACGCAGGCCGCCAGCCCAGACTTCATGTCGGCCGCGCCGCGGGCGGTGAGCGTCGCGCCGCCCTCGTCGCCGTCAACGCCGCCGACGCCGCCCTCGTCGCCGTCGCGCCAGACCGGTTCGAAGGGGTCGCTCGACCACTCGGTCGGCTCCGCGGGGACGACGTCGAGGTGGCCGTTCAGCGCCAGCGTGGGCGTCGAGGCGTCGGCGTCCTCGCCGCCCTCATGAGCGGCGTCCGGGTCCTCGCCGCCGGCACCGCCCAGTTCCAGGACGCCCGCGACGCTCCGGCGTCCCTCGACTGCCGCCGCGTCGAGGTCGTCGGGAAAGGAGGGGTGGTCGGCGAGGACGGCGGGGTCCGCGTCCCAACCGTACGTCTCGAACCCGAGGTCGTCGAGCGTGCGCTCGACGAAGTCGGCCGCGGCCGCCTCCTCGCCGGCGGTCGACCGGAACCGACAGAGGTCGGCGGCGAACGCGCGCATGTCGAAGTCGGTCGTCACGTCCCCGGCGACGGCGGGGGCCCGGAAACCGTTTCGGGTCGCGGGGGCGACCCCTGCCGCGGTTCTAAACGTTTATCCGTCGCCTGACCCTACCTCAATTCGTCTGGGCCGGTAGCTCAGTTAGGGAGAGCGTCCGGCTTTTAACCGGACGGTCGGGGGTTCGAATCCCTCCCGGCCCGCTGTCACCGCCGCGAGCAAAACCGCGAGCGGCGGTGCTGTGCCGAGGGAGGGTTCGAACCGCGGACCGCGACGCTGTCACGCCGTCTCGGCGAGCCACGCCAGCGCCGCCGACCGCTGGTCGAGCAGCGTACCGAGGTGGTCGGTCGCGGCGGTCTCCAGCGTGCCGCCGCGCTCCCGGACGAGCGATCGGACCGGCGGAAGCGGCGTGTTCTCGTCGTTCGTCCCGTGCCAAGCGCGGACGGCCGCGTCGGACGGAGCCGGATCGAACGCCGCGTCCGCGAACGATCGGTTCTCGCGTTCGACGGCGCGCGCGCCGGGGGCGAGGGCCTCGTGGAAGTCGGCCGCGACCGCGTCGGCGACGGCGTCGGGGACCGACCGGTCCGTGTACTGCGAGACGACGGCGTCCGGCCCCGAGACCGACGCGAACGCCTTCGAGAGACGGAACGTCGCGCGCAGCGCGAACGGGACCGACGCGAGCGTCGCGAGAGCGTTGTCCGCCGGGGGGACGACGCTGCTTATCAGGCCGACGCGGGTCACCCGGTCGTCGGTCCCGGCGGCGAGCGCGAACGGACCGCCGCCGGAGAAGCCGAGCGCGCCGGCCCGGTCGACCGACTCGGCGTCGAGGAGCCCGGCGGCGTCACCCGCCCAGTCCGACGGCGACCACTCGCTCGGGGGCGGCGAGGAGCGACCGTATCCCGGGCGGTCGGGGGCGAGGATCCGAACGCCGGCCTCGGTCGCGGGTGCCGACAGCAGCGCCCCGAACAGCCGCGACCCCGGCGTGCCGTGGTGAACGACGACGGGGAAGCCGTCGGGGTCGCCGCCGGTCGCGTACGAGAGGGTGCGTCCGTCGGGGAGGGTACACGCGTCCGTCCGAAGGGTCGTCGATTGGGGCGTCATGGCGGGACCTACGCGGTGGTTCTCGGAGGGGCCGAAAACGGGTTGCGGTATCGCGATCCGGCGTCGCAACGACCGTGGTCGGGCGTCGCGGCGGCTGTGTTCTCGGCGTCGCGGCGGCTGTGTTCTCGGCGTCGCGGCGGCTGTGTTCTCGGCGTCGCGGCGGCGGCAGCGCTCGCGAGCGTCGAAACCGGGGGGAGAAAGCGTGTGTCGCCGTCGGCGCGGCGCGGGCGTTCAGTACCCGAGCTGCTCGCGCACGAGGACGAGCGTCGTCCGGCCTTCCTCGGTCTCGCGGCGGTAGACGAGCTGTTTGGCGATGGCGGACTCGACGCCGTACGCCTCCTGTGCGCGCTCGTTCTCAAGCGGGTACGCGACCGATTCGAGGCGGTCGAAGGCGTCCGAGAGCGTGGGAACGATCTTGTTGATCCCGCTGACGATGACGACGTTGCCCGCGGCGAACGGGTACGCGCCGATCCGGCTGCCGGAGAGGTCGGCGGCGACGAGCTCGCCCGTCTCGGCGATCGCGTTGATCCCGCCGAGGAAGTAGTCGGCCGTCTGCGACTCGCGGCGCGCGGTCTGTCGCTCGGCGTCGTCGTCGATGGCCCAGATCTGGTCCGGGAGGCTCTCCCACTCGTGGTCGCCCTCGCTCAGGAACTCGTCGAACCCGATCTCCTCGAGGGTCGTCGAGTGCCCGTTCATCACGGAGACACCGTCGGGAATCTGGGACTTCACCGCCTCCAGCACCTCGTCGGCGTCCTCGACGACGACCACGTCGAAGCCGCGCTCCTCTAAGCTGGCGACCGTCTCCTCGACCGTCTCCGCGTCGGGGAGGTCGTCCAGTTCCGCGTCGATCTCCGCGTCGTCTGCGTAGTCAGCCTTCTGCTGTGACATTGTGAACGTGAGAACCTCGTCGGTAGATCGGAGGGGCGGGAGTCACTTAACCGCTCGCGGACACCGCTGTCCGGTGGTTACGCGGGTGTTACCCTCGTGTCGTCGCCGACGAATGTGCGAGCCGATACCGATGATCGCGGACGCTTGACGAGCGCGTCGCTCTCCGGTCGCGTTCGTCGATAAAAATCGCGTGTCGTCGAGGCCCGAGGGGGGCGCGCGACGGTCGGTCGAGAGGCGGTTCGGTGAAACGGCTACGGTCGGTGTGGGTGGGGAGTGAAGGCGTTAACCGAACTTCACATCGCGCCGCCCATGCCGCCCATGCCGCCCATGCCGCCGCCCATGCCGCCGGGCGCGCCGCCGGGGCCGCCCTCGTCGCCGCCGTCGTCGGTGCCGCCGCCCTTGAGGTCGCCGGCCGCGATGACGTCGTCGATGCGGAGGATCATGACGGCCGCCTCGGTGGCGGACTCGATGGCCTGGGTCTTGACGCGGAGCGGCTCCACGACGCCCTCGGCCTCCATGTCGATCACGTCGCCCGTGTAGGCGTCGAGACCGGCTCCGAACTCGCCGCCGTCGTGGCGGGCGCGGAGGTCGACGAGCGAGTCGATGGGGTCGAGACCCGCGTTCTCGGCGAGGGTGCGCGGGACGACTTCCAGCGCGTCGGCGAACGCCTCAACGGCGAGCTGCTCGCGGCCGCCGACGGAGTCGGCGAAGTCGCGGAGCTGCAGCGCCAGCTCGGCCTCGGGCGCGCCGCCGCCGGGCAGGACCTTGCCGTCGAGCAGCGTCGTGCGGACGACGCCGAGCGAGTCGTCGATGGCGCGCTCGACCTCGTCGACGACGTGTTCGGTGCCGCCGCGGAGGATGAGGGTGACGGACTTCGCCTCCTCGACGTCCTCGACGAAGATGCGCTCGTCGCCGCCGATGTCCTTCTGGGCGACGGAGCCGGCGAAGCCGAGGTCGTCGGCCTCGATGTCGTCGAGGTTGGAGACGACGCGGCCGCCGGTCGCGCGGGCGAGGCGCTTGAGGTCGTCGGACTTCGCGCGGCGGACGGCGAGGATGCCCTCCTGCGCGAGGTAGTGCTGCGCCATGTCGTCGATGCCGTCGCCGACGAAGACGACGTCAGCGCCGATGTCGACGAGGTGGTCGACCATCTCGCGGAGCTGCTCTTCCTCCTGGTCGAGGAACTGCTGGAGCTGGTCGGGGTCGGTGACGTTGACCTCGGCGTCGATCTCCGTCTCCTTGACCTCGATGGCTCCGTCGAACAGCGCCACGTCGGCGTCCTCGACGCCGAAGGGCATGTTCTCGTCGACGCGCTCCTTGTCGACGATGACGCCCTCGACGAGCTCGGACTCGTCGATCGAGCTGCCGACGACCTTCTCGACGGAGACGTTCTCCGTGTCGATGCCGTCGTCGTCCTGGACCGCGAGGACGGCGTCGACGACGAGTTCGGCGAGGAGGTCCTTGGAGTTCTCCGCGCCCTTGCCCGTCATCGCCGTCTCGGCGATCTCGACGAGCGTGTCGTAGTCGTCCGCGGAGACGTCGATGGCCTCCTCGTCGAGGATCTCCTTGGCCTTCTCGGCGGCCTGACGGTACCCCTGCGCGAGGGTCGTCGCGTGGATGTCCTGGTCGAGGAGCTCCTCGGCCTGATCGAGGAGCTCACCGGCGACCACGACGGCGGAGGTGGTGCCGTCGCCGACTTCCTCCTCCTGCGTCTCGGAGACCTCGACGATCATGTTGGCCGCCGGGTGGTCGATGTCCATCTCCTTCAGGATGGTGACGCCGTCGTTCGTGACGACGACGGACCCGCCGGAGTCGACGAGCATCTTGTCCATCCCTTTCGGGCCGAGCGTGGTGCGGACGGACTCCGCGACCGCCTTGCCGGCCGTGATGTTCATGTTCTGCGCGTCCTTTCCGGAGGTGCGCTGCGACTCCTCGGAAAGTACGATCATGGGCTGATTGCCCATCCGCTGGCGCTGTGACATTACAGCCATTGATTGTTTGTGATTCTATATAAGCCCTTCGCTCGGTGCGTGCGAAACCGCGGCACGGTGGGGGAGTATCGGCCGCCATGCGTCACGTTCACACGGCTCTTTATATAGAAGTCCAGATCGAGCGTTGGCGCGTGCCGACGAGCAGCCGTCAGGCTGCGAGTCGCACGCGCGAGGGAGTCAGCCGGCCGGAGCGAAGCGGAGGTCGGCTGACGAGGTTGGGGAGGCGAGAGGTGCTGTGCCGTGCGGGGCGGGGCTCGAAGGGGCAGTCGGGAGGCGGGCGCAGGCGAAATAAGGACCGCAGGGGGCGAACGGAGTGAGCGACTGAGGACCGCAGCGAGCGTGCGCCCGCCTCCCGACTGGGGCTTCGGTAGTGCCCGTACTACTCACCGAGTATAAACAGAAACGGCTGTGTCGGAATTCACTAGTTTTGCGAGGTTACGACCGCATGTTGAATAGAGAGAGTAGCGGTGTGGCTGATTTAATCTCAATTCAAGCCACCCGTACTTATTATAACAGTCCTGTCGACGTACCCCGTATGGCGACGGACGGGTCCCCGAAGCCAAGCGACTCCGCGAGAGTATTCGAAGGGCGAACGGTCCCCGTTATTCTCGGTATCGGACTCATGATCGCCGGCCTGTCGTTTCTCTTTGCGATTGCGCCGCAGGTCGCGTTCGGAGTCTCGCTCGTCCTCGCTGGGGCAATTCTATTTAATACCTATTCGTGAGCTCCGACTGTTAGTACGGTCCGGTGAAATCCTCAGTTACGGATCACGCGAAAACCAATAGAAGGGGGATATCGACGGCGTAGTGACCGATATCGAATCTCCCCTATTGCGGCGCGTTGAAGCTCACGTCGTCGTCGAGCTCGTTCGACATGCGCTCCAAGTAGGAGTACACCGCACCGTGGGGAGCGCCGTCCAGTAACATTCCAACCGCCCGCCGGACGACCTCAAGCTCCTCGGGCTGGCCCACGGCTCCGACCGTCGACCCGTAGACGACGACGTTCGCGCCCGACAGCTCCTCCATCAGCTCGCGCGTCCGGCCGTTCTCGCCGATGATCCGGCCCTTCTTGCGCTGAAGGTCGTTGTCGTTGCGGGTGTGTTCGGAGAGGTCGATCAGGTCGAGCGTCCGGAGGTCGTGGTCGAGGATCGACAGCGCAGTCTCCGGCTTGAAGCCGCGGCCGATCGCCTTGATCACGTCCGGGGCCACCATCGCGGCCACCGGGTCGTCGCGCTCCTCGATGGAGACGCTCCCCGACTCCGAGTCGATGTCGAGCCGCACGTTCGCCCGCTCTTCGATCTCCCGCATCGTCTCGCCACCGGCACCGATGACGACGCCGATCCGGTCCTGCGGAACCGTCACGTGTTGCATGTCACGGAGTACCCGGCGGAGCCTTTTAAGCGTGTTCCGCCGGACGCGAGTGTGTGCCGGTATAACGGGTCTCTCCAGCGATTTGGGGCCGTTCCAAGGAGAGCGACTCGCTGTCACACCGGCGGACGCTTTTTCACATCGCCCACCGATCCGCGGACATGGAGGTTCGCCGCTCCGAGAGCGACGCGGAGATCCGGGAGCTGATCCGGGCGCACGGGCTGTCGTGGCGCGAGGCGTACGACGGGATCCTCCCCGATTCGGTGCTCGACGCGATGACGGTCGAACCGACTCCCGAGGACGTCGAGGAGTGGGCGGACGGACTCGACGGCGACGACGCCGCCGTCTTCATCGCCCTCGTCGACGAGACGGTCCGCGGGTTCGTCGACGTGCGCTGGGGCGCGGAGAACACGAAGTCGTTCGTCGGCGAGCGCGAGGCCGGAATAAAGGCGATCTACGTCCATCCCGACCGGTGGGGAGAGGGGGTCGGCTCGGCGCTGCTCGACCGCGAACTCGACGCGCTCCCCGACCGGATCGAGACGGTGCGGCTTGAGGCGCTCGCCGACAACGAGGTCGGTGCCCGGTTCTACGAGGCGCGGGGGTTCGAGCGGACCGACGCGGTCGAACGCGAGGTCGCCGGCGAACCGCGCGCGCTCGACGTGTGGACCAAGCGGGTCTAAGCGTCGTCCCGGTCCGGTTCCCCCTCCGGGTCCCCCGTCGGGTTGTCCTCCGATTCCACCTCGGGCTCGCCGCTCGGGTCCGGATCCGGCTCCGTCACGTACGCGCGGAGGTCGTCGGGGTCCACGTCGATTCCCTGTCGGGTGAAGAACGTCGCCACGTTCTCGCAGTCGCGCGCGAGGAACTCGCCGGCGTTCGGGTGATGGACCGTCACGGCCTGCCCCAGATCGATTATCACCAGCTCCCCCTCGTGGATGATCATGTTGTACTCGGAGAGGTCGCCGTGGATCAGCCCCGCGCCGTAGAGCCGGCGCATGTACTCGCGGACGACCTCGTAGGCGGTCTCGGGGTTCTCCACGTCGACCTCGCTCAGCCGCCGGGCGCGCTCCTCGGCGTGGCCGACCAGCTCCATCACGAGGACGTTGCGCTGGACCGCGATCGGCTCGGGGACGCGGACGCCCGCCTTCCGGGCGCGTTCGAGGTTCGCGAACTCCTTGCGGGTCCACGCCAGCACGACCGCCTTCTTGTCGCTCGCGATCCCCTCGAACCGCGGGTCCCCTTCGAGATACTCGCGCATCTGCCGGAAGTTCGAGGAGTTGATCCGGTACACCTTCACCGCGACCTCGCGCTCCGGCGTGACGCCCTCCGGACCGCCGCCGGCCGCCTCCGAGCCCGGCTCCGGGCGCTCGCCCGCCTGCCCGCCGAGCGCCTCGAAGACGCTCGCCTCCTTGCCCGTCGACACCGGCCCGCCGAAGGCGTCGACGTAGCCGTCCTGGACCAGCTTGTACACCGCCGCCAGCGTGGCGTCGTCGAACACCGACTCCTGCAGCTTGAACTGCTCGGTGTCTTTGATCCGCTTGCGGAACTCGTCGAACTCGCGGTCCTGCCGCCGGGCGATCCGGTCGGCCTCGGTGTCGGAGACGTCGAGCTGCTCCCACTCGTCGCCGGGCTGGTCCGCGGGTTCGAGCAGGCCGAAGTCCTCGCTCATTCGTCACCGAGTTCGACGCCGCGAGGGATAAGCGAGGGGGTCACAGCACGTCGAGCGCGTCCTCGACGGGCATGTGACCGTCGCGGACCGCCTCCAGTACCGTCCGGCGCTCCTCGGCCTCCGGGTCGGTCGCGTCCGCGTCGCCCGCGTCGCCGCCCCCGACCTCGCCGAGCGTCACCTTCTCCGTCTCCCCGACGAACTCGGGGAAGTCGGTGCCGTCGGCCAGCGCCGTCTCCTTCTTCACCCGATACGAGCCGGCGTCGGTGGTGTACAGGTCGCCGGGGTGGAAGAAGTACCAGTCCTCGCGGTCGAACCGCACCGCGATCCGCGCCTTCGCGCCGAAGTTGCGCGCGAAGAACAGCAGCGCCTCCACCTCCTCGCCGGTGAGGTAGATGGGGTCGCCCGCGCTCGACTTCGCCTCGATGGCGTAGAACGTCTCGCCGTCGCCCGCGAGCACGTCCGGCAGCTCCCGCTCGGTCGCGGAGCCGCTGGCCGGCGCGCGCATCACGGCGAACCCCGCCTCGTCCAGGGCGTTCACCAGCTCGCGCTCCCGGCGGTCCCCCTTCCGGTTAGCGGACACGGTCGTCGTCACCCGGTTCGGTCATGGGCGTCGTAGACGCGAGCCGGGCAAAAGCCCGGCGGGTCGCGGGGCGAAGGCGAGAACGGATCGCGGAGCGGGCGCTCACTCCCGGAGCCGCTCCGCGTGTTCGACGACGACGCGGCCCAGCCGCTCGGTGCGGCGGCGGAGATCGTCGTCCGTAATCCGCGGCTCATCCGCCGGGTCGCTCCCGCTCCCGGCCCCGCCGGTCTCGACGACCGAGGAGGCCCCCTGGATTCCGACCTCGTGGGGGACGGTCCACGCGTGGACGTTGCGGAACGTCGACCGGAGGTGTTCGAGCGTGCCGCCGTAGGAGCCGCCGCCCGCGGTCGCGAGCAGCCCCACCGCGGTGTTCGCGTACTCGTCGGAGCCGCAGAAGTCGTGGAAGTTCTTGAACGTCGACGAGTAGGAGCCGCGGTAGACGGGGGTCCCCGCGAGCACGCCGTCCGCCTCGCGGACGCGGCGCTTCAGCGCCTCGCTGTCGCCCTGCGCGTCCTCGTTCGGGTGGTACAGCGGGAGGTCGACCGCTCCGAGGTCGATCAGGTCCGTCTCCGCGCCCGCGTCGGCCGCGGCGTCGAGCGCGACCGACAGCGCGGCCCGCGTCGTGCTCTCCGCCCGCCGGCTGCCGGAGATGGCGGCGATCCGTGTCATACGCCGGGTTCGGAGCGAGGCGACAAAAACGGGACCGGTTCGGACGCCTGATATTCGACGCGGTGCGGTGGCGCGTGCCCGCGAGCGGTCGCCCCCGGCGACCGCGAGACGGCACGCGCGAGGGACGCCGCGAGTGCTGCGGGCGACCGGAGGGAGCCCGCGAACGAGCGGCGAGGCTGGGGAGGCGTGAGGTGGGGGCTGTGCGGTGCGGGAACGGGACTCGAAGGGGCAGCCGCGAGGCGGTCCCGGTGTCGATCGGCTGGTCGTCAGTAGTTACGTACAGCCGAGCGACTGGGGATTCGGGGGTGTCTCGCCGACCGGCAACTGCGTCGTATCGAGCGACCGGATCGGATCAGTCGTCTCGCGCCACCGGGCATTATGAGCCTCGCCGTCAACGACACCGACATGGACCAGATCAGTTTCGGCACGGACGGCTGGCGGGCCACGCTCGACACGTTCACCGACGAGCGCGTCCGCATCGTCGGACAGGCGGTCGCGGACCACCTCGAAGCGGCGGGCCGCGACGCCCCCGTGGCGGTCGGCTACGACGCCCGCGAGACCTCGGAGGGGTTCGCGGAGAGCCTCGCCGAGGTGCTCGCCGGGAACGGCTTCGACGTGATCGTCCCCGAGCGCGACGCGCCGACGCCCGTCATCGCGCACGCCATCGTCGCCCGCGGGCTGGCCGGCGCGTGCATGATCACCGCCTCGCACAACCCGCCCGAGTACAACGGCGTGAAGTTCATCCCCGACGACGGCGCGCCGGCGCTGCCCGAGGTCACCGAGGACATCGAGGCCCGCCTCGCCGAACCGGACCTGCTGCCCGAGGCCGAGCGCGGCGCGGTCGAACGGGTCGACCTCGTGAGCGACCACGCCGACGCCGCCCGCGAGGTGGTTGGGACGGCCCTCGGGGGCGACGAGGGCGACGGCGACGCGGCGAGCGCCGTCGACCTCTCCGGGCTCACCGTGGCGTACGACGCGATGCACGGCAGCGGGCGGGGGGTCACGGACGCCCTCCTTGAGTCGGCCGGCGCGGAGGTCGTCCGCCTGCGCTGCGACCGCGACGTGACCTTCGGCGGCGACTCGCCCGAGCCCTCGGCCGAACACCTCGAGGCGCTCGCCGAGCGCGTCACCGATCCCGAAAGCGACGTGGACCTCGGCGTCGCCAACGACGGCGACGCGGACCGGATCGCGGTCGTCACGCCCGAACGCGGCGTCCTCGACGCGAACCTCTTCTATTCCGCCTGCTACGACCGGCTGCTGGAGACCGACGCCGGCCCCGCCGTCAGGACGGTCTCGACGACGTTCCTCGTCGACCGCATCGCGGAGGCGCACGGCGAGGAAGTGTACGAGACGCCGGTCGGCTTCAAGTGGGTCGCGCGGGCGATGGGCGAGCGCGACGCGCTGTTCGGCGGCGAGGAGTCGGGCGGGTTCACCGTCCGCGGGCACGTCCGCGAGAAGGACGGCGTGTTGATGGCGCTGCTCGCGGCCGCGACCCACGCCGCGGAGCCGTTCGACGCCCGCGTCGACCGCCTGCTCGGCGAGCACGGCCGCATCGCGGCGGGGAAGGTGTCGCTCGAATGCCCCGACGACCGGAAGGAAGGCGTCCTCGACGAACTCGAAGACCACATCCCGGAGTCGGTCCGCGGGTCGCCCGTCGCGAAGGTCGTCACGCTCGACGGGTTCAAACTCCTCTTAGAGAGCGGCTCGTGGCTGCTCGTCCGCCCCTCCGGCACCGAGCCGAAGCTGCGGGTGTACGCGGAGGCGGACTCCGAGGCGGCCGTCGACGACCTGCTCGACGCGGGACGCGACCTCGTCGAACCGCTGATCTGACGCCGGAGCGACGGCCGAGCGGGCGCGTCGGCGGACCGACGACTCGACCGCCGAGAGTTTCAGTTCCGCCTTGGGTTCGGCTCGTTTATTTATGAATTAATCCCGTACCGTCGCGTGCGGCCGGAGTCCCGGCCGGGAGCGACCCATGATCGACGACCCGCTGCCGACGCCGAGTGGCAATGACGCCGAACCGGAACCGACCGACGGAGGGTTGAGCGAGGACGATCCGAGCGGCCGAAAATCGAGCGACGGAGATCCGGCGGAGCGAGACCCGAACGTCCGGCGACCGGATGGAAAACCGCCGGGCCGCGAATCGGAGGCCGGCCCGGATCGAACCACCGATCCGCCGCCCGACTCGCGCGAGGGCGACGAGGTCGGCGACCGCGAGTCCGAGCGGGAGAGCGACGACGACGCGGAGGAGTCGGAGCCGCTCGAATACCGGCTCGAACGGCTCCGGCTGTGGCGAACCGTCGCGACGCTCGCGGTCGTCGTCGGCCGCCTCATCCGTTCGCTTTGAGCGTTTCCGTGCCGACCCGATCGGGTGTCTTTTTAGGGGATACCGCCCAAGCTGAACGTATATGTTCAAGGCCATCGTGGGCGCGTCGACGTTTCAGGACGCGCTCGATTCGGTGAGCGTGTTGGTCGACGAGTGTAAGATCCGCTTAAACGAGGAGGAGCTCTCCATCCGCGCCGTCGACCCCGCCAACGTCGGCATGGTCGACCTCACCCTCGAAGCGGCCGCGTTCGAGTCCTACGACGCCGACGGCGGCGTCATCGGCGTCAACCTCGCCCGGTTGGAGGACATCGCCGGGATGGCCAACTCGGGCGACCTGATCCACCTCGAACTCGACGAGGAGACCCGCAAGCTCCACATCGAGATCGACGGCCTGAGCTACACCCTCGCGCTCATCGACCCCGACTCGATCCGACAGGAGCCGGACATCCCGGACCTCGATCTCGCCTCCGAGATCGTCGTCGAGGGCGCACAGCTCGACCGCGGTATCAAGGCCGCCGACATGGTCTCGGACCACATCCGCCTCCGCGTCGACGAGGCCGACGAGGCGTTCTTCATCGAGGCCGAGGGCGACACCGACGACGTGAACCTCAAGCTCGACCGCGAGGACCTCATCGCGCTCACCGCCGGGGCCGCCGACTCCCTCTTCAGCCTCGATTACCTCAAGGACATGAACAAGGCGATCCCCTCGGACGCCGAGGTCACCGTCGAACTCGGCGAGGAGTTCCCCGTCAAACTCCACTACGGGTTCGCCGAGGGGCTGGGGAACGTGACATTCATGCTCGCTCCCCGCATTCAGAGCGACTGAACCGGCAGTTTTCGAGGGTTTTTCGGTCTCGGTTTCCGCCCGATTCACTCGGCTTCGACCACCGGAATCGACACCGTCACCCGCGTCCCCCGCGGCTCCCGGTCGGCGTACTCCACGTCGGCCCCGACGGCGGCGGCACCCCACGCGACGACCCATAGCCCCAGCCCCGAGCCGTGTTCGAGGGCGGTCTCCCGTCCGGACTCGACCGCCTCGACCTCGTGGTCCGGGATGCCGGGACCGTCGTCCTCGACGGCGAGGACGAACCGGGCGTCGCCGTCCGGGTCGTCCGGATCTCCCTCGCGGCGGAGCGAGGCGCGGACCCACGTCCCGCCGTCGTCGCGCTCGACCCCCTCGCCGTCGTGGTGGTCGACGGCGTTCTCCACCGTGTTCTCCACGACCGCGCGGAGCGCATCGGGCCTGACGCGCGTGGTCCAGTCGCCGTCGGCGTCGAGGTCGACGTCGTCAAGTTTGGCGGCGTCGAGGCCGCCGCCGTCGACGTCGAGTTCGACGGTCGCGTCGCCGTCGCGCTCGCGGGCGTCCGCGACGATCGACCGCAGGAGGTCGCGGACGTCCGTCCGCTCGGGGTCGCTGTCGGCGAGGAGGCGCTCGACCGTGCCGGCCTTCTCGCCGAGCGCGGCCAGCGCGCCCGCGCGCCGCTCGATGGCGTCGGCCATCCGCAGCAGCTCCGGGTCCTCGAGGCGGTCGCGGAGGATCTCGCCGTACCCGTGGACGACCCCGGCGTCGTTCCGGAGGTTATGCCGGAGAATGCGGTTGAGCACCTCAAGCTGCTGGCGGCGGCGCTCGCGCTCGGTGACGTCCGAGAGGACGACCGTGTACCCGACGTGCGTCCCGTTGGGATCGGTCAGCCGGGAGACCGACACGGCGTAGGTGCGCGTCCCGGTGCCGGAAGCGGCGTCGATCCGCACCGTCTCGCGGGAGCCGCCGCCCGCGTCCTCGTCGACGCCGGACTCGTCGCCGTCCGACTCGATCGGGTCCTCGTCGCCGATCGACACCGGCAGCTCCAGGAAGTCGGCGAGCGGGCGGTCGCGCGCGGTCTCGGCGTCGACATCCAAGACCGCCTCGGCGGCGGGGTTGAGCCGGACGACGCGGCGGTCGAGCGCGAGCGCGACGATCGGGTCCCGGAGGTCGTCTATCGCCGTGCGCTCGGCGGCGCGGCTGGTCGTCGGGTTCCGGTCGAACATCTCCGCGCGGTTGAACGCGTACGCGTCGAGGACCATGTGTGGGACGAACATCAGCGGCGCGAGCTGGAGCTGCGGGACGGGGCCGAGCTGCAGCGTCCACGCGACGAGGGCGAACCCGGGCGGGAGCGAGCTCAGCGCGACCGCGGCGCTCTCCCGGCGGTACAGCGGGCCGTAGCTGAGCAGCGTGTCGACGAGGAGGAAGACCGCGCTGGCGACGAGGACGGTCTCGACGGCGACCGTGAGGTACGCCCACGGCCCGAAGGCGTACGAGACGGTCTCGACGCCGAAGGCCGGGTCTCGGGCGAATCGGGTCCAGAGGGCACCGTGGAGGGAGTTCGTGGCGACGAGCGCCGAGGAGAGGAGTCCGAACCCGACGATCCCCGCGAACAGGCGGCTGCGGACGACGTCGCTTCGGCCGGTGTACTCCAGGGCGAAGCCGAGGAACGCGATCCCGGTCCAGATCACGCCGAGCCACATCGTCGCCTCCAGCGCGGCGCGGAGCGTCGGGTCGGCGACGAGCAGTCCGACCCCGTAGGAGCAACACCACGTCGTCTGCGCGGCGAACACGCCGAGGAACCAGTCGACGCCCGGGCGACCGCGGTGTTCGCGGATCGCCCACGCGAGCGCGAGCGCCCCCGCCCCGCCCGCGAGCGAGCCGACCGCCGGCCACGCGGGGAGGAGGTCGAGGGCCATGTGTGGCGTACGACGGAGAGCGCGGGCGTAAAACTGTCGTGCGGCGGCGGGTCGCCCGTTCCCAGTCCGGTCGGCCGATCCGTCACCCGAGCCGGCGGCCGAACGCCGCGGCCACGGGCACGAGGAGGAGCGCGCCGACGAGGAACGGCGACGCGACGGCGACCGTGTAGAGGACGGCCATCAGCGGCGGCCCGACCGTCCGCCCGAGGCTCGACGCGCCCTGCGTCACGCCGAACGCCGCGCCCTGCGCCGCGTCGTCCGCCGACGCCGAGACGAGCGTCGCCAGCGAGACGTTGACGAGGGCGTTGCCGAGCGAGAGCGCCGCGAGCGCGGCGAGCAGCGCGAGCAGCGGGAGCGTGAGCCACGCCGGGCCGCCGACGGCGAGGCCGCCGGTCGCGCGGTCGACGAACCCGCTCGCGGGGATCGCGGCGAGCGCGACGGCGAGGACGACCGAGCCGACGGCGACGAGCGTCCGCGAGGAGACGACCCGCGAGAGCCGCCCGACGAGGATCCCCTGGTTTATCGCGCCGAGGACGCCGACGTACGTGAGCAGGAACGCCGCCGCGGTCGCGTCGTAGCCGAACGCGTCCGCGACGTACGGGATGAACATCACCTGGACGCCGGCGAACGCGACGGCGACGACGAAGTACGCGGCCGTCAGCGGCCGGAGCGTCGCGGAGGCGAGGGCGTCGCGGAACTGGCCGACGACCGTCGTCGACCGACCGCCGACCGCTCCGGCGGGTCGCGTCCGCGTCGGCTCGTCGAGGAACGCGAACCCGACGGCGACGGCGAGGAAGCTCATGCCGGCCGCCGCGAAGCTCGGGAGCGAGTACGCCGTCGCCGGGACGAACGCCGGGAGGAGCGCGTCGGCGCGGGCGACGACCGGGTCGGCGGCGAGGAGTCCGCCGATCGCCGGGCCGAAGACGAAGCCGAGGCCGAACGCGGCACCGATGAGGCCGAGCGCGCCCGCCCGGCGGTCTCGGGGCGTGATGTCGGCGACGTACGCCTGCGCGGCGGCGATGTTGCCGCCCATCGCGCCCGCGAGCGTCCGGGAGGCGAACAGCGTCGCCAGCGCCGCGACGGGGCCGAACCGCGCCCCCGCGGCCCCGGCGTAGCCGAACGTCACCCACGCGACGCCCGCGGCGGCGAGCGACGCGAGCAGGACGGGGCGGCGACCGATCCGATCGGAGAGCCGGCCGAGCGTGGGGGCCGCGAGGAACTGCGCGAGCGAGTACGACGCCGCGAGCAGCCCGATGAAGGCGTCGCTGACTTCGAACGACCGCACGTAGAAAGGGAGGATCGGGATCACGATCCCGAAGCCGACCAGATCGATGAACACGACGCCGATCACGACCGCGAGCGCGCGTCGGGGGTTTTCGACCGCCGGGGATCGAGGGGTGTCGTCGCCCGCGGCGTCGGAGGAGTCGGCAGCGGAGGGGTCGACTTCGGCGACCTCGTCGAGACCGCCCTTGCCGGACGCCGCGCCGGCTTCCGGGTGTGTCACGGTGGCGGGAGGTTACGCGGAAACTTAAGCGGGCGGTCGCGAGGGCGCTCAGATGTGCCGTTCGATCACGCGCTTCGCCGACTGCCCCTTCTCCTTCCAGCCGTATCCCTCGTCGTACACGTGGCGCTTGGCGTCGACGAGCTCCTCGGGCGTCGACTCCTCGAAGCCGCCGCGGTCCCACGCGCCCGACTCGCGGAGCCACTCGATCACGTTCTCGCGGGTCTCCGGCCACGAGAGGCCGACCATCTCGTACCACGCCACCATCGCGAAGACGGCGTTGTCGTGACAGCCCGGGACGGAGCCGTGCTCGTACACCGTCCGCATCGGCTCGCGGGTCGGCTCCGAGACCAGCTCCTTGAACTCCGCGGCGGTGAGCAGCCGGAGCCGGTCGCCGTCCTCGACGACGCGCTGGTCGCGCCGGAGCGCCCCGAGCGCGGCCTTGTGGAGGCCGCCCCAGTCGGCCGGAATCGCGTCCCGCAGCGCCGCCTCCGAGAGGCCGTCCGGCTCGGCGGACAGCACCGAAAGCAGGTCCGTGTACGCCTTCTCGACGGTCGGCCAGCTCACGCCCTCGAACTCGCAGTCGGCGTCGTGGAGGCTGTTCGTCGTCCGACAGCCGGGACACGGGTAGCGGAACGTCGGCACTACGACCCCCTGCGTCGCCGCCGGAGTTAGGCGTTTCGCGACGGTCCGCCGCGGGCGACGGCCGGGATCCGCACGGTCGATCACGGCGTTCCGAAACGTTTACTCGCCGGCCGGACCCGATTTCAGACGGTATGACAAAGGTAAGCGTTATCGGTGCGGCGGGGACCGTCGGAGCCGCGGCGGGCTACAACCTCGCGTTACGCGACGTGGTCGACGAGCTCGTCTTCGTCGACATCCCGGACCAGCGCGAGACGACGATCGGACAGGCCGCCGACGCGAACCACGGCGTCGCCTACGACTCGAACACGACCGTCCGGCAGGGCGACTACGCGGACACCGCTGGCTCGGACGTGGTCGTGATCACGGCCGGCATCCCGCGCAAGGAGGGCCAGACGCGGATCGACCTGGCCGGCGACAACGCGCCGATCATGGAGGACATCGGCTCCTCCATCGCCGAGCACAACGACGACTTCGTCACCGTCACCACCTCCAACCCGGTCGACCTCCTCAACCGCCACCTGTACGAGGCGGGCGACCGCGACCGCCACAAGGTGGTCGGCTTCGGCGGGCGGCTCGACTCCGCGCGCTTCCGCTACGTCCTCTCGCAGCGGTTCGACGCGCCCGTCAAGAACGTCGAGGCGACGATCCTCGGCGAGCACGGCGACGCGCAGGCCCCCGTCTTCTCGAAGGTGCGCGTGAACGGTCACGACCCGTCGTTCGACGCCGACGAGAAGGAGGCGATCCTCGAAGACCTCCAGGAGTCCGCGATGGACGTGATCAGCCGGAAGGGCGCGACGCAGTGGGGGCCCGCCACCGGGGTCGCGCACACGGTCGAGGCCATCGTCAACGACACCGGCGAGGTGCTGCCCTGCTCGGTCGTCCTCGACGGCGAGTTCGGCTACGACGACACCGCCCTCGGCGTGCCCGCGAAGCTCGGGTCCGAGGGGGTCGAGGAGGTCGTCGAGTGGGACCTCGACGACTACGAGTCGGAGCTGCTCGACGAGGCCGCAGAGAAGCTCTCCGAGCAGTACGAGAAGATCACGTAGCGGACGCGCTCGCGTCACCCTCGGATTTTTGTCGCTGCCCCGCCCCGAGTACGGCATGGACCGCGCCGAGATCGACACCGACGACCTGCTGAAACTCGTTCTGCTCCTCGTCGTGGTATGGCTTCTCGTGGAGATCGTCGAGACCGTCCTCGACGTCGCGTTCTGGCTGTTCGACGCGATCCCGACGCTGATCGGGGTCGCGCTCGTCGTCGTGATCGCCTTACGCCTCGCCGATCGGATCTGAGCCGGCCCGCGACGTGTTCAGCCTCAACGTCCCGCTCTCGCCCGCGGTCGACCGTCTCGCGGGCGATCTCCACCCGAAACTGGAGGGGTTCGATCGGGTGCGCGAGCGGCACACCCTCGTTTGTAAGCGGTTCGGCGTCGGCGACGTGCGCGACGCGGAGGGCGACGCCGGCGAGACGCCGGCGAGGGAGGACGCCCTCGACCGACTACGCGGACGGCTGAGCCGGCCGCTGGCGAGGACCGACCCGTTCGAGGTCGCCGTGACCGGCGTCGACGTGTTCGACGCGCCCGCCTCCGGGTCGCGCCCGGTCGTGTATCTCGCGGTCGAGAGCGGCGGGCTCGTACGCCTCCACCGGCGTCTCTGCGCCGCGTTCGGAGCCGTCGAGGGGATCGAGGGCGACGACTACGTCCCGCACGTCACGCTGGCGCGGGGCGGGAACCCCGAGCCGGGGGCGGTCGCGGCGCTGGTGGACGCCGCGTTCGAGCCGATCCGGTGGCGCGTCCACGCGCTCGACGTGTGGGACCCCGAGTTCCGCGAGGTCGCGGCGACGATTGAGTTGTAGGTCGTCGTCGGGGACGTAGTCGGTCGAGGAAACGAGATCCGTACGTCACTGCTCAACGCGAACACCGCCGAAGCCCCAGCCGCGAGAACTCCCGCGGCTCGCTGTGCTCCTCGTCGCTCACTCCGTTCGCTCCTGCGGTGCTTGCGTCACCGAGGTTCGTTCTCGCGGCTGCCCCTTCGATTCCCGCCCCGCCTCACGCCTCCCCAGCCTCGTCGGCGGCTCCCGCTGGTCGCCGCCGACTCCCTCGCGCGTGCTCCTCGCGGCCGCCTTCGGCGGCACGCTCGCAGGCACGCGCCACCGCCGAATGGCGTCGTAGTGGTGACGAACCGGTTCGCCGGAGCCGCTCACCTGCTATCGGCCGCGTCTGGGTCGTCGACCGCGTGGTGCGGTCCCACCGGCCCGTGGGTCGGACAGACGCCTGCGATGGGCGTCGCGTTGAGACAGCAGGCGCGTTGTTTTCCGGCGACGAGACCGCGAGAGAGGGGGTCGCCGCAGCGGGCGCAGTAGGATTCCGATCCCTCGTCCGCGTCCGCCATCGCTCAGCGCTCGCGGAGCCGCATCGGCACCGGGTGGTTCGGGTGCATCGTCAGCGAGCCGCGCAAGGAGAGGTCCGGCCCCTCGTAGTCGAGTTCGAACCGCGAGCAGACCTCCGCGAGGATGAGCTTCGCTTCGAGCAGCGAGAAGGACTTCCCGATACAGTGGCGCGGCCCGCCGCCGAACGGGAAGAAGGCGAACCGGGGGCGCTCGCTCCGGCGCTCGGGGAGCCACCGGTCCGGGTCGAACGCCTCGGGGTCGTCGTACCACCGGTCGGACCGGTGGACGGCCCACTGCGAGACCATCAGCGCGGACCCCTCCGGGATCCGGTACCCCCCCAGTTTCACGTCGAGCTTCGGCTCGCGGAACAGCGTGTAGACAGGCGGGTAGAGGCGCATCGACTCGTTGAGGACGCGCTCGGTGTACGCCATCTCGCGCACGTCGGCCGCGGTCGGAGGGGACTCACTCGTCGCCGCCTCGGCCTCGCGCTCGACGCGCTCGCGGGCCTCCGGGTGGTTCGAGAGGAGGTAGAAGGTGTAGGTGAGCGCGAGCGCGGTGGTGTCGTGGCCGGCGAGCAGCATGGTGACGAGCTCGTCGCGGAGGTTCTCGTCGGTCTGCTCGCCGCGGTCGCGGGCGCGGAGCAGGACGGAGAGCAGGTCCATGGGCAGGTCGCCGTCGCCGTCGCCCGCGGGACCGGGCACCGCGACGCCCTCGGAGCCGGCGGGGTCGACGCTCGGGTCGCGCTCCGTGCCGCGGCGGCGGTCGACGATGCCGTCGATGACGGACTCGAGGGTGTCGATCGCCGCGTCGAACTCGCGGTTCTCGCGGGTCGGCACCCAGTTCGGGATCAGGTACCGGCGTGGGTCCGGCTCGAAGCGCGCGCCGAGCGGTTCGAGGTTCTCTTGCACCGTCTTCACCTCCTCGTCTGTGATGTCGGCCCCGAACATCGCCGAGACGATGATCTTCACCGTGAGCCGGGCGACTTCGAGCTGGACGTCGACCACGTCCCCGTCCTCCCAGTCCGCGAGCTGCGACCGGGTGTGATCGACCATCGTCCCGTCGAGCGCGCCGATCCGGCGGTTGTGGAACGAGGGGTTCGCGAGCTTGCGCTGGCGCTGCCACGTGTCGCCGTCGCTCATGAGGAGGCCGTCGCCGAGTAAGGCGTCCATCGCGTCGTCGCCGAACTGCGGTTTGCGATAGCGCTCGGCGTCGGCGACGAGCACGCGCTCCACGTCGGCGGGGTTCGTCAGCAGGTACGTCTCGCGGGGACCGAGGTCGAGCCGCACCACGTCGCCGTAGCTGTCGGCGCAGGCGCGGAGGAATCCGAACGGGTCGTCGGCGAACTGGCGACCGTTCCCGAACACGGGGTCGCCGAGGGGTCCGGGCGGCGTGACGGACATACTGTTTGTGGGGGTTGAGCGGGGTTAAACGTTCGGCGGAGCGGGAAAGCGAACGGGAGGAATGGGGAAAGCGAACGGGAGGAACGGGGAAAGCGAACGGGAGGAGCGGGGGAGGGAAGCGGTGATTACCGGGCATCGGCGGTGACTACCGCGCGTCGAGCTGTTCGACGCGGGCGATCAGCTCGTCGACGGCCGCCTCCTGGTCGTCGGTGGCGTCGACGATGCGCTGGGTCGCCGCCTCGGTGCGGTCGGAGCGCTCGCGGACCGCCTCCAGCGACGACGTGAGCTCCTCGACGGTCGCGGCCTGGTCGTCGGTGGTGCGCGCGACCTCCGCGACGCCCGCGGCCGCCTCGTCGACGGCGTCGGCGATCTCTTCGAGCGAGTCGAGGACCGTCTCGATCTCGGTGCCCGCGTCCTCGATGCGGTCGTGAGAGCGCTCGACCGCGGTCGTGGTCTCCGCGGACTGCGCCTGGAGCTTGTCGAGGCTCTCCGTGATCTCCTCGGTGTAGCCGCGGGTCTCGTCGGCGAGCTTCTTCACCTCCTCGGCGACGACCGCGAAGCCGTCGCCGCCCTCGCCGGCGCGGGCGGCCTCGATGTTGGCGTTGAGCGCGAGCAGGTTCGTCTGCTCGGCCACGTCGGAGATCACCTCGATGACCTCCTCGATGTCGTCCATGCGCTCGGAGAGCGCGCCGACGCTCTCGACCAACTCGTCGCCGATCTCGACGACGTCCTCGGTCGCCTCGCGGGCGTCCTCGCTCGCGTCGAGCCCCTCGTCGGCGGCGTCGGCGGCGGCGACCGCGGCGGTGTCGACCTCGTCGGCCGTCGCGGCGACCTCCTCCATGCCCGCCGAGAAGGACTGCATCTCCGAGACGCTCTCCTCGAGCAGTTCGTTCTGCTCGTCGACGTTCTCGGCGATGTCGGCGGCGGCGGCGCTCGCCTCGCCGACGGTCGCGTCGAGGTCGCGCGCCTTCTCGTGGACGCCCGAGGAGAGCTGATCGAGGTTCTCCGCCATCTGGTTGACGACGCCGACGACGCGGAGCAGATCATCGTCGAGAACCTCCTCGCACTCGTCGTGGCAGACCGCGCGGGCGTCGAGGTTCCCCTCGCCGATCTCCTCGGCGGTCTCGCGGATCTCGGAGACGAGCCGGGCCGTGGCGTCGCGCTCGTTGACGTTCTCCGTGCGGTCGACGACGACCTCCGTGACGCCGACGAGTTCGCCGTCGTCGTACATCGGGGTCGCGGTGAACTCGATGTGCTTCTCGTCGCCGTGCCGGTCGACCATCGTGCTCGTGTCGCGGTAGCGCGTCGCCTCGGAGTCGCAGCGCTCGACGCCGTACTCCTCGTCGGCGGTCTCCGGCGCGTCGAGCACCTTGTCGGCGAGCGTGTCGGCCCGCCGGCCGTCGGGGTAGAACAGCTCTGAGACGTGGGGGTGGCCGACGGCGTCCTCGCGCTCGGCCCCGGTGAGCGAGACGATGGACTCGTTCCACTCGGCGACGTTGCCGTCGGCGTCGAGGATGAACGTCGGGACGCTCGTCGCGTCGAACACCTGCTGGAAGCCCGCGCCCGCGAGCGTCTCGGCGCGGTCGACGCCCCGCTCTTGAGTTATCTCGTACGTCTCGGCGTCACTCTCGTCGGTCCCGGGCTCGCCCGGTCCCCCGTCGTCGGACGATCCGTCGACGACGACACCGCCGTCCGGGACCGACCGCGAGTCCCCGCCCCGGCCGAGCACGCGCCGCAGCAGCCCTCGAAGTCCCGTCATATCTGCGTGAGTATTTCCCAACCGCCGGCATAAACCGCACGTCCCGGTGTTCGAGTTTGATAATCAGAGTTCCCGCCCACCCGCAGCGTTCAAACGCGTTCGACGGCTACGGCGATCCGAGACCGATGGACGCCGACGCGGTGCGCAAGCGGGCCGGATCCCTCCCGACGGAGCCCGGGGTTTACCAGTTCCGGGCGGGCGAGACGACCCTGTACGTCGGGAAGGCGCTCGACCTCCGCGACCGGGTGCGGTCGTACGCGGACCCGCGCTCCGGCCGGATCCGGGGGATGGTCGAGCGCGCGGACCGGATCGAGTTCGCGGTCACCGACACGGAGACGCAGGCGCTCCTCCTGGAGGCGAACCTCATCAAGCGGCTGCGACCGCGGTACAACGTCCGGCTGAAGGACGACAAGTCGTACCCCCTCGTCGCCTTCACCGACCACGAGGTGCCGCGGATCGAGGTCACCCGCGACCCCGAGGCCGGCGCGGTCGCCTACGGGCCGTTCACCGACGTGGGGCGCGTCGAGACCGTCGTGAAGGCGATCCGCGACGAGTACCGCTTGCGGGGCTGTTCGGACCACAAGTACGAGGGGCGCGACCGGCCCTGCCTCGACTACGAGATGGGGATCTGCTCCGCGCCGTGTACCGGTGAGATCAACGCCGAGAGCTACGCCGAGGACGTGGCGGCGGCCCGCCGCTTCTTCGAGGGCGAGACCGGCATCCTCGCCGACCCCCTCCGGCGACGGATGGAGGCGGCCGCCGAGGCCAACGAGTTCGAGCGCGCCGCGAACCTCCGGGACCGGCTGGAGGCCGTCGAGGCGTTCCACGGCGAGGGGGGCGAGGCCGTCAGCGACCGCACCGACGACCGGGTCGTCGACGTGCTGGCGGCCGCGGTCGAGGGCGAGGACGCCCGCGTGGCCCGGCTCCACAGCGAGCGCGGACAGCTCGTCGACCGGAGCCGGCACCGCCTGGACGCGGCGGCGGTCGAGGAGGGGCAGACCGGCGACGAGACGGACGCCAACACCCCCGCGGCGGTCCTCTCGGCGTTCCTCGCGCAGTACTACGCCGAGCGGGAGTTCCCGGACGCGGTCCTCCTCGCGGAGCGCCCGTCGGACTCTGACGTGGTCGACTGGCTGGAGGCCGAGGGGGTCGCGGTGCGGGTACCGGGGGCCGGCCGGGAGGCGAAACTCGTCGAACTCGCGCTGAAGAACGCCCGCAAGCGCGGCGGCCGCGACGACCCCGTCGGCGCGCTCGGCGACCGCCTCGGGATCGCCCGCCCCGAGCGGATCGAGGGGTTCGACGTGAGCCACGCGCAGGGGACCGCGGTGGTCGGCTCCGACGTGTGCTTCGTCGACGGGAGCGCGGAGACGGCCGACTACCGGCGAAAGAAGCTCACCGAGCGCAACGACGACTACGCGAACATGCGCGAGCTGATCCGCTGGCGCGCCGAGCGCGCGACGGAGGGCCGCGACGACCGCCCCGACCCCGACCTCCTCCTGATCGACGGGGGGGAGGGACAGCTGGGGGCCGCCCGCGACGCGCTCGCGGAGACCGGCTGGGACGTGCCCGTCGTCGCGCTGGCGAAGGCGGAGGAGCTGGTCGTCACCCCGACCGGGACTCGGCGGTGGGACGACGACGCCCCCGAGCTCCACCTGCTCCAGCGCGTGCGCGACGAGGCGCACCGCTTCGCCGTCTCCTACCACCAGACCGTCCGCGACGGGGTCGAGACGGTCCTCGACGACGTGCCGGGCGTCGGCCCCGAGACGCGCCGCCGGCTCCTGCGTCGGTTCGGGTCGGTCGAGAACGTGCGGGAGGCCTCCCGCGACGACCTCACCGACGTCGACGGCGTCGGCGACGCGACCGCCGACACGATCCGGGAGCGGCTGTGACCGTCGGGCGACGCGCACCGCGACCCGGAACGACGCCGATCGACGGACTCTCGGCCGGCCCGCCCCATCTCCCGACGGAGCCATGGCGTTCCCCTCGACGATCGACTGGGAGGAACACTGGCGGACGACCGACCGGGCGTCGCTGGACGGGATGCGGGCCGCCGGCGAGCGCATGGCCGACCGGCTCGACCGGCTGTTCGAACCGTTCCCGGAGTCCGTGGCCGACGTCGGCTGCGGGCCCGGGTTCGCCCTGTTCGCCCTGAGTCGCCGGCACCCCGAGGCGTCCCTCTTCGGGTACGACGCGGCCGAGTCGGTCCTGCGGGGGAACCGTTCGCTCGCCGACGCCGAAGGGGCGGAGAACCTGACCTTCGAGACCGCGAGGCTTCCCGAGTTCGACGTCGACCGGCGATTCGAGTGCGTCACGTGTATCGCGACGCTCCACTACGTCGAGGCGATCGTCCCGGCGATCGAGGCGCTGTACGCGCGCGTCGAACCGGGCGGACGGCTGATCTTCAACTATCCGAACCGGCACACGCGCGCCGCGTACCGGAGCGACCCGGAGACGGACCCCGAGCGCTTCGAACTCCTGCTCGACGGCGAGAACCTCCTGACGTACGACGAGATCCGGGACGCGCTCGGGACGAGGCCGCGGAGCTTCTGGAAGGCGGTCGGGGAAGACGACTGGCGGTCGATCGGGCAGACGAACCCGTGCGTGATAGTCGAGAAATGAGCGGTGCGAGGCGGCCCAAGCGGTGAGAAATTGGGATTTGGCGGGGCGGCCGACGCGAGGCGGACGCCGCCGCATCGGCCGGGGTTTATCAACCGTCGCGGCGAAGCGTCGCGCCCGACGATGCGCGCGTTCTTCGCCGTCGACCTTCCGGACGACCTCGCCCCGGCAGTCGCGGACGCGCAGGCCCCCTTCGCGGACGCGCCGGGCGTCAACCCGGTCGACCCCGAGCAGGCGCACGTGACGCTGAAGTTCTGCGGCGACGTCGCCGAGAGCGACGGGGACTCCCCCCGAGACACGCCCGCCGTCGACGACGTGATCGAAGCCGGCGAGCGCGCGGTCGACCGCGCGGGCGTCGCCCCGTTCGAGGCCGCGGTCGGCGGCCTCGGCGTCTTCCCGAACCGCGAGTACGTCTCCGTCGTCTGGGCCGGCGTCGGCCGGGGCGGCGACGACCTCGCCGCGCTCCACGAGGCGCTCGAAGCCGAGACGACCGCGCTCGGCGTCGACCCGGCCGACCACGGGTTCACGCCGCACGTCACGCTGGGCCGCGTCGAGAACGCGACCGGCGCCGACGCGGTCCGAGACGCGCTCGACGCCGAGGACCCGGCGGTCGGGACGTTCTCGGTCGGCGAGATCCGGCTGATCGAGTCGACGCTGACGCCTTCCGGGCCGGAGTACGACGCGGTCCGGGTGTTCGGGCTCGACTGACGCGGACGGACTCGGAGCCCCCGAGAGATTCTCAGTTCGGATAATCGCGGCCGTGCGTTTAACGTACCGGATCGGTGAGGTTTTCGTAGATGGACGACGGGCCGCGGACCGACGAAGCCCCGGAGCCGACGGAGAGCGGCGACGCCGGCCGTCACCGCGGAGACCGCTCGGCCCACGCCGACGCCGGGCGCACTGACGGCGGTCGGCCGCCCGCGATGGCGCGGCTCGACCGGCGGTTCGACGCCTCGACGCGCCGCGAGGCGGCCGAGGCGCTCGGCAATCCCTCCAGTTCGATGAGCGCCGAGCGGGACCGGATCGTCGAGGCGCTGTTCGGGACCGCGCTCGACGACCCCGACGAGGCCGTCCGCGCGGCGGCGATCGAGTCGCTGTACTTCCACGGCGACGCCCACGTCGACCGGCTGGCGAGGCGGATCGCCGAGCGACGGCGCGGCGAGGGCGCGGAGGGGGCCGGAGAGCCGGAGGAGAGCGCCGCCGGGACGTTCGCGCGGTGGCTGGACCGCGACCGGGCCGCGTATCGGATGGTCGGCGCGACCGGGTTGGGGTTCGTCGGAGGCGAGGACGCCGCGCCCCGGCTCCGCGAGGCGTTCGACGACGGCGACGACCGGGTCCGCGCCCGGGCAGTCAGGGGCTACGCCCGCGTCGGCGGGGAGAACGTCGAGGCGGTCCGACCGCTGGTGAACGCGCCGAACGACCTCGTTCGCAGCGCCGCGGTCGACGCGCTCGTCGAGATGGACACCGACGAGGCGGTCGAGCTGCTCGCGCTCGCGGCGCGCCGGGGAAACGAGCGGCTCCGGCTCACCGTCGTCGAGCGGCTCGGGGACCTCGACCGGCGGGACGCGACCGGCGCGCTGCTCGGCTCGCTCGGAGACCCCTCGGAAGCGGTGCGTCGGGCCGCCGCGGCGTCCGTCGCCGCGGTCGTCGCCGAGGCGGACGCCGTCCCCGCGGGCGACGTTCGCGACCGACTCCTGACCGAGCGTCCGTTCGAGGCCGACGGGCTGCTCGCGGCGTTCCGCGCGGTCGCCGGGGAGCGGACCGCGGCCGATCGGACGGGAGGGAGGCGGAGCCCGTCTTCCGGCACGGGCGCGCGCGACACCGACGTGCGGCGGTACGCGGCGTGGCTGTACTGCGAACTCCTCGAGGCAGCGGACCCCGGCGCGGCCGACCGGTCGGCGGCGGTCGAGTGGCTGATCGACGCGCTCGACCACCGCGACCGGCTGGTGGCGGACCTCGCCGCCGCGTACCTGCCCCGGATCGTCTCGGAGGGCGAAACCGGTGGGATCTCCGAGGACGCGACCGAGGGGGTCTCCGAGGACGCGACCGAGGGAATCTCGGACGCGGCGGATCCACCGGACGAGCCGGCCGAGCCCCCGTTGGGCGTCGACGTCGAACGGGAACTCCGGGCGCTCGCGAGCGACGGGACCGCCTCCGAGGCCGCCCGAGAGCGCGCGAGAGCCGTGCTGCGGCGGTTCAAGCGCGCCGTCGTCGAGGCGGCCGCGGACAGACACGTCGAGTACGTCTACGTCCGCTGGCCCGCGGACTACACCGAGAGTTACGACGGGTAGGCGGGGCCGACCGGGAGAAGGGACTGGCAGGAAGAGGCTGGCAGGAAGAGACCGGCGGCCGCGCCTACGGTCGGCGGACGAACCGGTCGCCGTCGACCGCGACGGTGAGGTCGATCGTCTCGTCGAGGAAGTTCAGGACGGTGGCGACGTTGCGGTCCGCGTCGGCGTCGACGTACAGCTGTAACACGCCGCCGGCGTCGGCGAGGCGCGCGGCGAGCATGCGGACGAACGCGACCGCGCGCTCGACGTCGAAGGCGGCGACGATCTGATGGAAGACGCTCACCTCCAGCGAGACGCGCTCGCCGGGCTCGTGGTTCGCGTCGAGGATCCGCGAGACGGTCTCGCCGACCTCGTCGGGGGAGAGGCGCGGGTCGAGTTCGACGAGTTCGACGTCGAGCCCCTCGAAGTCGACGTCCGGCGTCGCCTCGAAGTCGTACTCGCCGGTGCTGACGATCACCGTCCGGCGCGGCCACGAGGAGAGGCGCTCGTCGAGCGCGCGGACCAGTCGCTCCGGCGCGGGCGTCACGGCGACGACGAGCCCCGCAGCGCCGTGGAAGTGCGCCCGGAGCGCGTCGGCCTCGCCGCCGGTCGGGGAGGCGTCGACCCGGACGACGCCGTCCCAGCCCACCCGGTCGGCCACGTGGACGCCGTCGTCGATCCGGTCGGTCGCGTGGCCGTGGAGGTGCGTCTTGAACTCGGCGACCGCGCCGTCGGTGTCGTAGGCGGTCTTGGCGGTGGCGCAGTACGGGCAGTCCCAGCTCACGCGGAAGTCGGACTTCGAGAGCGCGTCGGAGTGGTGCGCGAGCAGGTGTGACCCCGTCACCTCCGAGATGTCGGACCGGTCCCGCGTCCACGCGACGAACCCGCACCGGTCGCACGCCCAGCGGCTCACCATGATCGAGAACGTGTCTCCCGGGACCCCTCGGAGACTCATGTATGTTGTGTTACGTGTGGCATCTCTCCGCGACCGGCGGGGACCGCGGCGGCGGTCGGACAGACGGTGGGTGGACGGGAGGCGGTCACGCGGCGTCGACCGGTCCGTCGGCGGCTCCGTCGACGACGCCGAACCCGCTCTCGTCGGCGTGCTCGACCCGGACCCGCGTGACTCGGGTCGCGGTCGCGCCCGTGACGGCGAGCGTCACGTTTCCGACCGCGACGCGGTCGCCCTCGGTGGGGAGCCGGCCGAGCTGTCGGGTGACCAGCCCCGCCACGGTCTCGGCTCCCGCGTCCGCGGGGAGCGAGAGGCCGAGCGTCTCGTTGAGATGCGACACCGTCGTCCAGCCGCGGACGACGGCCGCGTCGGGGGCGACGAGGTCGACGGCGTCCGTCTCCCACCGCCCGACCAGCTCCCCGACGACCTCCTCGAAGAGGTCCTCCAGGGTCGCGATCCCGACGACCGCGCCGTGCTCGTCGACGACGACGACCATCCGCGCCTCGCCGGCCCGCATCTCGGCGAACAGCTCGTCGAGCGGCTTCGTCTCAGGGACGAACGTCGGTTCGCTGAGCGCGCTCGCGAGGTCGTCGCCGGCGTCGTTCGCGCGGATCGCGTCGCGCACGTCGACGATCCCGACCACGTCGTCGCGGTTCTCGCCGTAGACCGGCATCCGGGTGACGCCCTCGCTCGCGGCCCGGGAGAGCGCGTCCGCGGGGCTGGCCGTGTCGGGGAGCGCGACCACGTCGGTGCGGGGGACCATCACCGCGGCGACGGTCGTGGTCTCTAAATCGAGGACGCCGCGGATCATCGCGCCCTCCTCGGGGTCGAGCGCGCCCGCGGCCTCGCCCGACCGGACGAACGTCGCGATCTCCTCGCGGGTGAGGTACGACTCGATGGCGGACTCGCCGCCGGTGAAGCGGTTGACGACCCCCGAGAGCGCCTCGAACACGAACAGGATCGGGCGGAGGACGCGCTGGATCGCGACGACGATCCGGGAGACGCGAAGCGCGTGCTTCTCCGCGTTGGCGACCGCGTACGACTTCGGCGCGATCTCGCCGAAGACGATGACGAACACCGAGGTGACGAGCGTCGACCCCGTGGCCGCCTCGCCGCCGGAGAACCCGAACCGCACGAACACCGCGGTCGCGACCGACGCGGCGGCGATGTTGGCGACGTTGTTGCTCACGAGGGCGGTGACGAGGAAGCGGTGCGAGTCGTCGCGCAGCGCCGACAGCGCCTTCGCGCCCGGCACGTCGGTCGCGACGAGCGAGTCGATCCGGTGTGTCGGCACGGAGAACACCGCGAGCTCCGAACTGGAGAAGAATGCGCTGACGGCGGTGAGCACGAGGATGGCCCCGACGCCGACGAACGCGATCGTGAAGTCCATGTCCCGACCATGCGGCCCCGTATAAAAGGCAGTACCGGCGCGAGAAGTGTACACGAACGCGCACTCTCCACCGGAAACGGAGGGGTAGATGAACGCGATCGCGGATCCGTTCGGGCGGCAAAACGGCGCGATGAGGAAAGCGTTAACCCCGCGCCGCGGGTGCGTTTCGGCATGAAGGTACTCGTGACCGACCCCATCGCGGACGCGGGGTTGGACCGACTCCAAGACGCCGGCCACGAGGTCGTCACCGACTACGAGAGCGAGGGGGAGGCGTTGCTCGACGCCGTCGCCGACGCCAACGCGCTGATCGTGCGGTCCGGAACCGAGGTCACGGAGGCCGTCTTCGAGGCCGCCCCCGACCTCGTCATCGTCGGCCGCGCCGGCATCGGCGTGGACAACATCGACATCGACGCCGCCACCGACCACGGCGTCATCGTCGCGAACGCCCCCGAGGGGAACGTCCGCGCCGCCGCCGAACACACGGTGGCGATGACGTTCGCCGTCGCGCGCTCGATCCCGCAGGCGCACGGCCGCCTCGTCGACGGCGAGTGGGCGAAAGGCGAGTTCCTCGGCACCGAGGTGAACAACAAGACGCTCACCATCGTCGGCCTCGGCCGCGTCGGGCAGGAGGTCGCGAAGCGGCTCGACTCGCTCAGGATGGATCTGGTGGTCTACGACCCGTACATCTCCGAGGAGCGCGCAGAGCGGCTCGGTGCCGAGCTCGTCGAGGACCTCCACGAGGCGCTCGGGCGGGGCGACTTCGCGACGATCCACACGCCACTGCTCCCCGAGACCGAGGGGATGATCGGCGAGGACGAGCTGGCCCAACTGGAGGGCGGCTACCTGATCAACTGCGCCCGCGGCGGCATCGTCGACGAGGCCGCGCTCGCGGAGGCGGTCGATGACGGCGTCCTCGCGGGCGCTGCGCTCGACTCCTTCGCCGAGGAGCCGCTCCCGGACGACTCGCCGCTCTTAGACGTCGAGGAGGTCGTCGTGACGCCGCACCTCGGCGCGTCGACGGAGGCAGCCCAGGAGAACGTCGCGGTCGACACCGCCGAGGCCGTGCTCGCCGCGTTCGACGACGAACCCGTGCTCACCGCGCTCAACGCCCCCTCGGTCGACGAGACGGCGTTCCCGCGGATCGAGCCGTACATCGACGTGGCCGAGACCGCGGGGAAGGTGGCCGCACAGTTGCTCGACGGCCGGATCACCGAGGTCGAGGCGACCTACGAGGGTGACATCGCCGCGGAGGACGTCGACCTCGTCACCGCGAGCGCGCTGAAGGGCGTCTTCGAGCCGCTGGAGTGGCAGGTGAACGCCGTGAACGCGCCGCGGCTCGCCGAGGAGCGCGGCATCGAGGTTACCGAGTCGAAGACGCGGCAGACCGACGACTTCCAGAGCCTCGTCCGCGTCACCGTCCGCAACGGCGACGGCGAGATAGCGGTCGAGGGGACCCTGTTCGCCGGCGAGGACGCCCGCATCGTCCGCATCGACGGCTTCCGCGTCGACGCGGTCCCGTACGGGCACATGCTCGTCGCGCGCAACACCGACGAGCCCGGCGTCATCGGGCTCATCGGGACCGTGCTCGGCGACCACGACGTGAACATTGCCGGGATGTTCAACGGCCGCGAGACGCAGGGCGGGGAGGCGCTCACCGTCTACAACCTCGACGCCGCCGTCCCCGACGCCGCCATCGAGGAACTCCTCGCCGACGACCGGATCGTCGAGATCACCGAGATCACGCTGGACGCCGCCGAGGCGCGCGCCGACGAGTAGTCAGTAGCTCGCGACGGGGACGAACGGCTCAAAGTCGTCGACGTTCCGGGTGACCACCGTCATCCCCTCGACGTCGGCCACGGCGGCGATCAGGATGTCCGCGGTCGCGGCGTCGACGGCCCGCCTCGTGTGATCGTCGGAGCGGAATAGGTCCGCCTCGAACGCGCTCGCCGCGAGCGCGTGTTCCCGTCCGATCGGGACCACGTCGAGCCACGCGAACGCCGCCGCGAGTTCCTCTGGGTCGAACGAGTCGTCGAGGCGTCGGCCGACCGCGACTTCCTTGTAGTTCATCGCCGTCGTCGTGAACTCGTCTCCGTCGTGTGCTTCGAGGAAGCGACGAACGCCGTCGGTACCGCCCAGGTAGTCGATCAGAAACGTCGTGTCGAGTAGGTACCGAGTCACGGCGGTCCTCCGGCGTCGCCGCCCGCGTCGTCAGTATCGTCCGCGTCGGCGGTGTCGCCGCCCGGGTCGGCGTCGGAATCGTCATCAGCGTCGGCGTCGTCAGCCAGCCGACCATCGTCGTCCGCGGCCGCTAACCGGTCGACCGCCGCCGTCTGTCGGTCGACCGCAGACTCGTTGAGCCGCCCCCGCGACGCGGCCGCCGCTTCGCGGAGCGACTCGGCCTCCTCGCTTGACAGCGATCCGAACCCCTCGCGCCAGTCGCCCTCGCTCTCGTCGATCAACCGGTCGATGAGGTCGGTGAAGCTCTCGTCGTCCCGCTTCCGAGCGCGGAGCCGCTCGTACACCTCCTCGCGGACGCCGATTGTCTTTGTCGCCATCGGTGTTTGTGTACGTGTTTGTGTGTATAAATACCTGCGGCGAGAGCCGGCCGGAGCCGAGGGGAGAGCGTTCAGCCCCTAAGATGGTCGACGACGGCCTCGACGTCGTTCGGAACCGGCTCCGGCTCGCCGCCCGCCTCGTAGGCCGCCTCGGGGTCCTTCAGGAGGTGGCCGGTCGTCAGGCAGACGACGCGCTCGTCGTCGTCGACGACGCCGGAGCGCCGGAGCTTTTTCAGCCCGGCGAGGCTCGCGGCGGAGGCGGGCTCGACGCCGACCCCCTCCGCGGCGAGGTGGCGCTGCGCGGCGGTGATCTCGGGGTCGCTCACGGCGACCGCCGTGCCGCCGGTGTTGCGGATCCCCGGGATCGCCTTCGGCGCGTTGACGGGGTTGCCGATGCGGATCGCGGTCGCGCGGGTCTCGACCTCCTCCCAGCGCCGGATCTCGTCGTTCCCCTCCGCTATCGCCTCGACCATCGGCGCGGCCCCGTCCGCCTGAACGCCGGTCAGCTTGGGGACCTCGTCGGGGTCGAGCGCGCCGGCCTGAACCAGCTCGCGGAAGCCCTTGTACAGCGCCGAGGTGTTGCCCGCGTTGCCGACGGGGAGGACGATCCGGTCCGGGAAGACGCCGTAGTCCGCGTAGAACTCCTCTAGGATCTCGAAGCCGATCGTCTTCTGGCCCTCCAAGCGGAACGGGTTCAGGGAGTTGAGCAGGTACGCCTCGCCGCGGGCGGCCAGCTCCTGAACGATGTCGAGGCAGGCGTCGAAGTTGCCGTCGACCTCCAGGATGCGGGCCCCGTGGAGGCTCGCCTGCGCGACCTTCCCGGCGGCGACCTTCCCCTGCGGGAGCAACACGAGCGTCTGCATGTCGCCGCGGCCGCCGTAGGCGGCGAGGGCGGCCGAGGTGTTCCCGGTGGAGGCGCACGCGAGCGCACCCACGCCCAGCTCCTTCGCGACGCGGACGCCGACCGTCATCCCGCGGTCCTTGAACGAGCCGGTGGGGTTCATCCCCTCGTGTTTGATCCGGAGCGCGTCGACGCCGACCGCCTCCTCGATGCGGGGGACGCGGTGGAGCGGCGTGTCGCCCTCCGGGAGCGTGACGCCGAGGTCGAAGGGGAGCGCCTCGCGGTAGCGCCAGACGCCCCGGTCTGGCCCCTCTGAGGGCGCGCCGGAGCCGAACTCGTCGAAGGTCGGCGGGTCGTCGTACCGGACTTCGAGCAGGCCGTCGCACTCGTCGCAGGTGTACCGGACCGTCTCGAAGGGCGCGAACGTCTCGTCGCACTCGATACAGGCGAGCCACGTCCCGTCGTCGGCGCAGTCGGGGGCCGCCGGGGCCGGGGCGTCGATGGCGAGATCCATTGAGTGAGGCTCCGTCCCGGCGGGGCTTAAGCCGGGCGGTCGGAACGGACGTTGCCGGCCGACGCGAAGGTGTTCGGTCGAGACGACGGCGGTCGGTCGCCGCCGCTCTCAGTCGACGATGATCTCGGAGCTGCCGTCGTCCTCGGAGCCGCCGGAGCCGAGCCGGTCCTGATACCGCCGGATCCAGTCGGCGAAGCAGTCGGGACAGAGCCGCTGGGTGTCGATGTTCGCCCGGTCGACGCTCAGCCGGACGGTGCGCGCGAGCGCGTCCGTCGTCGGCTCGCCGCAGGCGTCGCAGGGCTCGGTCGTCGGCGCGTCGCTCATGTCCGATCGGTCGCGCGGGCGGCTCTTAAAAGTACGTCGACGAGGACGGCGCGGTCGTCGCTCGGCCTCAGACCGTGCGGAACGCGCGGTCGCCGGCGTCGCCGAGGCCGGGGACGATGAACCCGTCGTCGTCGAGGCGGTCGTCGATGGCGACCGTCAGGAGGTCGGCCTCCGGGACCGCCTCGCTCACGCGGACGAGGCCGGCCGGCGCGGAGACCGCCGAGAGCACGAACAGGTCCTCGAAGTCGTCGGCCTCGGCGAGGACGTGGTCGAGGACGGCGGCCATCGTCGACCCCGTCGCGAGCATCGGGTCCGCGACGATGACGGTGTCCTCGGGCCGGATCTCGGGGAGCTTCACGTAGTCGATGGTGATCGGGAACTCGCCGTCCTCCGTCATCCCGGCCTCCTCGTCGCGGCCGGCGGAGATGACGCCCTGCTTCGCGCGCGGGAACGCCTTCAACAGGCCCTCGACGAACGGCGTCGCGGCGCGGAGGACGTTGATTATCACCACGTCGTCGAGCCCCTTCACGCGCTCGCCGGTCGTCTCCTCCAGGGGAGTCTCGACGGGGACGTACTCCGTCTCCATCGCCCCGTCGATGATCTCGTAGCCGCAGATGCGGCCGAGCTTCACCAGCCCCTTCCGGAAGGCGACCTGCTCGGTCTCGACGTCGCGCAGCCGCGAGAGGGTGTCCGTCGCCAGCGCGTGCGTGATGAGGTACGCGTCGTCCCGGTCTTCGATCGTCATTGGCCGAATTTCCGCTCGGAACGGCCTTAAAACGTTGCGAATCGCCCGGTGGAGAGCGGCGCTCCAAGGCGGGGGCGAATGCCTCTCCGGCCCGCCGCGGTCCCTACCGGAGGACGACGGCGTACGTCACCGCGAAGACGATAAGCGTCAGCGTCGCGACGTTGCGCAGGGAGTACGCGGCCGCGCCGAGGAAGTCGAGGCCCCAGACGACGGTCGAGGCGAGGAGCGCCGAGAGGACCGCGTTCATCGCGAACAGCACCCGCGGGTCGCCCGACGAGCGTTCGACTCCCTCCTTGATCCCACGGTCGTCGGCGTCTCCGCCGCCGGTTTCTCCCGCGTCGCTCATACGCCGACTGGCGGGAGTGCCCCACTTAGCTCTTGTCCGTCGATCCCGTACGAGTCCCGTGACCGACCCGCACAGCCTCCGCAACCGTCGCGGCGAGCCGGTCGATCCGGTTCCGTTCTTCGTGACGACGGGCCTCGGATTCGTGTTCGCCTTCTCCTTCGGGCCGATGTGCGGGCTCGCGTACGGGCTCTCCCTGTCCGAGGCGCTGGCCGCGTCGGCGGGAGCCTTCGTCGGGGCGACCCTCGTCGCGCACCGACGGCTCGTGGACCGGGCACCGCCCGCCGACGCCGGGGCGCTCCCCCCGGGGCCGCGGTTCGAGCGACTGCTGTACGCCGCGCTCGCGCTGGGCGTCCTGCTCGTCGGGCTTACGATACCGCTGCTTTGAGCCGTCCGGGCGAACCGGTCGTGTGGTCACTTCACACACCAGCGGGAGAGTCAGGTCGGTTCGGACGGAAGCGAACGGTATGAGACTGTTACGCACTGTCGCGGAAACGCTGGCGGCGTCGACACAGCGGTCTGCCGGGGTCGCCGGCGACGACGGCTCCGAGGGGGCCTACTGGTGTGACGACTGCGGGGTCCGCGTCCGCGACGTCGACGTGGACGCCGAGGGGCTCGACCGCGACGGCGAGGGCGTCCCGAAGTGTCCGGACTGCGGGGATCCGATGCGGTTCGAGCGCGCGACCGGGAGCGGCTGCGCCTGCTGAGCGCGAGCGCCGCCGGGGAGGCGGTCAGGGCTCGCGGAGCGCGACCTCGTCGCCCTGCTCGGTCGGGAACGGGTCGGAGTCCGCGTCGGCCGGCTCGTCGCCGACGCCCGGACTGCCGAGGGCGGCGAGCTCGTCGTCGGTGAGGAGCGCGTCGTCGAGCCGCGAGACGAGCGCGTCCTCGTCGACGCCGGTCCCGATGACGACGTACTCGGTCAGGCGGTCGCCGCGCTCCTCGTCCCAGTCGAGGTCGGGCCGGTTCGAGCGGAGCATGTCGCGCTCGACCGACGGGAGGCTCGCGATCCACGGCCCGAGCGCGGTGACGCGGACCGACCGCGCCGCCTGTCCGACCTGCTGGCGCTGGTCGGTCCCGGCCACCCACAGCGTCCCCTTCGAGCGGACCACGTCGGCCGGGAGGTCCCGGAGGAGCGCGGCGATCCGGTCCGGGTGGAACGGTCGCCGCCGGCGGTAGGTGAACGAAGTGACGCCGTACACCTCGTCGGGGTGGCGGTGGTCGCCGTGGTCGCCCTCCGTCTCCTCTCGGTGGTCGTCTGCGAGCGCGCGCTTCCAGCCGGGGAGGTCGCCGAGCGCCCGCTCGTCGAACAGGCCCACGTCGAGGAGCCGGTCCGGGTCGACCGCGGAGAACTCCGTGACGACCGTCTCCGCGTCGGGCTGGAGCGCGCCGACGAGGTCGACCGCCTCGTCGACCTCCGCGTCGGTACAGAGGTCCGCCTTGTTACACACCACGAGGTTCGACACCTCGATCTGTTCGACGAGGAGGTCAGAGAGCGGGCGGTCGGCGTCGCCGTCGGCGGCGTCCGCGTCCGGATCGACGCGGCGCTCCGGCGTCCCGTCGCCCGCGAAGGCGTCGAGGAACTGCCGCGTGTCGATCACGGTCACCAGCGCGTCGACGCGGTAGCGGGCCGCCGCGCGCGACTCGGTCGTGAACAGGCGGGCGACGGGGGCGGGCTCGGAGATCCCGGACGACTCGACGACGAGGTTGTCGAACGAGCGCTCGTTCGCGAGCCGGACCACCGCCGACTCCAGGTCGTCCTGAAGCTCACAGCAGATACAGCCGTTCGACAGCTCCGTGACGCCCTCGACGTCGACCTCGGATCCCTCCGCGATCAGGTCCGCGTCGACGTTGACGTCGCCCATGTCGTTGACGAGGACCGCGACGTCGCGGTCGCCCGCGTTCGCGAGCAGGTGGTTCAGAAGCGTCGTCTTGCCGGCTCCGAGGCTCCCGGAGAGCACCGTCACCGGGATTCGGTCGTCGGTCTCGTCGGGGGTGTCCATGCCGGTGGATTGGCGGGAATCCCCTTCAAGCCCGGCGAGAGCGAGGCGAGTCGGCGAGCGGACGGCGGTCGGACCAAGCCGATACGTTGATAGGCTGCGGTCGTCGAACTCGCGACATGGTCGTGTCCGCCGGGTCCGTGGCGTTAGTCAGCATCGCGATGACGGTTCTGATGATCGCCGCGATGCTGTACCTCGTCTGGGGAGCGCTCGACAGCGACGTCCACAGTCCGAGCCCCGGGAAGGCCGACAGTCCGGTGCTCGACGAGGACGACGAGGGATCCGTCGAGACCGAGGAGACGCAGGAGGAACTGACCGACGGCGCGTCCGCCTGAGCGATCGCTCGCGCGGAGACCGACGCCGAACCCGTGAACGCGCCGGAGACCGAACGCGAGCATCGGAACGCGCCGGAGACCGAACCCGACGACCGGGACACCTTTTAGCGATCGGGAGTGTCATGGGAAACGATGACACTCGCAGACCGGATCGAGACGTTTCGGGCCACCCTGACGGAGTGGCTCCGCGGGCTGTACCACGGGATGATCACGCATCCGGCCTACGAGAAGATCGAGAAGGAGGCGGAGGACGCCGAAGACGAGTTCATGCTCGCGTGCTTCCCGGACGCGTTCGGGATCCCGTCGCCGGTGTCGTACTACACCGCGGAGCTGCTCCCCTACCTCGAAGACGAGTTCGAGGCGTGGGAGCGCCGACTCTGGGACCGCGAGAGCCTCATCGAGCGGAAGGGCCAGCAGTACCACTTCTGATGACGGGACGAGGGGGGTCCCGCGACTGATGGAGCCGTTCGTCTTCTTCGGCGGGAAGGGGGGCGTCGGCAAGACCACGGTCTCGTGTGCGTACGCGTACCGCTGCGCGACGGCGGGTGTGCGCACGCTCGTCGTCTCGACGGATCCGGCCCACTCGGTGTCGGACGTGTTCGACCAGTCGTTCGACGACGAGCCGCGGTCCGTGGAGGGCGTCGACGGGCTCGACGCGATGGAGATCGACCCCGAAGACGAGATGCAGCGGCACCTCGACGAGATCCGCGAGTCGCTCTCCGAGCAGGTGTCGGCCGGGATGGTCTCGGAGATCAACCGCCAGCTAGAGATGTCGCACGGGACGCCCGGCGCGTACGAGTCCGCGCTGTTCGACGCGTTCGTCGACGTGATGCGCGAGGAGAGCGAGCCGTACGACCGGGTCGTCTTCGACACCGCGCCCACGGGGTCGACGCTGCGGCTGCTCGGCCTCCCCGAGTTCCTCGGGGACTGGATCGACCGGCTGCTGTACAAGCGGAAGCAGTCGATCGACCTGTTCGAGAAGGCCGCCATCGGCGACATGGAGCCCCGGAGACTGCTGGAGGGCGATCCGGTCATCGAGCGGCTCCGGCGGCGCAAGGAGTTCTTCGAGTACGCCGGCGAGACGATGCGGACGGAGGCCGCGTTCTTCCTCGTGTTCAACCCCGACCAGCTCTCCGTCAACGAGACGGCGCGGGCGATCGAGGGGTTCACCGAGCGGGACCTCTCCGTGCGCGGGCTCGTCGCGAACAAGCTCACGCCGACGCCCGACGACGACGAGACCGGCCGCGGCGCGCGCTACCTCCGGGAGCGGGTCGCGACCGAGCGCGACCGCCTCGAACAGGTGCGCGAGGGGTTCGAGCCGCCGCTCGTCGCCGAGATCGAGTCCCGGACCAGCGAGGTCCGCGGCGACGTCCTCACCGACGTCGCCGACGCGCTCGACGTGGACGTCTGAGCCGGTCCGACGGCGTCGGGCCCCCGGACGGAGCGGTTCGAGCCGAAGTGGAGGAGCGGTTCGAGCCGACCCGGAACTCGCCGCCCGAGCGCGCGCGAGCGGACTCGACCGGTGATGTGGCGAATTTTATCCGTTTTTCCGAGTAAGAAACCCGGGGCGTCCGGGTGCTTCGGTCGGCTCGGCCGGCCGATCGCCTCAAATATCATGAACGAGAGCAACGTTTAAGTCTGACATAGTGAACCACTCCCACGAGGCAGGGAACCTATGACAAGTGTAATTTGGATCGTAGTTGCCGTGCTGGGCACATTCACCGTTGGGTACATGGGGTACTCGCGGTACCTCTCGGGGTTCGTCGAACTGGACGACGACCGGGAGACGCCGGCGCACAAGTACGAAGACGGACAGGAGTACGTCCCGTCGAAGAAACCGGTGTTACTGGGGCATCACTTCTCAAGCATCGCGGGCGGCGCGCCCATCGTCGGTCCGATCACGGCCGGAGCCATCTGGGGGTGGGTCCCGGCGCTGCTTTGGGTCGCGATCGGGAACCCGCTGATGGGCGCGGTCCACGACTTTATCTCGCTGTCGAGTTCGATCCGACACGAGGGGCGGTCGATCGGGTATATCGTGGGGCAGTACGTCGGCGAACGCGGGAAGAACCTGCTGCTGTGGTTCGCGTTCCTCACGATCATCCTCGTCGTCGCTGTGTTCGCCTTGGTCGTGGGAATCGTGTTGAACGCGTACCCGTCGGCGGCGACGGCGAGTTTCGTGTACATCGCGCTCGCGGTCGTGTTCGGCGTGTACCTCTACCAGCTCGACGGGCCGTTCGTTCCGGGAACTGTCCTGTTCGTCGCCGGGGTGTTCGCGGGCGTCTGGGTGGGCATCCAGTACCCGTTCGCGTTCTTCGAGCTCGCGGGCGACGCCTCTCACGCCGCGGGCACGTTCGTCCTCTTCGAGGGGAGCACGGGCTCGTGGGTGCCCGGGGCGGGCGCGCTCGGCGGCAACACGGCCGCCTGGGTTCCCGTCATCCTAATATACGCGGTGATCGCGAGCGCACTTCCCGTCTGGACGCTACTACAGCCGCGTGACTACCTCTCGTCGTTCCTCCTGTACGCGGGCGTCGGGGGCGCGCTGTTGGCGATCATCGTCGGTACGATCTTCGGCACCTCGTCGCAACCGCTCGTGATCGACAGCAGCATCCAGCCGTTCCAGGGGTTCATGGGAGTCGACAGTCGAGCGCCGTACCCGCTTTTCCCCATGCTGTTCGTGACCATCGCCTGCGGGACCATCAGCGGATTCCACTCGCTGGTCTCGTCGGGGACGACGGCAAAGCAGCTGAACAAGGAGAGCGACGCCCGGCTCATTGGCTACGGCGGCATGCTCGGCGAGGGGCTGCTCGCGGCGACGGCGCTGTCCGCGCTCGCCATCGCCGGATTCGCCTCTGACGCCGCGGCCGGCGGCATCGGCGGGGCGCTGCCGAACTTCGCGAGCGGCGGCGGGATCATCCTGACGAGTCTCGGAATTCCCGCCGAGTACGGTGCCCCGTTCATGGCGCTGGTGCTCGTGAGCTTCCTGCTCACCTCTACGGACACGGCCGCGCGGCTCGGCCGTTACATGATGGAAGAGATCGTCGGGACGCAGGGGACCACGAGCGAGTCCGGCTTCGGCGGCGGCGTCGGGTCGTTCGCCCGCGGCCGGTACACGAACCCGGTCATTCAGGGGCTGATCGCGTACGCGCTGGTCATCTCCGGCGAGTGGGCGACCCTGTGGGCGCTGTTCGGCAGCGCGAACCAGCTGCTCGCCGCGCTCGCGCTGCTCACGGGGACGGTCTGGCTCGCCAACTGGAACGAGACGAAACAGCTCGTCACCACGGGCGTCCCGATGGCTATCATGGTCGTTATCACCGTGATCGCCTTGGCGTTCCTAGCAGGGTATCAGTGGCTGTTCGTCAACCTGATCCAGGGCGGCGTGACCGGCATCGGCAACCAGATCTCGATGGTCGTCCGGATCGCGCTCGCGGTCGTGTTGGTCTACCTCGCACTGTCGCTCGTGCGCATCGGCTACGACAACATCACGAGCGTCCGTAGGGGGGACCGGCCCGCCGCCGAGCCGAGCGACGACTGAAAACTCGCAGTCGCGGCGTTTTCGTTTTTTATCTCAGGGCGGTCAGCGCCAGAACCACTTCGCGACCCGCGAGAAGAACCCCTCGTCCGGCTCGTCGACCGGCTCCCACAGGCGGAAGGCGGCGGCGGTGTCGGCGCGCTCGCTCGCGGCGAGCGACTCGCGCTCGGGCGCGACGACGACCAAGTTCACCTCGTAGTGCCCGTAGTAGCCGAACTTCAGGAGAGTGCGGTCTCGGAACCCCTCGACGAAGTCGACCACGTCGTCCGGGAGCTCGTCGGCGACGAGGACGACGGTGATGTCGCTCTCGTAGTGCTCCTCGTGGCCGTCGACGCGGTCGTCGGCGACGCCGTGGGCGAACTCGACGAGTCGTTCGAGATCGCCGACGCGCGGCCGCGAGACTCGGCCGGCGAACACGTACTCGCGCATGTCGTGGTCCGCATAGCTCAGGACGGGGTGGAGGAACTGCTTCTGGTTGCGGACGCGCATCTCCGCGTACAGCTCGAAGCGCTCGCCGTCGACGGCCACGTCGCGGTCGAGGTCGTAGCTGTACATGAGCCGGTCCGAGACCCGGTCGAGGTACTCGTCGTCGTAGTCCGGCACCGACTCGCGGATCTCCGCCGGCAGCTCCTCGGGGTCGCGGCGGGGGCCCTCGCCCGGCTCGGCGGTCCCCTCCGTCCCCGGCTCCCCGCCCGGGCCGGAGCGCTCGTCCGACGCCGCGCGGTCACTCATCGTCCGGGTCGTACGCGACGGCGTCGCCGGACGCGGGCGGCGCGCCGACCGCCAGCACGGTCACCGGTCCGTCCGCCTCCGCGGGGTTGTACGCGCGCTGCGGGCTCTCGGGGTCGACCACGAACAGGTCGTCGGTCGCCACCTCGTACGTCCGGTCGGGCGTCTCGACCGCGAGCGTCCCGTCGAGGACGTAGAACGCCTCCTGTTGGGTCTCGTGGTAGTGGTACGCCAAGGGGAGCTGCTCGCCGGGCTCGGCGCGGAACCGGTTGATCGCCGCGGCGTCGAGTCCCCCCGGTTCCGCAAGTTTCCGGCACTCGCTGGGGCGGTCCGACTCCGGTTCGACCGAGTCGACGTCGACGACGCGGTATCCCATGGGAACGCATTCCGCGGAGTCAGTAAAAGCGCGTCGGGAACCGGGCCGCACCGCGCGAGCATCCCGATCCGAAGCGGCGGGGCGCGGATTTAAGTGCGGGAACCGCCTATCGTGGGATGAGAAGCCATGTCAGACGACGAGTCGCGCACCCCGGAGCCGGTCGACGCCGAGATCACGGCGGAGGCGTGCGGCCGCTGTTCGATGTCGACCGTGGTCGGGGCGGTGGCGAACGACCAGTCCCCGGAGGAGCGCGCCGAGCGCGACCCGTTCGCCGACGGGCGGATCGAGGTGGACGAGTCGTCGCTCCGTCGGGTCTCGCCCGCCGGCGTCCTCGGCGACCTCAAGCGGCGGGTCGACGAGATCGGCCGCCGGATCGGGTACGGGAAGTAGCGGCCGGGCTCGCGTCGGGTCAAAGAGATTTATACGCGTCCGTTCCGTAACGAGTTCAATCGATGGAAGAGAGCATCTCCGGCTTCAAGGTGCGCGGAGACTGGGGCGACGTCGTCGAACACGGCGAGCGGATCGCGTTGGCGCTCCGGGAGGTGGGCGTCGACGGCGACGCCTACTACGAGTTCGACGAGTGGCGACCCAAGACCCACGAGCGCATCGACGAGGACGTCTCGGAGAAGACCGCGGCGCAGGCGTCCGTCGACGAGGGGAAAGGCGAGCGCGCGGGGAAATCCCCCGGCGACGACCTCCAGACGGCCGGAGAGAAGCTCACCGAGTCCTACGAGAAGGTCGAGGAGAACGACACCGAGAGCGCCCGCGAGCGCTGGGGCGAGTCGATCGAACACGTCGCCCGCGCGGCCGACTCCGCCAGCCGGAAGGCGCTCAGGAAGGTCGAGGACGCCGTCTACCGCAACGTGATGACCCAGATGGCCCCGTACTACTTCGACAACGAACTCGTCAGCGCCAACATCCAGGAGGTCGCCCGCGCGGAGGACGGCGAGACGTTCGTCTTCGAGGTGAACGTCAACGACGACGAGCTGAAAGCCGAGGTGTCTGACGTGCTCGGCGACTACGAGTCGGAGATAGACCGCTGGCACGTCGACACCGAGAAGCGGACCGAGGACGTCGCCGCCGCCGAGGGAGTCGAGCCGCCGGCGGAGGAGGGCGGCCCGGACTCGACGACGACGTGACCGGCGCGCTCCGCGCCGAGCGATATCGGTCGATTTTAACTCGCCGACCGCGGATACGAACGCATGAGCGAGGTACTCCGGGTCGAGGCGGGGGAGCTGTCCGCCGACGAACTCATCGACGAACTCAACGACGGCCGGCGGATCCTCGTCGACGTCGAGGTCGCCGGGGCCAGCCACGAGGTCGCGCTCCGGTACGACGGGGAGACCTACCACTGCGACACGCCGACGAACCTTCACCGACACGCCGCGGAGTCGGACATGCGGGGCTGTATCGACCAGATGGGATACGCGGCCGAGGAGTGAGGCTCTCGTCGCCGAGAAACCGACATTTAACCTCGGCGCGTGCGAACCGGGCGGCATGAGCGACCCCGAAATCGAGGACCTCGTCGGCGACCGGTCCCCCTCGTTCGAACACGTCCTCTCCTGCGTCTTCGGCGTGCGCGACCACGAGAGCCGGGCGTACCTGACGCTGCTCGACAACCCCGGCAGCACCGTCTCGGAGCTCGCCGACGCCCTCGACCGGGACCGGTCGAACGTGAACCGGTCGCTGTCGACGCTCCGGGAGAAGGGGCTCGTCGAGCGCCGCCGGCGGCTGCTCGACTCCGGCGGATACGTCTACCAGTACACCGCGATCCCGGTACCGGAGGCCAAGCGGCGGCTCCACGACGCCTTGGACGAGTGGGTCGCGGACGTCCACGACGCCATCGACGGGTTCAATCCCGACGAGCGCTGAGCCGGGGCCGACGCGACCGTCTATTCCTCCGCTTCGTCCGACTCCTACTCCTCCGCTTCGTCCGACTCCTCGCCCGCGGTCAGCCCGTCGTCCTCGGGGCGGTCGAGCGCGCGCTCGGCGTCGTGGTGGTCGGAGTAGCCGTCGAACCAGCGGGCGATCCGCTCGATGCGGTCGACGACGTGGGCCGGCTCGCCGGACCGGGACAGCTCGTGGCCCTCGCGCGGGTACCGGACGAACCGCGTGTCGACGCCGTTCTTCCGGAGGATCCGGTGGTACAGCTCCGCCGTACAGATCGGTGTCCGCGTGTCGTCCTCGGAGTGGATCAGGAGGGTCGGCGTGTCGACCGCGTCGGCGTGGCCGGTCGGCGACTGCTCCCAGAGCCACTCGGGCTCCTCGGACGGGACCGTGTCGAAGTCGCCCTCGACGAGCTTGTAGGCCGCGTCGGTCGAGCCGTAGAAGCCGGTGAGGTCGTAGACGCCGCGCTGGGAGACCGCCGCGTCGAAGTAGTCCGTCTGGCCGACGATCCATCCGGTCATGAACCCCCCGAAGGAGCCGCCGGTGACGAACGCGTTCGACGCGTCGACCTCGGGGCGGTCGGCGACCGTCTCGACGCCCGCCATCACGTCGCGGGTGGTGACCGCGCCCCAGTCGCGCTCGATGGCCTGCATGAACTCCTCGCCGTAGCCGGTCGAGCCGCGGGGGTTCGACCAGAAGACGGCGTAGCCGCGGGCCGCGAGCGTCTGGAACTCGTGCCACATCGTCCCCGACGTCGACCACATCGCGTGCGGGCCGCCGTGGATCTCGACCGCGAGCGGGTACGGCTCGTCGGCGTCGGCGGATTCCGGGGGCGTCAGCAGCCACCCCTGAACCTCGACGCCGTCGGACTCGAACCGGATCTCCTCCGGCTCGCCGACCGCCCGCTCGGCGAGGTAGTTGGCGTTGAGTTCGGTCAGGCGAGTCGTCTCGTCGGCCGCGGCGTCGTAGGCGAACGCGTCGCCCGGGTGGTCCCACTCGCTGGCGGCGAACGCGACGGTCACGGAGTCGGGGCCGGCGTCGGCCTCGCCGCCGACGGCCGCGCCCGAGACCGTCCCCGGGCGGAGGAGGCGCTCGGGGTCGGCGCTCCCGTCCGCGGGGACGTGCCAGAGGGCGGTCTTCCCCTCGTCGGGCGTCGCGAAGTACAGCGTCTCGCCGTCCGGGCCCCACTGCGGCATCGTCCCGCGACCCAGCCCGCGGTCGAGGTCGCCGGTGAGGTCGGTGACCGCGCCGGACTGGGCGTCGAGCACGCGGAGGTCGGTCGGCTGCATCGACACCTGATCCGGCTCCGCGTGGGTGAACGCGACGCGGCCGTCGCCGGTCGCCGCGAGGTCGGCCCCCCAGCCGGTCGTCGTGTGGACGCGATCGTCGTCGCCGGACGCGAAGTCGCGCGCGCGGATCGCGATCTCGACGGAGTCGTCGGGGTCGTCGCCGACGGCCTCGGTGTAGTACAGCGTGTCGGCGTCGCCCCACGACGGGGCGGCGAAGTCGGCGTCGCGGTCGGTGACGCGCGCGACCGCCCCCGACTCGGCCGGGTCGGGGTCGGTGACGCCCCCCACGGTCGCGTCCGCGTCGACGACGTACACGCCCGGTCGGCGACCGTCGAAGTAGCGCTCCATGGACCGGTAGACGGTCCGGTCGATGACGCGCGGGTCGGGGTGCTCGTCGGGCTCGTAGTCGGCCGGCACGGCGAGGTCGCGATCGGCCTCGCGGTCGTCGGCCGTCACCGACTGGACGAACGCGATCCGCTCGCCGTCGGGCGACCACGCGATCTGCGAGACGCCGCCGACCACGTCGGTGAGGCGGCGCGCCTCCCCCCCGTCGACCGGGAGGACCCACAGCTGCTGGCGGTCGTCGGCCGCGCCCCGGGTGGAGGTGAACGCGATCCGGTCACCGGAGGGGCTCCAACGCGGTTCGGCGTCCGAGCCCTCCGGGAGGGTGAGCCGCCGCGGGTCGTCCTCGCCGGCGACGTCGACGAGATAGATGGTGGTCTCGTAGCTGTCGTCGTCGTTCGGCTGTCGGCGCACGAAGGCGACGCGGTCGCCGTCCGGCGAGATCCGGGGGTCGGACGGGACCGCGAGGTCGTGGTAGTCGGCCGCGGTGACGCGCTCCATGGGCGTCACTCGGACGGGGGAGCCAAAAGGCGTCGGGAGCCGGAAAAGCGGGCGGCGACGAACCGGTCGGCGGCCGGAGCGGCGAGCCGCGACCGCTCAGTCGCCGCCGTTGTCGAACGCGAGCGCGACGCCGTCGTCGTCGACGGTCGCGCCGGCGGCGCAGACGGGGTGTTCGAGGTCGGCTCCGAGCAGTTCGGTCGCGACGCCGTCGGCGTCGGTCGCGGTCAGGTCGTACGGCTCGGGGGAATCCGTCTCGTAGGTCGCGACGACGGTCGGCTCCTCGACGGCCTCGACGAGCAGCGCGTCGCGGCGGACGACGCCGATCGTCGCCGACTCCGCGCCGACGACGCCGGCGACGCGGGGCGTGTCGTAGTCGTCCTTCTCGAAGTCGAGCGCGAGCAGCGGGGTCGCGAGCGCGTCGCGGGCGGGGTAGCCCAGTTCCAGTTTCTCCGCGATCGGGTCGACGTGCGAGCCGTTGCCGAGGACCGCGAGCGCCTCCCCGGTCGGGGTCTCGACCGCGCGGGCGCAGTTGTACGAGACGTACGGGTTGTCCGTCTCGGGCGCGTCCGGGGTCGGGCCGACGGTGAGCGTCCCGTCGCGGTCGGTGACGCGGCGGTTCGGGAACGAGCGCGAGGAGACGCGGTAGCCGCCGATTCCGGGCGCGACGACGACAAATCGTCCGACGTACATACAGCTTCGTGCGGATTGAGTCGTGTAAAGCGCGTCGATATGCGCACGAACGCGATCCGAAAGCGGGTCGACCGCGGAGGGGCGTCACCGAGTCGCACGGCGGTCGCAACGCGCAACGCTTACAAAGACGTGTGGGTTATTCATGAGTGCGCAGTCCATTGGGGTAGTGGCCAATCCTGTTGCCTTCTGGGGGCAACGACCCTGGTTCGAATCCAGGATGGACTACTTCTGCGGTACCCTCATTTCGACTGGAACCGAGAGAGGCCTCCGTCAGTCGGTTTCCAGTCGAAACGAAGGGGTGTGCGATCACTTCTCGACGTCGAGCAGCGCGACGCGCTCGCGCACGACGTCCGTCAGGTCGCCGGTCGTCGCGGCGAGTTCGCGGTCCGTGACGCCGTAGAACTCGCGGACGCGGTCCTCGTCGAGCGCGGGGTTCCGGCTCCCGCCGAACTCGCTGGTCCCCTCGGCGGCGAGTCCGCGAATCCGCTCGACGGCTTCGTCCACGTCCGCGGGCGGGCGGTCGACGCCGGGGACGTCGCCGAAGTCGGCGGCGAGGACGATCGCGGCGCGCTCGCCCTCCGAGACGCCGAGGTCGAGCGCGCGGTCGATCTGCCTGCGGCCGGCCGCGTACAGCAGTATCTCGACGCCGGGGTCGCGGGCGACCGCCTCGCCGCGGGCGATCGACCGGGCCGCGAGCCGGGTCGCCGCCCGGAGATGCGCGGGCGAGACGACGCGGTCGGCGTCGAACGCCTGCACCACCGCGCCGGTCTTCGCGGCGATTTCGTCGAGGTCGGCGAGGAACGCGTCGAGGTCGGGGACCGCGAACGTCCCGGCGACGAGACCGACGGCGGGGTCGGGGGGCGCTGCCGGCTCCCCCGCGGCCTCGACCGCGGAGTCGGTCATCCGAAATCACCCAGGCTGGCCTGTCCGTCGCCGTCGCCGTCGGCGTCCGCGCCCGCGGTCGCCGCCGCGGAGGCGGAGCTGTCGGGGTCGACGCCGTCGAGCGAGGGGTCCTCGCGGCCGGCGTTCTCCAAGATCCGCTCGGCGGTGCGCTCGCGGCCGCGGAGCGCGCCGAGCACGACCGCCTTGTCCGCCTCGCGGAGGTCGGCGCGGCTCTCGATGCCGGCCTCGTAGAGGCGGCGGGCGCGCTTGCGACCGACGTTGCGGACGCCGGCGAGGTCGAGCAGCTCCTCGCGGACCCCGTACTCCAGCCGCTTGCGCGCCTCGCGCACCTGAACGACCACGTCGCCGTCGATCCCCTCGACGTCGCGCGCGAGCGTCTCCGCCGCCCGGAGGAGCCACTCGGCGGTGTCAACCTTGCCGCGGATGTCGCCGGGACCGACGCCGTAGCGCTCCGCGATCCGGTCCTCGTCCACCTCGTTCGCCCAGTCCTCCAGCAGGCGGGCCGTCTTCAGCGCGGCGAGCCAGTCCTCGAACCGCACGTCCTCGTACTCGGAGGGCACGTCGCCGAGGAACTCCGTCTCGCGCTCGTAGCAGACCTCGGTGTACTCCTCGCGGTCGCCGGACTTGAGGTACAGCTCGTAGGTGTCGGGAGTCCGGCTGACGAGGTGATAGAGCCCGAGCGGCGTGACCGCGGGGCGCTCGTCGTTACCCGAGTCAGGCCGATCGGCGTCGCCATCGGTCTCCTCGGCGTCCCCGCGGGTGTACGTGGTGAAGCCCGGACTGTCGGCGTCGGGGTCCGCGCCGGCCTCGTCCGCCGGGACGAACTCGGCGTCCGCGGCGGCGTCGTCGGCGTCGCCGTCCGCGACGGTGCGGAGGCCGTCGAGGATCTCCGCCGCGCTCATCGGGTCGAGGTAGAGCCGCGAGACGGTGTGGCCGATCCCGGTCGCGGCGAGGCCCTCCGCCCCGCCGTCGCGGTCGCGCTCGACGAAGCCGTTGACTTCGAGGTAGTCCAAGACGGTGTCGGTGACCGCGGCGAGGCGGCCCTCGTCGTCGGTCTGTGTCGCGTAGAGCGTGTTGTCGAGGAACGACAGGAGCCCCTCGCGGGTGGCGGCAAAGCCCGAGGCGATCGTCGCGAGGACGTGGGTGCGGAGCGCCGGCTCGGCCGCCAGCTTCGAGCGGACCGGTTCGGCCTCGGCCCAGACGTACCGCTCGAACAGCTCCTCCTGCGTGTCCGCGTCGTTCGCGAGCAGCACCGCCTCGCCGTACGGGTCGAGCCCGGGGCGGCCCGCCCGCCCGCACATCTGGTGGACTTCGAGGACATCGAGGGGTTTCATGCCGCCGAACTCCCCGTCGTAGCGCCGCCAGTCGCGGACGATCACCCGGCGGGCGGGAGTGTTGACCCCGGCGGCGAGGGTCGGGGTCGCGGAGACGCACTTGATCAGGCGGTCGCGGAACGCGTCCTCGATCAGGCTGCGGTGTTCGCTCGCGAGGCCGGCGTGGTGGAACGCCGACCCCTGCTCGACCGCGTCCGCGAGGTCCTCGGAGGTGTCGGTGTCGGAGACGCCGCGGATCTCCTCGGCCAGTTCGCGGAGGCGGTCGCGCTCCTCGCCGGTGAGCCGGGAGCTCGTCACCTCGCCGAGCTTCCGGGCCGACGACTCGGCGTTGCGGCGGGAGTTGACGAAGACGAGCGAGGAGCCGCCCTGCCCGCCCTCCTCGGTGTCTAAGGCGTCGCCGACGAGCTCCGCGGTCTGGTCCTCGCCGCGCTCGACCGGGACCTCGCGCTGGCTCCCGTCGTCGAAGTTGATCGCGTTGCCGAAGTGGACGCCGGTGTGGAGCTCGATGGGTCGCCAGTCGGACTCGACGAGCTCGGCGTCGAGCCAGTCGGCGATGACGTCGGCGTTGCCGACCGTCGCCGAGAGCGCGACGGTCTGGAGGCCGGGGTTCACCTTGCGGAGCTTCGCGAGGGTGACTTCGAGGGTCGGGCCGCGGTGGGAGTCGTCGACGAGGTGGACCTCGTCGCTGACGACGCAGGTCAGGTCGTCGATCCACGGCGCGCCGTTGCGGATCAGCGAGTCGACCTTCTCCGAGGTCGCGACGATGATGTCCCTGCTCGCGAGCCACTCGCCGTCGGAGTCGTAGTTGCCGGTCGAAACCCCGACCGTCACGTCGAACTCCTCCCAGCGCTCGAACTCGGCCTTCTTCTCGCTGGCGAGCGCGCGCAGCGGAACGATATATAACGCCTTGCCGCCCCGCTGGATCGAGGAGAGCATCGCCAGCTCCGCGATCAGCGTCTTGCCGGACGCGGTGGGGACGGCCGCGACGAGGCTCTCGCCGTCCAGCACCCCGGCCTCGACGGCCGCCTGCTGGGGCGGGTACAGCTCCGCGACGCCCTCCGCTTCGAGCGCCTCGCCGACGCCCGCGGGGAGCCCGGAGAGCGAACTCGGTTCCATTACCTGAGTCTGGTCCCCGACGCGATTTAAACCGTCGGAAGGGCGCGCTGCGCGTTTTTAAACGACGAACGGTGGCGACAATCCGACGGTCGGCGCGCGCCTCCGAGGCCGCATCGCGGCCGAGGAGCGCGTGCGAGGGAGTCGCTGGCGGTCGGAGCGAAGCGGAGACCGCCAGCGACGAGGCTGGGGAGGCGTGAGGTGCGGTGCTGTTGCGGGGCGGGACTTGAAGGGGCAGTCGCGAGGCGGGCGCAGGTGACGCAAGCACCGCAACGAGGGAGCGAAGCGACCGAGTGAGGAGCACAGCGAGCGTGCGCCCGCCTCGCGACTGGGGCTTCGGCAGTCGCGGTCGTGACGAGATCAGCAGCGTACAGCCGAGCGACTGGGGTTTCGGCAGTGCTGGCGGTCACGACAGATTCGTAAGCGGCGACGTATCGGTCCGAGTCAGGGAGCGACGCCGACGGTCAACAGCGTCCCCCACGTCCGGTACCGGTCCACCATCGCCTCGCGCGTCTCGTAGTCCTCGGTCGGGAAATCGCCCTCGTCCGGTATCTCGACCTCGCGGTCCGGGATCGCGTCCTGCTCGGCGACGTACAGGCCGGCCTCGCGGAACGCCTCGCGGTACTCGTCGCGGCTCCACAGCGTCATGTCGACCGAGATGTTCTCCTGCCACGCGTGGGTCGTCTCGCTCTCCGCGAAGTAGTTCACCGCGCAGTAGAAGGTGCCGCCCGGCCGCAACACCCTGCGGACCTCCCGGAGCGTGTTGACCGGGTCGGCCGCGTAGTAGAACGCCTCCATCGAGAACACGTGGTCGAGCGAGTCGTCGGCGAGGGGGAGGTCGTCGAAGTCGCCGACCACGAACCCGACCGCGTCGTCGTCGGTGTACCCGCGGGCGTTCCGGGCCATCTCCGGCGCGCCGTCGAGCCCGTACCCGCGGCCGATCCCCCGCTCGCGGAGCGCGCGAAGGGCGTAGCCGGAGCCGGTCCCGAGGTCCAACACGTCGTCGCCGGCCTCGACCGGCATCCGCGCCAGAACGTGTTTCGCGGTGTGCCAGTGCCGGTCCTCCATCCCGCGGTCCTTTCCGGTCGCCGCCCACTCGTCGAACTCCTCGCGAACGCTCATGTCGCAGGCGACGCGGAGGACGGTGAAAAGCGGCGGTGTTTTACCGGCCCCTCTCATCGGTCGCGGACATGAAGCGGCCGAAGTCGCTCCGCCGACCGAAGTTCCGGCTGGCGGACTCCGCCCAGCAGGCGGTCGGGGGGTTCCTGCTCGCGGGGCCGTTCGTCGTCACCGAGGAGGTGTGGGTGTTGGCCGCGGGGATGCACTGGAGCCAGGGCGTGGTGACCGCCCTGATCGTCGCCGCGATCGGGTACGCCGCGCTGTACCGGGCGGACACCGACCGCGACCCGGACGCGGAAAGCGAGATCGCCGGGGTCCCCACGCGGTTCGTCTCGCTGATGATCGTCTCGTTCGGCTCCGTGCTCCTGCTCGCCGTCCTCTTCGACGCCCCGGATACGTTCCTCATCGAGCAGGGCGTCGCCGGGAGAGAGCTGTGGGCGACCACACTCAAGGCGGTCTCCGTGGGCGCGGTGTTCAGCGTCGTCGGCGCGGCGACCGCCGACAGCGTGTTCTGAGGGGATCCGATCGGGACCAGGTGTCCCCGAGGCCGTCACAACACGACCGAGACGACCGCGAAGAGGATCAACACGCCGGCGATGTCACAGAGGTTCGTCACCACCGGGATCGTCGTGTCGTCGGGGTTGAGACCGACGCGGTACGACACCTCGACCGCGACGACGCTGGCGACGACGACGAGGACCGCGAGCAGCATGCCGGAGACGAGCGAGATCAGCAGTACCAGCCCGAGCGCGAGCGACCCGCCGAGCGCGACGCCGATGGCCCACGCGGCGACGCCGACCGCGCCGAAGACGGTCGCCGCGAGCCCGAACACCGCGACCGCGTTCGCCCGGAGCGCGGGGTTCGAGGGACTGAACTCGTAGGTCCCGAGATACAGCTGCGTGGTGAGCCGCGAGCAGGTGATCGACGCGAGGTTGCCGGCCGTCCCGATCTGAACCGGCACCAGCACCAGAAGCGCCGGATACCGCAACAGGACCTCCTCGTAGGTCTCCAGGACGGTCCCGGAGACGAGCTGGAGCACCGACAGCGCGGCCAGAAGCGGGATCATCGTCCGGACGATCCGGCGGATAGACCACTCGTCGATCGCCGTGGGGCTCGGGTCGGTCACGACACCGCCCTCACCGCGGCCACCCCGACGAGGAGGAAGAACACCCCGAACACGTCGCCGAGGGTCGTGACGACCGGGCCGATGACGTTGTCGGGGTCGAGTCCCCGGCGGTATCCGACGAAGATGACGACGATCAACACCGTGATCATGAGGACGGCGGAGAGGAGGCCGGCGACGACCATCACGCCGACCAGCTGAAAGAGGCTCCCGCCGTCGCCGAACAGGACGAGGGTGAGGTAGGTGACGACCGCGATGAACACCGAGACGGTCATCCCGTTGAGGAAGGAGGCGACGATCGCGTTCGTGAGCCGGCGGTCCAGCCGGAACCGCGGCTCGATGATCCCCTGGTGAAGCCCCGTCGAGAGCCGAGCCCCGAGCGAGCCGTACACGCCGCCGCGCGTGGCGAGGAACGCCGGCAGCAGCAGGAGGAGCCCGGGGACTTCGGCGATGTTCGCGCGCATGGTCTCGGAGCCGAGGACCGTCCCCGCGAACAGGCCGGCGATCAGGCTGACCCCGATGACCGGGAGCGCCTGCCGGTAGATCTCGCGCGCGGAGTCGTGACCGGGCATCGACCGCACCGAGGGCGGGCGGGGCAAAAAAACCGGCCGCCGCGTCCGCCGGTCGGACCGGCCCGTCGGTCGGCGGACGCCCGCGTGTCACGATCTCCAGATGAAACGGAGGGGGCGGTAAGGGCGGTCGAGTGCGGACGAACGACCGAACGCGGACGAACGACCGAGCGCAGACGAACGACCGAGCGCAGACGGGCGACCGAGCGCAGACGGGCGATCGGGCCCGGAGGTCACCGACCCCGATCCGGCGACCCGGCCGCGTCCGACGGTCTCGGCCCCCTCCGGCCCGCACCGTTAAGTCGATCCGGCGAGTGCCGATCCCATGGACTACTCCCTCGCCGTCGAGAACGGGCCGGAAACGATACCGGGCGGGACCGGACTCCTGCTCGTCCACCCGAGCATCGGCGAGACGGACCGGATCGACACGGACTTCCTGAAGACCGACACCGACGCGTTCCTCGTCGTCTCGACCCGAACCACCGCGCGCGAGGTCGAGCAGAAGCTGGAGTACTACGACGTCGACGAGACGAAGGCGACCATCCTCGACACGCTCTCGGTCGAGCGCGGCTACTCGCGCCGCACCGCCGACGACGTGTACTACGTCTCCGCGCCCGACGACCTCGACGGCGTCGTCGACCGCGTGGAGCGCTTCCTCACCGAGAACGAGGGGAAGCGACGCGTCTCCGTCGACTCGCTCACCGAGATGGCCTACTATGCCGACGACGACGCGGTGTACGAGGCGGCGGCCGAGATCCTCGACCTCCTCGATACACACGACGCGGTCGGCATCTTCCACCTCTCCGAGGAGGTCCACGAGGTCGCGACGCTCGACCGGTTCCGCGAGCTGTTCGACGGCGTCATCGACCTCGACGGCGAGGGCAACGTCACCGTCGAGCTCTGAACGGGGGTTCCGCCGAGCGCCCCGCCCGTCGCGTCACTCCGCTTCGTCGACGAGCGCCGCGAACGTCTTCTCCGCCCACGCGACGGCGTAGGCCGCCCCGCGGTCCCGGTAGGCGGCCGTGTCGAGCGCGCCGTACGGGGCCGGGAGGTCGAGGTCGTGTCTGACCGCCGAGCAGGCGTACTCCGTCGCGCTCGGGAAGTCGGTGTCGCCGCGGGCGACCTCGCCCGAGAGGTCGCCGAGCCGACCGGAGAGCCGCTCGCCCGCGTCGACCCACGCGTCGAACAGGCGAGGGAACTCTCCCTCCCACGACGCGAACTCCTCGCGGGTGTGGAGGCCGACCCACGCGTCGAACAGCGCGTTCGCGACCTGGAAGACATCGGCCGGGCCGAACCCGGTCGTCGACGCCCCCGTCTCCGGGTCGGGGTGGCGGATCGCCGCGTCGAGGTCGCGGTAGCGCTCGCCGAAGAAGGGGAGGAACGTCTCGGGGAGGCGCGGCGCGTCGCCGGCGGTCGATCCGATGTCGCCGCCGACGGCTCCGGGGGCCGGCTCGCAGCCGATCCGGACCAGCCGCTCGGCGATCAGGAACGCGAGGAAGTCGTCGGGCGTCCCCTCCGCGCGCCGCTTGACGAGCACGGCGGGCGGGTCGGTCTGGGTTGTCCGAACGACCGTGCCGTCGACCGGGAGGCCGACGGTGAACGCCGGCCCCGCGTGTTTCCGGAGCAGGTCCGGGACCGCCTCGGGGAGCCACTCGGCGGGGTACGACGCGGGGTCGAGCGCGTCGACGAAGACGCCGAGGTCCTCCGCCGCGGCCGGCGGGAGCGTCTCGAAGTCCGAATCGACGTCGAGGACGGGCGACCCCGCCGCGTACCGGTCGCGGACCGCGGCGAGGTCGTCGTCGAGTGCCCGGGCCGAGAACATCAGCCGAAGACGTACGAGAGGATGATGAGCACCGAGAGGACGGCCGAGACGCCGACCGTTCCGACCACGATCTTCGTTGACTTGGACATGCGCGTCTCTGGGTCCGCCGGTCGTTAAAATCAACCGGTCGCCGCCGGCCGCGCGGCAGCGACTTTATGTCGCCGGGCGAGAGTCCCATGGTATGCGAGTCCGTGACGCGGTCGAGGCCGACGCGACGGCCGTGGCGTCGATGACGGGGCGGCCGAGCGGCGTCGTCCGCGACATGATCCACGACCGGTCGGTCCGCGTCGCGACGACGGAGGAGGAGCCGGCCGAGCGCGACGACGGGGCGGACACCCCCGCCGACGCGGTGGCCGGGTTCGTCGCGTTCGACGTGCGCGACGGCGTCGTCCACGTGACGAACGTCGACGGGACCCCCGACGCTGTCGGGCGGTTGTTCGAGGAGCCGGTGGGGTTCGCGACCCGCGAGGGGATGTCGGTGGAGGCCGTGCTCCCGACCGACGGAACCGCGAGCAAGGCGGCCGCGTCGCTCGGGTTCGAGGCGATCGGTTCCGGGCCGCGGATCGACGGCGCGTCGACGACGCGGTACCGGTTCGACCCGGGCGAAAGCGAGTGAGCGGCCGAGACCGGGACGGTCCGTCGCCTCAGTCGAACCGCTCTTGAACGATTTCGAGCGCCTGCTCGCGGTCGTCCCAGTCGACGAACACCGCGACGGAGGTCGCGCTCGTGATCAGGTCGATGATGTTGATGCCGGCGTCCGCGATGGGCGAGATGATCTCCTGGATGACCCCCGACTGGTTCGGCAGCTCGCCGCCCGTGACGCGGATCACCGCGATGGGGTCGGCGACGGTGACCGAGGAGAGCGCCTCGTCGGTGACGACCGACTCGTGGAGCAGCGCCTCGGCGGTCTCGGCGACGTCGACGTCGACGTAGAAGGTGACCGAGTCCATCCCGGAGGCGACCGCGTCGATGTTGATCTCCTCGGCGCGGAGCGCGTTGGACAGCTCCGAGAGGATCCCCGGCCGGTTCCGGATCGCGCGGCCCGCGATGGTGAGGCACGCGAGCGGCTCCTCGCGCATGTCGATCAGGCTCTCGAACTCGCCCTCGATCCGGGTCCCGCCCCGGAGCAGGTCGCCGTGCTGGTAGTGGACGACCCGCACGTCCAACCCCTCGTCCTTGTACGAGAGCGCGGACGGCGCGACCACCTCCGCGCCGCGGAACGAGAGGTTCCGCAGCTCGTCGACCGTGATCTGGCCGACGTTGCGCGCGCCCTCGACCACCCGCGGGTCGCCGGTCATCACGCCCTCCACGTCGGTGACGATAACGACCTCGTCGGCGTCCATGTAGTTGCCGAGCATGACCGCGGTCGTGTCCGACCCGCCGCGGCCGAGCGTGGTGACGTTGCCGTCGTGGTCCTCGGCGAGGAACCCGGTGATGATCGGGACGACGCCGTCGAGCCGCTCGGCGATCTCTCGGGCCCGCCGCTTCGTCTCCGCGACGTCGACCTCGCCGCGCTCGTCCGTGATGACGGGCCAGTCGGGGTGGCCCGGTTCGAGGAAGACGGCCTCGACGTCCCGGACCGAGAGGGCGGCCTTCAGCATCCTGACGCTGGTGCGCTCGCCCATCGAGACGATCTCCGCCCGGTCGGCGTCGTCCGTCTCGAAGGTGATGTCGTCGAGGAGTTCGTCGGTGGTCGACCCCATCGCGCTGGCGACGACCGCGATCTCGTGACCGGCCGCGACGGCGCTCGCGACCGAGTCGGCCGCGCGCTCGATCCGGTCGCCGCTGCCGAGGCTCGTGCCGCCGAACTTCGCGATCACGCGCATGCGGATACCTCGTCGGGGGCCCGAAGCGGTCGGGAGCCGGTCGGCGGTCGGGGGCGAGCGAGCGAGTCGGAACGGGCCGAGTCGAGGCCGGAATCCCGGCCGGGTCGGCGGAAGCGATCGGTAAACATGCGACTCCGTAGCGGAGGAAGCCGGATAACAGTATCCTCTTCGACAAGGGTCGCCCGAAGCGGCACGCCGGCCGAATCGTGGGTAGTCACGGACTGAGACGGGGGACGGCCGAAACGGTCACTCGTCTTGAATGCCCCACGCGTCGGGCATCTCGATAACGTACCGGCCGTCCTCCTGAAGGGAGATGATGTACTCCTGTCTGTCGTACAGCTCCATCAGGTTCAGCTCGTACTGCCCGGGGCTGACGATGCGGATGCTCTCGAACTGGTCGTTGAGCTCGTCGCGGAGGGCGTCGATGCCGGGCTGTTCCCCCTCTGCGGGTGACGGGTCCTCGGTGTTCTCGACCTCGCGGCTCGCGCGGTCGAGTTCGTCGGGCGAGACCACCTCCGAGCGCGCGCTCGCCTGCGCGGTGTCCTCGTCGCTCCGGTCGGCGATCTGTTCGGTGCCGTCGGTCTCCGAGGAGCGGTCGGCGCTCGCGGCGGGGTCGGGCCGCGTCGCGTCCGCGGGCTCGCTGGGCGAGGGGTCGGCTGCGCGCTCGTCCGGCGTCGGGTCGGTCGCGGGCCCGTCGGAGGTGCCTTCGTCCGCCGTCGGCCCCGTCGGGTCCTCGGGGGTCGAGGGCGGCGGGTCGGCGGACGCACCGGGGGAGCCGGCGTCGTCGCCCGCGGTCGGCTCCTCGGTCGCGCCGGCGGGTTTGAACTGGAACTTGTTCCCGCCGCAGTCGGGACACCCCGAGAGCATCTCCTTGGATCCGTCGGGGAACGTCCGCCCGCAGGAAGTACACTGGTGGGGCATCTACTTGCGGGAGACGAGCGTGCTGATGAGGTTCTCGTCTTTGTGCAGCGTCTCGATCCGGTTCGCCGGGCCGATCACGGTGAGCTTCTGGGTCGACTCGCGGCCCATCAGCTTGTCGAGGAAGCTCTGGTCGCCGGCCTCGGCCTTCGGGTAGGTCTCGATCTCGATCCCGGTGAAGTCGTCGGGACTGATCTCGGTCATCGTCACCTCGATGAGCTTCGACTCCTCGTCGGGCGAGAGCCCCTCTTCGAGGATGACGATGTTGCCGTCGCGGACGCCGTCGAGGATGAGCCGGATCTTCTCCATGCTCGTGAGCCCCTCCATCCGCGCGCCGCTTATCATGTCGATCCGGACGCCGTCGCCGGAGTCGTCCGGGTCGTCGTCCGCGGCGTCGACGTTGGCTTTGGGCCCGGGCATCAGCCGAAGTACTCCGCTATCTTGGTGTACACTTCGTCCATGTTGTCGCCCTCCAGCGCGGACAGCGGGATCGTCTCGTGTTGCGGGAAGGCGTTCGCGATCTGCTGGACGTCCGCTCCCGGCAGGTCCGTCTTGTTGGCGAGGATGAGCGCGGGGAGGTCCTGCGACTCGATGATCCCGATCAGCATCGTGTTCACCTGCGTGAACGGGTCCGTCGTCGAGTCGAGCACGTAGATGACGCCGTCGACGTCCTCGCGGAGCCAGTGCATCGCCTCCGCGACGCCCTCGGTCGCCTCGCGCGACCGGCGGACGGCGTCGTCTTTCTCCATGTCGTGGTCGAGGAACTCCTTGTAGTCGACCTTCGTCGTCACCCCGGGGGTGTCGACGATGTCGATGGTGACCGTCCGCCCGTTGCGCTCGATCTCCACGCCCTCCTTCCGGCGGGCCCGGCGAGTCTCGTGGGGGATGTGGCTCTCTGGGCCGACGGCGTCACCCGTCCAGTCGCGTGCGATCCGGTTTGCGAGGGTCGTTTTACCGGCGTTCGGCGGTCCGTAGATCCCGATCCGCTTGGGCTCGTCGGCCGCGAACAGGCCGTCCGTGACCCGCGATATGCTGTCTCTGAGATTCGTGAGCAGTCCCATCTTGACCTCCAGTCCGTGTGTGGTTTTCCCGAACACCGCGTTCGTCGGTCTCGACGGCGCTCACTCCGAGCGCTCGACGCCCGTTCGGGGAATTACGGTAGAGTCCACGCCGCGGTCACTTAAGAACTGCGTCAGACACCGCCGATCCGCGGCGTCGACGCCGGACGAACCCGAAATTCCCGGATCCGGACGGCGTACTATCAGGAACCGGAAACGATCTGGGAGAACCCCACGACGCGATGGGTGAGCGGTGTCGCGTTTCGGCGCGGCGGCGTCACTCCCCGTCGGCGTCTTCGCCGCCCGCCTCGTCGCTTCCCGCCTCGTCGCTTCCCGCCTCGTCGCTTCCCGCCTCGCCGTCGCGCCCGCTCGCAGCGTCGAGGAAGACGATCGCGCCGCCGAGCAGCGCGAGGTTCTTCAGGAAGTTGATCTTGTTGCCCTGCCGCTCTTTCCCCTCCATCGTCCAGAAGTCGTGGATCGCGGGGGTCGTCCCGAGGAAGAAGACCACGAGCGCGCCCGCGGCCGCCCGCGGGAGCCGCCAGAGGACGATGCCGAGGTTGGCGACGAACAGCATCCCGGTGACGAACGGAACGAGGTGGTCGGGCATCGGGACGCCCTTCTCCTCGGCGACCGCGACGCGCTTGTCGTTGCTCTTGAACCCGTCGTACGCCATGTACGCCAGCACCCCGCCGTACAGCGAGCGCCCGAGCAGGGAGGGGGCGTCGCGGCCGGCGTCGTCGGCCGCCGACTCCGAGGCGGATTCGTCGGAGGGAGGAGATTCGTCCGCCATTCACACCACCTCGATCCGGCTGACGTTCGCGTCGACGCGGCCGACCGTCTCGTAGGTCGGGCCCTCGTCGCCGTCGCCGTCGAGGCGGCGCATGATCCGCCCCTCCACGTCGTCACGCTCGTCCGGCACGTCGAAGAGCCCGGAGCCGCAGACCACGTCGCCGTCGTGGACCGCCCACGTCTCGATGATCTCGTGGGGTTCGCCGGGGAAGGAGACGCGCTCGAAGTCGCGGCCGAAGTTCGTCGACTCGAACAGCGCGACCTCGTGGTCGTCGTTCACCCACGCCGGCGGGGCCTCCTCGCCGCCGCAGAAGATCACCCGGCCGTCGTGGACGAACACCCGGCGGATGTACGAGAAGTCGCTGCCGACGTCGAGTCGGTCCCACGACTCGCCGGCGTCGGTGGTCCGCCAGAGGCCGCCCTCGCCGACCGCGTGGCCGAGGCCGAGGTTTTCGAGGTCGTGGTCGAGGTACCCCGTCGCCGCCAGCCACACGTCCTCCGAAATCGGGAGGACCTGATGTACGTCGTCGACGATGGCGTCGCGGTGGTCGGTCCACGTCCGCCCGCCGTCGCGGCTGACGTGGATCCCGCCGGCCTCGACGCCCGCGATCAGGGTCTCGGGGCGGCCGGGGACCGCCTCCAGCGCGCGGAGGCGCGCGTAGTGGGGGTCGATCGGCGACTCCCAGTGGCCCCGCGAGGGCAGTTCGCGGAACCCCTTCTGTTCGGTCCACGTCTCCCCGCCGTCGACCGAACGGAACACGTACGGGTCGTTCGTGCCGGCGTACAGCGCGCCGTCCGCGGTCGCGAGGATCGACCACACCTCGCTCTGGCCGGCGTGCCAGAAGCGGTCGCCGAGCGGGACGTCGAGGTCGGTCCACGTCTCCCCGCCGTCGAGCGAGCGGTACGCGCCCTCGGAGGACGCGACGAACACGCCCTCGGTGTGGTCCCACGACTTCACGGCGGTGACGACCCCGCAGTCGAGGACGGGGTCGAGGTCGTCGCGCTCGAAGGGGACGTCGTCGGTCCGGTACAGCCCGAAGTCTGTCCCGATCAACAGTGTCATATCCGTGTGTCAGTCGGGCGCATAATAAAGTTTTACCAACCTGTAAAACGCTAAGTGGCCGGGCCACGACGGGGCGTTCATGACCGCGCCCCATGCCACGGTCCGTCCGACCGACGCCGCGCACCTCGACGAATCGGACCCCGAACTCCCGACGGAGCTGTTGAACGTCCCGTGGATCGACCCGCACAACCACGCGCACACGCTCTCGTGGGAGGACCGGGAGCGCTACGCGCTCGCCGGCTGCCGGTCGATGGTGATGGTGTCGTCGGGGTACCACTGGACCCCGTACAAGCCCGTCGAGGCGAGCGACATCCGCTTCCTCTGGGACGACGCGGTCAACCGCCGGCGCGCCATCGAGCGCAACCACTTCTTCGAGGCGAAGCTGAGCCTCGGGGTCCACACCGGCGTCCGAATCGAGGACCCGGACGAGCTGCTGGCCGCGATGGACGACTACTGCGCGCTCGACGAGGTCGTCGCCGTCGGCGAGACGGGCGTCACCCCGAGCCAGCACGTCGAGCGCTGGGACGTCGACGAGCAGCAGGCGGTCGTGCAGGCGCAGATGGAACTCGCCGCCGACCACGACCTCCCCGTCCTCCTCCACACGCCGAACACCACCCCCGAGGCGAAGCGCGAGTACCGCGACGACCTCGGCGTGACTCCGGGGTACGAGAAGAACGCCGGGCTCGGAACGGATCCGGTCCTCGACGGCGAGAACCCGGCGCTCGAAGCCGTGAAACGCGACGTCGAGGCCGCCGCGGACGCCGGACTCGCCGAGGAGCGAGTCGTCGCGTCGCACGCGGACGCGAACAACACCGAGTACCTGATGACCGAGACGGACTGCTACCTGAGCTACACCATCGGCCATTCGTGGCTCGTGGGGGTCGACGCCGCCGACGTGGCGAACGCCATCGACGAGTACGGCCCCGAGCGGATCATGATCGACACCGACACCGCGAACGTGCTGCGCACGGACCCGTACGCGGTCAAGCGGGCGATCTTCGAGCTGTACCGGTACGGGATCGACGTCGACGACATCCGGACCGTCGTGTACGAGAACCCGCGCGACGTGTTCGGACTGGCCGAATAGCGTATTTAAATAAATCGCGGTGGCGCGTGCCTGTGAGCGGTCGCCGTCGGCGACCGCGAACAGCACCGCGCGAGGGAGTCGGTCGCCGGAGCGAAGCGGAGGCGACCGACGAGGCTGGGGAGGCGTGAGGTGCGGTTGCTGTGCGGGTGGGGTGGGGCTCGAAGGGGCAGTCGCGAGGATATCGTAGGCGACGCAAGCACCACAGCGAAGGAGCGGTAGCGACTGAGCGAGGAGCGCAGCGAGCGTACGGCGTCCTCGCGACTGGGGCTTCGGAACTGTTCGTGTCGAGTCGGTCTCCGAGGGACCGCACCGAAGTACCGGACAGCGAGCCGATTACTCAGTAACGAACTCGTTCGTCAGTTCGCCGACGCCCTCGACGCCGATAGTAACTGAATCGCCGTCGCCGAGCAGCACCGGGGGCTCGCGGTAGACGCCGACGCCGGGCGGCGTGCCGGTAAAGACGAGGTCGCCCGGGTTCAGCGTGAACGCCTGACTACAGAACGAGATCAGGTCGTCGACGCCGAAGATCAGGTTCTCGGTCGAGGACTCCTGAAGCCGCTCGCCGTTTATCTCGGCGAAGATGTCCAGGTCGTGGGGGTCGCCCACCTCGTCGGTCGTGACGAGGTCGGGACCGGTCGGGGCGAACGTGTCGAGGCTCTTCCCGCGGACCCACTGGCCGTCGCCGTGCTGGAGGTCGCGCGCTGAGACGTCGTTGCCGACGGTGAAGCCGGCGACGTGCTCCATGGCCTCGTCGGGGTCGACGCGGCGGGTCTCCTCGCCGATGACGGCGACGAGTTCGGCCTCGTAGTCGACCTTCTCGGTGTAGTCGGGGTCCCAGCGCACCGCGTCCTCGGGACCGACGACCGACGTGGGGAACTTCGAGAAGAGGACCGGCTCGTCGGGGATCGGGTTGTCACCCTCTCGCCGGCGTGGTCGCGGTAGTTCAGTCCGACGCAGACGACCTTCTGCGGGTCGTCGACGGGGGCGGCGCGGTCGAGGTCGGCGGGGTCGCGGAGGCCGACGCCGGTCTCCTCGGCGTACTCGACCGCGAGGTCGGCCTTGCGCCGCCACTCCCAGTCGGCCAGCAGGTCGGAGGCCTTCGGGCCGACCTCGACGCCGGCGGCCGCGCCGGCGGTCGAGAGGTCGATCACGCCGGCGTCGGTCGCGACGCCGGCCCAGGGCGATTCGTCGCTCGTGGTTCGGTATTGTCCGATTCGCATGTGGAGTAGGTGTAGTAGTGTAGTAGAGTCGGTTCCGCGGGCGTTACACGTCGATGCCGGCTTCCTCGACCAGCCGCTCGCCGGAGGCGACGAACCGGTCGAACTCCTCGCGGACCTTCGGGTTCGTCAGTTCGCCGTCGCGCTTGACGACCTCGCCGTCGACGAGGACGGTGTCGATGTGCGAGGGGTCGGACTGGAACACGACGGTCTCGACCGGCGAGTGCGACGGGGCAGTCATGAAGTCGGTCGCGTCGAACAAGACGAGGTCGGCGCGCTTGCCGGGCGTGATCGTCCCGATCTCGTCGTCAAGCTGGAGCGCCTTCGCGCCCTCGATGGTGGCCATTTCGAGGGTGTCGCGCGCGGAGATGGAGACCTCGGTGACCTCCTCGTCGCCCTCCAGGACCGCCTGGTTGTCGAACATGCGCTGGAGCTGCATGCCGATCCGCATCTGGCTCCCCATGTCGCCGCTGATGTTCGAGCAGACGTCGACGCCCCACGCGGGCCGGCCGCCCGCCTCTAACACCTTGCCGGTGACGGGGATGCCGTGTCCCATCTGCATCTCGACTTCCGGCGTCGACGAGAAGGAGACCCCCTGCTCGACGGCGTGGTCGATATCCTCCTGCGAGAAGTGGTTGCCGTGCGCGACGTTCACGTCGGGACCGAGTTCGTCTTCGAGGCAGCCGAAGCCCTGGTAGTCGCCGCCGTACTCCGAGGACGGCCACAGCGCGGCACCCATGTGGATCGTCGAGAGCGCGCCCAAGTCGCGCGCGAGTTCTAAGTCGCCGAGGGCGGTGTCGTCGGTACAGAAGTCGGGGCCGCGCAGGCCGAGCGCCAGACTGAGCAGGTCGTCGTCGCGGATCTGCTCCTCGTGGAGCTGGCGGATGTTCTCCTCGGGGAGTCCTACGTCGCTCTCGTACCACCACTTCGCCGAGTCGTCGCCGGGCGGGCCGTAGGTGTACACCGCGCGCAGCCCGGCGTCCTTCAGCGCGTCGATGGCGCGTTCGCCGTGTTCGAGCGTGTTCGGGTACGACCAGTCGAGCGCCGTCGTCGTCCCCGTGTGGAGCTTCTCGAAGGCACCGAAGAGGCCGCCGAGGTACATGTCCTCGGGCCGGTACAGCCCGGTGATGTTGCCGAGCATGTGGTCGAAGTACTCGTTCATCAGCGACCAGTCCCCGGCGATTCCCCGTACCTGCGTCTGGGCGAGGTGGATGTGCGAGTCGACGAAGCCGGGCACGACGATGTGGCCGCTGGCGTCGATCTCCTCGGCGTTCGACGCGGAGAGTCCGGTCCCCACCTCGACGATTTCCCCGTCCTCGATCAGGACGTCGGCCTCGTCGAGCGTCCCCACGTCCGGGTCAAGCGAGACCACGGTCCCGTTTCGCACGATCGTTTGTGTCATGTTCGATAATAGGGTTTGACCAAGGGGTTAAAAGTTTACCGGGCGGTAAAGTGCGGAATCGGGATCGAGGGGCGAGCGTATTATGTACCTCACACGTAGAGTGTCAGTATGAGCGAATCACAGGGCGGATCGGCGGGCGAGTCCGTCGAGTCCCCGGCCGACGACGCCGACCCCACCGATGGCGGCTCCGGCGAGGACTCCGGGGCCGCCGGCGAGACGGTGTCCTCCAAGGACACGAAGGAGGTGATCATGGAGGCGACGTTCCGCGCGCTGAGTAAACACGGGTACAAGGACCTCCGGATGCGCGACATCGGCGAGGAGATGGACCTCACCCGGCAGGTGATCCACTACCACTTCGACGGGAAGTACGACCTCATGTCCTCGTTCCTCGAACACATCATCGACCAGTACGAGGGCAGCGTGGTCGTCGACGGCGACGCGGACCCCCGGACCGAGCTCCGCGCCCGCGTCGACCAGTGCCTGTTCGGGCCGGAGTTCGATGAGTTCAGCCACTGGGACCGCATGAAGGTGTACCACGAGCTGTACACGCAGGCGCAAAACGACGGCGAGCACCGCGATATCTTCAACGAACACTACGAGCGCATCCGCGGCAGCATCGTCGAGGTCGTCGAGGAGGGCATCGAGGAGGGCGTCTTCCGCGACGTCGACGCCGAGCGGATGGGCCAGCTGGTGACCGACGTCATCCACGCCGCCCGCGGGCGGCGGATCTCGCTCGGCCACGAGGACGCGCCCGAGGAGGCGCGGAAGGCGATAGACGAGTTCATTCTGGAGTCGCTCGAACGGACGGAGTAGCCGTTCCGGTCCGTTTTCCTCTCCGACGCTCCGGTCCGTTTCTCTCGATCCGGGATTCCGCTCAGTCGTCGTCGACCGCGACGAGCCGCGGGTCCCGTCGGTCGCGGCTCTCGCGGAGACGGTGGGAGCCTTCGAACCGCACGGTGTCTCCGGGAGCGAGGTCGCCGTCGGCCGCCTGCGCGGTCACCTGAACCCCGTCGAACCGCACCAGCGCGAGGTGGTTCGGCGCTCGGACGTCGGGCGGCGTGGTCTCGACTGTCGTCGTCGCGACGACGGTCCCGGTTTCGAGTCGAACCGTCGCGGCGTCCGCCGACGAGCGGCCGCAGTCCGGGCAGCGGCGTCGGTCGTAGTACCACCGCGTCCCGCAGTCGTCGCAGACGAACGCGCGGTCTGCGGGGAGGTCGCGCTCTCGGGAGCGGACCGGTGCCGCCGAGGGGTCGTCGTTCGAGTCCGTCACGCGCGCAACACCGTACAGACGCTGTTGTTTCCGAATCCGGCGACGTTGATCGCGAACCCCGTTTCCGCGCCCGCGACGCGGCGGCTTTCGGGGAGGTCGCCGCGCAGTTGCCACGCGAGTTCGACGATCTGCGAGAGCCCGGTCGCGCCGAGCGGGTGCCCGCGCGCCTTGAGCCCGCCGCCGGGGTTGACCGGGAGGTCGCCGTCGAGCGCGGTCTCGCCGTCGAGGGTCGCCTCCCACGCGGTCCCGGTCTCGTAGAAGCCCAGCTCCTCGAGCTCGATCAGTTCGAGGACCGTGAACGCGTCGTGGATACAGGCGACGTCGACGTCGTCGGGACCGATTCCGGCGCGGTCGAAGACGCGCTCGCCGGCGGTGCTGACGGAGTCGATGGCGAGCGGGTCGGGGCGCTCCGCGACGGCGTGGGTCCCGGTCGCGCTCGCGATGCCGGCGACGCGGGGGTCCGACCGCGAGGCGCTGTCGGAGCGCGTCAGGACGACCGCGGCGGCCCCGTCCGACATCGGACAGCAGTCGTACAGCCGGAGCGGCGCGGCGACCACCGGCGAGTCGAGCGCGTCCCCGACGTCGATCGGTTTGCGGAACTGCGCGACCGGATTGTCGACCGCGTTGGCGTGGTTCTTCGCCGCGACCGCGGCCAGCGCCTCGCGGGGCGCGTCGTGGCGGTCGAGGTACGCGCCGGCCGCGAGGCCGCCGAGGGAGGGGAGCGTGATCCCCTGCGCGTACTCCCGACGGTGGACGAGTCGGCTGATCGCCTCGGTGACGTCGCGCGTGTCGCCCGCGGACATCCGCTCGGCACCGACGACGAGAACGGTGTCGGTGTCGCCGTGCTTGACGCCGCCGCTCTCGACGTCGCCGCTCTCGACGTCGCCGCTCTCGGCGTCCCCGCTCTCGGCCCCGCTTTCGAGGGTCTCGACGCCGCGGTGGAACGCGCTCGCGCCGGTTGCGCTCGTGTTCTCGATCCGGTCCGCGGACGCGCCGTCGAGGCCGAGCGCCGCCGCGAGTGCGTTCGCGAGGCCCGCGCTCTCGTCGAGCGCCTCGGCGAGGGCGTTGCCGAAGTGGAGCGCGTCGACCTCGGAGGGGTCGACGCCGGCGTCCGCGAGCGCGCGTTCGGCGGCCGTGGCGGCCAGATCGGTGAGCGAGCCGCGGGAGTCGCTCTCGAACGGAGTCATGCCCACGCCGCTGACGCGGACGTCAGTCGTCATTCCCGTCCGGGTCGTCGGCAGGGTCGGTGGCGTCGGCGGCGTCACTGTCGTCCGCTGCGTCACCGTTGTCCGCGGCGTCACCGTTGTCCGCGGCGTCACCGTCGTCCGCGGCGTCGCCGAACACGCCGAGTTCCGCGAGGCGGTCGATCTCCTCCTCGGAGTAGCCGCGGTCGCGGAACACCTCGCGGTTGTGTTCGCCCAGCAGCGGCGGGGGGAGTTCGAAGCCGCTCTCGGCGTTGCGGAACTTGAGCGGGTGTTCGATGACGGGGACCTCGCCGAGTTCGGGGTGGTCGATCTCGGTGACGGTCCCGCGGGCGTTGATCTGCGGGTTGTCGAGCGCCTCCTCGACGCTGTAGACGGGACCCGCCGGGACGCCGGCGTCCTCGGCGATGACCTCGATCCACTCGTCGGTCGTCTTGTCGGCGAGCGTGGCCTCGATCTCGGCCTCCAGTTCGTCGAGGTGCTCGACGCGGTCGGCGTTCATCTCGAAGCGGTCGTCCTCCGGGAGGTCCGGTCGGTCGAGCGCCTCGCAGAGCTCCCCCCAGAGCTTCTCGTTGAGGATACAGATGTTGATGAACCCGTCCTTCGTCTCGAACGTCTGGTACGGGGCGAGAACGGGGTCCTTCGTTCCCATCCGCTTCGTCTCCTCGCCCGCGAACACCATCCCCGCCTGCTTGGTGAGCCACGGTAAGGTGGCTTCGAGCATGCCGAGGTCGATGTACTCGCCCTCGCCGGTCTGCTCTCTGCGGTAGAGCGCCGTGGTCGCGCCGAAGGCGGCCCACATCGCGGTGATGAGGTCCGTCATCGGAAGCCCGACCTTGACGGGCTGGCGGTCCGCCTCGCCGGTGACGCTCATGATCCCGCTCATCCCCTGGATGAGGAGGTCGTACCCGGACCGCTCGCGCCACGGGCCGGTCTGCCCGAACGCGGAGATGGCGAGATAGATCAGGTCCTCGTTGTGGTCGGTGAGCGTGTCGTAGTCGACGTCGAGGCGCTCGGCGGTCCCCGGGCGGAAGTTCTGGATGAAGATGTCGGCCTCCTCGACCAGCTCGTACAGCGCCTCCTTTGCGTCGTCGTTCTTCAGGTCGAGTTCGAGGCTCTTCTTCCCGTAGCTCAGCGACCAGTAGTACGGCGACTCGCCCTTGATGAACGGCGGACCCGAGTGGCGGACCGCGTCGCCGTAGCCGGGCTGTTCGATCTTGACGACCTCCGCTCCCTGGTTCGCCAGCATCGCCGAGCAGAAGCCGCCGGTGACGAACGTCGAGAGGTCGAGGACGGTGACGCCCTCGAGGATCTTCCCCCCGCTCGCGGGACCGCCGGCGGACCCGCCCGTGGAATCGCCGGTACCGGGGCCGTCGGTGTTCGTCGGTCCGGAGCCGTCGGTGTTCGTCGGTCCGGAGCCGCTTGGGTCGGTCACCGAATCACCTCGGCTGACGTGCGCGTTCGTCTCATTGGTGTCCGTACCGTTTGTTTACCACGTGGTAAAACTATCGGCGTCGACCATGATATACCGAGTCGCCGTCGGGTCGCCAGTCCGTGACTGTACCACCGGTTCGTGACCGTACCATCGGTTCGTGGTACCATCGGTCTGTGGCTACACCACCCGTTCGTGGCTACACCGTCGGTTCCTGTGGACGGATATCACGGTTGAGCCGTGAGTGGATCCCCTCCCCCACCCCTTCGTTTCGGGTGGAGATCCGGTCAGGGTGTGGGTGGTCGGTCGTCTCCGGACGGCGGTCGTTGTACTAACAGTATATATCAAAGCAAAATTGAATAAAACAACTACAACGATACTAATATAATACCAGAGGGATTGTCGAGGGTACTGTTTGTAGGTTTTTGTATTAAAACCACCGATATATTAACCCCGGCTAACCCCTCTCCCCACCTTTCTCCCGTTCCACCCGAAACGAAGGGGTGTGGGGGTCCCGATCAGTAGTGTCACTGAAAAGAAATGACGTGAGATCAAAGAGTCCGCTTCCGAGACACGAGTCGTCGACGAGATCCGGCTGGCCGACGACGCCTCAGCGTCGAGCCACGGCGCGAGCTCTCCGATACGGGGTCCATGGACTCGACCGGAACTCGACCTGAACCGGGTAACCGACCGCGTCCGGCCGCGACGCGTTCTCGTTCCACGGGAAGCCGTCCCCGGTTCCCCTCGCCCCGTCCTTCCGTTTCACAGTCGAATTCGACTCTTCCGTCTGCGGCCCCGAGCGTCCGCCGTTCGGCACGAAACACTCCCGACGCGACGCGAGATCGCTCGCGAAAGGGCCGTTTCAACTCCGGAGAGCAACACTTTTGTACCATCTCTTCGTCTGCTTCGAGTGTATCAACTGGACGTGGTCAGTCGGTAGTTCGACCACATATCCGCATATTCGGCTGGAGACGGCGTGAAACGCGACTTCCCCGACCGTCTCCACCTGAAACGGAGGGGTTCACATGGACGAAGGCGATCACACACCGCGGGCTGACGACGACGACATTGATCCGGCCGACGGGACCGACCCGGACGACCAGACAGAGCCGGGCCATAGCAGCGAGTCCGGTCCGAACGCTCTCGACTCCGGCGGCTCCGGAGGAGATACCTCCGACCTCGACGGTCCGTCTGGGTCCGACAACAACTCCGGCGGGGACCTCGATTTCGACTCCGACGAGAACCCCGCCCTCGACGACAGTTCCGACCTCGACGTCGACGTGGGGTCGGACTCGGAGGTAACGGACCCCGACACCGAGACGACCACTCGATCGAGGCTCCCGACCGACGGCGCACCGGAATCGACGACCGGACCCGAAACGGCGACCGGATCCGAAACCGCAGCCGGATCGGAGACGGCGACCGGATCCGAAACCGCAGCCGGATCGGAGACGGCGACCGGATCCGAAACCGCAGCCGGATCGGAGACGGCGACCGGATCCGAAACCGCAGCCGGATCGGAGACGGCGACCGGATCCGAAACCGCAGCCGGATCGGAGACGGCGACCGGATCCGAAACCGCAGCCGGATCGGAGACGGCGACCGGATCCGAAACCGCAGCCGGATCGGAGACGGCGGGGATCGACAACGGCGGGCGCGACCGCTCGTCCCCCGACGTCGACCTCGACGGCGTCGTCCTCGACGACGACGAAAATCAGGGACTCTTCGACGACCTCCTCTCCGGCGAACCGATCTTCGAGAACAAGGAGGTCCTCCGCCCCTCGTACACCCCGCACGAGCTCCCGCACCGGAACGACCAGATCAACCGGATGGCGACGATTCTGGTCTCCGCGCTCCGCGGCGAGACCCCGTCGAACATCCTCATCTACGGAAAGACGGGAACCGGGAAGACGGCGTCGGCAAAGTTCGTCTCGCAGGAACTCGAGTCCACCTCCCAGAAGTACGACGTCCCCTGCGAGGTCGAGTACATCAACTGCGAGGTGACGGACACCCAGTACCGGGTGCTCGCTCAGCTCGCGAACACGTTCATCGAGGAGAATCAGGCGGTCATCGCCGACGAACTCGACCGCCTCGAAGGGCTCCGAGACGACGCGACGGACGGCGACGGCCGGCCGACCGGCGACGCGACCGCCGTCCTCGCGGGCACCGGACTCGACTCGGTCGAGGCGCTCGACGCCCGCATCGAGGAACTCGAAGCCGACGCCGAGGAGATGGAGGAGGTCCCGATGACGGGATGGCCCACCGACCGCGTCTACTCGACGTTCTTCGAGGCGGTGGACTACCACGAGCGCGTGGTCGTGATCATGCTCGACGAGATCGACAAGCTCGTCGAGAAGAGCGGCGACGACACCCTCTATAACCTCTCGCGGATGAACTCCGAGCTCGACCGCTCGCGCATCTCGATCATGGGGATCTCGAACGACCTGAAGTTCACCGACTTCCTCGATCCCCGCGTCAAGTCGAGCCTCGGCGAGGAGGAGATCGTCTTCCCGCCGTACGACGCCAACCAGCTCAGAGACATCCTCCAGCACCGGGCCGACACCGCGTTCAAACCCGACGCGCTCACCGACGACGTGATCCCGCTCTGCGCGGCGTTCGCCGCACAGGAGCACGGGGACGCCCGCCGTGCGCTCGATCTCCTCCGCACGGCGGGCGAGCTCGCGGAGCGGTCGCAGGCGGAGATCGTCGCGGAGAAACACGTTCGACAGGCGCAGGACAAGATCGAACTCGACCGGGTCGTCGAGGTCGTCCGCACCCTCCCGACCCAGAGCAAGATCGTCTTGTTCGCCGTCATCCTCCTCGAGAAGAACGGCGTCCACAACATCAACACCGGCGAGGTGTTCAACATCTACAAGCGGCTCTGCGAGGAGATCGACGCCGACGTCCTGACCCAGCGGCGCGTCACCGACCTCATCAGCGAACTCGACATGCTCGGGATCGTCAACGCCGTCGTCGTCTCGAAGGGCCGATACGGCCGGACGAAGGAGATGGGCCTCTCGGTCCCCGTCGAGGAGACCGAGGCGGTCCTCCTCTCCGACTCCCGGCTCGGCGACATCGAGAACGCGCAGCCGTTCGTTCAGGCGCGGTTCGACAACTGACGCCGTCGGGTCCCGCGAACCGGGTCGCGTTCGTCCAGTCGAAACGAAGCCATCGAAGAGAAGGTCAAGAAGGTCTGGCCGCGAGATCCGACACCCCGAGGCCCGTCTGCGCCGCTCGCGACGCCTCCGACGCCGGAAGTCCGACTCCCACCGTCTGCGCTATCGCCTCGTTCAACTCCACCTGTCCCGTCGCGATCAGGCGGATGTATCCGAGATACGGGACGCGGAGGCGAGCCACCCCGTCTACCCAGTCGGCCCTGACGGGCGGCGAGAGCCCGCTGGCCTGATCGTAAGCCCCGTTGTTGTCCCCGAGCGTGACGTACCCGTCGTGTGGTGCCGGACAGTTCGCGAGCGACTCGCAGTCGACGGCGTTGTGGTACTCCGCGTCGGCGCGGTCGTACCAGTTCTCGCCCTCGGTGACGTGGAACATGGCCCGGTGGATGATCGGCGACCCGGTCCGCCCCGGCGGGGTGTATATCACCACCGACCCGTAGGACCCGAACGTCCGGTAGTCGACCGACTCCCCCGTCTCGTGGGTGACGACGCCGACGTCGTTGTCCGCGGCGTCCGGCGCGAGCCGACCGGGTTCGGTGACGAACACGAGGTCGCCGACCTCCATGTTCGGCTCCATGCTCCCCGACTCGACGGCGACCATCGGCGGCCAGATGCCGCTGACCCCGAACAGCAGCAGGCCGACCAGCAGGACCACCGCCACGCTGGAAAGCATCTCCCGGATCCACATCAGCGCGCCGTCGCGGTCGTGACGGAACCGGTACAAAAGCGACTCCTCCCCGCCCCCCGCCGCCCGCTCGGACCGCTCGGAGGGGTATCCTGACTCGGGAGAATAATCGGTCTCTGAGGGGTCTCCGGCCTCCCCGGCGGACGCGCCGGCGTCGACCGCTCCCTCGGTGTTGACCGCTCCCTCGGTGTTGACCGCTCCCTCGGCGTCGACGGATTCACCATCGGTTTCGGTTCCGTCCGCGCCGGCGACGGGCCCGCCCCCGAACTCCGCGTCGCTCCGCTCTCGACCCGAAACACCGGGATCGGTGTCGGAGTCGTCCCCCGCTGCGGGACCGGATCCGCTCTCATCATCGGCGGCCTCGCCGTCCGATTCGTCGGGTGCTCCTCCCTTCGATTCGCCTAACGCTTCTCTTCCCGATTCGTCGGTCGTTTCGCCGCTCGATCCGCCGAGCTCCTTTTCGGCTCCGTCCTCCGTTCGCTCGTCTCGACCGGCCGACCCGTCGGCGTCCGTCGACCGATCCCCTTCGTCCATTACGACGGCGTTGGCGGCTTTCGTTCATAAGCTTCTGGGTGGGAACGCGGCTCCGACCCCGATTTTTCGAGGCTCGCGCCCCTCCCCCGACCGGACCCGACGCCTCCGGAACGGTTTTGCCCGCGACCCTCCTTTCGGGTAGCGTGCCGCTGGAGTCGAACGCGCGGATCGCGAAAGCCCTCGCCGAGCGCGGCTACAACGCGGAGCGGGAGGCGATCACCCTCCTCGCGGGCGCGGCCGACCCCGCCGCCGCCGTCGCGGCCGCGGTCGATCACGCCCCGGACGAGGCCCTCCGGATCACCGCCGACCACGTCCACGAGGCCACCGCCGAAACCGAGAGATCCGCGGCCTCATCCGATGCGAACGGACAATCTCCAGTTGAAACGGAGGGGTCTGCGACCGGGGGAGCCGGGGGGACCGACGCGGGGTCCGCGGCCGCGACGACCGACGGGGTGGCCGTCACGGACGACCCGCGTTCCGACGCTTCGACAACCGAGACCACGACCGCCGACGCCGCGGCTGCCGACACCTCTACCCCCGACGGCTCGGCTGCCGACACCTCTACCGCCGACGCCTCGCCCCCCGACCGCTCCCGCGACCCCGACCTGCGCGACCTCGAAGTCGGCAACGACATGACCGGTCGCAGCACGGGAACCGGCGAGTACGGCGACTTCGTCACGACGTTCCGCGACCGTTACGAGCGCCTCTCGAAGATCCTCCGCGGCCGCGTCAACCACCGCCCCGCCGAGGCGATCGCGGACATGCCCGGCGGCAGCGACGCCGCCATGATCGGCTTAGTCAACGACGTGCGCTCCACGAAGTCCGGCCACTGGCTCGTCGAACTGGAGGACACCACCGGGACCTTCCCCGCCCTCGTGATGAAGGACAAGGGCCTCGCCGACGTCGTCGACGAGATCCTGATGGACGAGTGCGTCGCGGTCGAGGGGACCCTCGCCGACGACTCCGGTATCCTCTTCGCCGACTCGCTCCACTTCCCCGACGTTCCCCGGACTCACAATCCGGGCGGGGCCGACCGCCACGTTCAGGCCGCGCTCATCTCCGACGTCCACGTCGGCAGCGACGAGTTCATGGCCGACGCGTGGCACGAGTTCACCGACTGGCTCCACACGTCCGAGGCCGACCCGGTCGAGTACCTGTTGCTCGCGGGCGACATGGTCGAGGGCGTCGGCGTCTACCCGGATCAGGACGAGGAACTGGAGATCGTCGACATCTACGAGCAGTACGAGGTGTTCGCGGAACACCTCAAGGAGGTCCCCGCGGACACCGAGATCGTGATGATCCCGGGCAACCACGACGCGGTCCGGCTCGCGGAGCCCCAGCCCGGGTTCAACGACGAGATCCGGGAGATTATGGACGTTCACGACGCCCGGATCGTCTCGAACCCGGCGACGGTCTCGGTCGAGGGCGTCGAGGTGCTGATGTACCACGGCGTCTCGCTCGACGAGGTGATCGCGGAGCTGCCCGAGGAGAAGGCGAGCTACGACGAGCCGCACAAGGCGATGTACCAGCTCCTCAAAAAGCGCCACGTCGCGCCGCAGTTCGGCGGCCACACCCGCGTCGCGCCCGAGGAGCGCGACTACCTCGTCATGGAGGACGTGCCCGACGTGTTCCACACCGGCCACGTCCACAAGCTCGGCTGGGGGAAGTACCACAACGTCCTCGCGGTCAACTCCGGCTGCTGGCAGGCCCAGACCGACTTCCAGAAGTCCGTCAACATCGACCCCGACGCCGGCTACGCCCCCATCCTCGACCTCGACACGCTCGACATGACGGTCCGGAAATTCTCGTAGGCCGGGGTCGCTCGCCGCCGCCCGGCGCGCCGCTACTCCCCGATCTCCACCCGCCCGCTCGTCGCGTCGTTGAGCCGCTCGCGGAGCGCGTCGACCTCCTCGACCGGCACCCGGAGGTCGAACCGGACCCGCCGCCCGTAGTCGGCCTCGAACCCGACGCCGCTCGACTCGATCACCCCCCGGACCGTCCCCGAGTCGTCGTACTCGGTCTCGACGACGAGGCTGCGGTGCGGGCGCTCCTCTATCACGCCGGCCGCGTCGACGCCGTCCTTCACGGCGCGCGAGTAGGCGCGCGCGAGCCCCCCGACGCCGAGGTTCGTCCCCCCGTAGTACCGGGTCACGACCGCGGCGACGTTCCGGATCTCGCGCTGCTGGAGGACGTTCAGCGCCGGCTTCCCGGCCGAACCGGTCGGCTCGCCGTCGTCCGACGAGTACTCCCTGAGCATCGGGTCGGACGCCGGCGCGCGCTCGGACGGCTCGCCCGCCGGGACGCGGTACGCGGGCACGTTGTGCGTCGCGTCGGCGTACTCGTCCCGGACCGCCTCGACGAACGCCTCTGCCGCCTCGACCGTGTCGACGGGCGCGACGTGGCCGAGGAACTCCGAACCCTGGACCTCGAACCGCGCGGTCGCGCGCCCGGCCACCGTTCGGTACGCGTCGGTCACGCCGTCCCCTCCTCGCGCGCCTCGGCCGCCTCGTCCTCGTTGTCGTCCGACCCGTCGGCCCCGCGGCGCTCGACGACGACGCTCGTCGGCGGCGCGAGACGAAACAGCGCGAGGAACGCCGCGATCCCGACCAGCTCGACGACGGCGGCGACGATCGCGAGGGGATCGGCCGAGAGCGCCGCGGCCGCGTCCGCGCCGTGCCACGCGAGGAACCCGCCGAGGAACGTCCCGAGCGTCCCCGCGCCGAGCGCGTACAGCCGCCGGTACTCGCCGGCCCGCAGCGTCGCGACGCCGACCGCCACGGCGAGCGCGCTCCCGGCGACGAAGAGGTAGGGGCGCGCGTCCGGCGGCGAGCCGAGCCGCGGCCACGCCCACAGCAGGTGGACCGCGGCGGCGACGACGGCGGTCTGGACCGCGATCCCGCGCAGGACGCGCTTTCTCAAGGTGTTCCGTCCCTCGGCCGCCCCCACTCCCGGTTCGTCACTCATTTTTACTCCTCCTCGTCGCTCGCTCGCTTATTCCCACGGATGGCTCCCGCGGGCGTCGGGCCACAGGGGGTACCAGTAGGACTCGTCGTCCTCCAAGCCGAGCTCCCCGTCGAGGATTGACTGGAGCTTGAACTCGATCCGCTGGTTCCGGTCGTTCGTCCCGCTGGGCGCGAACGGGTAGTACGCGCCGCGCCGGAACGAGTAGATCCAGTAGGCCGCCCCGTCGTCGTTCTCGAACCCGAACACGGCCGCGAGCAGCCGCGAGCCGAACCCCTCCTCGATGAACTGGTCGGCCGCGAAGTGGACGCTCGTCACGAGGTCCTCGGGGTCGTCGTCCTCCAGGACGAACCACTGGTAGCCGTGGTCGTCCTCGTGGCGGTGGAACCCCGTGCCGGTCTCGATCTCGCCGGCCTCCAGGATGGCCTCGACGGTCTCGACGGCGTCGTCGAAGCGCGTGCTGTCGACCCCGGAGAAGCACAGCGCGGCCTCCCCGCAGTGGTCGTAGCCGAGGTCGGCCTCCATCGTCATGTAGGCGGTCGACATCCCGAAGAGGTCCTCGGGGTCCGCCTCGCGGGTCGCGTCGGTCTCGGCGCTCGTCCCGAGGACGGCCCGGATCGTGTCGAAGATGCCCATCTGGTCGGGCCTACGTGCGGCGGGCTTTAGGGCGTTTCCGTCGGCCTCTCCGGTCTCGGCTCCGTACGGTCTCCGCTCACTCCCCGTCGTCGACGTGATCGAGGTAAGTCAACACGCCCCGAACGTTCAGGCTCATGTTCGCCCGGGCCCGCTCGGGGTTCCAGTAGTCGATGTCGCGGCTCGCCGCCTCGAAGTGCTCGACCACCGCCTCGTCGTCGTCGAGTTCGGCGCGCTTCCGCCGGACCCGTTCGACCCACTCGACGTACGCCCGCTTCGCCTCGCCGATCAGGTCGGCGTCGCACTCCCGCGGCCCGAAGTGGCCGAAACAGAGGGTCTCGGGGCCGAGGTCCTCGATCAGCCGGATATCGTCGAGGCACTGTTCGAGGTCGAACTGCGGCGGCGGCGACGTGGGGGTGACGGCGTCGACCTCGGGGACGTAGATCCCGGCGGCGTCGGCGGCGAACACGACCTCGGCGTCGGGGTCGTGGTAGACGGCGTGGTGGGGGGCGTGGCCGGGGGCGTCGCGGACGACGAGCTCGCGGTCGCCGAGATCGATCCGGTCGCCCTCGCTCACTCCCCCGATCCGGTCGTCGGGAACCGGCTTCGGCTCCGCGTAGTGCGCCCACTGCTCCTCGACCGCCGACTTGGTGCCGGCGACGAGCGCTCCGGGGTCGACGAGGTGCCGGACCCCCTTCTCTGGCACCCGGACCTCGGCGTTCGGGTACCGCTCCGCGAGGTAGCCCGCCCCGCCCGCGTGGTCGAGGTGGGCGTGGGTCGGGAGGATCCACGCCAACTCCTCGCGACCGATCCCGATCTCATCGATCGTCTCGAAGAGGGCCTCCCGGTTCGCCCCCGTCCCGGTGTCGATCACGATCGGTCGCTCCACGTCGTACACGTACACCGCGCCGTACTCGTCGGTCTCGAACATGCCGGTGTCGTGGACGTACAGGTCGTTGACGCCCCGAACCGGTTCGAACTCGCCAGCGCGCATACCGGACGAGGAACCCGGGGCCACTTCTAGCGATCGGTCCGGTGGGGATCTCGCGGCGTCTCGCGTCGCCCCCGCGGGACCGGGCTTATGGTCGCGCCGCCCGATAAGTCGGTATGCGAGTGCTCGTCACCGGCGCGACCGGCTTCGTCGGGAGCCGGCTCGTCCCGACGCTCCTCGACCGCGGCCACGACGTGGTCGCGCTCGTCCGCGACGCCGACGGCTACGCAGCGCCCGACGGCGTCGCCGTCGTCGAGGGCGACCTGCTGGAACCGGACACGCTGCCGCCCGCGTTCGAACTCGACGGGGAGCCGGTCGACGCCGCGTACTACCTCGTCCACTCGATGGACGGCGGCCCGGGCTACGAGGAGCGCGACCGCAACTGCGCGACCAACTTCGCCGAGGCGGCGTCGGCCGCGGGGGTCGACCGGATCGTCTACCTCGGCGGGCTCGGCGAAGACCGCGACGAACTCTCCGAACACCTCCGGTCGCGCCGGGAGGTGGAGCAGATTCTGGGGGACGGCGACCCGGCGCTCACGACGCTCCGGGCCGCGATCATCATCGGCGGCGGCAGCGCCAGCTTCGAGGTGGTCGCCGGGCTGGCGCGGCGGCTCCCGGTGATGGTCACCCCGAAGTGGGTCGACACGCTGTGCCAGCCGATCGCGATCGCCGACGTAGTCGCGTACCTCGCGGGCGTCATCGACGTCCCCGAGACCGCGGGCGAGACGTTCGAGATCGGCGGTCCGGAGGTGTTGACCTACGCCGAGATCCTCCGCCGCACGAGACGCCAGCTCGGCGGCGGGCTCCGGATCGTCAGGGTGCCCGTGCTGAGCCCGGAGCTGTCGGCCCGCTGGCTCAGGCTCGTCACCGACGTGAACCCCTACCTCGCCCGGTCGCTGGTGGAGGGGCTCCGCAACACCGTGATCGTCGAGGACGACCGCATTCGCGAGCTCGTGCCGATCGAGTTGACCCCCTTCGAACTCGGCGTCGCGCGGGCGCTGACCGAGTCGCGGAACGCGGAGGCGTCGCGGCTGAGCGCGCTCCCCGGGGTCTCGCCGTGAGCCGCGACTACGGCGAGACGTGGGTGTACGAGAGCCTCGTCGGCGGGATCCCGGGACTCGGGATCTCGCGGACGCTGGCGGTCGCGCTCCAGTTCGTGATCTTCGAGGCGGGCGTGCTGGGGCTCGGCTGGTACTACGGGACGTGGGACGCCGTGGCCGCCGGCACGGTCGCCGTCGTCGTCGCGGCGGTCGGCAGCGTCGAGATGCACCGGCTGGGCGCGAAGAACCGACTGCTCGGGACGCCGCCCGAACACAAGCGGCTGCTGTTCGGGTCGAGCATCGAGATCGTGCTGGGCGTGCTGGCGTTCATCGCGCTGGTGACGTACCTGTTCGCGTGGGGCGGGACCCCGGGACCGACGCTCATCGACCGGCTCTTCGGGTCGGACCCGCCGCTCCCCGTGGTCTACCTCACCCTGCTCGTCCTCTGGGACCTCACCTACCGGATCGGCACCTCGTGGTGGAGCGCCGTCGTCGCGCTGTGGCGCGCGGTCCACGTCGACCTCTCGCCCGAGGAGCGGGCGACGGTCCGACGGCTCGACGCCGAGAACATCGGCTTCTCGGTCGTCCAACTCGCCCTGGTCCCGTTCCTGCTCACCGAGCCCGTGCTGCTCGGCGCGGTCGTCGGCCACGTCATCGCGGTCGCGGTCGTCTGTTCCGCGGCGATCTGGCTGACCTGACACCGACCGGCCCGCCGGGATCCAACTCGTCGCGGCCGCCGCTCGTCGCTCGCGAGCGTTGCCACTGGGGCGTTCGAGAACGGAGTCAGAAGGCGCGGCGTCGCCGCGGCCGCGTCACTCGCCCTGAAGCTCTTCGAACTTGTCGAGGAGTGCCTCCGTGGAGTCGCCCGAGTCGTAGGTCAGGGAGCCGGAGTACTCGGGGCGCTCCGCGTCGAAGTCCGCGTCGACTTCGCTGGTCTTCTTCTCGCGACGCTCGTGTTCGGCCTCGTCATAGGCACCCATTGACATGGTACGACCACACTTAGCTTGTTCCTGTAATATATCTGTCGGCAAAGGTATCATAAACCGTGAACGTTCGGTCTCGGTCACCGGAATCGATTAACCTCGCGGCGTGATACCAAACGTCCGTGGCACAACCCCTCCGATTCAGACGCTCCCCCGGTCGGTGGACCGCGGACCGGGTCCGGTCTCAGATCGAGCGCCCCCTCGACGAGAACCTCGGAGCGACGGCCGGCGACCCGTGGTTCGCGCCGCCGCCCGACCACGAGGCGCGCCGGTTCGACATGGACGACGGGTCGTTCGCGCTGTTCTGCTGGACCGACGACGACGCGGATCCCCCGGCCGGTGCCGACGGCGGCCCCGCCGGCTACTGGCTGGGCAACACCGAGACGCCGAGCGAGCTCTGGCGGACGGAGAAGTACGGGTTCGACGAGGCCCCCTATCCGGTCTCGCGGTGGGCACAGCGGGAGCTGCTCGCCGGGCTCCACGACGACGAGCCGTGGCTGGCCGACTACCCGCACGTCTCGTGGTACTTCCTCCCGGTGTTCTGCTCGAAGGACGGCGCGGAGACGAGCCGGGCGTTCTTCCGCGACCACGCGGCCGGGTTCCCGGACGCGACTCGCGAGGCCGGCACGGGGTTCGTCGAGGAGACGCTCCGCCCGGGCGTCCTCGACGACTACCGCGAGACGATGGCCGGGAAGCTCGGCACGTCGGCCTCCCCGGACCTCGTCCGGATGAGCGCCGCCATCGCCGAGTTCACCGCGGCCCGGATCCTCACCGAGGCGGGCTACGGCGTGACCCCCGAAATCGAGGTGACGACGGGCCACTCCATCGACTTCCGCGCGACGGAGCCCGACACGGGGACCGGCCATCTCGTCGAGGTGACCCGCCCGCAGCCGACGGCGGGGCGCTCGGCGAACGACCCCGTCGCCGCCGTCCGCGACACCGTCGAGACGAAGACCAGCGGACAGCTCGCGGCCCACGCCGGCGGCGTCACCTTGTTCGTCGACTGCTCGTCGTTCCCGGCCGAGGAGTGGGCGGCGGTGCGCGCGGCCGAGCCCGCGGTCCGTCACAAGCCCGCGGTCGTGTACCGCGCCGACCCCGGCGGGTCGATAGCGGGGTACAGGAAGGGGTCGGTCCCGCTCGATCTCACCGGCGTCGTCGACCCGGTGTCGTAGCCGCACCGCTCTCCGGGAACGGAGACGCTCCTCGCGGAACAGGGACGCTCCTCGCGGATCGGTGTTCTTCCGCTACTGAGCCTCGGAAAAATTCGTCGCGGTCGGTCGGTTCGCCGCGTCAGAACGAGACCGGCGAGGGCCCGTCCTCCGCGTCGGTGGTCGGGTCGCGGTCCGAGTAGAACCGGCGACCGACCCCCCGGTGACAGACGCCGGCTCGGAGGGTGGTGAACACGTCCTCTGCGTCCTCGAACGTCTGATCGCCGAACCGCTCCAAGACGTCGCCGAGCCGCTCGGACCCGTTCGCGAGCTCTACGGTCGCGTTTCCGTGAGCCGCGATGATCTCCTCAGAGGTGGTCGGGTACTGGTGCCGTTCGAGTCGGTCGTCGACGCCGTTCAAGCGCATCAACAGATGAAAGTCGCCGATGGTTCTTAATGATTGTCCATGTACGACCTTAGTCGGAGGGGATACCTTATACACCCTTATACCCGTCCGATTCCGGCCCCGTCCCGAACCGCCGTCGCTTAGTGACGGGCCCAGCTAATCGCGTTCATGACCGCTGATTCCGGCGATTCTACTCGATCCGTCGACTCCGCCGACGCCGGCGATACCGCCGACGCCGCGGAGTCCGTCGTCGCAGACCTCCACGCGCACACGACCGTCTCCGACGGGACGCTCACTCTCGACGAGGTGCCGGCGGCCGCCCGCGAGGCCGGCGTCGACTGGGTGGCGGTCACCGACCACGACCGGATCCACCCGCGCCTCGACGCCCCCGTCGTCGAGCGCGACGGCGTCCGGATCGTGCGCGGGATCGAACTCCGCGTCGACGCCGGCTTCGAACGCCTCGACCTGCTCGGCTACGGGGTCGAACACACGGACGCGCTCGACGCGGAGATCGACCGCCTCCAGCGCGACCGCCGGGAGCGCGGGGCCGCGATCCTCGATCGGGCGGAAGAGCGACTCGGTGTCGACCTCGACCTCGAACCCCGCGCCGGGCTCGGACGGCCGCACATCGCCCGGGCGATCGACGAGTCCGACGCGCCCTACGACTACGCCGGGGCGTTCGACGAGCTGATCGGTGACGACGGGCCGTGTTACGTCGCGCGCGAGGTGACGCCGCTCGACGAGGGGCTCGACCTCCTCGCGGACGCGTGCGCGCTCGTCGGGCTGGCGCACCCGTTCCGGTACGAGCGCGTCGACGAGGCGCTCTCGGTCGCCCGCGAGTCGGCCGGGATTGACGCCGTCGAGCGCTTCTACCCCTACGGCCGCGCGGTCGACGACGCCCGGATCGACCGTCTCGCCGCCGATGCCGACCTGCTCAGGACCGGCGGCACCGACGCGCACGAACGGACCCTCGGCGTGGCCGGGCTGACGGAATCGGCGTTCGAGCCGGTCCGCGAGCGCCTCCCGGAACCGGTCCCGGCCGAGGGGGACGCCGCCGCCGCGCCGCCCGACGAACAGGATTAAGCCCGCGCCGGCCGGAGTGGCGCGTATGCGGTGTCACTACTGCGACCGGGAGGCCACGTACGAGGCCGAGCAGCGCGGCGTGGTCGTCGGTCTCTGCGAGTCGCACTTCAAACAGCGGGTCGAGGAGCTCGCGGAGTCGGACGAGCTGGCGGAGCTCCGCGATCGAATCGACATCGAGTCCTCCGAGTAGCCGGGGCGATCCGGTCCCCCCGCGTCGGATCCTTCTCCCCTTCACGCCTGACCCCCTTCCGCGTCGAACCTTCGTCCCCCGGTGGCACTCGGCCGCCGAACGCCTTGCCCCGAGACGAACGCTAAAAGACCGCGCGGGGCCAACGGCCCCACATGGACCTCACGGACCGGCCGCGCCGACTCCGGACCGACGGCGTTCGTCCGCTCGTCGCCGAGACCGACCTCTCGGCGTCCGACCTGGTCGCCCCCGTCTTCGTGGACGCGACGACCGACGAGCGCGTCCCGATCGAGACGATGCCGGGCCACGAGCGGGTCCCGGTCGAACGGGCGGCCGACCGGGTCGAGGAGATAACCGAGACCGGCGTCGAGACCGTGATCCTCTTCGGCGTCCCCGAATCGAAGGACCCGACCGGGAGCCGGGCGTACGCCGACGACGGCGTCGTCCAGCGCGCGATCCGACGGATCGACGCGGAGACGGACGCGACGGTGATCGGCGACGTCTGCCTCTGCGAGTACACCGACCACGGGCACTGCGGCGTGATCGAGGAGACCGCCGAGGCGGACCCGACGCTCACGGTGAAGAACGACGAGACGCTCGACCTGCTCGCGCGCACCGCGGTCTCGCAGGCCGACGCCGGCGCGGACGTGGTCGCCCCCTCGGCGATGACCGACGGGCAGGTCGGCGCGATCCGCGAGGCGCTCGACGAGGCGGGCCACGAGGACGTGGCGATCGTGAGCTACGCCGCGAAGTACGAGTCCGCCTTCTACGGCCCCTTCCGCGACGCGGCCGACGGCGCGCCCGCGTTCGGCGACCGCCGACACTACCAGATGGACCCGGCGAACCGCCGCGAGGCGCTCCGGGAGGCGCGCCTCGACGCCGAGCAGGGCGCTGACGTGCTGATGGTGAAGCCCGGTCTCCCCTACCTCGACATCGTCGGGGACCTCCGCCGGGAGTTCGACCGCCCGATTGCGGCGTACAACGTCTCGGGCGAGTACGCGATGCTCCACGCCGCCGCGGAGAAGGGGTGGCTCGACTTGGAGGCGACCGCCTACGAGTCGCTGCTGTCGCTCAAGCGCGCTGGCGCGGACGTAATAATCACCTACTTCGCCGAGGATCTGGCCGAGCGGTTATAAGCGAACCTCGGCGGCGACCGTTTTTCTTTGCCCTTCCACGTCGGCGCGCCTGCGAGGCCGCTTTGCGGCCGAGCCGCGAGGGACCGAAGGTCCCTCTGGAAGCCGGCGCGCAGCGCCGGCGACAGCGCCGCGCGAGGGAGTCGGTCGCCGGAGCAACGCGAAGGCGACCGACGAGGCTGGGGAGGCGTGAGGTGCGGTCGCGGTCGGGCGGGAGTCGAAGGGGCAGTCGCGAGTCCTCGCGACTGGGGCTTCGGTGGTGTCCGTGTCGATCGGCCTTTTACAAACAGAAACAGCATCGTACAGCCGAGCGACTGGGGCTTCGGTGGTCTCTGCGCCGGCTGTAACCCGATCTTAGACCACCCGCTCGCCGTCGTCGTCGTACACTTCGATGGCGTCGACCGGACAGCTCCGGGCCGCGAACTTCGCGTCCAACTCCTCGCCGTCGGGCACCTCGACGACGAACAGGTCCTCGCCTTCCTCCTCGCTCCCCCGCAAGTCGGCCTTCCCGTCGTTCAGGTCTTTCTCGAAGGCGTCCCACTCGGCGACGCACTGGTACATCCCGACGCAGGTGTCTCGGTCGAATTCGACGCGCATACCGCGGGTACGCACAGCGGACACAAAGCCGTGCGGGGTCCCCGCCGACCCGACCGGAGACCGAGCCACGCGACGCTCCCCGCACGCCGGGATATCTCCCGGACGGTGAGGGTATATCACCCCCCGACCGTAGTGAAACCGCCCGCTGACGCCGACGCCCTCCGTCGCTCGCCCCCGGGCGGTTTTTACATCGGCCGCGCGTTCCTCCCGCATGGAATCGGACGGAGACGCGCTCCGGTCGGCCCTCCACAAGCGCGCGGACGTGTTCCGGGCCCTCGCCGACGCGCCCGCGAGCAAGCCGGAACTCGTCGACAGGCTGTCGAGTTCGCGCTCGACCGTCGACCGCGCGATCGCCGATCTGGAGGACGTCGACTGCGTCGAGTCGCGCAACGGCACCTACTCGCTCACCGCGGCCGGCCGCTTCGCGCTCGCCGAGCGCGACCGCTACGCGGCCGCGACGCGGACGGTCGAGCGGGCGGCCCCGCTGCTGAACGAGCTCCCGCGCGACGCGTCGCTCCCGTCGGCGTTCCTCGCCGGAGCTACCGTGAGCGTCGCGGACCCGCACGCGCCGTCCGAGGCGGCGACGGCGAGCAGCGAACTGCTCGAACGGGCGACGGCGATGCGTGGGCTGGCCCCGACCGTGCTCAAGTCGGACGTGTTCATCCTGAACCGGGCGCTCGACCGCGAGGGCCTCGACGTGGAGGTGATAGCCGAGCCGGAGGTGGTCGAGGCACTCTCCGCGCTCTCGGACACGCCGGTCGCGTCGCTCGTCTCGCGCGACTCCTTCTCGCTGTACCGCAGCGCGGGACCGATCCCGTACGCGCTGTGGGTGATCGAGGGCCCGGAGGGGGACCACGCGGGGATCACGTTCCGACAGACCGGAGACGCAACCGGGATGGTGGTGAACGACTCGCCGGACGCGGTCGAGTGGGCGGACGCGGAGCTGGCGTCGCGTCGCGAGGCGGCCACTCCCGTCGATCGCCCGGTTTAATTCGCTCGCGGTCGATCCTGCCGACGATGACCACCGTCTGGCTCGTCGACCGGCAGTTCGACTCGAAGGGGCTCGTTCGACTCACCTACGCCACGGAGGACGGCGAGCGGATGCACACGAAGGAACTGGCCGAACAGCGCCTCGTCACCGGGGACGGAGTCACCGCCGGCCGGGAGGTCGAGGAGACCGCCCTCGGCGAGAGCCCGGCGGACGAGGTCGAGCGGTTCGCGTCAGAGGCGTCGAAGATGGCCGCCGAACACGACCTCGACGACCGGGCGTGACCGGGTCCGACCCCGCCACCGCATCCGCCCTCCCCGTCCGATCCGCACGCGTCCGACGCCGCCTACGGGCCGCGTCCCCCGACAACCGAGTCCGTTAAGGGGGAACCGGCGGAACGTGTGACCGAAATGCCCAGTGGTGAGTACGACCCCGACGCCGTCGAGCCGCGGTGGCAGCGGCGATGGGTCGACGAGGAGACGTACGCCTACCCCGACGACGATCCGGTCGATCCGAACACGGTCTTCTCCATCGACACCCCGCCGCCGACGGTATCGGGAAGCCTCCACATGGGCCACCTCTACGGGTTCACGCTCCAGGACTTCGTCGCCCGCTTCGAGCGGATGAACGGCGGCGCGACGTTCTTCCCGTTCGGCTACGACGACAACGGGATCGCCTCCGAGCGCCTGACGGAGGACGAACTCGATATCCGCCATCAGGACTTCGAGCGCCGCGAGTTCCAGGCGAAGTGCCGGGAGGTCTGCGCGGACTACGAGGAGCAGTTCACCGAGAACGTCCAGTCGCTCGGCGTCTCCGTCGACTGGGACCACACCTACCAGACGATCGAGCCGCGCGTCCAGCGCGTCTCTCAGCTCTCGTTCGTCGACCTGTACGACCAGGGCCGCGAGTACCGCGAGAAGGCCCCGGCGATCTGGTGTCCCGAGTGCGAGACCGCCATCTCGCAGGTCGAGACCGAGGACGACGAGCAGGCCAGCCACTTCAACGACATCGCCTTCGAGGTCGCCGGCGGCGACGCGAGCGACGAGGTCCCGGAGGAGTTCGTCATCTCGACGACGCGCCCGGAACTGCTCCCGGCGTGCGTCGCCGTCTTCGTCCACCCGGACGACGACGAGAACCGAGCCCTCGTCGGCGAGTCCGCCGAGGTCCCGCTGTTCGGCCACGAGGTGCCGATCATCGCCGACGAGCGCGTCGACATGGAGACGGGCTCCGGGGTCGTGATGTGCTGTACGTTCGGGGACCAGAACGACATCGAGTGGTACCAGGTCCACGACCTGGACCTCCGGGTCGCCATCGACGAGTCGGGCCACATGACCGAGGTCGCCGAGGGGTACGAGGGGCTCCACTCCTCGGAGGCCGGCGAGGCGATCGTCGAGGATCTCGACGAGGCGGGCGCGCTGCTCGACCGCCGCGACATCACCCACACCGTCAACGTCCACGAGCGCTGCGGGACGAGCGTCGAGTTCCTCGTCACCGAGCAGTGGTACGTCGAGATGCTCGACAAGACCGACGAGTACCTCGACGTCGGCCGGGAGATGGAGTGGTCGCCCGAGAAGATGTTCACCCGCTACGAGCACTGGGTCGAGGGGCTCCAGTGGGACTGGCTCATCTCCCGCCAGCGCTCCTCGGGCATCCCGTTCCCGGTGTGGTACTGCGAGGACTGCGGCGAGGAGATCATCGCCGAGAAGGCGGACCTCCCCGTCGACCCGCTCTCCGACGACCCGCCGGTCGACGCCTGCCCCGAGTGCGGCCACGACGGGTTCGAGCCCGAGGACGACGTGTTCGACACGTGGGCCACCTCCAGCCTGACCCCTCTCATCAACGCCGGCTGGGACTGGGACGACGAAGCCGGGGAGTTCACGATGGAGCACCCGGAGCTGTACCGGTTCGACCTCCGGCCGCAGGGCCACGACATCATCAGCTTCTGGCTGTTCCACACGCTCGTCAAGTGCTACGAGCACACCGGCGAGGTCCCCTTCGAGGAGACGATGATCAACGGGCACGTCTTAGACGAGAACCGCGAGAAGATGTCGAAGTCCGTCGGCAACGTCGTCGAACCCGAGACCGTGTTAGAGGAGTTCCCGGTCGACGCCACGCGCTACTGGGCCGCCGGGACCGCGGTCGGCGACGACTTCCCGTTCAAGGAGAAGGACCTCCGCGCGGGCGAGAAGCTGATCCGGAAGCTGTGGAACGCCTCGAAGCTCGTCGAGTCGCTCGCCCCGGACCCGTTCCCGGCCGAGCCGGACGACGACCTCCGCGAACTCGACCGCTGGCTCCTGGCCGAACTCGACGCCGAAGTCGAGCGGCTCACCGACCTGCTCGAGGACCGGGCGTTCTCGAAGGCCCGGGACGAGCTCCGGAGCTTCTTCTGGAACACGTTCTGTGACGACTACCTCGAGATCGCGAAACAGCGCGAGGACGACGCGGCCGCGTACACGCTCCGGACCGCCCACCGCCGGTTCCTGAAGCTATTCGCGCCCCTCCTCGCGCACGTCACGGAGGAGCTGTGGCACGACATGTACGCCGACGCCGTGCCGGACGCTCACGGCGGAATCAGCCTCGCCGACGGCGCGGCCGACTCCGTTCACCTCGCCGACTGGCCCGAGCCGCTGGGGATCGAGGCCGACCGCGACGCCGGGACCGCGGCGACCGCCGTCGTCGGCGCGCTCCGGAAGTACAAAAGCGAGAACCAGCTCCCGCTCACCGCCCCCCTAGACGCCGTCGAGGTGTACGCGGACGTGCGCGGGTTCGAGGACGACATCACCGGGGTCATGCACGTCGACGACCTCGCGGTCCACCCCGACGGCGACGCCCCCGTCGAGACGGTGATCACCGGAATCGACCTCGACTACGCCACCGTCGGTCCGAAGTACGGCGATCAGGTCGGCGATATCGAGGCCGCGCTGGCGCAGGGCGACTACGAGATCGACGGCGACGAGCTCCGCGTCGCGGGCGTCACGCTCGTCGACGACGAGTTCGAGATCGAAGAAGAGCGACAGTATCAGGGCGAGGGCGAACTGCTTCAGGCGGACGATGTCGTCGTCATCGTTCGAAACGAGGCGTAACCTCGTCTCTCCTTTCGATTCCCGACTCGGTCACAGGTCTGCGCCGACCGCGTCTTCGACGGAGTCGAACCCGTCGCGGTCGAGCAGCTCTAGGAGTCCCTCGTTGATGTCGCGCGCGAGTCCCGGCCCCTCGTAGACGAGCCCCGTGTACGCCTGAACCAGCGAGGCACCCGCCCGTATCTTCTCGTACGCCCCCGCGGCGTCGGAGACGCCCCCGACGCCGATCACCGGAACGTCGGTCCGCTCCGCGACGAACCGCACCCGCTCGGTCGCGAGCGACTCGATCGGCTTCCCCGAGAGCCCGCCGCGCTCGGCCCGGTTGTGGCCTCGCAGCGAGTCCGGGCGCGACGTCGTCGTGTTGGTCGCGATGACCCCGTCGAGGTCGAGGTCGTCGACCACCGCGAGCGCGTCCGCGACGGCCGGCTCGGGGAGGTCGGGGGAGAGCTTCACGAGGAGCGGGTCGGCACCCGCGTCGTCGAGCGTTCCGAGGATGCGCTCCAACGCCTCGCGGTTCTGGAGTTCGCGGAGTCCGGGCGTGTTGGGACTGGAGACGTTGACGACGAAGTAGTCGCCCGCGTCCGCGACGCGCTCGTACGTGTAGAGGTAGTCGTCCGGGGCCTCGGCCAGCGGCGTCGACTTGGACTTCCCGATGTTGATCCCGACGGGGACGTCCGGGAGGGGGTCGCGGTCGAGGCGTTCCCCGACCCTGTCCGCGCCCTCGTTGTTGAACCCCATCCGGTTGACGAGCGCCTCGTCCTCCGGCAGTCGGAACAGTCGCGGGCGCGGGTTCCCCGGCTGGCGCTCGGCGGTGACGCCGCCGATCTCGACGTGTCCGAACCCGAGGGACGCCAGCGCCCGGGGCACCTCCGCGTTCTTGTCGAACCCGGCGGCAACGCCCACCGGATTCGGGAACGCCGACCCGAACGCGTCGACCGCGAGCCGATCGTCGTCGACCGCGTACCGGGCGGCGAGCGCCGACCCGACCGGCGTCCCTTGGACGCCGCCGAGCAGTCGATGAACCAGTCCGTGTGCCGTCTCCGGCGGAAGCCGGAACAGCGCCGGTTTCAACAGGTCGTACGCGCCCATCGTCTGGGTCTCGTCACGAGCGACAATCAATCCGCCGACAGCGACCGACGCGGCCGCCCGGACGCGTCTTCAAGGCGTAGTCCCGCGTTCGGGTCAGAAGTCGTGTTCGAGCTGGTCCGGATTCGCGTCCGCCTTCTGGATGATTATCTTGCCGTCTCGGACCCGGACGAACACCTCGTCACCGATGTCCATGCCGGCGACGGCGAGCTCGTCCTCGTGGAGGTTCACGTGGACGTTGTGATACTCCCCCTCGTCGTCCTTCGCGCCACTGGGGCTGAGCTTCTTTTTACGGACCATCGCGGGTGTGCTTGTCGCACTTCGCCATAGCAGACACATAAGTGTTGTTTACCCGATCCCCGGCAGTGTTCAGATAAGCTGATTCCATGCGAAGGCGAACGATCTGAGCCACTCGTTTGCTGTTTCTGCTTTGGCGTTGCTAAAACAGTTTGAGAAACTGGTAGTTCTGCGTTTTATCTCACGAAAAACACGTTCGACGCTGTTTCGATTTCCATGTCGTTCGTATCTGAAATCGAGGCCGTGTTTGTCACAAGCTCGGTGGAGTGGAACCGCACCATCAACGAGAAAGATCGCGTCATCTACGTCGTGTTTGTCGCGGAGTTCCGTGAAGAACTGATCTGCGATCACGTTCGTTCTTGTTGGCTCAAGCTTTGTATGTAGCAAATCGTTTGACTGAGGATCGACAGCAGCGTACAGCCAGTATTGTTCATCATCGAGCTGAATCACAGTCTCGTCAACCGCAACGTGATTCGGGCTCCGACCAGCTTCCGGCTGTAGATCGGCTTTGTGTACCCAGTTATGAACGGTGGATCGAACTCGATCAACACCGAATACCTCAAGAAATGAAACAGTATTCGAAAGCGACAGTCCAGACAAATGGAGCTGAATACTGAGCTTCATCAACAGTTTCGGTGTTGCCTCTCGCTCCACAAACTCTAAGTTGATCTCGTCTAAACAGCCGCTGAGGCGGTCGTTTTCGGGCATAGATCACTTTGAAAACGCACCGCCTCACCTTTCAAACCTTATCTGAACACCGCCCCGATCCCCCGGACCCGTCTTCGCGCGCGTGTCCGACTCTCGGTGCGACTCGGCCGAATTTCAACGCCGTCGCGCCCGTCTCCGTCTCGAAACCGCAACCAGAAGCCGGTATCGTATATAAATATTGTGCCGCACAGCTTTCATTTCCCCGATATATTTATTACACGCTGTGTGCTGGTGTCTCATGGAGGCAAAACCATGGTACGTGAAGACGGTAAGCGAAACTTTGCCCTTCGGGAGGAAGACGGATCGGAGCCGAGCGAGTTCTCGGGAAATATGCCGCGTCAGGCGGCACTCAAGGCCGCCCGGACGCTGGACCCCGCACCCTCCGAGGACGAGGCGGAACGGACGACGCTCCGGCTCCGCGAGAAAGGGACTCGAAAGGTCCACGAGTACGAGGGGTGGGCCTGGAAGGACAGCGCTCCGGAGGTCGACGAGGCGGAGGACGACTTCTGGCTCAACGACCTCGACGACATCACCAAGGCCAACGTCTCGAAGCAGGGCATCGAGTACCTCGACGAGGAGTAGTCCTCTCCGGGCGCGCCGATTCCAACTTCTCGTTTTAGCCGCAGGCCGAACGGACTCGGATCACCGCGGAGACGCCGTCTCGGACCACGGTTCCTCCTTGACCCCGAACGGGAGAGACGACCGACGAGGTCGGCATGAAACCGCATGACGTGGCGCAGATGGTTCGACGGGGTTAAGTATAACCCCGGCATTTGAAGAAATGCGAAGAACGCAACGCGGACTCGGGCCGTTCAACTCGGCCCGGTTTCGCTGGACCCGTACCGTTTCGATGGGTTTATGACCCGTCGTCCGGTACGTTCAGGTCCGCGAAGGATGAGGATCACGCCCCCTGCGCTCCGGCGTAAGCGGTGATCTGATGTGAGCCGTGGTCGTTCGGTGCCATCCAAGCTGCTGGCTGGCCCCGGACACCACACAGACCAATGCAATGGTGTGTCAATCTTCGCTTCCACGAAGTTGACACCCGCCAACACCCCCTTCAGGCCGGGAATCAGGCCTGAAGGATATTCATTCCGGTTGATCCTGCCGGAGGCCATTGCTATTGGGATCCGATTTAGCCATGCTAGTCGTACGAGTTCATACTCGTGGCGAATAGCTCAGTAACACGTGGCCAAACTACCCTTCGGAGCACAATACCCTCGGGAAACTGAGGCTAATAGTACATACCATACCACCACTGGAATGAGTGGTATGCCAAACGCTCCGGCGCCGAAGGATGTGGCTGCGGCCGATTAGGTAGACGGTGGGGTAACGGCCCACCGTGCCAATAATCGGTATGGGTCATGAGAGTGAGAACCCAGAGACGGAATCTGAGACAAGATTCCGGGCCCTACGGGGCGCAGCAGGCGCGAAACCTTTACACTGTACGACAGTGCGATAGGGGGATCCCAAGTGCACAGGCATAGCGCCTGTGCTTTTCGGTACCCTAAGGCGGTACCAGAATAAGGGCTGGGCAAGACCGGTGCCAGCCGCCGCGGTAATACCGGCAGCCCAAGTGATGGCCGATCTTATTGGGCCTAAAGCGTCCGTAGCTGGCCACGCAAGTCCATCGGGAAATCCACCTGCCCAACAGGTGGGCGCCGGTAGAAACTGCGTGGCTTGGGACCGGAAGGCGCGACGGGTACGTCCGGGGTAGGAGTGAAATCCCGTAATCCTGGACGGACCGCCGATGGCGAAAGCACGTCGCGAGAACGGATCCGACAGTGAGAGGACGAAAGCCAGGGTCTCGAACCGGATTAGATTACCCGGGTAGTCCTGGCCGTAAACAATGTCTGCTAGGTGTGGCTCCACACTACGAGTGGGTGCTGTGCCGTAGGGAAGCCGCTAAGCAGACCGCCTGGGAAGTACGTCCGCAAGGATGAAACTTAAAGGAATTGGCGGGGGAGCACTATAAACCGGAGGAGCCTGCGGTTTAATTGGACTCAACGCCGGATCTCTCCAGCATCGACTGTGATAATGACGACCAGGTTGATGTCCTTGTTCGAGTCTCAGGAGAGGAGGTGCATGGCCGCCGTCAGCTCGTACCGTGAGGCGTCCTGTTAAGTCAGGCAACGAGCGAGACCCGCACTCTTACTTGCCAGCAGTATCGCGAGATAGCTGGGGACAGTAGGAGGACCGCCGTGGCTACACGGAGGAAGGAACGGGCAACGGTAGGTCAGTATGCCCCGAATGTGCTGGGCAACACGCGGGGCTACAATGGTCGAGACAAAGGTTCCAAACTCCGAAAGGAGACGGTAATCTCAGAAACTCGATCGTAGTTCGGATTGTGGGCTGCAACTCGCCCACATGAAGCTGGATTCGGTAGTAATCGCGTGTCACAAGCGCGCGGTGAATACGTCCCTGCTCCTTGCACACACCGCCCGTCAAAGCACCCGAGTGAGGTCCGGATGAGGCGCGCCACGCGCGTCGAATCTGGGCTTCGCAAGGGGGCTTAAGTCGTAACAAGGTAGCCGTAGGGGAATCTGCGGCTGGATCACCTCCACCGACCCGAGACCTCCCACACGGGAGGCTCACCTTAGACCGTTCACCAGAACGGTCACTACTCATTCGCATTGGACTGTGTACCGTCCGCCACCCACCGGCTTGGACACCTCAGAACGACCACGGCTCACACAACACGCGAGACACCAAACCTTCCCACCAGGGAAGGTGGGCTCATAGCTCAGCGGTAGAGTGCCTCCCTTGCAAGGAGGATGCCCTGGGTTCGAATCCCAGTGAGTCCATGTCCGTTCGGTCCGAATCCGTCCCCTTAAGTGGGAGACGCGACTCGGACAGAACACGACGACCGATGCACCATCCCGGGAAACCGCGGATGGGAAGGGTTCGACGAACGCCCCGTCACACCCGGGGCGATTCAATGACAACCGTGTATACGTGCGATCCAGACGTCCACTGAACTCATCCGAGTTCGTGGAACGTCAGTGAACCATATACAGTCGGAACACTCTGACGAGTGTTTCTGACACCGTCAACACGCTCTCCTTCGAGAGCATGTTGACACACTACTGGCTACTGTGCCAGCTGGTGAATGGCTCGGCTCGAGAGCCGACGACGGACGTGCCAAGCTGCGAAAAGCTCGTGGGACCCGCATGGAGGGAAAGAACACGAGATCTCCCAATCGGAATCCGTTCAACAATTGCCACGCGCAATAGGGAACACCCTGAATTGAAACATCTCAGTAAGGGTAGGAAAAGAACGCAAACGCGATGTCGTCAGTAACCGCGAGTAAACGCGACACAGCCCAAACCGAAGGTCTTCGGACCAATGTGGTGTTCGGGTTGACAACCAAATCTCGACAACTCATCTGAAGTCTCCTGGAACGGAGCGTGAAACAGGGTGACAACCCCGTAAGATGAGTCAGTACGGATGGCGTCAAATCCAGAGTAGCAGGGGTCGGATATCCTCTGTGAACATCTCAGGCATCCCCTGAGAAGGCTAAACACTCCTCGAGACCGATAGCGAACAAGTAGCGTGAGCGAACGCTGAAAAGCACCCCGAAAAGGGCGGTGCAATAGGGCCTGAAATCAGCTGGCGATCGAGCGACAGGGCGTACAAGGCGATTCTCAAAACGACCGAGGAGCGATCCTCCAGTAGGAAGAGAATCGAGCCGGCGTCGTGTCGTGCGTTTTGAAAAACGACCCAGGGAGTGCACTTGATTGGCGAGTCTAACCCGTGAACCGGGGAAGGCGCAGGGAAACCGATACGGCCGCAGCATTGCGAGGGCCACCGTGTTCAAGCGCGGGGAGTCAATTGGGTGCGACCCGAAACCAGGCGATCTACGCGCGAGCAAGGTGAAGCGTGGCGAAAGCCACGTGGAGGCCTGTTAGAGTTGGTGTTCTACAATACCCTCTCGTGACTCGTGTGTAGGGGTGAAAGGCCCATCGAGCCTGGCAACAGCTGGTTCCAACCGAAACATGTCGAAGCATGACCTCTTCCGAGGTAGCCCGCGGGGTAGAGCTACCGATTGGATGACCCGCCTCCGAGAGGAGTCGGCCATCCTGTCGAACTCCAAACCCGCAGGCGCTGTAGACGAAGGGAGTCCGGTGCGCGGGGTAAGCCTGTGTACCGTGAGGGGAACAACCCAGAGCCGGGTTAAGGTCCCAAAGTGTAGATTAAGTGCGATTCGAAGGTGGTCTCAAGCCCTAAACAGCCGGGAGGTGAGCTTAGAAGCAGCTACCCGCTAAGAAAAGCGTAACAGCTTACCGGCCGAGGTTTGAGGCGCCCAAAATGATCGGGGCTCAAATCTACCACCGAGACCTGGCCGTGCCCTTGACAAGGGCAACCGCGTAGGTTGGCGTACTGGTCGGACGGAAGCCCGGGCGAGAGCTCGTGTGGACCGTCCAGTAACGACAATCCTGGTCACAGTAGCAGCGATAGTCGGGTGAGAACCTCGACGGCCTGAAGAGCAAGGGTTCCTCGGCACTGCCGTTCAGCCGAGGGTTAGCCGGTCCTAAGGTGTACCACAACTTGACTACACCGACGGGAAGCTGGTTAATATTCCAGCGCCATTATGCAGTAAACGCCGACGCCGTGTGGAACGCTGAGCCGGGCATTCGCCCGGTCGAATCGTGGAAACTCGTGGACGCCGTCACGGCACGAAGCGAGCGAAACGCGAAACAGCGAAAGTCAGCCGTACATAGGGCCCGTGAAAAGGCAAGCACGATGTCCGTACCGAGATCCGACACAGGTGCTCTGCCAGCGCAAGGCAAGGCCTGTCGGGAGAACCGACGTTAGGGAATTCGGCAAGTTAGTCCCGTACCTTCGGAAGAAGGGATGCCTGCTCTCTACAGAGCAGGTCGCAGTGACTCGGGCGCTCCGACTGTCTAGTAACAACACAGGTGACCGCAAATCCGCAAGGACTCGTACGGTCACTGAATCCTGCCCAGTGCGGGTATCTGAACACCTCGTACAAGAGGACGAAGGACCCGTCAACGGCGGGGGTAACTATGACCCTCTTAAGGTAGCGTAGTACCTTGCCGCTTCAGTAGCGGCTTGCATGAATGGATAAACGAGAGCGCCACTGTCCCAACGTTGGACCCGGTGAACTGTACGTTCCAGTGCGGAGTCTGGAGACCCCCAAGGGGAAGCGAAGACCCTATAGAGCTTTACTGCAGGCTGTCGCTGAGACGTGGTCGCCGATGTGCAGCATAGGTAGGAGACACTACACAGGTACGCGCGCTAGCGCGCCACCGAGTCAACATTGAAATACTACCCGTCGGTGACTGCGACTCTCACTCCGGGAGGAGTACACCGGTAGCCGGGCAGTTTGACTGGGGCGGTACGCGCTCGAAAAGATATCGAGCGCGCCCGAAGATCATCTCAGCCGGGTCGGGAATCCGGCGAAGAGCGCAAGAGCAAAAGATGGTCTGACAGTGTTCTTCCCAACGAGGAACGCTGACGCGAAAGCGTGGTCTAGCGAACCTACGAGGTTCCGGAATGGGACCCGTAGATGACAGAAAAGCTACCTTAGGGATAACAGAGTCGTCACTCGCAAGAGCACATATCGACCGAGTGGCTTGCTACCTCGATGTCGGTTCCCTCCATCCTGCCCGTGCAGAAGCGGGCAAGGGTGAGGTTGTTCGCCTATTAAAGGAGGTCGTGAGCTGGGTTTAGACCGTCGTGAGACAGGTCGGCTGCTATCTATTGGGGGTGTGAGGTACCTGACGTGAACGAACGTATAGTACGAGAGGAACTACGTTTGGTCGCCACTGGTGTATCGGTTGTCCGGAAGGGCAGCTGCCGAGTAGCCACGCGACACGGGGTAAGAGCTGAACGCATCTAAGCTCGAAACCCACATGGAAAAGAGGTACCACAGAGGTCACTCGTAGAAGACGAGTTCGATAGACTCGGGGTGTACGCACCGAGGCAACGAGGTGTTAAGCCCACGAGAACTAACAGACCGAGCCACATTCATTGGCGCTGACGCGCCACGACTCGCATGAGTTCAGGCGGTAACTGGATCGCACGATTATACACGGTTGGTATCGGACCACACCGACACAGGAGTCTCTCTGTGTCTCCGCGCGGAGACATGGAGGGTCTCGGTTCAAATCCGAGAGTCGGCATGAAGGCGGCCAGAGCGGTGGGGAAACACCCGTACCCATTCCGAACACGGAAGTTAAGCCCACCAGCGTATCGTGAAGTACTGGAGTGAGCGATCCTCTGGGAACCACGAGTCGCCGCCTCGCCATTCATACGAGAGCGAACCGCTCTCACTTTCAGCCCGCGGGCGTAATGCCCGCGGGCTGTTTTCATTTCATTTCACGCACTCGCGAGCCCCGCGCTCGCGGTCTCGCACGCGACCGCTAAGCTTAAACGCTCGACAGCGGTACGTTCGGCTGGTGCCAAGGTGGCAGAGTCCGGTCAGACGCAGCGGCCTGCAGAGCCGCCCAACGCCGGTTCAAATCCGGCCCTTGGCTTTCTGTTGTCGTTCGAGGCGGAACGTCGAGTCCCACTCGCGAACTGCCCCGCTTAGTAACCGTTAAACACCGGGTGACCCATGCGTGAACTATGCAACGACGCGCTGTGGCCGTGTTCGTCGCGCTGTTCCTCGCCGTCGCGGGCGTGGCGGGCGCGCTGACCGCGACGGCCGATAGTCCGGAAATCGCGTTCGAGAACCCGGAGGTAGACGCCGCCGACGGTGACACCGTCCAGATCGGTGGCGAATCGTACGCCGTGAGCGTCTCCGAGAGCGAGGAGGGAGGCGGTGGCCACGGCGGCGGAGCGACGACCGTGATCACCGGCACGCTCGAACGGGAGTTCACGGCGGAGACGTCGGAGACGTGGACGAACGGCTCGACGGTGTCGGTCGACGACCGCCAGTGGGGGGTCGAGATAACCGGTGAGAGCCCCTCGGAGTTCACGCTCGTCGAGGTGCTCGACCGGCAGGCTATCCTCGAGGCCGACGACTCGGCCGACAACCAGACGGTCACGTCCGAGGACGGCGAGGAGTTCGTTCTGGTGACCGACGAGTCCGGCGAGACGACGTCGGTCCCGGCTGACGAGTACTTCCCCGAACCCGAGGAGCGGTCGTACGCGCCCGGGGACACGCTCCAGTACGGCGGGAACGCGGTCACCGTCGACGACGTGACTGCGGACGGGGCCGTCGTCGTGTGGGAAACCACGCAGACGGAGACGGTCGAGATCGAACAGCACTCGACGGTGACCGTCGACGGCACGGAGTACGTCGCCCACTTCCCGGACGCGTCGACGCTTCAGCTGACGACGGACATCGAGGCGTACGAGTCCCAGACGGCCGAGATAGAGGAGTTCAACCAGTATAACACCGGCCTCTCGCGCGTGTTGATCCTCTCGGTTCTGTCGTCGATCATGCTCGCCGGGGCGGCGTTCATGCCCTCGCGGTACTGATCGTCGACCGGACACCGCGGTCGGCCCCGTTCGCCACCGATTTCTCATCGACAGCCACTACCCGGCGGGACCGCTATCTCGATCATGAGTCCGACAACGGAGAAAGTGCGACAGCTCGCCCCTCACTGGGCGGTGATGTTCGTCGCCATGTTCGTCGCGCTGGCGGTCGTCGACCGCACGGTCGGCGGGTTTGGATTCGCAGCGTCGATGGCGCTCGTTCTGGCCATCGCTTTCGGCTACCCGTTCGCCGTGCGGGCGCTCGGCGTCGCACCGCCGGTCTGGCGGCGGTGACACTCGTACGCAGATGACAACACAGATCAAAGACCCCGTTCACGGGTACATCGAACTCGCCGACCCGCTCGTCGATCGCGTGATCGACACGTCGGCGTTCCAGCGGCTTCGGTACGTCAAACAGCTCTCGGCGACCCATCTCGTCTATCCCGCCGCCAACCACACGCGGTTCGAGCACAGCCTCGGGGTGTACCATCTCGGCCGTCGCGTCTTCGAGAACCTCCGCGAGGAGCCGTACTTCACTCGGGAGACGTCGGCGGAGACGTTAGACGAGATACAGTCGACGCTGGAGTGCGCGTGTCTGCTCCACGACGTGGGTCATCCGCCCTTCTCGCACGTCTGCGAGCGCTTCTTCGACCCGGCGGAGCTACGGGACCGGCTCGCGGACCGCGGTTTCGTCGCGTCGCTCCGAGAGGCCGGACTGGGCGACGCGCCGGTCCGCGAGGCGAGTCCGCACGAACTCGTGAGCTGTCTGTTGATCCTCGACCGCTTCGACGACGCGCTGCGGTCGCTGTCGGTCGACCCGGAGGAGGTGTGCGCGTACGTCTTGGGGTACAGTCTGGTGTACGAACGCGGAGGACCGTGGCAGCATGGGCTGGGCGCGCAGCTGCTCCACTCGCCGGTCGACGTCGATCGGCTCGACTACATCTCCCGGGACAACTGGATGACGGGCGCGAACGTGCTGAACTTCGACACCGACCGCATGGTCGACGCCTACACCGCCCACCCCGACGAGGGGCTGGCGCTCTCCGAGAAGGCGCTCTCGACGCTCGGCAACTACCTCGAAGGTCGGATCGCGCTGTACATGTGGGTGACCCAACACCATAAGTCGGTGTACGCGAACGCGCTGCTCCGCGACCTCACGGAGCGGGCGGCCGCGCTGACGGGCGATCCGCCAGTGACGATAGACGGCGTGATCGACGGCGAGATCGACGACAACACCGTCGCCGAGCGGCTGCGCCGGCTCGCGCGCGACCGGCCCGACACCACGTTCGCGACCCTGTACGACCGGTACCGGGCGCGGCGGTTCCCGACGACCTGCTGGAAACACCGGATCGCCTACGCGGACCGGGTCGACGTCGACCGCGAGGCGTTCGGCGAGTGGCTCGTCTCCGGCGACGACCGCCTCGAACGCGGCCTCGCCGACGAACTGGGCGTCCCGGTCCACGACGTGTGGATCGAGCGGTCGTACGTGCCCGAGTACGAGCCCTCCGAACTGGCCGACATCCCGATAGCCTACGGCGGGACGACGCGCTCGGCCGGCGACTGGGGGCTGTACGGCGAGCGGGCGTTCGACAGCCCCATCCCGTTCGTCTACGTGCCGGACGGGCACCGCAAGCGCGCGACGCGGTGGCTCATCGATCGGTTCCGGGCGGAGTACGGGGGCTGACCCGGGCCCGAGCGATCGCTGACGGTTTCGGTCCGGGCCCCGGCTCTGCCGCCTATTCGCCGTCTCCGTCTCCGACGGGGCGCGGCATCGATCGGCCGTAGACGCCGACGGCGACGCCGAGCGCGAACGCGACGACGCCGGTGAGCGCGATCCACAGCGCGTCCGGGTGTTCCGTACCGGTGTGTAACAACAGGCTCGCGACGGACACGAGTTCCATACCCCCGGTCGAGCCCCGTCTCGCTAAACCCCGTCGGTACGGCGGCCGTCGACTCTCGGCCGACGGCCGACTCGCGGACCGACAACACCGGTGTTAGCCGGTCACGGTCCCGTCCCTCTCGATTTTATACGGCTCGGTCGCCTTCGGATCGGTATGAGCGACGAGAACCCGGCTCCGGTCACGCCGGAGCGTCCGGACGCACCGTTCCACACCAGCGGAACCGATCACATCACGGTCTGGGGGAGCAACGAGGAGGACACGCTCGCCTTCTACCGCGACCTGCTCGGGATGCCGCTCGTGTTGCGGCAGCCGAACCTCGACGACCCCTCGCAGACCCACCTCTTCTTCGACACCGGCGACGACCGGATCCTCACCGTCTTCGTGAGCGACGAGCGCGCGTCCGCCCGCGGGCAGCGCGTCAGCACCGGCGCGGTCCACCACCTGTGTTTCGGCGTCGAACCGGACGAGTACGAGGACATCATGGCGGCCCTCGAGGAGGCCGGGAAGGGGTACAACGTGTTCGACCGCGGCATCTTCCACTCCATCTACACCCAGGACAACAACGGCCTCGTCATCGAGCTGTCGGCGGACAAGTACGAGATCCCCGACGGCCGCAAGGGCGAGGTGCTCGCGACCGCCCAGCGCCTCCGGGAGGAGGACGGGGCCGACTTCGCGCAGGACCGCCACATGGAGGCCGCGCTCGAAGAGCTCGGCATCCCGGTGAACAAACACGACCTGCCCGACGCCGACGCGGGCGTCGGTGTCTGAGATGGCCGGTCGAGCCCCCGGACACGACGGCGACGACCCGCACGGCGACGAGCCGCTGGTCACCGGCGGGACGCCCCTCGACGACGCCGACGCCGCGCTCGTGCTCGTCCACGGTCGCGGCGCGACCGCCCGCAGCGTCGTCGATCTCGGCGAGCAACTCGCCGACGACCGCAACGTCGCGATCCTCGCGCCCGCGGCCGCCGGCAACACCTGGTATCCGAACTCCTTCCTCTCTCCGGTCGCGGACAACGAGCCGGGTCGTACCTCCGGACTGCGGGCGGTCGGCGCGGCGGTCGACCGCGCGGTCGACGCCGGGATCGGCCGCGACCGCGTCCTCGTCGGCGGATTCTCGCAGGGCGCGTGCCTCGCGAGCGAGTTCGTCGCGCGGAATCCGGCGCGGTACGGCGGGCTGGCCGTCTTCAGCGGCGGCCTGATCGGGGAGTCGGTCGACGTCGACGACTACCTCGCGGACGCGGCGGACGGGGCGGCGTCGACCGACGGCGACGAGGGTCCCCTCGCCGGGACGCCCGCGTTCGTCGGCTGTAGCGACACCGATCCGCACATCCCCGAGGAGCGGGTCCACGAGACGACCGAAGTGTTGGAGGCGCTCGGCGGCGACGTGGACGAGCGGATCTACCCGGGGATGGGCCACGGGATCAACGAGGACGAGGTCGACGCCGTGTCGGCGATGGTCGCCGACCTCGCCTGAGCCGAAAGCGGGCTCCGCGTCGGCTCACGCCAGCCAGTCGTCGGGCTTCGTGTCGTAGTCGACCTCGTCGGCCGCGATCCGCGCCTCGACGTCGTCGTCGAGGTCGTGTTCGGTCACCTCGCCGCCGTCGTACTGGAAGCGCACGCCGACCTCGGTGCCCTCGGGCTCCTCCCCCCGCCGCTTCGCGCGCCGGACGGCACCGTCGCCGTACTCGACGCGGATCGTCGCGAGGTTGACCGGACGGCCCCACAGTTCGAACGCGCGCTTCAGCGTCTCCTTCGCCGCCTCCTCGTCGAGCGCGACGCCGTTGTACCGGTGGCCCAAGAGCAGTTCCCCCCGGTTCCGGAAGTTGCCGTCCAACACGACGACCGTCGGCTTCCCGAAGTTCGTGAACCGGAGGAGCAGCTTCTTGCGGACGTCGTCGGCGTCGACGCTCGCGACGCGGTACTCGTCTGCGGCCCGGCTGTACTCGTAGGTGAAGTAGTTCCCCTCTCGGACGAACTCGTCGGTGAGGAACGCGTCGATGAACGTCACGTCGTTGTGGCTCTCGCGGACGTCGACCATCCGGTCCCAGCCGGCCGCGCGGTCGACGTCCTCGATCGCCGCCTCGACCGTCTCGTAGCGGTCGACGTCGAACAGGTACCGCGCCCGCTCGGCCAGCGACTCCCGGGAGACGTTCCGCAGCGCGCCGCGGTGTTCGGGCCGCGAGAGGACGTAGTGGCGCTCTGCGAGCCCTTCGCGCGTGAGCAGCTTCCACGGGTAGCGCTCGATGTCCGGGCCGTCCTCGCCGTCCGGGTCCGGATCGGCGTTCGGGTCGCCGCCCCGGGCGGACAGCGCGCGGTCGACCGCCTCGGCGTCGACCCGCGGGTCGCCGTCGGCGGCGAGGTCGGCCAGCGCGTCGAGCGTCGCCGGCCCGGCAGCGGCGATCGCCGGGTGCGGTTCGAGCAGCTCCGCGACGCGGTCGAGGTCGATCCGCGAGTGGAAGTTCTCGGCCGTCACCCCTTCGACGCGGAGCAGCTTGTCAATCACGTCCCGCCGCGCCGCGCGGAGTTCGACGTGAGTCCACAGCTCGAAGCCGAGCTTGTAGGGGTTGAGGCCGGGCGAGCCGAGCACCCGCGACATGTGGTCGGCGTAGGTGAGGAACTCGTCGGGACCGGCGAACCCCTCGCCGCCCATCATCACCGACTCCCAGTACGTCGCCCACCCCTCGTTCATCACCTTCGTCTGCTTCTGTCCGGCGAAGTAGTACGCCTCCTCGCGGATCGCGTCGATGACGGTCGTCTCCCACGGCTCGCGGTCGACCGCCTTGCCGCTCTCGGGGTCGTATCGCTTGCCGTGGTCGCGCAGGAACGCGAGCACGTCGGGGCGGGGGTCCTCCGGCTCGACCCCCTCGCCCCGCGCTTCGAGCCACTCGTCGTCGAACACGTCGCGGCGAACCTCCTCGGAGAGGTCGAGGTCGTCGATCCGCTCTTCGATCGCCGCGAGCGGGTCGTCGTCGCCGCTCACGTCGTCCGCGACGCCCGGCTCCTCGACCGACCGCGCGGCGTCGACCGGGCTGTGCTGGTCGATCGTGTCCTCCAAGGCGCTCACGGCGTCGATCAGTCGCTCCACCTCGTCGCGGTCGACGTCCGTCCGCGACGCGATCGACGCGATCCGGTCCGCGTTGCGCTCCAGCCGCGCCGCGGCGTTCGGCCCGTCCTCGCCGCGGTCCGCGTACAGCCCGAACCACTCGTTGTTCGCGAAGAAGTCCGCGTGCGCCTCGACGTGGGTGATGACGGCCTTCTGGTCCGCGGGCGCGTTCGACTCCTGGAGGAACGCGTGGGCCGGGTCGTCGTTGTTGACGATCTCGAACGCCTTCCCCAGCCCGTGTCGGTCCTTCTTGCGCTGTCGCTCGTAGTTCATCCCCCACCGCCAGTGCGGGTAGCGGCGCTGGAAGCCGCCGTAGGCGATCAGCTCGTTCATCTGGTCGTGGTCGACCACCCAGTACCGCACCGGGTACGGCTCCAACCCGAGCCGCTCGGCCAGGTCGCGGGCCTCGCGCGCCGGCTCGTCGAGGGCCTCGGCCTCGCGCTTCGCCTCGACGCGGTCGTCCCTCATCGGCGGTCACCCCCGTCGGTCCGCCCGCGGGGGGCCCCGCCCGCGCCGCCGGCCCCCGCTCCGTCCGACTCGGCGTTCGACTCGGTGCTGAGGATCTCGTAGATCGCGTCGGTGACGTCGTCGGGCTCCGAGACGCGCGCGACGGCCACGCCGTCGCCGTCGTCGAAGGCGGCCTCGACCTCGTCGGCGTGGCGGGCGTTTGCCGCGCCGCCGCCGGGCTGGGTCTCGACGTACGCCTGAAGGTTGGCGTCGATCGACTCCATCAGCGGGATCACCGACTCGGTCGTGTCGCTGCCCGCGTTCTCGGAGTCGCCCGCGGCGAACACGTATCGGTTCCACTCGCTGTACGGGTACTCCTCCAGGATCTCCGCGACGAGTTCGTACGCGCTGGAGATCCGGGTTCCGCCGCCGGACTGGATCCCGAAGAACTCCTCGCGGTCCACCTCCCACGCCTCGGCGTCGTGGACGACGTACCGGAACTCGGCGGCGTCGTACTTCCCAGTCAGGTACCAGTCCATCGGGGTGAACACCCGCTCGACCAGCTCCCGCTTCGTCTCGCGCATCGAGCCGGAGGCGTCGCGGACGTTGATCACGACCACGTTGCGCTCGCGCTCCTCGATCACCTCCGGGTGGCGGAACCGCTCGTCCTCGCGCCGGAACGGGACGCTGTCGAGCCCCTCCTCGCGGATCCGGCGCGTGACGGAGTCGCGCTCGACCCCGTCGGCGAGCGCGTCGAAGCTCGCCCAGCGGTCGAGCGCGGTCACGGGCTCGCCCCGCTCGGCTTCGAGCGTCGCGGCCGCGTCCGCGATCCACGCCCGGGAGACGGGGACCCCGTCGCCGCGCGCCCACGCGAACACGTCGTCGACGTCGGCACCGTCGACGAACAGCCCCTCCAGGACGTACGCCTCGTCGAAGTCCGTCGCGAGGTGTCGCTTCAGCCCGCGCTTGAAGAACTCGTCGACGTCGAGGGTGCCCCGCGGCCCCGAGCGGGCGGTGTCGGTGAAGTCGCCCTCCACCTCCTCGACCACCCGCTTCCCCTTCGGTTCGAGGTCGAGGCCGAGCGCCTCGTCGAGCTCCTTGGCGAACTCCTCGGGGTCCATCTCGTAGTACTCGTGGTCGCCGCCCTCCTCGCCGGGGTCGCCCTCCTCGTCGCCGTCCCCCGGTTCGGGGTCGACCGGCTGGCCGGGCTGCGGCTGTCCGTCGCCCCCCTGCCCCACGCCGCCCGCGGAGCGCTGATCGTACTCGAACGCGGGCAGATCGATCAGCTTGACCGGGATCCGGATCCGGTCGGGGCCGGAGCCGCCGAGGTCGCCGTGACTGATGAACTCGGCGAGGTCCTCGCGGCGCGTCTCGCCGACCTCCCGGAACCGCTCGCGGTCCTCGGTCAGTCCCACGGGCTCTCACCCCCGTTCGGACCGCCGTCGCCCGGCCGCCCGCCGTCGCTCGCCGGGTCGCCGACCTCGGCCCACTCCTCGCGGACGTCCTCCATCACGGCGCGGCTCGTCAGCTCCGCGGACGCGCGGCTGTAGCCGCGCTCGCACAGGCGGTCGATCGCCGCCGCCTTCACCCGCGCCGTCTCGGTGTCGTCGGGCGGGTCCGGCCACGCCGCCGGGTCGAGGTCGGGGAACCGGCGCTTCACGTCGGCGAGCTCGTTGGCGTCGATCACCGACTCGAGTTCGGGCACCTCCCCGAGGTCCATCTCGTCGACGCTGAACGCGTCGTCGCGGTTGCGCCACGCGTAGCGCGTGAGCCCGCGGATGACCCGTTCGCGCCGGAAGCGCTCGACGTCGCGGCCCGGCTCGGTCCCGCGGTAGTCGCCCTCGTCGAACCGTCCGAGCGTCTCCGTCTCGAACACCTTCATGACGAGCGGGTCCGGCGGCTCGTCGTCGCGGCCGCGCGCCGTCGGGTCCGCGTCGTCCCACGCGTACACGTGTTCGACGTACTCGGCGACCGTCTCGGCGGGGACGGTCTCCTCCGCGAGGATCGCGTCGATCACGTCCTCGCGCTGCCGCTCGCGGATCCGCGACGCGACCGGCCCGCGCCGCCCCTCGAACTCCGCGGCCTCCGCCCGCGAGAAGACGGGGGCGTCGGCGAGGCCGTTGGCGAGCGCCGCGAGCACGTCCGTCGGGGTGACCACGCGCTCGACCGGGAGGTCGGGGTGGCTCCGGTCGGCGGTCGTCGCGAGCAGGTCGGCGATCGCGTCGCGGGCGTAGGTGACGGGGATCCCGTTGCGGCCGTCCCCCTCGGCGAGGTCGACGTCGTCGACGGTGACCGCGTCGTCGCCGCGCCGGACCTCGCCGGTCTCGTACAGCTCGGCCGTCTCGATCAGGTCGAGGTCGCCGGGCAGGTCGTCGGCGTCGAGCCGCGTGACGACCGCGTACAGCGCCGCCGCCCCGACCGCGTGGGGGGCGATCTCGCGCTCGACGACGCTCCCGTCGGACTCCCGGACCTCGACCGTCAGCGGGGCCACGCCGGGGTCGTCGGCGTCGGCCTCCGGCTCGTCCGCACCGCCACGGTCGTCGACCCCCTCGCCGATCCCTCCGGCGACCGCCGTCGCGCCGGCGATCTCGCGTCGGAGCAGCCGCGCCTCCAGCCGGCGGTTCGTGAGGTATCGGAACTCGTGTTTCGAGAGCCGGCGCTTCAGCGCCTTCAGCGGGTCGGCGTCGCCGCGCTCGGCGTGCCGGTCCAGCTCCGCGTCGAGGTCGGGGTTCGAGATGACGATCAGCTGGGTGTCCAAGTCCATCCCGATCCCCTTGTCCAGTTTCACCCGGCGCTCGTCCGGGACGTTGAGCAGCCGCCGGAGCAGGTCCGCGTGCTGGCTCGCGTCCTCGACGACGGTGGCGACGCCGTTGCCCTGCGAGAGCACGCCGTCGTAGCTGAACGCCTGCGGGTTCTTCCGGCCGCGCGAGTCGAGTTCGCGCAGCATCCCGCCCATCCACGAGCCGACGAGCCGCTCTTTCGCCGTCCCGTCGTCCTCGGCGTGGAGGACGCCGATCCCGCGTCCCACGTCGACGACGTAGCTCGTCACGCGCAGGTGGTCGCGGTCGGTGATCGCCGAGAAGAGGTCGCGGCGCTCCCGCTCCCGGTAGGCGGATTCGAGGTGGTCGTACGCCTCGCGGCTGAACGGGTCAAGGTCCACGTCGGCGGCGATCGGGTAGGCGTCGCCGTCGACCGCGTCGGCGATCGACTCCCGGACGGACTCGGGGAACACCGACAGGGGATGCGTCTGGACCGGACTGCGGTACCACTCGCCCGCGTCGCCGCCGTCGCCGTACGACAGCGACGCCGATCCGGTCCCGCCCCCGGCCCCGCTCCCCGCGCCCGCGACGTTCCACTCGACGGTGTACCGCCGCCCGGCGTCTGTCTTCGAGAACGCGCGGAGCCCGTTTACCAGGCACCGCTTGAACTCCGACTTCCCGGTCGCCGTGGGGCCGTCGATCCAGACTATCGTCTCGTCGTTCCCCCGCCCGGCGGCGGCCGCGCGGAGGTCGTCGACGAACGCGTTGAGCGCGCGGGTGTTCCCCAACACGGCGTGTTCGCCGTCGTTCGCCGGGTCGTCGAAGAAGCGGTAGCGGTCGAGCGTCTCGCCGCGCTCGCGGACCTCCCGGGTGCCGTACGCCTCGACGGCCGCGAGGAGGTACCCCGCCCCGGAGGCGGCCGCGGTCGGGTGTTCCAACACGCGGTCGACGTACGATTCGAGGCTCATCGGCGGGTCGTACGCCCCCCGCAGGGTCTCGTCGGCCGCGGCGACGAACGACTCGCCGTCGGATCGGGTGCGGTCGCTCATCTCAGTCCCCGCCGTCCTCGATCTCCGAGCGCGCGACCGCCGCGCCCGCGTACTCCAGCACCTCCGCCGCGCCGTCCTCGGAGTACCCGCGGTCGACCAAGGCGTCGACCCACGCGCTCCGGTCCTCGTCGTCGAGGTCGGTCGCGGACACCAGCGCGGAGAAGTTGATGTTGTGCTTCTTGTCCTCCCAGAGCTTCCGTTCGAGGGCGCGCCGGAGCCGGTCGTTCTCCTGCGGGTCGAACCCGCGGCCCTCGCGGGCGCGTCGGGAGACCCAGTTCGACACCTCCTGTCTGAAGTCGTCCTTGCGGTCGGAGGGAACATCGAGCTGCTCCTCGACCGCGCGCAGGAACGTCTCGTCCGGCTCGCTCTCCCTCCCGGTCAGCTCGTCGTCGACGGTGTCGTCGTCGATGTACGCCATCACGTGGTCCATGTACTTCTCGCCCTGTCGCCGGAGCTCGTCGACGTCGTACGCTAACGCGTGGCGCACGTCCTCGATGGCGCGCTCGCGGTACTCCTCGCGGACCCGGTCGAGCAGCCGCTCGTAGCGGTCGAGGTCGTCGGCCGCGACCGAGCCGTGCCCGCCGAGGTTCGCCTCGAAGTGGTCGAAGACGGACAGCGGCGAGAGGTGGCTGCGGTCGCGGTGCGTCGCGTCCATGATCGCCTCGGCGATCTCGTCGCCGACGAACCGCGCGGAGATCCCGTCCATCCCCTCGCCGATGTCGGCGGACTCGGCGGCGTCCTCGCGGAGCTTCCGGCGGTCGATCTCCTCGTCCTCCAACTCGCCGTTGTACGCCTTCGCCTTCTCGACGAGCGTCACCGTCTCGTCGGTCGGCTCTTCGAGGCGAGTGAGCACGCCGAAGAGGCCGGCCATCTCCAGCGCGTGCGGCTCGACGTGGACGTTGGGCACGTCGGCGTTGGCGAGCATCTTCTCGTAGATCCGCGCCTCTGACTCGTACTCCAGCACGTACGGGTAGTCGATCCGCTTGGTGCGGTCGTTGAACGCCTCCATCTTCTCGTCGCCGGTCTTCTCGCGGTACTCCGGCATGTTCGTCCGGCCGACGATCACCTGATCGATGTCGATCCGGGGGTTGTTCTTCGGCTTGATCGTCGACTCCTGAGAGGCGTGGAGGAAGTCGTAGAGGAACTCCCGCTGGAGTTTCAACAGCTCCTCGCCGGAGAACAGCCCGCGGTTGGCGTTGCAGAACGCGCCGGCGTAGTCGAACGCGCGCGGGTCGGACTCGCCGTAGACGGCGAGCTTCGCGTAGTTGACGTCGCCGGTCAGCTCCGTCTCGTCCTGGTTCTTCTTGTCCTTCGGCTCGAACGTCTCGATGCACTCGCGGCGGTTCTCGTCGGCGACGAGCCGGACGACCTCGACGTGCTCGTCGAGGACGCGTTCGAGGTCGTCGTCGTAGTGCGCGAGCAGTTCGTTCAGGTAGAACTCCGAGGCCGGGTCCGGGTGCTGGTCGTTCCGCAGCGTGTAGGGGGCGTCGAGCCGCTCGTTGAGATCGTCGATCACCGCCTGCCGCTGCGCCTTCGGGAGCAGCACGAGGGGGTCCTGGTTCATCGGCGACCGGACCACGTCGTCGTCGGGGTCTTGGTCGTCGATCACCGAACAGAGGTCGACCCAGCGGAAGGTGTACATCCGGCCCGCGTCCTCGCGGGTGTACGCCTCGAAGTAGCGGCGCACGAGGTAATCGAAGTGCGACTTCCCGGAGCCGACCGGGCCGAGCAGGAGCTTGATCCGCTTTTCGGGACCGAGCCCCCGAGCGCCGGACTTCACCTTGTTGACGAACTCGTGGATCGCCTCGTGGACCTCGCGGCCGTAGAAGACGTTCTCGCCGTCGTGGAGCGGGTCCTCGGCGGCGAGCGCGTACTCGACGACGCCGCGCTCCTCGTCGTAGTGGGTCCCGTAGTGGTCGAACATGTCCGCGACGCGCTGGTGGGCGTTCCGCGCGACCCGCGGGTCGTCGTACAGCGCGTCGAGGTACCAGTCGAACGATCGCGCCGCTCTGAGGTCGTCGGGGACCTCCGTCCGGTACTCCTCGCTGAGCCGTTCGAGCGTGTGTCGTTCCGCGGTGGTGTCTGCCATCGTATCACGTTCGCTCGGAGGTCCGGGCGGCGTCTCCGGCCGACGCGGCCGACGGAGCGGTCGCTCTCCGTGCGCGTGTCAACAACTCGTCGAGCCGCGAGCAGCGCGTCGTCGGCGTGTGCGTCGGTCCGGTGGTCGGTTCGCCCGTATCCGAGGCTATATATGTGGGGGGGATTGGCACGGATAAGTATGTCGGCAGTTGACATCCGACACGACCCGATCGCCGCCGCCGCCGTCGCCGGATCCGCCCCGATCGCTGACGGTCCGTCGGCCGGGTTTATCTGACGTTCGTGAGATCGACGGCAGGGGTGGTCGGCCGCCCCGCCGGAACGGCTCGCGCGCGCATCGTCGTTCGCGGGGCCGGATCCGGCTTCGTGGTTCGCGGAGCCGGAACCGTCTTCGTGGAACCGGATCCATCGGCCCCGGAACCCACCCTTTTGCGGGTCGCCGCCGCAGTACGGGTGTGACGTTCAGCATCTGCGTTCGCGAGCGGTACACCGACGAGGACGGCGACGACCAGACCCGGTTCGGCGTGGCGGTGACCACCCGGCTGCCGGGCGTGGGCACGCTCTGCCCGTTCGCCTCCGCCGACGGGGCGGTGGCGACCCAGTCGCTCGTCAACGTCGAACTGGGCCGGAAGGGGATCGAGTACCTCGGCGACGGGCTCGCGGTCGACGACGCCCTCCAAGCACTCCTGAACGCCGACGAGGGGAGCGCCGAGCGCCAGCTCCACGGCGTCGACGCCGACGGGACGTTCGCCTTCTCCGGCGACGAGTGTAACGACTGGTACGGTCACACGGAGGGGGAAAACTACACCGTGGCGGGCAACCTCCTGACCGGCGAGGACGTGATCGAGGACACCGCCGCTGCCTACGAGTCCGACGCGCACGGCGACGCGCCGCTCGCCGAGCGGCTGATCGACGCCCTCGCCGCGGGCCACGCCGCGGGCGGCGACAAGCGCGAGGACCTCGAGGTCCAGTCCGCGGCGCTGATCGTCGAGAACACCGAGGCGGAGGCCGACGACCCGTACTACAACGACCTCCGCGTCGACGCGAGCGAGACGCCCGTGGCCGACCTCCGCGAGACGTACGAGACCGCCAAGCGCGGCTACGAGACCATCCTGGAGAAGTACGCCGAGGAGGCCGACGACGAGTAGCCGGGGTTGGCGGCTGGTCGGCGGCGGGCGGACGACGAGCAGTCGGCGGCCGGCGACAGGCGAGCGATCGGCGGCGCGGAGCGGCCTACAGCGACAGCCGCGCGAGGATCGGCAGGTGGTCGGAGGGGTACCGCCCCCGGTCGTCCCGGTCCGTGAGCGTGGCGAACGCCTCGACCGAGAGCTCCGGCGAGACGAGCGCGTGGTCGATCCGGCGGCCGTCGATCAGTCGGGCGAAGTCCGTGAGGCTCGTCTCCGGGCCGTGGCGGAGGTCGGCGGCGGCCGCCGCGTCGCGGAGCGCGAGACCGTCCCCGTCGGCCGGCTCCGCGTTGTTTTCGTCGTTCCCGGCGTCGTCGAGGAGGATCCGATGCGGCTCGGAGCCGGGGGTACAGTTGAGGTCGCCGACGAGGACGGTCGGCACCGAGCCCTCGGACTCCGCTCCGCTCGCGGTCGCCACCTCCGGGAGCCGGTCGCGGAGCAGCCGCGCGGACCCGCGGCGCGCGCGGGCGCTCACGTGGTCGAAGTGCGTGTTGACGACGAGGAGCGCGTCGCCGCCGTCGGGACCCGCCGCCGCGCGCTCGACCCGCGCCCACGTCGCGATCCGCGGGTGAGACGCGTCCCAGCCGGTCGAGGGCTCTCCGGGCGTCTCGGAGAGCCAGAACGTGTCGCTCTCGGTGACCTCCCAGCGGTCGCTCCGGACCGCGACGGGACAGCCCTCCCCCTCCCCGTCCGCCTCCCGGCCGCGTCCGACGAACTCGTACGCAGGGAGCCGCTCGCGGAGGTCCCGGCGCTGGTCCGGGAGCGGCTCTTGGAAGGCGGCGACGTCGGGCCGGTGGAAGCGGACGACCCGCCCGACCGCGTCGCGGCGGTCGTGCCAGGCGTCGTGGTGGTCGCCGCGGTTGGCGTAGCGGACGTTGTAGCTCAGCACCCGAATCGCGGTCATTACGTCGGGCGTCGCGGGCGAGGCGATTAAAAGACGCGGAGCGCTCGACGCGCCGAGACCGCCGTCGACGAGATGATCACCGAAGCCCCAGTCGCTCGGCCATACGCTGCTGATCTCGTCACGACTGAGACCGCCGAAGCCCCAGTCGCGAGGCAGTCAGACGCTCGCTGCGCCCCTCACTCGCTCGCTGTCGCTCCCTCGTTCGGTGCTTACGTCGCCTCTGACTGCCTCGCGACTGCCCCTTCGAGTCCCACCCCCTGCGACCGCACAGCACCTCACGCCTCCCCAGCCTCGTCAGTCGCCGTCGCTTCGCTCCGGCGACTGACTCCAGCGAGAATCGAAGATTCTCTGGCAGCGAGGGACGTGGTCCCTCGGGCAACCGGGCTTCGCCCGGTGACAGCCGGCGCTACGCGCCGGCGACAGCGTGGCGCGACGCGCCACGGGCAGTCGGGCGAAGCCCGACGACCTCGCGCGTGCTGGCTCGCGGCCGCCGGGGGCGACCGCTCGCAGGCACGCGCCACCGCAAGACGTTCTCTGTTTGTTGTCGTCGTCGCTCGCGACATTCGAGAACGAAGACCGCCGGCTCAGACGGAGAACTCGTAGAGGTCGTCGCCGACGTGGTGGATCGACTCGACGACTTCCCCGCTGTCGCCGACCATCTCGTCGCCGTCGACCAGCGCGCGGCCGACGGCCAACACCTTCCCGTGGGTCTCCTCGGCGACGACGACGAGGTCGCTCTCGCGGATCTCCGGATCGGCCTCGACGATGCCCGGCCGCATCACGTCCGCGCCGTCGGAGACGAACGAGATCGCGCCCGCGTCGACGGTGACGACGCCCGTCTCCGGGTCGAAGTCGTTCGCGCCGCGGACGGTGAGGAACGGCTCGTCGTCGTCGACGTAGAAGACCGCCGGGTCCCCGTCGACCAAGACGAGTTCGTAGCCGGCGTCGACGAACTCGACGAACTCGAACGTGTCGCCGTCGATGTCGACCCCGAGGTGGTCGGCGACCGCCTCGCGGATCGCCGTGATCTCGTCGCTCCGGAGGTGGTGCCGGGATTTCACTTCCATGCGCGCTCCGTCGGCCGCTCGGCCGATAAATGGACCGCTCCGCGGTCCCCCGCCAGGTCGACCGGCCGCTTCGCCCCTCGAAACCGGTCTCGCGCCGTTGGACCGATCAAAACGGCCTTAAACCACCTCTCCTTATCGGCTCGTATGTTTGGCCCACTGGCGATCGTGGCGATCACGAGGATCGTGAGCCTGCCCGCGATCGCGCTCGCGGTGGTCGCGACGCTGCTCATCGTCCTCATCACCTCGGTGAAGGGGACGGGGTGGGAACCCACGACCGACATCTCCGAGGAAGTGCTCGAACACCGCGCGTCCGCGGTCCCGGAGACGGAGTTCCCGGAGCCCGGCAACCGCGCGGTCGGCGGCGGCGGTGGCGGCGCGGGCGCGATCCCCGCCGGCGGCGACGGCGAGGAGGGCGAACTCGAAGAGGGCGGCACCGTCAGCTCCGGCCCCGGCGACATCCCCGAAGACGAGGTCGAGTACTTCGAGGTCGAGTTCGTCAAGCAGGGCGAGACGGTCGAACTCTCGAACGACCAGCCCATCCTCGAACAGGGCGAAGACGAGGGGTGGGACCTCCCGTACGCCTGCCGGCAGGGACAGTGCGTCTCCTGTGCCGGGCAGATCGCGGACGGTCCCTCCGAGGACTTCGTCGAACACGACAACCAGCAGATGCTCGAGGAGGCCGAGATCGACGACGGCTACACGCTCACCTGCGTCGCGTACCCCCGCGACTCCTTCAGCATCGAGACCGGCGAAGCGCCGTAGCTCCTCAGCGCTCCGCACTCCCGTACTCGTTTCCCGGCCCGCGCCCGCTCGCGACACCCTTTTTCGCGTCTCGCACCAACCGATCGCATGACCCTCACTACGGCGCTCGTCGCCGGCGGCGGCGGCCTCGCCGTCGCCCTGATCGCCGCGGCCGTCTATCGCGACGCCGTCCGCGTCGGCGTCGACCTCGGGACGCCGGCGCTGTGGGCCGCGCTCGTCGTCCTCACCGGCGGCGCGAGCGTCGTCACGGCGATCCTCGTCCCCGACGCGCCCCTGCCCGGCGTCCTCGTGTTGACCGCGTTCGGCCCGCTCCTGTACCTGCTCGAACGCGACGACTCGATGCGCGGCGGCGACGCCGCCGACCCGACCCGGCTCCCGAGCCAGTCGGAGGAGTCGCCCGACGCGAGCGACGAGCGCGACCGATAGGGGCCTCTCCCCGTTGCGACCCCCGTGGCCGCCTCGAACGCCGCCTCCGCCGCGACCGCTCGCGGCCCGTCCGGGCGCGTTCCCGTCTCATCGACGATGACACAGTTCCTTTCTTTCCCGCTCGCGGCTCCTAAACCGCAACTTTCCATACCGTCGGGGGCGAAGAAGCGACAATGAGCGACGAGAGCGACGAGAGCCTCGCGGACCGGGTCGAGCGGTGGATGGTCGGACAGATGCCGATCATCCAGATGCACGGCGGCACGAGCGTCGTGCGGGAGGCGGACCCCGACACCGGCGAGGTCGTCGTCGAACTCGGCGGCACCTGCTCCGGCTGCGGCATCTCGAACATCACCGCCGACAACATCCGCCGCGACCTGATCATGGACTTCGACGAGGTCGACGACGTGACGGTGCGGACCGCCTCCTCCGGCGACAACGGCGCGTCCACCGTCGAGGGCGGCCGCGGCGGCGAACTCAAACACGAGACCGAGTCCGCGAACCACTTCTGAGCGCCGGGGGCCGACCCCGCACCCACTCGTCCGCTCCCGCACCTCCTCTTTATCCCCTACAGCGGCGTGAACGGCAGCGACGCCAGCGAGTCGGGGCCGTAGTCGAGCGCGTCCGCCTGCGAGACGCCGTCGGGCGTGATCAGGTCGACGACGCGCGGCGCGTTGTCCGCCGCGCCCTCTCGGGCACCGCCGAAGACGAAGTCGCCGGCGTCGACCGCCACCGCCCGCAGACCGCCGCGGTCCTCCGAACCGACGACCGGTAGCACTTCCCACCCGGAGAGGTCGCCCCCGACCGCCGACTTCGGTATCGAGACGACCGCCGTGTCCGCGTCGAAACTGGCGAACACCTCCGGCGTGCCGAGATTCGCTCCGTCGGCGTCGGTGATCCCCCTCCCGAAGCCGCTCGCGTCGACCCGGTACTGCCACGGGTCGTCGAACTCGGCTGCCAGTCCGAGGTCGTCGAGCGGCACCGTCCGCCCGCCGTCAGCCTCTGGATCGCGCAGGTACGCGAGGAAGTAGTGCGGCGAGAAGCCGCCGCCGAACGTGTCGTACAGGTTCTCGACCTCGAACGCGAACCGGTACTCCTCGCTCGTCTCCAGCACGCGGAACGAGCGCAGGTCGAACGCACCCTCCCGAAACGCGCCGTTCGTCGGGTAGACGTACTCGCCGGGGCCGTCGTCGTCGCCTCGCGGGTCGGTGAACTCGGCGACGATGTCGCCGGGCGCGACCGTCACGCTCCCGGACGCCAGTTCGCCCCCGCCGTCGGCCTCGCGGACGACGACGTCGAACGTCCCGATCCGCGAGATGCTGAAGCCGAGGTCGACCGTTGCCCCGTCGGCGTTCGGCGGGAGTCGGACGTTGTCGAGCGCGGCGACCTCGCCGTCGACGAGAATCTCGACGGTGGTCCCGCCGACGAAGGCGGCGTCGTTAGAGCCGGTCCCCGTGACGAACGACTCGCCGAGGTCGGCCTCGTCGGCGATCGACACCGAGACCGACTGCTCCGGGCGTTCGTACCCGGGGAGCCGGCCGATCTCGCGGCCCCGTGCCGGGCGCAGCCTGACCGCCGTTCCCCCGCTCGGGGCCAGCGACGCCAACAGCGTCGACTCCGGCGTGACGACCGCCTCGTCGATGCGGACCCCGGTCGGGTCGGCGTCGACGCCGGCCCCGACCGCGTCCGAGTATATCTCGGCGACGTACTTGGGACCGTTTCGGTCGTTGCCGCTGCCGCGTCCGTCTCCACGGCCGTTGCCGTTGCCGCGTTCGCTTCCGTTTTCACGCCCATTTCCGTTCCCGCGTCCGTTTCCGTCTCCCCGCCCCGGTGCCCCGCCGGAGTCGCCGGGGGCGTCGCCGGAGTTCCCCGGCGCGAGGAAGTCGAGCGGCACGTCGACCGCGCGGCCGTTTCCGTCGGTCATGACGCCGAGGAACCACTCGTCGCCGTGGCGGCGGGCGATCGCGAGGTACTCGCCGATCGCGGAGCCGACGACGCGGGTCTCGTCCCAGCCCGCGGCCGAGACCGCCTCGATGAATCCGAACTCCGCTTCGGCGTCGAAGTTCTCGTTTTCGGGCTCGTACCCCTCGTACTCGGCCGGAATCGGCGACGGTTCCCCGGCCTCGGTGACCGCGACCGCGTTGAGGTTGAACCCGCCCACGTCGCCGACGAACCCGCCGTCGCCGTCGTCGTACTCCAGTTCGATCGCGACCTCGTTGTCGCCCGCCGCCAGTTCGACCTCGGTCGTGAACACCCGCCAGTCGTCCCAGTAGTCGGTGAACGGCGGCTCGATCGTCCGCGCCTCGCCGTTGACGCGCAGCGTGGCCCGCGGCCCGCCGGCGTCGATCACGCGGCCGGCGTTCTCCTCGCCGTCGCTCGCGTACCGGAGGTGGAGGTCGTACGTCCCGGAGCTCGGCACGTCCTCGACCGTAAAGGAGACCGACGACCCGCTCGGCGCGCGGTTGGGGTCGACGGCGACGAAGTTGGTGCCGAAGGCGTCACGCCACGAGTCGTCGGTGACCAGCCCGTCGCGGTCGCCGGCGGCGGCGTGGAGCCCCTCGCCCACCCCGAACGTCTCGTCGACGTACCCCTCGATCCGGTCGGCCGCCATCTGGAGGCCGCTGAGGTACGTCGGGTACATCGCGAGCTGTTTCGCCCGCGTCGTCTGGATCCGGTCGCCGCGGTCGTCGCCGAAGGTGAGGTCGAAGATGCCCGGCTGGAAGCTCACGGGACCGGCGAGGTTCCGCGTGAACGGGAGCGTGACGTGGTGATCGCGGCCGACGTTCGACCCGAGCTGGCCGAACCCGTCGTACTCCTGCGCCTTGACGACCTCGCGGTTCGCCACGTTCGGGTAGGTGCGGATCTCCCCGGTCGGCTTGATCCCCTCGTGGATCTCCAGCAGCTGGCGGTTCGCGGCGGCCTCGCGGATCACCAGCCGGTGGTGGTTCACCGCGAGCTGGTTGTGCTGGTTGTGGGTCGGCTCGGAGCCGTCGCCGTCGATGCCGAGGCCGGGGTCAGAGACGTAGCCGTTCTTGATCGAGTTGATCCCCGTCTCCTCGTAGCCCGCGAAGACGTCCCCGTCGAGGATCGCGGACTCGTACCCCGGGAGGTTCCCGGCGGTCTCGTTGTGGATCGTCATCTCCACCGGGTCCGGGAGGCCGGCACCGAAGTCGGTCACCTCGCGCACGTCGAAGTCCGGGTAGGAGTCGTCGACGCCGAAGCCGAAGCCGCTCCCGTCGCCGGGGTAGGTGTCCCACCCCTCGTTCCACCCCTCGACGAGGACGCCGTCGATCCCGTTCTCGCTCGCGAAGCGCATGTACCGCTTCATCCGCTCGGTGCGCGCGCCGTGGACGTAGGCCGCGGGGTTCCCGCCCCCGCCCGCGACGGCGTCGTCGGACCGGTACTCCCAGTTCGCCTGCCCCGCGATCATCGTCCACCAGATGCCGACGTACTTGCGCGGCTCGATCCAGTCGGTGTCGGGCTCGCCGCCCGCCGTCGGCAGCGCCTCCTCGTCGAGCGGGTCGGAGAGCAGCGGGACCAGCTGCGACTCGATCAGGCCGCCCGGGCGGTCGGCGACCTGGATCGTCCGCCACGGCGTCGCCGCCGGCAGCTCCAGCGAGGCCTTGCTCCCCTCCGGCAGCGGCGTGAGTTCGGTCGCGAACGCGGTCCCGCCGCCGTCGTCCCGCGGCGCGAGCGTCGCGGCCGCGTAGTCGTCGAGGTTCGCCTCGTGAACGCTGAGGTACGCGTCGCCGGCGTCGACCGTGAGCGGCGTGTGCGCGCCGCGCCGCATCGGCGTGCCCGTCGGCCGTCGCTCCTCGCTCCCGCCGGGAATCTCGGAGAGCGGCGTCTCCGCGTACTCCTGTTCGAACCGCGGGTTCGTCACCCGGTTCTCGATCCACCACGCGGTGTAGTCGTCCGCGAAGTCGACGCCGGTGTTCTCCGAGACGACCACCGCCCGCCGCTGGTTGCTCGCGAATCCCTCGCCGAGGACGACCCGGAGCCCGACCCCGTCGTCGAAGACGCGCACCTGAAGCGTCGCCTGACGGCTGTCGCCCCCGCCGTCCCCGCCGTCGTCCGCCGCGTCCGTGAGACCGACGCTGAGCGCGTTGTACTCGGCCGATACCTCGTCGTACGCCCCCCACACCGGCTCCCACGCCTCGGTCGCGGACTCGCGCTCCGTCCCCGTCACCGCCACGGGACCGGCCTCGCCGGCGGCGCTCGCCCCGAACGCCGCCTGATTCCCGAAGTCGAACCCGAGCGTCGACGGCTCCACGTAGGTCGTCCCGTCGCGCGCGACCTCGTAGGTCGGGACCCCGTCGCCGACGTCGACCGTCACCGCGATCGACCCGTCCGGCGACGCGACCGTCTGAACCGGGTCGTCCGCGTCGTTAGCTACCCGCGCGGCGTCGTCGGCCGCCACGGTCCCGGAGTACCCGGCCGCGGCCACCAGCGCCCCCACGCTCCCCAGGAACCCCCGCCGCGTCGCCCCGTCGAACGTTTGCTGTGATCGTTTCTCACCCATTCCGTCCGCACCGTGTATACGATGAACAATAATGCTATTGTAACGGAACGAAGTGATTGAATTACGAAACGACCGAGTCGATCGGTCGCCACGCCCGCCTTACAGCGCGTTCTCCAGCGCCGACGCGACGCTCCGCGCCTTCTCGGCCAGCGGCTCGGGGACCGTCCCGGCCGCGACCGCCTCGTCGAGTTCGTCGTCGTCGACGCGCTCGACGGTCCCGTCGGGGCGTTTCACCACGTCGACGTGGAGGTCCACGTAGCGAGCGGCGTCCGGGAACACCTCCACGGGCGTACAGACGTTGACGTAGGTCCCGCTGACGGTCCCGTCCCGGCCGCGATAGGTCGTCGGGTACCACCAGCGCCCCTCCTTCAGGCTCGTCTCCGCCACGTCGCCCGCCTCGCGGTCGACGCCGAGGCCGTCGTAGGTCCCGCCGCCGGTCATCTCGCGCTCGACGGTCACGGTGCCGTCGGCGTCCACGCCGGTGACCGTCCCCTCGCCGAGGGTGATCAGCCGGCCGTCGGGCTTCCCGTGGTCGATCCGGAGCGCGTCCCCCTCGCGCGGGCCGAACGCGTCGCTCACGACCGCGAACGGGAACGCGGCGTCGGGGTCGGGGTCGCAGAGGGACTCCGCGAGGTCGACCCCGGCCGAGGCGTCGGACGACCCCGCCTTCACGCGGTGGTGGCCCGGCATCGTCGCGGTCGCGGTCCGGCGCGCGTCGTCGAGCCCGAACCGGCTCTCCCGGCCGAACCAGGCCCAGACGCCGGCGTTCGGCGCGGCGGTCGGCGCGTCGCGGAGCCGGCTCCGGTCGTCGAGGACGCCGAGGGCGGACCCGCCCGCGGGACCGTCTCCGTCGCCGTCCTCGATCACTCCGCTCCCCTCGCCGCCGCCGGTCGCCGCGCGCAGCGCCTCCGCGGCCTCGACCGCGTCGTCGAGTCCGGCAGTCAGCGCCTCCGTGTCGGCGTCGACGGCCGGCGGCCGCCACACCGCCCGCCACCCCTCCGGCGGTTCGAGGCCGAGCAGGTCGAGCATCCCCGACAGCTCACGGGCGGCCTCGTCGCTCCGCGCGTCGACCCGCGTCCCCGACCCCGGTTCGAGCGCGACGAGGTCGCCGCCGACCCGCAGCTCCCCCGACAGCTCGGGGCGGCGGTCGGTCCACGGCGCGGCCGACTCGCGAACCTGAACCCGGACGGGGTCGCCCGTCTCCACGCGGGCGTCGACGTCGCCGTACGGCAGGTACCCCTCGGGAGCCCCCGTGGGCGCGCCCGCCCCCTCGGCCCCGTCGCCGACGCGGAGCCGGACCACCGCGCCGCCGCCGAGCGTCTCCGTCACCTCGCCGTCGAGGACGGTCCCGGGCGGGGTCGGGTCCGGCCACGCGAGCGCGTCGCGGCCGGCGTCCGTCAGCAGGTCCCGGACCGCCTCGACCGCGTCCGGATCGCCGCTCGCGGCGACGCCCTGCCGGTCCGCGCTCGTCTCGATCCGGACGTCCGGCGGCTCGGTCCCGAACGCGGCGTCGAACCGCCGCCGGATCGGCGGCGAGGCGTCGACCACCTCGTGGCCGGCGTCGAGCAGGCGCGCCGTGAGCGCCGTGGCGTAGATGCCGCGGACCCGGACCCGCGGCATCGTCACAGCGCCTCGCGCTCTCGCGCGAACCGGACTCGGTCGTTCACCGTGTCGCCGAGCGAGAGTTCGACGACCGCGGGCTCGGCGTCGGTAGACCCGTCTCCCGCCTCGGACTCCCGGAGAATCCGACCTCCCTCGACCGGGACGCCCCAGCCGTCGAGCGAGAGGTAGCCGCGGAGGTCGCTCCCGTGGGTGAACAGGTCGACCCCGGCGGTCGGGTGCTCCTGGATCGTCGCCGCGCTGTGAGCCATCTCCATGTCGGAGTAGTAGGGGCCGTCGGGCGCGAAGAAGTCCGTCAGCGCCTCGGCGTCGGCCGCGACCAACTCCGCGACGCGGTCCGAGGCCGCCGCGATCTCGTCGGTCTCCAGCCCGGCCTCGCGGAGCGCGCGCTGGGTCCGCTGGTCGAAGTGCATACCCCGCCTTCGTGCGCCGCGGTTTCAACGCTGTCGACCGCGCCGCCCCCGGGCGGCGCGACCGTCCCCTCCCCGCCCCCGATGCGACCGTCGCCCCGCGCCCACCGGTTAAGTCACCGGGGGCCGAACCGACGCCCATGCCAGCAGACGAGGACCCGATCGCGTCCCGGGCCGACGACGACCGCGACCTCTACGACGTCGCGACGTGGGAGGAGCGGACCTCCCTCGACGGGCTGTCGGTCGCGCTGTACTGGCTGCTCACCCGCTCGGCCAAGGCCGGGCTCCTCCTCGTCGCGCTCCTGATCCTCCTCGCGATCCTCGGCTCGTTCGGGCTGGGGCTGCTCTTCGACCCCGCCATCGCGGTCCTCCTCGGCCTCTCCGTGATCCCCGCGCTCGGCCTGGCGGCGTACGTGTACGTCTCCGACGTCACGACCGCCGAGCCGCTGTCGCTCCTCGTGGCGACGTTCCTGCTGTCGATCCTCACCGCGACGTTCGCGGCGGTGCTGAACGACGTCCTCCAGCCGTACTTCCGACCGTTCGGCTTCCTCGGACTCGTGCTCTTCTTCTTCGTCGTCGTCGGGCCGGTCGAGGAGTCGGTGAAGCTGCTCGCCGTGCGGCTGTACGCGTACACCGACGCCCGGTTCGACGCCGTCATCGACGGGGCCGTCTACGGTGCCATCGCCGGTCTCGGCTTCGTCGTCATCGAGAACCTCGTGTACATCGCCCAGAACGTCGAGCTCTCGGAGCTGACGGTCGGCGTCGCGGCGCTCGGAGCCGGCGACGGCATCGCGGCGCTCCGCGCGCTCGCGGGACCGGGTCACGTCATCTACTCGGGGTTCGCGGGCTACTACCTCGGGCTGGCGAAGTTCAACCCTGGGAACCGCGGCCCCATCGTCGTCAAGGGGCTCGTGCTCGCGGCGGCGATCCACGGCCTGTACAACACTCTCGTCGGACCGGTGACGGCCGTCGCCTCGGGGCTGTTCGGCGTCCCGCAGGTGCTCGCGCTGTTCGGGTTCGTCCTCGTCTTCCAGGGCGCGTTCGGCTACGTCCTCCTCCGGAAGATCCGCCGGTACCGCGACACCTTCCTCGAGACGCGCGACGCGGTCGACCCCGGGGTCGAGCCGGAGCTGGACGAGTTCGAACAGTAGCCCGGAACTCCGCGTAGCCGCCCGTCCTTCCGGCCTTCCGCCGTTACGGCGGACTCTCGACCCGCGACCGGTCGCCGGTCCCGCCCGTCAGCGCGCTCGCGAGGGCCCCCTTCACGACCACCTCGTCGCCGAGGTCGGTGAGCCGCACCTCCGGCACGTTGATGAACACCATCTCCGGGAGCTTCTCGCGGATCGGATCGAGGACGCGGTCGGGGTTGTTGAGCGCCACCGCGCCGCCGACGCTCACGACGAGCGGCGCGTACGCGTGGATGACGTTGGCGATGCCCATGGCGTTCCAGTGGGCGACCTGATCGATCACGTGGTCGGCGAAGGTGTCCTCGCCCGCCGCCTCGAACACGTCGACCGCGGAGAAGTCGGGATCCTCGACCGGGAGGCTCGTCTCGATCGGGTCCTCCTCGTACAGTTCGCGGGCGTACTCCGGGATGTTGTTGCCCGAGCAGTACCCCTCCCAGTGGCCGTCGAGCCCGCACCCGCAGGTCATGAACCCGTGCGGGTCGACGGTCATGTGGCCGACTTCGCCGGCGTTGCCGTCCCACCCCGAGAGCACGTTGCCGTCGACGGCGACCCCCGCGCCGATCCCCGAGGAGATGGTGAGATACACCATGTCGTCGGGGTTGCGCTCTGAGTGGAACCGCTCGCCGATGACGCCCGCGATGGTGTCGTTGTGGAGGTACACCTCGTCGGTGTCGAGCAGTCGGCCGACCGGGCCGACGAGCGGGATGCGCTCGACGGTGTCCGGGAGGTTCGCCGGTCTCTGGACGACCCCCTCCGCCAGGTCGAGCGGGCCGATCGAGCCGACGCCGGCCGCGACCGCCTCGCTCGGCGCGATCCCCGCCTCCGTACAGGCCCCTCGGATCACCTCCAGGACGGCCTCCGTGACGGCGATGCCGTTCGGCCCCCGCGGGGTGCCCCGCGACGCGGAACCGAGGATCGCCGCGGTCCCGTCGCCGACGACCGCCCGGACGTTCGTCGCCCCGAGATCGACGCCCACGTAGTACATCGGGTGTAAGCGCGGACCCGTCTCACTTAAGCGGGGCGCTTCGGGCGGTCGAGCGGGGGTGAAAAAACCGACTCGTCACCGCGGAATCGCCTTACGACGCGGTCTCGTGGACGAACGTCACCGGGCACGGGGCCGACAGCATGACCTCCTGCGCGACGCTGCCGAAGACGGCCTTCCCGGTCGGGGAGCGCCGCCGCCCGCCGACGACGACGCGGTCGGCGTCGAGGCTGTCGGCGGTCTCGACGACCTCGTCCGCGAGGTCCCCGACCGCGCCCCGGACCGAGTGCCGGACGCCCGCCTCCGAGAGCGCCTTCGAGAGCGCGCGGGTGGTCGAGTGTCGCTCCGCGACGGCGTCGGGCGTCGAGCCCTCGGTCCCCCGTTCGACGCCGAGCTTCTCCCGGATCCCGTCGAACTCAGACCCGTCGAACACGTGGGTCAACACGACCTCGGCGTCCGCCGGCTCCGCGACCGCTATTATCTCGTTCGCGAGCCGTTTCGCGCGCTCCTCGTCCTCGGTACCGACCGCCAGTACGACCGTCTCGATGCTCATACACGCACTTCGCTCCCGCGTAACTTAACCGTGGCGAAGTTTTGACTCAAATCTGAATAAACATTTAGTCAATCGATCCTGACAGTCCGGGCGTCGCCGACCCCCTCGTCTCCGACCGGCTCCGGTCGGGCGGACGCGCCGCTGTCGGAGCGACGTTCCGCCTCGGCGGTCGGCCGCGGGCGCGACCCCCGAAACCGATCGGTAGTCGGGGGCGTCGGAAACCGGGCGGTAGCGAGGCGTGAGAAAGCGTGCGGTGACGGACCTGCGCGAGCCGTTCAGTAGTCGGGGGCGTCGTCCTCGACCTCGCGCTTCAGCGAGTCGCGGCGGGACTTCGCGTCGCGACCGGTCGCCTCCAGCAGGAACTCGTTTTTCGCGTCGACGGCGTCCGCGGCGGCGTCGGCGTTCCCCTCGGCGATGACCTCTTCCGCGGGCCGCTCCTCGAAGTGGACCGCCAGCTTGTCCTTCTTGCTCCCGTACTCGGCGGCTCCGGCGACGATCCGCTCGAACACCGGGTTGTCGGGGTCCTCGACGATGTACAGTTCGTGGCCGTCGTACTCCTCGGTGCCGGTGACCTCGCCGAAGTACTCCTCGATGGACCCCTTCAGGTCCGGCATTCGGTCGTCCAGATGCTCGCCGCGGCGCATCTTGTACTGCTTCATGCCGCGACCGTTCGACAGGCCGGCGTAAACCAGTTTCGTCACGGCCGCTCGCCGGGCTCGGCCGCCGACGCGCCTCTTTTATTCCGACCGTGGCCGTCGGAGTGTCGCCGCTCGACCGCCACCCCGCTACCGCGGGCGCTCGTCGACGTACCCGCGCTTACACTCGGGGCAGATGTCGCCCGCGCGCATGGAACTCCCGTCCGCGGCCCGGACCATGCCGCACTCCGGACAGTAGTACTCCGTCGGCTCGTCCCCGCCGGCGGTTTCCAACTCCGGGCTCTCGCCGCGAGTGATCCCGGTTCCGCCCTCGCCGCCGGCGTCGAACGAGACCGCCTCCGCGTCGTCGGGGGCCTCGACGTACTCCGTCTCCGCGGACTTCGCCGACTTCGCGTCCCCCTCCGCCGCCTCCGGCGTGAGTCCGCCGCCGAACTCCACGTCGGCCTCGCCGCCCTCGCCGACCTCCGCGCTGAACCCCTCGTCTTCGCCCCCGTGGTCCGGCCAGGCGGTCCGGTCGTCGCCCTCGGCGTCCCCCTCGTCGACCGACGGCCACGCGCCACGTTCCCGGTCGTCGGGCGACCCCTCCTCCTCGTCGAGGATCACGCCGTCGTCGGCCTCCGCGTCCGGATCGCCGGTCGACCCGGACTCTGGACCGGCGTCGGCCCCGGTCGAGTCGCCGACTTCCGGGCTATCGCCCGCGTCCAGAAGCTCCGCCTCCTCGTCCGCCGGGTCCGGTCCCCGCGACGGCCCCGGATCGTCGGCGGCGTCCGACCGGCCGGGCGCGCCCGCGCCGACGGTTCCCGGTTCCGCTCCGGTCTCGGCCGACCCGGTCTCCCCGCCGTCGGACGGTCCCTCGTTGAGGATCACCGCGTCGTCGCTCCCGGCCCCCGGCTCCTCGTCGAGCGTGATCCCGTCGCCGCCGCTCGCGCCGCCCGCGCCGACGCCGTCCGCGTCGGCCTCCGGGGCGTCGCTCCCGCCCGGCGTCGCCGACGGTCCGCCCGCGGTACCGGGGTCGGTTCCGCCCGACGAGCCGGCCCCGCTCGCCCGGTCGGTACCGCCGGCCGCGTTCGCGGCTGCCTCGTCGGCCAACTGCTCCATCGTCGTCACCTCGGTATTCTCGCTGACGATCTGCGTCTCGCCGCAGCGAGCGCAGGTCTTCACCTCCTTGACGGTCGTGACGACCTCGTCGCCGTCCTCCTCGCGTTCCCGCCGGAGTTCGGGTTCGCCGAAGTCGTGTCCGAGCAGACACCTGAGTCCCATTGTGCCACCCTGCGGTGCCGAGGGTAAAAAACGCCCCGTCGGCGTCCGACGCTCGGCACACGACCGTTTCGGGAGGTCGCGGACCGTTCCGAGGCGACGCGGCCGGACCCCGACGGTTCGATCGCCGCACCCCGGGACACGGTTCGCGTCCCCGGGACACAGGCTCTTTTGTGGATCGCCGCTGTACCGTGACCCACATGCCTACTGTATCCTATCAGGGCGAGGAGATCGAATGCGAGAAGGGCGCGAACCTACGCGACGTGCTCAAGAAGGCCGGGCTCTCGGTGTACAACGGGAAGATGGAGCAGCTCAACTGCCGCGGTGCGGGGTCGTGCGGCTCCTGTGCTGTCCAGGTCGAGGGCGAGGTCAGCGAGCCGAGCAAGAAGGAGCGCGCCCGCCTCTGGCTCCCGCCGCACCACCCGAACCACGACGTTCGCCTCGCCTGCCAGACCACGGTCGAGGGCGACGTCGAGGTGACGAAGGGGCGCGGCCTCTTCGGCCAGCACATCTGAACGCGCGGAGCGGCGCTCGACGGGCTCCCGATCCGTCAGCGAGGACTCTCACTTGTCACGAACGACGCACCCGCGACGAGCGGCGCGCTGGTCGGGAATAAAATACGGCCGCGGCGGACGCGAGCCCGCGACGCGGACGAAAACGCTTGGTACCGTGTGTCAGAGTCGCGTTCGGCGTCAGCCGGACCGACCCACCTTCTCGGATCGGCTTACTGCCGAACGACGTTGGTCGCGCGGGGGCCCTTCTCGGAGGACTCGATGTCGAACTCGAGCTCCTGGCCCTCTTCGAGGTCCGGGCCGCCGACGTCTTCCATGTGGAAGAACACGTCGTCGTCCGCGTCGTCAGTCTCAATAAATCCGTAGCCGCCAGTGTCGTTGAAGAAATCAACCTTTCCGGTCGCCATTGCGAATAGAGGGAGGCCCCCTTCGGGGATAAGGATTGCGAGTGTACAGTTACCACGTGGCTCTGTGAACGATCGTATTGGTGAAAAGCGCACATATCGGGACACAACTGACCGTATGACGGATACTGGAGTCATTCACGCCCGATGTTTCACCGTCTCCGAGGAAACTCTTCGACGCCGAAGCCCTTTAACGCCGAGGTTTATGAGTCCGGCCGCGAAAGCGTCTTGCGTGTCACACGCACGCAGCGCCGACGGTCCCGCGCTCGCGCTCCGCGAGAACGGTCCCGCTCTGCTGGTCCCCGCGGCGTGGGGCGTCGCCGCGGGGGCGGTCCTCGGCGTCGTCTCCGGGCGCGCCCTGTTCGTCGCGCACGTCGTCATGAGCGTCCTGCTCGTCGGTTTCGTCGCCGCCTCCTGGCGCGACATGGCGACCGGCGTCCTCCGCGCGTGGAAGCTGGTGATCCTCGCCGGGACGCCGGTCACGCTCGCGGGCGTCGCCGGCTTCCTCGCGCTCGACGGGACCGTCCCGGCGCTCGCGGCCGCCCTCCCGGCGGACGCGGCGCTCGCCGTCGCCTTCTACGGGTGGATGCTGCTGCCCGCCCCCGCGTTCGTCTACACGGGCCTCCGCGACTCGTCGACCTCCCGCTCGACGATCCACCACGCCGCGGCCGCGTGTTCCGTCGCCGGGGCCGGCGTCGCCGCGCTCGCCGGCTCCGCGACCGGCACCGTCGCCGGGGTCGCGCTCGTCGGCGTCGGTCAGACCGCGGGGATCCTCGCGGCGACCGCGCTGTACTGACAAGAATATACCGGGCGTTCCGTACCGGGCGTTCGGTACCGGCCCTTCCGGACCGGCCCCTCACTCTCCCGTTCCGTCCAGCGCCCGCCGGAGCGCGCGCCGGTGGAACGCGACCGCCTCGTCGCGGTCGACGGGCGGATACCGCGGGTTCGTCACCACGCCACCGCCGTCGACCGCGGCGCTCGCGACGGCCGCCGCCCGGTGCGCGCGCCCGACCGGCGGCATGGGGGCGACCGACTCGTAGCCGTCCCGGAACGCCCGCCGCAGCGGGTCGGTCTCGGCCGCGGGCACGTACCAGTCGACCACGAGGTGTTCCGCCTTGGCGACGGAGACGCCCGGCGGCGCGGCGAGCGGTGCCTCCCAGTCGAGGACGGCCGTCACCGCGCCGTCCGCGACGAGCGCGTTTCCGGGCCGGAAGTCCCACGGGAACAGTCGCGGCGCGGCGTCGGTCCCCGTCGGCTCCCGGAGGGCGTCGTCGAGCGCGCCGCGGAGGTCGTCGAACTCGGCCGGGAGCCGCGCCGCGTGTCGCTCGCCGAACCGCCGGAGCCACTCCGCGGCGTCGACCGGATCCCGGACGGACAGCACAGAATCGCGTCCGCGCGCCGCCTCCGCCTCTGACTCGGTTCCTGCCCCCGACTCGGCGCGCTCACCGACCGCGAGCCGGCCGCAGCCGTCGAACCGGAACGCCTCGTGGACCTCGGCGAGGTACCGGCCGAACGCCCGGGCTGTCTCCCGTTGGTCCGCCGGACCGAGGTCGACGAACGCCTCGTGGAGGTCCCGCCCCTCGACGAGCGGCGTGACCATCCATCCCGTCCCGTCGACGACGCCGTCGCCGAGGGGCCGAGGGACGGGAACGCCCGTCCGCTCGCCGACCGCCGCCAGCAGCGCCGCCTCGGTCCGGACCGCCCCCGGCGTCGCGGAGCGCTGAACGACGACCGGGTCGGCCGCGTCGAACCGGACCACCTCCGTCCGCTTCCGGTTCCCCCGCCCCAGCGGTTCGACGCTCGTCGGCGTCGCTCCCGGTCGGGTCTCGGCGAGGGCGCGCTCGCGGACCGCGTCGCTCACGCGTCGGCCCCCGCCTCGGTCCCGGAGTCGCACGTCAGCAGCGCCGCCAGCTCGTCCAGCGAGTCGAGGACGTAGTCCGGTCGGTACGGGGTCGCCGCGTCGTCGGGCTCCGCCCGCAGCCACGCCGACCGGAGGCCGGCGTTGTGCGCGCCGGCGACGTCGTACGAGAGCGAGTTGCCGACGTACAGCGTCTCCCCGGGGTCGACCGACAGGGCGGCGGTCAGGCGGTCGAACGGCTCGACGTGGGGCTTCCGGCGCGGCAGGTCGCCCGCGTACACGATCGCGTCGACCCGGTCGGCGAGCCCGAGCGCCTCGATCTTCGCCCGCTGCCGCCGCTCGGGCCCGTTCGTGAGGATTCCCACGGGCCCCGCCGACGCCGCGGCCGACAGCGCGTCGACCGCGCCCGGGAGGTACGCGACGCGCGAGTCGTCCGCGACCGACTCGAACGCCTCGGCGAGCGCGATCGGGTCGACGTCGCGCCCGTGCCGGGCCGCCAGCCGCGCGAACCCCGCGCCGAGGTAGCCGACGCGGTCGTCCGGGTCCGGCGCTCCGTCGAGGAGCGGCCACAGTTCGTCCGGCTCCCCGAACGGCTCGACGCCGGCCGCCTCGAACGCCCGCCCGTACAGGTCGTCCACGTCGTGGTCGTGGCGGCACAGCGTGTCGTCGAGGTCGAACGCGACCGCTGAGAACCGGCTCATACCGGATCGAACGCCCTGCGCGGCGAAGTCCGTTTCGGCGACGCGCCGTACCCCCGACGATGCCCGACCCCGAGGACACCCACGACTGCGAGACCTGCGGCGCGACCGTCGCCGTCGCGGACGCCCGCCGCTCCGAGCCGTTCGGCGACCTCGACCCCGGAACCTGGCAGACGCTGAGCTGCCCGCACTGCGGCGACCGGCTCGCGACCGTCTTCGTCGGCGACGAGTGAACCGCGTCCGTCCGCGCGGCTCCGACACCCGATCGAAACCCATGTTACCACCCAACAATATCTACGGCTCCGGCCCCTAACTGTCGTATGGTCGATTTCGGCACGGTCTATCTGGTCGCGACCGGCGCGGCGCTGCTCCTCGCGCTCGGCGTCGGCCTCCGGGTCCTCGTCGGGATCTTCCGGGACGGCCGCGAGCGCAGCCGAAAGCGCCGCGAGGGGGAGATCGACCGGTACACCGAGGACCCCGTCTACGACCGCGACCCGCCGGATCCGGACGCGGACGGCGGGACGCCTTCGACCTGCCCGCAGTGCGGCGCTGAAAACGAGTCGGAGTTCACGTACTGCCACGAGTGCGCCGCGCCCTTGGGTCCCGGCGGGTGACGGAACCGGGGCGACCGATCTCGCCGTCGCTCACGGGTTCAGAGTATGCCGCCTCCTCGATTTGAACTCACCGAGCCGGTCCGGCGTGCTCGCTTCGCTCGTCTTCCGAGCCCCCGCTCGCTGCGCTCACGGGGACGGGGGACAGCTCGATCTTCGGTCGGAACTCTCGAATCTGAACCGTGCGAAAAAGCCATGCCGCCTCCCCGATTTGAACACCGGAAGACGTCGCTTCGCTCGTCTTCCGAGCCCCCGCTCGCTGCGCTCGCGGGGACGGGGGACAGCTCGATCTTCGGTCGGAACTCTCGAATCTAAACCGTGCGAAAAAGCCATGCCGCCTCCCCGATTTGAACGGGGGACAGCTCGATCTTCAGTCGAGTGCTCTCCCAGTCTGAGCTAAGGCGGCTCGCACTCGCATCAACGCCGATTCGAGACAAAAGGATTTCGAAAGGCCGCGGACGGATCCCCCTCGCCCCCCTCGCGTCGCTCGAATCCGGTCCGAATCGGTCGGTTCACTCGACGGTATCGGACGATATCGCCGCCGATCCGGGGCGACGGCGCGGATCGCGGCTTCCGCAATGACCCCGTCTCTCGCGCCCCTCCGATCCGTCGATGTCATCGCACGACCACGACGATCACGATCACGACGATCACGACACCCACCACGACCACCTCGAAGCCTCGGTCGACGACCGCGACGACTGGGCGCGCCGCCGCCGGAAGGGTATCCCCACGGACAAGAACCTCCTCGTCGTCGCCTGTATGGACGAGCGCATCCCGATCGAGGACGCGCTCGACATCGACCTCGGCGACGCGCAGGTGTTCCGCAACGCCGGTGGCAAGGTGACCGACGACGTGATCCGCTCGGCCGCGCTCACGACGAACTTCTTCGACACCGACGAGATCGTCGTCATCAACCACACCGACTGCGGCATGATGAGCGCCCCCGACGAGGCGATCCGCGACGGCCTCGCGGCGCAGGCCGGCGACCTCGACGAGGCTGATCTGGACCCCTCCCTGCCCGAACTCATCATCGGCGACGCCGACCTCCTCGACTGGGTGAAGATGACCGACGACATCGACGCGGCCTGCGCCGCGCAGGTCGAGTACCTCCGCGAGTCGTCGTTCATCCCGGACGACACCACCGTCTCCGGCTACGTCTACGAGGTCGAGTCCGGCGAACTCCGCCGCCCCGACGAGCGGATCGCCGAGGAGATCAGCGAGCGACGGGCCTGAGCGCTCGACGAGGCGACCCCCCCGCCGCACCGCCCGAGGTGTGACGTTTTTATGCGCCCGCGGCGAACCCCGTCACAGATGGACCGAACACGCGCGCCCGCGTTCGAGGGAGGTGATGCCGGTGGGCGCTGACGGCGATTCGGCCGCCGGGTCGGACGGCGCGCCACGGACGACCGACGACGGAGCCGCGCCCGTCGTCGCCGGGTTCTTCTCCGGTTGCGGCGGACTCGATCTGGGTTTCGAACGGGCCGGCTTCGACGTCGCGCTCGGGAGCGACCAGTGGGAGCCGGCCGCCGAGACCTACCGCCGGAACTTCCCCGACGTGGAGTTCGTCGAGGAGGACGTCCGCGAACTCGACGCCCCGGCGATCCGCGAGTCCGTCGAGCGCGCCGGCTACGACCCCGGCGGGATCGACGTGGTGATCGGCGGCCCGCCGTGTCAGGGGTTCAGCCGGCTCAACAACGAGCAGATCGAACTCGACGAGATGGAGAAGGACCGCCGGAACACGCTGTTCGAGGAGTTCCTACGCGTCGTCTCCGTCCTCGAACCGCAGCTGGTCCTGATGGAGAACGTCCGCGACCTGATCAACCGCCAGACCAGCGACGACCGGTACGTGAAGGACCTGATCGTCGACGAGTTCGCGGCTCACGGCTACAAGTGCGAGTACCGGGTGCTGGAGGCCGAGCAGTACGGCGTCCCCCAGAAGCGTCGCCGGATCTTCTTCATGGGAACCGACCGCGACGTGCCGATCCGCTTTCCGGAACCGACGACGCCGGAGGGGAGCTGGCGCACCGCCGGCGAGGCGCTCGCGGACGCGACCGACGACCTCCCGAACATGACGTACGCGAACACGCAGGAGAAGACGCTCGAACGCATCCGCCACGTCCCGCCGGGCGGCTACTACCGGGACCTGCCCGACCGGCTGAAGACGAAGAAGTACCGCTGCGACTGCGAGGACACCGACACCTGCCCCCACGAGCCGGAAATCGTCAAGCGGTACGGCACGTATCTCCGCCGGCTCGATCCCGAGGAGCCGTCGCTGACCGTGAGCACCAACGTCTTCATCCACCCGAGCGAGGACCGCTACCTCACCCCGCGGGAGATGGCGCGGCTCCAGACGTTCCCCGACGAGTTCGCCTTCGAGGGGACGAAAACCGACGTTATGAAACAGATCGGCAACGCGGTCCCGGTCCGACTGGGCGAGGAACTGGCCCACCAGATCCGGGAGTACTTCCCCGAGGTCCGGGACGCGTCGCCCGCCGACCCCGACGTGTACGAGCAGCAGTCGCTCACCGACTTGGCCTGATCCCCCTCACCGCTCGCCACCCGATCCCCCCTCGGTCGACCCCGCGACCGAGCGGCCCGGCTCCTCTCCACCGCCCGCGAACTCGGAGACAGCGGCAACGTTCGCCGACCTTCGAGAGCCCGGAGGGGACGCACAGCCGCCGGTGGCTTATTCCGCCCGCCCGCGAATCGCGGGTAGATGACGAAAGCAGCACTCATCGTGTACGCCGATACGCAGGAGAACGAGGACCTCGGCCGCGTGGTCAACGCCATGGAAGCCGTCCGGGAGTTCGACGAGGCGGGCGACGAGGTGAAGCTCATCTTCGACGGTGCCGGGACGCGCTGGATCCCGGAGCTGAGCGACGAGGACCACGACTACCACGACCTGTACGACCAAGTCGACCAGCACGCGGAGGTCTGCGAGTACTGCGCGAACGCCTACGAGGTTACCGACGCGGCCGACGAGGCGGGCGTCGAGCGCGTCGACGAGTTCGACGGCCACCCGAGCATCCGCGACCTGGTCGTCGACGGCTACGAGATCGTCACCTTCTGAGCGGAACCGGGCGTTCCGCTCGCCGGCGTTCCGCCGTTTCTGTTCGAAGCCGTTCGCGGCCGCGGCGCTCACGATGTTGTTCGCGCCGCAGAGCGGGACCGCCCGGATTCGAACCGGAACCGGACGTGCTCGCTCACTTCGTTCGCTGTGCGCGACCGGTAGGGTTCGAATCCGCTCTACTGCTGCTGCTCGCGGTATCGCTCGCAGCAGCAGGATGGGACCGCCCGGATTCGAACCGGAACCGGACGTGCTCGCTCACTTCGTTCGCTGCGCGCGACCGGTAAAGTTCGAATCCGCTCCAACGCTGCCGCTCACGAGGTGTTCGCGACAGCGATGGGACCGCCCGGATTCGAACCGGGGTCACGGGCACCCAAGGCCCGGAGTATACCACTAACCCACGGTCCCGCACCCGTCTTTACCCCGAAGAGCCGCTAAAGGGTTTCGTTGCGCCTCTCTCACTCCTCGTCGTCGCGCCGTTCGAGGTCGGCGACGATGTCGTAGGGGTCGGTCCCCTTCCGCACCGAGTCGAGGATGAAGAACGCCTCGTCGGGCGCGAGGAAGTGTCTGGTGACCCCCCGACCCAGCGGCGTCGGCTCGAAGCCGTCGATGAAGTTCCACTCCAACAGCTTCCCGAGCGCGTGTTTCGTGGGGACCTCGCCGATCATGCGGTCGTTGAGCCGCTTGGCCTTCTTGCCCGCCACGACCACGTTCGCGAGCGTCTCCTCGGCGCCCGCGGTCTCGTCGTAGTGGGTCGCCACGTCCTCCATCTCGCCTTTCAGGAGGGTGAACGCGACCTCGTCTTCGGTGCGGTCCATCGAGCCGTGGTAGACCCCGTCCGGCTCGACGAGGAGGTAGACGCGGCCGCGGTCGTGGTAGTCCGGCCGCCCGGCGCGCCCGAGCATCTGGGAGAACTCCTGGACGGAGAGCCACTCGATCCCCATCGCCAGCGAGTCGAAGATCACCTGCGAGGCGGGGAAGTCGACCCCGGCGGCCAGCGCCGCGGTGGTGACGACCGCCGAGAGGTCTTGGTTCCCGAACTGCCGCTCCACCTTCTTCCGGCGGCCGTAGTCCAGCCCGGCGTGGTACGGCGCGGAGTCGTACCGGAGCTTGCGGCTGATCTCGTGACAGCGCCGCCGCGAGTTCGTGAAGATGATCGTCTGCCCGCGGTACCCCTTCGACGACTTCGTGTCGAACTCCCGTTTGACGAGCTTGTCGGCGATCTGTGCCTTCTCGCGGCTGTCCGCGAACGTGACGTGGCGCTCGATGGGGACGGGGCGCTCCTCGTACTCGATGAGCGTCGCCCGGAGCTTCTTCGCGAGCCACTCCGGGTTCCCGACGGTCGCCGAGAGGTAGACGAACTGGGTGCCGTCGTACCCCGAGTGCGTCTCCATCCGGTTCTCGCTGTAGTACTTCAGCCGGGAGATGAGCCCGTCGAGCCGGTGGCCGCGCTCGCCCTCCTTCAGCGTGTGGACCTCGTCGATGACGACCGTCCCCACGTCGCCGAGGTCCTTCCCGGTCCGGAGCGCGTGGTCGATCCCCTCGTAAGTCCCGACGATCACGTCGGCGTGCGGGTCGAACCGGTTGCCGTCGTCGTTCACCCGCGAGGAGCCGACCCGGATCGACACGTCGAGCAGGTCGCCGTACCGGTCCTCGAAGTCCTCGTGCTTCTGGTTGGCGAGCGCGACGAGCGGGACCAAAAAGAGGAGCTTCCCGTCCCCCTTCAGCGCCCGGTCGATCCCGGTCAGCTCGCCGACGAGCGTCTTCCCCGTCGCGGTCGCCGACACGACCAGCTGGTCGTCGCCGTCGAGCAGGCCGTTCCGCACGGAGAGGCTCTGGACGGGGAGAAGCTCCTCGAACCGCCCCTGGAGCTTCGCGGACAGGTCCGGATGGAGGTCCAAGTCCTCGGTCCGCACGGGACTCACGTCGTCGACGTTCGCCGACACCTCGTCGTACTTCGTGAGGTCGGGGTCGAGCCCGCCCTGAAGCAGGCTCACGATCCGGTCCAGATCGCCGGACTCGTACAGCAGCTCTTCGAGGCGCTCCTCGGCCGCGCCCGTGAACTCGCCTTTGTACGACAGCTCCCGCTCCAGCTCCCGGCGGGCGCAGTCGCGGCAGATCAGCTCGCCGTTGTGTTCGATCGCGTCCTCGCTCGTGATCGGTCCGTACCGCCCGTCGCTCGCGCAGCGCCGGCAGGTCCGGACCGCCGTCGCCTCAAGCTGGTAGCCGTCGAGCATCTCCTTCAGCCGCGCCCGGTTCTCGGGGGAGGTCTGCTCGGAGATCCGGATGCGGTCGGCCGCCCGGGCGAGGTCGACGAACTCGTCCGGCTGGCGGGGGTGGTCCTCGCCGTCGCGGATCACGCGGAACTTCCCCGGACGCGGGCCCGCGGAGGTCTCCTTGAGTTCGAGCCGCCCGCGGAGCACGCGGTTGCCGTCGCGGTTCGCGACGACGGTGTAGTCGCTCCGCGACTCGTGGAGGAACAGCGTCTCGACCTCGGCCAACTGCTGTGACACTGCCGTTCGGTACGCGAGCGAGGTATTTCAGGAGTTCGGCTCGGGGGTCACGATCGGGGCGCGCCCGCGACGGCGGCGGCTACGCGGAACGGTCGCACGGAGAAGAACCCGCCTCACGGACGGGGGTCGCGTCGTTATGAGACGAGCAGTTTCTCGCCGCGCTCGACCGTGATCCGGCACGGCGGGGAGAGCTTGTTGTACGCGCGGCGGAACGCCTCCTTCACGACGGGGGCCTGATCGACGTCGCAGTACGCCGTGAACACCACGTCGTCCTTGCTGAGCCGGGCCGCGGTGCCGACCGGCTTCCCGAACGCCTGCCGCATCCCGTCCGAGACGCGGTCCGCGCCGGCACCAGTCGCCTGCTTGTTCTCCCGGATGACCTGGTGGGGGAACTTCCGGAGGGTCATCTTGTAGTTGCCCTCGCCGAGCTCCTTGATCAGGTGGCGGTTCGCCGAGAGGCGCGCGCTCTCAAGCGAGCCGTGTCGCACCTGAAGCTCCTCTTCGACGCGGAGGCTGATCTGGACGGGGTAGTCGTCCGGCTCCGCGGAGAGGTCGCCCATGTTGTGCTGCGCGATCTTCGAGCCGGGGATGCCCGTGATGTACTCGCGGCGGGTGTACGACGGCTTGTCGATCGTCCGATACATAGAGGCGGGTTTGTCAGACATGGCTACTTGTCCGATGTAGCCGCCGCTGCGGCGATAAAGCCTTCGATAGCGAGGCGTTCCCGTCGGCCCGTTCGACCGCGACGAGGCTGCTCGCCCCGGTCACGACCCGTGTTGACACGCCGGTCGGCTCACTCGGCCGGCGTCGGTTCGAGCGCGACGTGGTCGAAGCCGCGGTCCGCGAGGCGCTCCGCGGCCCGGGCGGTGACCGACGGCGCGACGAGAATTCCGCGGACCGCGGGGGAGCCGCCGGTATCGGTCGCGGCGTCGGCTCCCAGTTCCTCCTCCAGCGCCCGCACGTACCGCGCGAGCTGTCCCACGGCGTCCGGGCCGACCCGGCGGCGCTTCAGCTCGACGACGACCGGCGTCTCCTCGGCGTCGACCCCGAAAATGTCCATCGGCCCGGCGCTGGAGGGCCGTTCCGTCTCCCGCGGTTCGAACCCCTCCTCGACGAGTGCGGGGCGCTCCAGGATCCGGGTCCGGAGGTCCTCCTCGCTGCCGTGGAGGTCGAGGTCGCGGCCCCCCGTCACGCCCATCGCGGAGAGCTGGTGGACGTCGGCGAAGCGGACCGTCAGCGTCTCGTCGGGGTTCGACCGCGTCGAGACCACGCGCAGCCGGCCGTCGCGGACCGCGGCGCGGTGTTCCGACCCCGGCGGCTGCCAGTTCACCGGCTGGCGACCCTCGTCGGTGTGAACGAGGGCAGCGCCGTCCGGCTTCAACACGAGCAGGCGGTCGCCGGGGCCCAAGTCCGAGGCGGCGCGGCCCTCGTACGAGACCGTACAGCGACCGAACACGCTTACCAGGTCGCCGCGCTCGAAGGCGTCCTCGAGCTCCCAGAGGGTCTCGCGGTGGCTCGGGTCGTGGACGCTCGTGACTGTCACTGGGGGCCGTAAGCGGCCGCGGCTGAAAAAGGGCGCGCGCCGGCGAGGGGCGCGCGGGCGGACGCGGGTCGAGTCTGAGCCGGACGGCGTCTCAGTCGCCCCGTCGCGACACCGCGACGCCGGCGACGAAGAGGACCGCGCCGAGCGCGAACGCGGCGATGCGGAGCGTCGTGTCCGAGACGAGGAATCCGGCCAGAACCGAGACGCCGAATCCGGCGTGAAGCACTGCCGTGAGGTTCATACGATTGGTACGGCCGCGCCGCACAAAAGCCGGTCGAACCGGTCCGGGCGGGCGGCGGGCGGGGTCCGTCCCGCCGAGCCGGCTCCCGGTGGGTCGGTGTTACGTCCCGTGCTCCCAGCTGCCCATGTACTCGCGCTGCTCGTCGGTGAGGTCGTCGTACTCGACGCCCTCGGCGGCGAGCTTGATGTCAGCGACCTCGCGGTCGAGCTCGTCGGGCACGTCGTGGACGCCGGCGTCGTACGCCTCGCCGTTGGCGGCCAGTTCGCGGACGACGACGGCCTGAACGCCGAAGCTCTGGTCCATCACCTCGACCGGGTGGCCCAAGGCGATGGGCGCGGCGAGGTTGACGAGCCGCCCCTCCGCGATGACGTTCAGGACGCGGCCGTCTTCCATCTCGAACCCCTCGACGCCCTCGCGGACCTCGTAGCGGTCGACCGCGAGCTCGTCGAGGTGATCGAGGTTCACCTCCACGTCGAAGTGGCCGGCGTTCGCGAGGAGGACGCCGTCGTTCATCGCCTCGAAGTGCTCGCGGGTGATCACGTCGCGGTTGCCGGTCGTCGTGATGAACACGTCGCCCTTCGCCGCGGCCTCCTTCATCGGGAGCACCTCGTACCCCTCCATGTGGGCTTCGAGCGCCTTCCGCGGGTCGACCTCGCAGACGATGACGTTCGCGTTCTGCCCCGACGCCTTCTTCGCGACGCCCTTCCCGCACTGGCCGTAGCCGCCGACGACGACGTTCTTCCCGGCCCACGAGAGGTTCGTCGTCATCGCGATGGTCGCGAGCGACGACTCGCCCGTGCCGTGGACGTTGTCGAACAGCTGTTTCATCGGCGTGTCGTTCACGGCGAAGACGGGGTAGTGGAGCTCGCCGTCGGCGTCCATCGCGCGCAGGCGGTCGACGCCGGTGGTCGTCTCCTCGGCCCCGCCGACGATGGAGTCGATCAGGTCCGGGTACTCCTCGTGGACCAGCTTCACCATGTCCATCCCGTCGTCGACGGTGATGGTCGGCTCGTGGGCGATACAGGCGTGCATCGCGTCGTAGTACTCGTCGTCGTCGACGCCGCGGACCGCGTAGGAGGTGATCGACTTGTGGGCGTCGAGCGCCGCCGACACGTCGTCGTGCGTCGAGAGGGGGTTACAGCCGGTGATCGCGACCTCGGCCCCGCCCTCGGCGAGCAGTTCGACGAGGTTCGCGGTCTTCGCCTCGACGTGCATCGCCATCGCGATCGTCTCGCCCGCGAGCGGCTGCTCGTCGGCGAACTCCTCGCGGAGCGCGTTCAGAATCGGCATGTGTTGGAGCGCCCAGTCCATCTTCCGGCGTCCCTCCTCTCGGGCCGCTTCGACGTCCGAGAGGTGCTGTGACACCGGCGGATACGCGGTCTCGCTCATACCCCGTGGTTCGCTCACGGCGCACTAAACCCTGCCGACACCGGACCACGCCCCGAAAAAAGACTGCCGTCAGTCGTCGTCACCCGCGCGATTGCGCGGGCGGTCGCGTCGCGTCGTCAGTTACCGCCCGGACCTCCGGCGTGGTCCGGCGGGCCGCTCTCGCCGTCCTCGTCGTCTTCGTCGTCGTCCTCGTCGTCGTCATCGTCGTCGTCATCCTCCTCGTCCGCGTCGTCTTCCTCCGCGTCCTCCTGTTCGGTGTCGTCCGCTTCGGTCTCGTCGTCCTCGGCGTCGTCACCGTTCGGGCCGGCGTGGTCCGGCGGGCCGCGCTCGCTGTCGTCGCTGCCGTTGCCGACGCCCTCGGGCGCGTTGCCGGGCGCGTCGCTGGCGTTGCCGTCGTCGCTGCCGTTGCCGGCGTGGTCCGGGGCGTTACCCGGGTTGTTCTCCGTCGCGAAGTCTGAGACGGCCCCGCCGATGCCGCCGTCGCGGTCGCTGATGTTCTCGATGAAGTCGCGCATCAGCTGGCCGAACGGCGTCCCTTCGAGGGCGTCGTCCTCGCCGGCTGTCAGCTCGACGGTCGTCGAGACGGTCTCGTTCTCGTAGCTCGCGCTCACGTCGACGCTCACGTCCTCCTCGCCGGCCGGGAGCTCGACCGTCCCGTTCGCGTCGGTCTCGTACTCTCCCGTCCCCGCGTACGAGGCGTTCTCGTCGGCGTCGTCCGCGAGGGCGACGACGACCGTCGCGCCCTCGACGGGGTCGTCGTCGTCGGTCACGGTGACGACCGGCTCGCCGTCGGTGTCGGCCACGTCGAGTTCGAGCCCGTCGGGGGCCTCCAACTCGACTGTCTCCGAGACCGAGTCGTCGCCGTACTCGGCGGTGACGGTCACCGTCACGTCCTCCTCGGCGGCGGGGAGGCCGACGGTTCCGTTCTCGTCGGTCTGGTAGTCGCCCGTGCCCTCGTAGGAGGCGTTCTCGTCCGCGGTCGTGACGGTCACCGAGGCGTTCTCGGCCGCGGTGTCGTTGTCGGTCACCGTGACGACCGGTTCGCCGTCGGTGTCGTCGACCGCCAGTTCGAGGCCGTCAGGGGCTTCGAGGTCGGCCGTCGTCGAGACGCTGTCGTTCCCCGAGGTGACCGCGATGTCGACCGTTACGTCCTCCTCGGGCGCTTCGAGGTCGACGGTACCGTTCGCGTCCGTCTCGTACTCGCCCGCTCCCGCGTACGACTCGTTCTCCGCGTCGACCACGCTCACGTTGACCGTGGCGTTCTCGACGGCGGTGCCGTTATCGGTCACCGTGACCGTCGATGTCCCGTCCGCGTCCGTCTCGACGCCCACTTCGAGGTGGCCGTCGGCGGCCGCGACGCCCGTCATCGCGCCGAGGGCGACGACCGCGATCAGCAGCACACTGGTGATGCGTTCGTTCATGTCCACTCGGGTCCAATCCCTGTTACCGTATAAAAAGAGAAGTCCGTTAACGCGGTTTAATTCGGTTTGCATTCGGTTTAACGGCGCTGAGGCGTCCGTCTTGGTCTATCGGGGGTTCGGCGGCGGTTTCGCCCCCGATCGCCCCGGATTCGGGGGCGGTTCAGCCCCCCGCTGCCGGTCGCGCGCGCCGCGCCGCGTCCGCTCGTTCACAAACGGACGCTGACTGACGATCGGACGCTGGCCGTCGACTCCTGACGGACACCGCCGAAGCCCCAGTCGCGAGGCGGGCGCACGCTCGCTGTGCTCCTCGTCGCTCGCGTTACTCGCTCCTGCGGTGCTTGCTTCGCCTGTGCCCGCCTCGCGACTGCCCCTTCGAATCCCGCCCCGCACAGCAACCGCAGCCTCACGCCTCCCCAGCCTCGTCGCGGCCGCTTAAAAGCGGCCGCGACTCCCTCGCGCGTGCGACTCGCGCCCTGCGGGCGCTCGTCGGCACGCGCCACCGCGAGGGCTCTCCGTATTTAAACCCCGTCGGGCTACGGCTCCGACGGCCGCCTTTCGCCTCTCCTCACTCCGCCGCGTCCACGCGATCGACGAGATCGGCGGCGGCCTCCGCGGCGCGCTCCTGGACCGCCTCGGCGTCGAGCGTCAGCACCTCGCGGTCGCGCATGAGGATTTCGCCGTCGCACACCGTGTGGCGCACGTCGCCCCCGCGGGCCGCGTACGCGAGGTGCGAGACGGGGTCGTGGACCGGCGTCAGGTGCGGCGCGTCGAGGCCGACGACCGCGAGGTCCGCGGCCGCGCCCGCCTCGATCCGGCCGCCGGGGAGGTTCAGGGCGTCCGCGCCGCCCGCCGTCGCCATTTCCACGACCGCCTCGGCCGGGACCGCGCTCGCGTCGTCCGCGGCCAGTTTCCCGATCATGGCGGCGTCGCGCATCTCGTCGAACACGTCGAGGTCGTTGTTCGAGGCCGCGCCGTCGGTGCCGAGCGCGACCGTCACGCCCGCCTCGCGGAGCCGCTGGACCGGGGCCATCCCGCTGGCGAGCTTCATGTTCGAGGCCGGGCAGTGGACCACCGCGGTCCCCGCCTCGGCGAGCCGGTCGACCTCGCCCTCGTCGACGTGAACGCCGTGCGCGAAGAAGTCGTCCGGGCCGAGCGCGTCGAGCGACTCCGCGTACGCGATCGGTCGCTCGCCGCGCTCGTCGACGATGGGGTCGACCTCGTCGGTCGTCTCGTTCGCGTGGAGGTGGACCGGAACGTCCGCCTCGCGCGCCTCCGCGACGCCCTCGCGGAGGTACTCCTCGCCGACCGTCGTCAGCGAGTGCGGCATGAACGCCGTCCGGATCCGGCCGTCCGCGGCCCCGTCGAGGTCGCGGGCGACCGCGAGGCCCTCCTCGACGTCCGCCCGGGCGTCCGCGTCGTCTTTCCCTACGGTGACGACGCCGTGGCCGAGGCGCGCGCGCAGCCCCGCGCGGTCGACGACGTCCGCGACCCGGTCCGTCTCGAAGTACATGTCCGCGAACGCGGTCGTCCCCGAGCGGATCATCTCGACCGCGCCGAGCGCCGCGCCCGCCTCCACGTCGTCGGGGGTCAGCTCGGCCTCGGCCGGCCAGATGTCCTCGCGGAGCCACGGGTCGAGCGGCTTGTCGTCGGCGTACCCGCGTAAAAGCGTCATCGCGACGTGCGTGTGCGCGTTGACGAGCCCGGGGATCACGAGCGAGTCGGAGGCGTCGAGCGTCTCGTCGGCGGTCGCGCCGACGGCGTCGTCGACCTCGTCCGGCGGCCCGACGGCCCGGATCGTTCCCTCGTCGCGGTCGACCGCGACGTCAGCCCGCTCGACGCGTCCGTCGGGTCGAAGCACCCGTCCGCCGGCGACGCGGAGGTAGTCCATGTCCGCCCGTTCCGCCCCCCGAACCAAACGCCTTCGGTTCCCGCCGCCGGCCGCTCGCCGCCGCCGCGCCGCGACCAGTCCCGCGAGGCCGCCGCCGTCCGAACCTTCTTGCCCGCCCGCGGCCGCGTTCAGACATGGCAAGCGACGCCCAGCAGGCGTGTTTCGAGGCCGGGATCAAGTTCGGCTCGCTGTACCACCAGTTCGCCGGCACGCCCGTCAGCCCGTCGAGCGCGCGGAGCCTGGAGGCCGCGATGGCCGAGTCGATCGAGAACCAGCCGCACTGCGAGTCGGTCGACGTGACGATCCGCGACGACCGCGTGGCCGACGCCATCGACCACGAGAACGGCTACACCGAACTCACCGGCTCCCTGATGGACGTCGAGATGCGGATCGAGTACGAGGGGGTCACCGTCCGCACCCGGATGGAGATGGAGAACGGCTACCCGCTGATGAAACTGGTCGAGGTGATCGACGACGGCGAGTCGCGGTCCGCCGACCCGGCGCAGTCCGGCGACGGCGACCCGAACGCTTAGTACCGCGACCCGCCTACGGCGAGCAGAACCGCCGATTTCACGGTTTCAGAGACGCACATGGTCGACAGACGCCACGACGGTTCGACGGACCGCACCGGTTTCGACGAGACGAAGAACTACCTCTCGAACGCCCTCGGCCGCGTCGTGCCGCGCGCCGTGGCCCGCCGGGCGGTCGAGGTGACCGTCAGCACCGACGCCCCCGAGTACGCGCCCGACGAGCCGGTCGCGATCACCGTCGCCATCCGGAACCGCCTCCCGGTCCCGGTCGAGGTCCCCACGGCCACCCGCCGCTCGTGGGGCTGGGCGGTCGACGGCGTCACGGAGGCCACCGACGAGCGGCTGTACGTGCGCGAGGAGGAGTCCGCGCTGTCGCTCCGGGCCGGCGAGACGAAGCGCGCGACGGCCACGTGGAACGGTCGCTTCCGCCGCACCGACGGCGACGGCCTCGACCGCTCGGTCCGCGCCGAGCGCGGCACCCACACGATAACCGCGTTCGTCCCGGTCCCCGACGCCGACGAGCGTCACGAGGCCACCACGGAAATTCGGATCCGGTAGCTGAAAATCCGATCCGCCGCCGCCTCCTCGACGTATTAGAGAAAACCGACCGCCGTCAGTCGTCCGCTTCCGGTCTGCCGGCCCGCGCCGCGTCGTCGAACGCGCCCTCGTCTACGGCCGCGGCGACCGCCTCGTCGCGCCGCAGGTGACACGCCGCGTAGTGGCGGTCGTCGCCGAGCTCCGACCCCACCTCGTAGGCGGGGTTCGCGGTCGCGCAGACGCTCTGGTCGGCGAACCGCTCGACGAGGAGCTGTTCGGCGTCCTCGAACTCGTCGCGCTCGATGTGCCCGAGCGCCTCGTCGAGCAGCGTGCCCGCGTCGCCGCCCGGGGTCGCGTCGTCGAAGTACCGGTCGCGGAGCGCGTCCGGGTCGGTCTCCTCGAACGCCCGGCGCTCGACCGCCCGCTGGAACTCCACGACGTTCCGCCACGCCTCGTCGGCCATGTCGTACTCGTCCGGCTGGATCACGCTCGGACACCGCGTCCGGAACCGACAGCCGGAGGGCGGGTCGATCGGCGAGGGAACGTCCCCGGACAAGAGCGCCTTCCGCCCGCCGCTCCGCGGGTCGGGAACCGGGATCGCGTCGAGTAGCGCCCGCGTGTACGGGTGTTTCGGGTTCTCGAACAGCTCCTCTTTGTCCGCCAGCTCGACGATTTCGCCGAGGTACATCACCGCGACGCGGTCCGAGATGTGCCGGATGACGCTCAGGTCGTGCGCGATGAACAGGTACGTCAGGTCGAACTCGTCTTGGAGCTCCTCCATCGTGTTGAGCACCTGCGCCTGGATGGAGACGTCGAGGGCGCTCACCGGCTCGTCGCAGACGATGAAGTCGGGGTTCACCGACAGCGCGCGGGCGAGGTTCACGCGCTGGCGCTGCCCGCCGGAGAACGCGTGGGGGTACCGGTTGTAGTGTTGCGGGTCGAGCCCCACCTTCTCCAGCAGTTCCTTCGCGCGCGCCTCGCGGCCCTCCTCGTCGAGCATGCCGTGCGCCTTCATCGGCTCCTCGACGATCGGTCCGACCTTCATCCGGGGGTCGAGCGAGGACTGCGGGTCCTGGAAGATCATCTGCATGTCCTTCCGCATCCGCCGCAGCGGCTCGCCGGACATCGACGCGAGATCCTGCCCCTGGAAGTAGACGCTCCCGCTCGTCGGTTCGAGCAGGCGGAGGACGGTGCGCGCCAGCGTCGACTTCCCGCAGCCGGACTCGCCGACGAGCCCGAGCGTCTCCCCCTCCTTGATGTCGAAGCTCACGCCGTCGACCGCCCGGACGTCCGAGGTGGACCGGCTGACGAACGGGAACTCGTCGTCGAGCTCGACGCCGGCGAGGAGTCCGCTCTCGTTGTCGAAGTGCTTGCACAGGTCGCGGACCTGAAGGAGGGCCTCGGGGTCCGACTCGGGCGGCCCGACCTCGCTCATTCCGCCTCACCCCCGGTCTCGGTGAGGCCGGCGGAGAAGCCGCCCCCGGCCCGCGTGTCGATCGGCGGGCTCTCGTCGTAGCCTACGTCGAACGCGTCGTGTTTCACGCAGGCGGCCGCGTGGCGCGGCTCGCCCTCCTCGCTCAGGTCCCGCGGCTCGGGGTGGACCTCGCGGCACACCTCCCGGGCCTCGGGACACCGGGAGTGGAACCGGCAGCCGGCGGGCGGATCGATCGCCTCCGGCATCACCCCCTCGATCGGCCTGAGTTCGTCGACCGTCCGGTCGGGGCGGGGCATCGAGTCGAGCAGCGCCGACGTGTACGGGTGTTTCGTGTCGTAGAACAGGTCGTCCACCTCCGCCTGCTCGATGATTTCGCCGAGGTACATCACGTTGACTCGGTCGCAGATCTCCGCGACGACGCTCATGTCGTGGGTGACCCAGATGAAGGAGGTGCCGTACTTCTCCTGGAGCTCCGTCACCATCTCCAGGATCTCGCCCTCGACCGTGACGTCGAGCGCGGTCGTCGGCTCGTCGGCGATGATGAGGTCCGGCTGGCAGGCGAGCGCCATCGCGATCAGCACGCGCTGTCGCATCCCGCCGGAGAACTGGTGCGGGTACTCGTCGTACCGCGACTCGGGTGCCGGGATCCCGACCTCCCGGAGCATGTCGATCGCCTCTTCCCTCGCCTCGTCGGGGTCGAGGTCGCGGTTGATCTCGATGAACTCCCGGAGCTGTCCCCCGACGGTGAACACGGGGTTGAGCGACTCCATCGGGTCCTGGAAGATGATCGCGATCTCGCGGCCGCGAATCTGCTTCCGCATCTCGTTTTCGGTGAGCATCTCGTCGCGCGGCCGCAACTCGCCGTCGTCGTCCTCTTCGAGCCCGAAGATCGTCTCGCCTTTGAACTCGATCTCGCCGCCGACGATCTCGCCGGGGCTGTCGACGAGCCGGAGAATACTGGAGGTCGCGACGGACTTCCCGGCACCCGACTCGCCGACGAGTCCGACGATCTCCCCCTCGTGAACGTCGAAGGAGATGCCGTCGACGGCGCGGACCGTTCCGTCCTCGGTGAAGAACTGTGTCTTGAGATCGCGTACGCTGAGTAGTGGTTCGCTCATATCAGTTGTTTATCCGCGGATCGAGGGCGTCCTGTAGGCCGTCGCCGAGAATGTTGAAGCCGATGACGGTGATCAGAATGGCGATGCCGGGGAAGATGCTGAACGTCGGCGCGGGGAGCATGTACCCCCGCGAGGCCGACAGCATCTGTCCCCACGACGGCGTCGGCGGCTGCGCGCCGAAGCCGAGGAACGAGAGGCCGGCCACGATGAGGATGCTCACCCCGACCTGAAGCGTCGCCTGGACCAACACCGGCGCGAAGCTGTTCGGGATGATGTGCCGGAAGATGATGTTGCGGTCCTTCACCCCGGCGGCCCGGGCGGCCTCGACGTAGTCCTCCTCGCGGATGGAGACGACGCGAGACCGGATGAGGCGGTTGAACACGGGGATCGCCGTGATCCCGACGCCGATCATCGCGAACGTGAGGTCCCGCCCGAACGCGGTCATGAACGCGATGACCAAGACGAGGAACGGGATCGCGTAGATGGTCTCGGTGACGCGCTGGAGCACGTCGTCGATCCAGCCGCCGTAGTAGCCGGAGACCGCGCCGATGACGGTGCCGCCGCCGAGGCCGATGGCGGTCGCGAGGAAGCCGACCGTCATCGCGATCCGGGTCCCGTAGATGGTCCGGGAGAGTAGGTCGCGGCCGCGGTGGTCGGTGCCGAGCGGGTGTTCGAGCACGCCCTGCCCGAACTGGTTCTCCATGCCGACCGGCGGGAGCAGCCGCCTGACGTTCTCGGGGTCGGTCTCGGGGTTGTACAGCACCGCCTCCGCGATCGCGTAGTCGAGGACGTAGTAGTCGAACGCGGCGAAGATCGCGACGAAGGTCATGAACCCGACGATGTAGGTGCCGATCCGCGCCGTCGTGTCCTGTCTGACCTGTTTCAGGGTGTACCGGAGCCCGACGCGGGCCTCCACCTCGTCCGGTCCGCCGCTCTCGTCGCCCCCGTCCGGCGTGTCGTCGTCCGAAGTTGCGCTGTTTATCGACATTAGTCTTCACCGTAGGTGACCCGTGGGTCGAGGTAGCTGTACGTGATGTCCGTGACGATCACGCCGACCACGTACACGATACCGAACACCAGCGTCGTCCCCATGATCAGCTCGTAGTCTTGGTTGTTTATCGCCGTGATGATCAGCCGTCCCATCCCCTGTATCTCGAAGACGGTCTCCGTGAGGACGGCCCCGCCGAGCGCGGTCGACAGCCCGAGACCGATGATGGTGATAACCGGGAGCTGCGCGACCTGGAACGCGTGTTTGCGCACGATCGTCGACTCGGGGACCCCGTACGCCCGGGCGAGCTTGACGTACTCGCCCTGAAGCGAGTCGACCATCGACGAGCGCTCGATCCGGGTGATCTGCGCCATCTGGAGCGTCCCGAGCGCGATCATCGGTAAGAAGAGGTGATGCGCCGACTGGCGGAGCACCTCGAACTGCGTCGCCGCCCCCCGCACGTCGGCCGGGTTGGCCCACGGGAGGACGAGTCCGCGCGCGGGGAACCACCCGAGGTAGAACGCGAAGACGATGATCAACACCAGTCCGATCCAGAACGACGGCGTCGAGACGCCGATCAGCGAGACGACCCGGGAGACGTGATCGGCCGGCTCGTTCCGCCGCTTGGCCGAGATGACGCCCAGCGGGATCGCCGTGGCGACCGCGAACGCGAACGCGGACAGCATGAGCAGCAGCGTCACCGGCAGGCGGAGCATGATCATCTCCAAGACCGGCCGGTCGTAGTAGATGCTGAAACCCAGGTTCCCGGTCGCGACGCCGGAGAGGTACGTGAAGTACCGGACGTGTATCGGCCGGTCGAGACCGTACCGGGCGCGGATCGCGTCGACCTGCTCCTGTGCCGGCGTCGGTCCCAGCATGATCTCCACCGGGTCGCCGGGGATCTGGTTTGCCAGGAAGAAGGTTATCGTCACGATACCTATCAGTACGGGTATCGCCTGTGCGAACCGCCGGAGTGTGTACCGAAGTAAACTCACTGTCGTGGATCTCTCGTTGCTTCGATTCGGTCTTTGCTGTCGCTTATCCGTTTCGCTCCCGCCGACGCATCAAACCTCGACCGCTGACGGCCGCCGGACGCGTCGACGACCTCTCGGAGAGCTCGCGTCCGGCCGCGGCCGGCCGCGCTCGCGCCGCGATCCCCGGCGGATCGCGGCGCGGTCTCGTCGCGTTTCCGACGCGGTTCGTTCGCTCGACCCGCTTACCGGGTCACGGTCGCACCGTCCAGCTGGATCTCCGAGGAGATCGGGTGCGAACTGAAGCCCTCCACGGCGTTACGGACGCCGTAGGAGTTGTTCAGGTTGTACGCCGGGATGTGGACGCGGCCTTCGAGCAGCGTCGTCGTCGCCTCGATGTAGAGCCGGCGGCGCTCCTCGCGGTCGGCGGACTCGCGGGCCTGCGTCAGCTTCGCCGAGGCCTCGTCGTAGCCGTGGAACGTCCCGTTGGTCACGCCGTCGACCTCCTGGCTCAGCAGGTTGTACGCGAACGTGTCCGGATCGGGGGCACCGGACCAGCCGAGCGTGTACATGTTGTACTCGTCGGCGCTGTTCGGGCCGTCGTCGCTCTGGTACGCCTCGGTGAACGTCCCCCAGTCGAGCCGCTGGACCTGGACGTTCTCGAAGCCGGCGTTCTGAAGGCCGTCGCCGATGCTGACGCCGATCTGCTCGCGCATGTCGTCCGGCGGGACGATGATCCGCCAGTCGTAGTCCATCGAGACGCCGGCCTCGTCGAACAGCGCCTGCGCCTCCTCGATGTCCTGATCGTGTTCGATGTCGGACCACTCGTCGATCGGGAAGTCCCACTCCTCGGAGATCGACGACGGGTACGGGGCGTACTGCCGCACGCCCGACGGTTCGACGAAGTTCTCGATCGCCTGGTCCATCGAGAAGCAGTAGTCGACCGCCTCGCGGACGAGGGGGTCGCTCGTCGGGCCGTTGGCGCAGTTGAACGCGAGGTAGAAGTAGCCGACGCCCGGCGACTCCGTGACGCTCGCGTTCTCGTTGCCCTCGACCGTCTCGTACAGCTGCGGCGGGATCGTCTCGATGATGTCGACGTTGCCCGTCTCAAGCTCGGTGACGCGGGTCGTCTGCTCCTCGATCGGGTCGAACTCGATGCTGGCGATCTCCGGGAGGTTGTCGCCGTCCCAGTAGTCGTCCCACCGCTCGACGGTCGCGTAGTCCTCGGGCTCCCACTCGACGAGCTGGTACGGACCGGAGCCGACCGGCTCCTGGTTGTACGCCTCGGTGTCCTCCTGCCGGACGGAGGCGTTGACGACGTTGCGCACCATGGCGATCGTGAACGCGCCGTAGGGGTACGAGAGGTCGAACTGCGCGGTGTGCTCGTCGATCGCCTCCGCGCTGTCGACCATGTCGACCTCCGAGGCGTTCTCGGTCTGCTCCTCGACCGGAGCCCGGATCGTGTGGATCACGTCCTCGGCGGTGACCGGGTCGCCGTTCTGGAACTCCGCGTCCTCGCGGATCGGCACGATGTACCGCGTCCCGTCGCGCTCGACGGTGGGCATCTCCGCGGCGATCTTCGGTTCGAGACCGACGCCGTCGCCGTACTCGTAGAGGCCGTCGAAGATCTGCCCCGCGATCTGCGCGGAGGGCACGTCGTTGATGACGACCGGGTCCATGTCGAGCGGACCCTTCACCTGCGAGAAGTACAGGGTCGGACCGCCGCCGCCGTCGCCGCCGTCGCCGCCGTCACCGCCGTCGCCGCCGCCGGTACACCCGGCGAGCAGGAGGGAGGCACCGGCTGCCCCGCCGGCGAGGACCTTCCGTCGCGAAATGCGTTGTGTGTGTTCTCGACGCATACAGCCGAACTCTTGTTTCTATCTAATAAGTATTTTGGGACGCCCTGTCCGAACGGTCATCTCTCCCCGCAGTGGTGTCTTTTTGTACGTCCCGACGCCCTCGAATACCGTTCGAATCGGCAGAAAGCCTGACAGGATCGTCGGTCGACCGCCGCTTGCGGACGAAACGGGATGCCGCGTTCGGTCCGAGACGGGAGTTCGCGTCCAGTTCGGAGTCAGCGACCGTCTGCCGGTTCCTCTCCGCTTCCCCCGATGCCCGTCACGGTCCCGACCCCCTTGCTCGACCCCTCTCGGAAGACGAACCGCTGCCCCTCCTCGATCAGGTACGGGCGGAACTTGAACCGGACGCGCGTCCGGCCCGTGTCGCCGGGAAGCAGTCGCCCCTCCTCCGGGAAGAACGCGGCCGCCTCCGACAGCGTTTCGAGGTGAACGACCGGCTCGTACCCCTCCCGGATCCGGGTCGGATGGTTCAACACCATCACCTCGGCGTCGAACTCTCGGACCGGTTCCGGCTCGCTCTCCCGCGGGACGAGCGCCATGCCGCGCTCGATCTCCTCCTCGTCGACGCCCTTCAGCGCGATGCCGACGATCCGGCCCGCGGTCGCCCTGTCGACCCGGTGGTAGTGCATCTCGATCGACCGCACCTCCACCTCGCGGAACGAGCCGTCGGGCATGGGGCCGAGCAGGAGCTCGTCGCCGGTCTCGACGGTGCCGGAGTTCACCGTGCCGGACGCGACCGCACCGACGCCCGTCACCTTGTAGCTGCGGTCGACGTACATCCGGAACGCCTCGCGGTCGGGCGTCGCGCGCTTCGGCAGCCGCTCGAACAGGCGGTCGAGCGTCTCGATCCCGTCCTTCGTCACCGCGCTGGTCCGCAGCAGGGGGACGACCCCGTCGCCGACCTCCGCGACCGCGGTGTCGACCCCGTGGCGGTCGACGAGCAGGGGCGTCTGTCCGGCGTCGCGGAGCATCGACTCGACCTCCCGTTCGACCTCGGCCAGCCGGTCGTCGCTCACGGCGTCCGCCTTCGTGACCGCGACGATGGTCGGCAGCTCGGTCGCGAGCAGGATCCCGAGGTGCTCCCGGGTCGTCTTCGTCGGGCCGTCGTCGGCGGCCACGACGAGGAGCCCGTAGTCGAGCTTCTGGCCGACCAGCCCGCGGATCGTCGTCCGCAGCCACGGCTCGTGCCCGACCGTGTCGACGAACGAGACGAGCCGGTCCGCGGCCTCGACGATCCCCGCGCGGTCCGCCTTCCGGTGGGGGTTGTCCATCCGGACCGGCTCGTCGGTCTCGTCGTCGAACCCGTACACCGCGTACGAGAGGTCGGCCGAGAGGCCGCGCTCGACCTCGTGGGGCTGGACGTCGAGGAAGCCGCGCGTGCCGCCCTGCCCGTCGTCGGCGCGTCCGGTGACGAGCGTCCCCACGAGCGTCGACTTCCCGTGGTCGACGTGGCCCGCCGTGCCGACCACGAGGTGGTCCTCGTCCGCCTCGAACACGCCGCCGTCGCGGAGGGTGGCGAGCCCGACCAGCCCCGCCTCGTCGGCGTCGCCACCCTCGCCGGCGCTCCACGTCTCGACGTCGGCGATGTGGGCGTCCGCCTCGTCGGCCAGAAGCGAGAGCACGTCCATCGTCTCCGAGAAGGCGTCGGGGGAGACCCCCGCCAGCCCACCGTCGTCGGTGACGCCGAGGACGTAGGTCGCCTCGCCGTCGCCGGAGAGCACGCGGTGGCGGAGCTGTGCCACGAGCGACTCCATGCGCCCGTCGGCCAGGTGGACCTCGCGCGTCAGCCGCTCCTTGAACTCGATGGCCCCACCGTCCCGCTCGCCGCGCTCGATGGCCCGCCGAAGGGCGGACCGGTCAGCGCTCATGTGCGCACGTAGGCGACAGCCGGGCTTAACGGTTTTCGTGGTACGTGACCCCACGCCTCGTGATCGCTACCGAGCGCTCCGGAGCCGCGCCGGAGCCGCCGCAGTCGCACCGGCCCGCGCTCGCGGCCGCCCGGTTCGGCGGGTTATTTAACCGACCGCCGCGGCGAACGTCGGTATGGACACCTCGGTCCCCAGCGTCGCCGAACGCCGCGTCCACGTCGTCCCGCTCGGCTACGAGCGCGACCGGATCGTCGAACCCCTCCGCCGCCACGGTGCCGACGTCGCGTACCTGTTCGTCGACGCGCCCGACCGCGACGGGGCCCGCGGTGACGTCGACTTCGACGCGGCGACCGCCGCCGACCCGGCGGACGCCCGCGTCGACCCGGACGGACTCACCGGCTACCAGCGCGACGCGTGGACGGCGGTCGCCGAGTTCGCCGAGGTGCGACCGGTCCCGGTCGCGCTCGCGGACGTGTACGACGTGCTCGGCGTGACGACGACGGTCGCCGCCCGCCACGACGCCGGCGCGGCGGACGGCGACCGCCTCTTCGGCAACGTCTCGACCGGCCCGCGGATCGCCGCGGTCGGCGTCGCCCTGGCCTGTATGATCGTCGGCGCGCGCCCGTACAGCGTCGAGCCCGAGCGCCACAGCCACGACCCCCGCGAGGAGCCGCTCACCGAGGGCGTCGAGCGCACCGTCGACCTCCCCATCTACCCGATGGACGCGCCCACGACCGATCAGGTCGCCGTCCTCGGCCGGCTCCACGACCGCGCCGAGGGGAGCCTGAGCACGGACAAGTGGAACCTGATCGAGTGGGCGCGCGAGCGCGGGCTGTCATTCCTCCGCGAGGCGGGCGAGAGCCGGACGGCGAAGTACCGCGCGCTGGAGACGCACGTGCTCTCGCCGCTCCGCGAGCGCGGCTACGTCGAACTGGAGGACGTCGGCCGCTCCGACACCGTCCGGCTCACCGAGACCGGCCGCCGCGTCTTCTTCGCGTTCAAGCACAAGCTCGACGAGCGGTAGCGCGGCCGGCGGTCTGGATCGGGAGCGGCGGACGGAACCCGGACCGCCGGACGAACCGAAGCCGACGAACTGTGCCCGGTCGACACGCACGCCGCGACCCGTCCGACCCGACACGATTGTTCGGTCCGTCCGTACTATCGACGGCTAACGTAGAATTATCCCCCGCACGTGGATCTAAATGCGTGACGCCCGCCGGGCGGGCGGGGCACCCTCCCTGCCCTCCATTCCCCCTCCCGCCCGCCGTCGCGGTCCCCGCTGACGCCGCCACGCCCGCCCGCCGGTCCGTCACGAATCGACGGCTCCCCCCGTCGTTTTTCACGTTTCTTCCAGCGATCCACACGCTTAGCATCCCGCGGCCGAACCCACGTGACGATGGACGTCGTCGAGAGGTACCAGTCGGCGCTCGTCTTGACCGCTATCACCGTTGGGCTCGCCTTCGGGCAGGTCGACGGCGTCGCTCCCGTCGCGGACCGCCTCATCGTCCCGTTCCTGATGGGGATGCTGTTCGCCGCGTTCGTCGGCGTCCCCCTCTCCCGACTGCGCGAGGCGTTCAGCAACCGCCGGGTCGTCGGGTCGAGCCTGCTGGTCAACTTCGTCTGGAGTCCGCTCCTCGCCGTGGGGCTCGGTGCCGTCTTCCTCCGCGACCAGCCCGCGCTCTGGGTCGGCCTGATCATGCTCCTCGTGACGCCGTGTACCGACTGGTACCTCGTGTTCACCGACGTCGCCGGCGGGGACGTGCCGCTGGCGACATCCGTACTGCCGTACAACCTCGTCCTCCAACTGGTGTTGCTGCCGGTGTACCTCTACGCGTTCGCGGGGACGCTGGTGGACCTGCCGCTCGCGTTGCTGGCCGAGAGCGTCCTCCTCGTGTTGGTCGTCCCGCTCCTCCTCGGGGCCGCCGCCCGCCGCTGGATCACTCGGAGAAAGAGTGCGACGTGGCTCAGAGAGCGGTTCCTGCCGCGGATGAGTCCGATCCAGATCGGCTTCCTCGCGCTCGCAATTGGGGCGATGTTCGCGTCGCAGGGGGGCGTGATCGTCGAGAACCCGCGCCTGCTGGCGCTGATGGCGATCCCGGTCGTGCTGTTCTACGCGATCAACCTCGCGGTCGGGTTCCTCGCGGGTCGCCTGCTCGACTTCTCGTACGGCGAGCTGGTCTGTTTCAACAACACGATCCTCTCGCGGAACTCGCCCACCGCCCTCGCCATCGCGGTCGTCGCGTTCCCGAACGAGCCGCTGATCCCGCTCGCGCTCGTGATCGGTCCACTGCTCGAACTCCCGCTGTTGGGCGTCGTCTCGCAGGTTCACCTCGCGGTCAGGGAGCTGTGGTCGGGTCCGGTCAAAAGCTCGTAACGCACCCCCCGCGCCGTGTCGCTCGGTTCACCTTCCGCGCCGACTCACTCCTCGGTGAGGTCGACGTACGTCCGGCGAACGGTGACGGGCGTCACGCCGGCGACGTCGGCGGCCTCCTGCTGGGTGTACTCCGCGTCCAGTTCGCGCGCGGCGGTGTAGAGGCAGGCGGCCGCGACGCCGACCGGGTTGCGCCCGTTCGCGATCCCCTCCTCGACGGCGCGGTCGGCCAGTTCGCCGGCGCGGCGCTCGACGGCGGGGTCGCAGCCGAGGTCGCTGGCGAACCGGGGGAGGTACTCGCTCGGACCGGCCGGCGCGATCGGCAGGCCGAGTTCGCGGTTCATCGCGTCGAAGGCGGCCTGATGCTCGTCCTCGGTCGCTTTCGCCTCGTCGCAGACCTCGCCGACGGTCCGGGCCACGTCGGCGGTCCGGCAGGCGACGTAGACGCAGGCGGCCGCGAACCCCTCCAGCGAGCGCCCCCGGAGCAGGCTCTCCTCCTGTGCGGAGTCGAACAGCGAACAGGCCGTGTCGCGGACGCTGTCCGGCAGCTCCAAGACGCCGGTGAGCCGGCGGATCTCGGTGTAGGCGTACACCTTGTTGCGGTCGCGCTTCGTCGAGATCTGCGCGCGGTTGTGCTGGGTCCGCATCCGGGCGAGCCGCCGCCGCTTGCGACCCTTCACCTTCGTCGACCGACCGATCTCCGTCGAGAGCCCGCGGTCGTGCCGCGAGCGGGTCAGGGGTGCGCCGGTCCGTTTCGGGTTCGTGTCGTCGTCGTCGAACGACCGCCACTCCGGCCCGTGGTCGATGCGGTCGGCCTCGACGACGAGTCCGCAGTCGCCGCAGACCCGCTCCGCTCCCTCGACGCGCGTGCGGCCGCCGCACTCCGGACACGCCTCGCGGTCGCCGGTCTCGTCGGTCGACGCGGTCTCGTCGCGCTCGCTGGCGACGCCGCGGGCGGTCTCCTCGCCGGTCGCGGTGCGGTCCGTCGTCGCGGCGCGGTCCGCGGTCGCGGCGTCGTCGGCTTCGGCGCGGGGCGTCCGGGTTCGGGTCGAGCGTGCCTCACTCATCACACGTCGAACTCCGGCCCGATCCCTTACTTAAACCCGGGCGGATCGGCGGTGGATCGCCCCGATCGCGGCGCTCGAACCGACCGGTTATCGGTCGGTGGTTCGGCGACGCACCCCGCCGCAGTACGGTGGTTTTAACCGTCCGTGTCGGCCATCGAATCGCATGACGCTGTCGGAGATCGCGGACGGGGTCGAAGTGACCTCGCGCCAGCGCGACCGCGGGGTCGCCGTCGCCGACGACACGGAGACGCCGCTCGCCGACCGCCTGTCGGACCACGCCGAGTCGCTCCCGTGTACGCCCGAGGCGACCGCCACGCTCGTCGACGCCTACACCGCCGGCCGGAGCGTCGGCGACGCGGCCCGCGAGGCGGGGGTCTCCCCGATGACGGCCGCGAAGGCCCTCCACCGGTGCGGCGTCGCGGGCGTCTGCCCCCTCTCCCCGACCGGGCGCGACGTCGTCCGCGACTGGCTCGCGGGCCGGACCGCGCGCAGCGAGGCCGTCGAACTCACCGGCGGCGACGAGGCGGACTTCGCGCTGGCGACGTACGTCGAGACGCACGACCCCGTCGACGCCGTCGCGGAGGCGGTCGACGCGCAGGTCGCCGGCTCGGCACCGCTCGGGGACGGACTCGGCGACGGCGGGCCCCTCGGCGACGCGCTCGGCTCCACCGACGGGCTCCGCTGACACCTCCTTTCCGTCTCACTCCAGTTCTCAGGACCTGATCCGGTCTATCAGTCCCTTCTCCGGGAACTCAACGTCGAGCGACGCGTCGAACGCGGTCTCGTAAGCGGTCGCGATCGCACGCGCGTACGCGTCGTCTCCTGCCGCCGCGGTCGGCGCAGCCCTCACCTCGGGGTCGGTCGCCGGCACGCGGACGACGCCCGAACCGGTCCGCTCTTCGTCGCCGGTGCCTCCGTCGCCGTCGGCCCCGCCCGCGCCGGGCCGCTCGACCGCGAGCGTCGCGTCGAGGCTCCCGCCGACGTCGGCGATCCGACCGCGGAGCCGCTGCGTCGCGTCGCCGCCGTGCGCCGTCGCCGGCCTGACCGCCGCCGCGCGGTCGGCGCTCGTCGCGGCCGCGACCGCCTCGTTCGACCCCGCGGGCGCGGCGTCGACGACCACCGCGTCGTACGTCGTCGCCGCCTCGTCGATCCGCTGTTCCAGCTTCCGTGCGGCCTCGGCGGTCTTCGCCCGCGCGACGCGCTCGAACGGTGCCCGCGCCGGCACCGCGTCGACGCGTCCCGGGAGGGTCGGCGCGTTGCCCTCTTCGCGACCGTCCCGCCGAGAGCCGTCGCCCGTCCCGGCGACCGGGTACGCGGCCGCCGACAGCGGCGCGTCCGGGTCGTCGGTGAGGAGTGCTGTGAGGTCCGGATCGATCCGGCCGGCCACGTACTCGGAGAGGCCCTGGGTCGTGAACGCGGCGTCGACGACCGCGACGTCGTCGCCGTCGCGAGCGCCCATCGCTGCCAGCTCGACCGCGGTCCGCGTCGTCCCCGCGCCGCCGGTCGCCCCGACCAACGCGAGCGTCGTCGCCTGCATGTTCCGGCGTCGCCGGAGCCGGTCCTTAAAAATCGCGAAGCGGGGCGACGACCTCGCCGGATACCGACCGCCGATCCCCCGCGCTACCCGTCGACCGCGGCCGCGACGTCCTCGGCGACCGCGTCGAGTTCGTCGTCAGAGAGGTCGGGCCGCTCGCCCGCCACCGCGTGGATCGGCGCGCCCCCGTCGCCCTCGAACCGCGGGACAACGTGTACGTGGACGTGCGGGACCTCCTGTCCCGCCGCCTCGCCGTCGTTGACGCCGACGTTCGCGCCGTCGGCGTCGACCGCGTCTTGAATCTTCGGCGTGAGCGACGCGACCGCGTCGAACAGGTCGCTCGCGAGGGCGGCGTCGAGGTCGCCGACGTGTCGCGCGTGCGACTTCGGTATCACCAGCGTGTGCCCGCGAGCGAGGGGGTTGGCGTCTAAGAACGCCAGCACGGCGTCGGTCTCGTACACGGTCCGCGCCGGGATGTCGCCGGCGACGATCGAACAGAAGATGCAGTCGTCGGACATACGCGGGGGATCGGCGGGGACTCGCATCAAGCTTTCCCGGCGGGGCGATCCGACCGGACGCGACGCCGCAGAACGATGGGACGCGAGGGCGCGGAGCGACGCGGTGCGCATTGTGAAAGTATTTTGTTACGACCGTCCGTTCGGTGACGACATGCCCTCCACCGACGACGGTCTCGCCCGTCGGCTCCGTCGGCTCGTCGAGACGTACACCCCGGACGGAACGGTCGGACGGATCGCGCTCGCGCTCGCGGCCGGGTCGGTCGCCGGCGTCTCGGCGTTCCTGTCGACGGTCCTCTTTCTCAATCCGGTTCCCCTGTCACTGCTCGTCGTCCCGCTGGGGGCGGCGGTCGGGGTCGGCGCGGCCACGCTGGCTCTGCTGCTGCTCTGGCCGGTGTACCTGTCGCTGATCGGCCGGGTCGACTCCCCCGTCGACTACGGCCGAACGGTCCGGTCTCGATCGGCCGAGCAGGGGACCGGTCGGTCCCGCTCGGCCACGCCGGATCCGGACGGTCCGGACGGTGAGACCGCCGAGGCGCTCGAGACGCTCCGGGACCGCTACGCCCGCGGCGACCTCTCCGAACCCGAGTTCGAACGGCGGCTCGAACGCCTCCTCGAAACGGAGTCCGTCGACGAGGCGCGGGCTCACGTCGACCGTAACGAGGCGGAAACGGACTCCCGCCGCGACGACGCGTCGGCTCCGGGGGCCGCGTCGCGGGAGCGCGAGACCGAGTGAGCCCTCGCACGCCGCGCGTTTTGTCCCTCGCCGGGGGCTCCCGCCAACGGACCTATATCCGCCGCGCCGAAACGGCGGGGCATGGACGACCGGCTCGAACGCGTCATCCGCCAGCAGCTCCGGAAGGCGGGCAAGCAGTTCGAGGAGGCCAAACGCGCCTACGCCGAGGGGCGCGACGACCCCGAGGGCGACGCGGCCGGCGCGGCGCGCTTCGACCTCCCGACCGACGAGTCCGGGCGCGCCCGCATCGTCTGCCGCCGCCACGCGGAGCGCCGGACCGTCCCGGTCGACGCCGAGGGGCGGCCCGCCTGTTTCGAGTCCGGGCACCCCGACTGCGAGGGCTGCGCCGAGGACGTCCGCGACGGCGTCGTCGAGACGTGGTGACTCCCGACCCGTCCCGGAGCCGCCCGTCCCGGTGTCGACCGTCCCGGACGCCCCCGTCGTAGCGCGCCGAGGCCACCCGAACTGGTTTGTGTCCCGCGGCTCTCGTGGCCCGCATGAAACGGGTCCACGTCGTCGTCGGCCTCCTCGCCGTCGTCGCGGTCGCTCTCGCCCTCTCCGGGGTCTTCGGGGCCTTCGCCGGGGCGAGCGAGGAACCGACCGTCGACGACGTCGCGGACGACCGGCTCATCGCCGTCGACGGCGAGTACCTCCTCTGGCCGTACACGAGCCGGAGCCGGAGCGTCGAGGGGAGAACGCTCGCGATCAACGTGGTGTTCCACGCGGACGCGGCGACGACCCGGGCGGCCATCGAGGGGCGCTCGGACGCGGACTGGGAGGAGACGGAGCCCGGCGAGGCGGCGACGCGGACGGAATCGGAAGACGTCGAGGAGTTCGTCGCCCGCGACTGGCGGGACGCCCGCAGCTCGCTCCGCTACTCGTACGTCGAGGGACCGGACGGCGGCGCGTGGCTCACCGAGACGTTCGAACTCCACGACGGGGCGTACCTCGGCGTCCGCGACCACCTCCGCGCCTACGAGTCCCCCGACGGCAGCTACACCGCGATACAGGCCCACGAGGAGTACTACGACTGGTTCCGGCTCCGCCACACCGTCCCCGACATCGACGCGCCCGCGCTCCGGCTCGAGTCCGAGTTCGTCGAGTCGGACCGCGCGACCGACGTCCGCCGCGAGTACCGCGGCATCGACGGCGGGCGCAGCGACGGCTGGCTCTCCGTGATCGAACTGGCGGCCGCGGCGGCGCTCGCCGGGGCGCTGCTCGGACGGCGGACCCGCGAGACGGCCGTCGACCTCGGTCGGCGGCTCCGGACCGACGTCGGCCGGCACGCGACGGCGGCGACGCTGGGGCTGGCGCTCGGCGCGGTCCTCGTCGGCGTCCGCGTCGCTGGCGTGACGCTGGAGGCGGCGCTGCCGGGCGCGTCGCCGAAGGCCATCGCCGCGCCGCTGTACCTCGTCCTCGCGGTCGGGCTGCCCGCGCTGGTCGTCTGGCGCGCCCCGGGCACCGACCCGGAGGCCGCCGCGCTGGCAGTCGTCGTCGGTCTCGGCGGCGGCTTCCTCGCCGACTTCGCCGCGCTCGGGGTGGCCGTCCCGCCCGACCTCATCGTCCACCGCGTGGCGCTCCTCGTCGCGCTCGGCGTCGTCGCCATCGGCCGGGCGGCCGCAGACCGACCCGTCGCCGTCGCGGGGGTGGCGGCGTGGGCCGTCGGGCTGGCGCTCCCGCTGGCGGACGTCATCTGACCCGCTCGCCCGCGTCGACGCCCGCTCGGATCGCGGAGCCAGCACAGAAGAGATATACCGGACGCCTGAAAATAAGCGGAAACGAACGGATGACCCGACCGATCAGTCGACGCGCGGCGCTCGCCGGACTCGGCCTCGCGGCCGCCAGCGCCGGCTGTCTCGGTCGCACGGAGAACATCGCGGGACGCGATCCCCCCTCGCAGTTGACCCTCGAGATCAACACCACGCCGGCCGACGCCGACCCCAACGGGATCCGAATCGCGAGACAGCTCGAAGAGCACCTGACCGCGGTCGGCGTCGACGTCAGACTCAACACCGTCGGCCAGACGGACCTCTGGCGGAAGGTGCTCATCAACCAGAACTTCGACCTCTACGTCGGGCAGTTCGTCGAGACGGAGCCGTTCGACGCGGACGCGCTGTACGGGCTGACCCACTCGAAGTTCGTCGCGGAGTCCGGCTGGCAGAACCCGTACGGGCTCACGGAGATCGCGGTCGACGACGCCTTGGAGCGACAGCGCCGCGTCTCCGGAGACGACCGGACCGACGTCGTCGGGTCGCTACAGGAGACGCTGTGCGAGCTCCAGCCCTTCTCCGTCGTCGCGTTCCCCGACGCGCTCACCGCCGTCCGGGAGCACCGGTTCGAGGGGTGGACGGAGGACAGTCGGCCGCTCTCGGTCACCGGCCTCCTCGAACTCGACGCCGTCGCCGACGGTTCAGACGACGGCGGCTCCGGGAGCGACGGCTCCGAGACCAACGACTCCGGCACTGGCGGCTCGACGGACGGCAACGCGTCGACCGAGGACGCGGCCGGTGGGGACGACGGCACCCTCCGGCTCGTGACGACCGACGACCGAATCACCGAGAACTGGAACCCGATCGCGGCGGAGTACCGGAAGTACGGCACGTTCACCGGGCTGTTGTACGACCCGCTCGTCCGCGCGGACGGCGACGCCGTCGTCCCGTGGCTGGCGGCCGACTGGGAGCGCGTCGACGACGACGTCCTCGAGGTGTCGCTCCGCGACGCGCGGTGGCACGACGGCGAGCCGGTGACGGCGACCGACGTCGCGTTCACCTATCGGTTCCTCCGCGACACGTCGCTGGGGAGCGTCGAGACGTCCGTCCCGACCCCGCGGTTCCGCGGGCGGAGCTCGCTCGTCGACGACGAGCGCGTCCTCGACGAGTCGACGGTCCGGCTCACCGTGCCCGACGTCAACGAGACGGTCGCGGCCCGGGCGCTTCAGGTGCCGATCCTCCCGAAGCACGTCTGGTCGGAGCGGACCGGCGCGGCGACGATAGCCGGCTTCGAACTCGACTTCGAGACGACGGAGGCGGTCGTCTCGAACAACCCCGACCCAGTCGGCAGCGGGCCGCTGCGCTTCGTCGAGGCGGAGTCCGGGGAGTCGGTCGTCTTCGAACGCAACCCCGATCACTTCCTCGTCCGCCCGGCGGACTCGGAGGAGACGACGGACCCGCGGGCGGGAGTCCCGTCCCGCTACCGCGGCAAACCCGCCTTCGACCGGCTCCGCATCGAGGTGCTGCCGTCGGACATCTCGGCCGTGGAGTCGGTCTCCGACGGGCTCGCGGACGCGACCGTCTCCAACCTCGGACCCGCGTCGGTCCCCCTGATCGGCCGCTCGGCAGACGCCCGCCTCGTGAGCGGTCGGTCGGCGGCGTTCTACCACGTCGGCTACAACGTGCGGCGGAGCCCGCTGTCGAACCCCCGGTTCCGGTCGGTCGTCGCGCGCCTGATAGACAAGTCCGCGCTCGTCGACGACGCCTTCGACGGGTACGCGCGGGCGGCGGCGTCCCCGCTCGCGGCGTCGCCGAACGCGGTCCCGGACTCGGTGGCGTGGGACGGCGACACCGACCCGGTCCACCCGTTCTTCGACGACGAGGGGTCGCTGGACGTCGAGGCCGCCAAGGCGGCGCTCCGCGACATCGGATACCGCTTCGACGACGAGGGACGACTGCTCTCGCGGGGGCAATGACGCCGTTCCTGTCGGTTCTCACGTCGGTCGTCGCGTGGGTCGCGGCGATGCTGACGGTCGCGAGCCTCGCGGTCGTCGGCCCCGCTCGGCTCCGCGCGGCGCGGACCGGGGTCCGCGCCCGACTGTGGGACGCGCGCCGCGCGGTCGCGGTCCTCTGTGCCGTGTTGCTCGCCAGCGCGCTCGGGCGGTCGTGGCTGCTGGACGTCTCCAGGCTGTTCGGCCTTCAGGCGACGGCGCTCATCTACGCGCTGGAGGGCGGGTTCGTCGCGTGGGTTCAGGCGACCTTCGCCGGCCCCGCGCTGACCGCGTACTTCTCGTGGGTGTACGTGTACGGCTACGCGTTCCTGCTCGCGTTCCCGGTGGTGGCGTACCTCGCGCTCCCGCGGACGGTGACGTTCAGGCGGGTCCTCGTCGCGTACGCGCTCAACTACGGGATCGGGCTGGCGCTGTACACGCTGATATTCGCCCACGGCCCGCGGAACGTGATGCCGGAGATGGTGACGCCGCTTTTGTTCGCCAACCAGCCCGACGTGATGGCGCTGACGAGCGAGGTGAACGTGAACTCGAACGTGTTCCCGTCGCTTCACACCTCGCTGGCGGTCACCGTGGGGACGTTCGCGGTCCTGACCCGCGAGGAGTACCCGCGGTGGACGCCCGTTGGGGTCACGCTCTCGCTGTCGGTCGTCGTCGCGACGATGTACCTCGGGATCCACTGGCTCACCGACGTGATCGCCGGCTTCGCGCTCGCGTTCGGCTCCGTCTACCTCGCGCACCGGTTCGTGGAGCCCCGCGGCGAGGGCCTCTCCCCCGGCGACGACGCGGGCGAACGTCCCGGCTCCGGAACCGGCGCAGACGACTGACCGGACGCCCGGCGGCCGTCGCCGTCGCCCCCGTCCGCTTCGGCCTCAGACCCCTTCGACGAGGCGTTCGAGCTGCTCCGGCGGGACCGCGCCGCGGGCGGCGTGGCCGTCGTACGCGAACGTCGGGACGCCGGTGACCCCCTGCCGCCGAGCGGCGTCGAACAGGTCCGTCACGCGCTCGCGGAGGTCGTCGTCCCCGAGCGCCTCGTCGACGACGCCGGCGTCGAGCCCGTCGACGTCGCCCGCGATGTCGGCGAGCACGTCGCGGTCGCCGATGTCGCGCCCGTCGATCCAGAGCGCGTCGAAGACGGCCTCGTCGAACGCGAGCCACGCGTCGGGCGCGGTCTCGCGCACGCGGACCGAGACGATCTGCGCGGGCAGCGAGTCGACGTCGGTGCGGAGCTCCTCGGTCATCTCGGCGTCGTACTCCTCTTGTAGGCGGCGGACGTTCTCTCGCGCCTGCTCGTAGTACGCCTCGTCTTTGCCGTCGTCGGCGTCGTGGTCGATCTCCCCGTCCGGGCCGCGCTTGCCCGCCCGGAGGTCGAACGGGTGCCAGTCGATCTCCAGCGGCTCCTCTCGCGTCTCCTGATACCGAGCGAGCGACTGTCGCCCGAGGTAACAGAAGGGACAGACGTAGTCGGAGTAGATGGTGATCGCGTCGGGCTCGTCGGTGCCGGATGCCGCGTCGGAGTCGGTCGCCATGCCCGTTGTACGCCGCGGAGCCGAAAAGGTCGTTCGGCGACGGCAGGCCCCGGGCGCGCGCGGCCGGGCGGCCGGCGAGACCCGCCCCGGTCGGTCCCTCGCCGAATCATCACCAATTAATACAACCGCATTGTTCACTCGCCCATGCCCGAGTACGACCCGGTCCGCCCGCCGGTCGCGCTGACGGTCGCCGGCAGCGACAGCGGCGGCGGCGCGGGAATTCAGGCGGACCTGTCCGCGATGACCGCGCACGGCGTCTTCGGCACCGCGGTGGTGACCGCGACGACCGCACAGAACACGCGCGGCGTCGAGGACGTCCACCCGGTCCCCGCCGACCACGTCGCGAGCCAGTACGCGGCGGTCGCCGACGACTTCGACGTCGCCGCGATCAAGACCGGAATGTTGGCGACCGCCGAGATCGTCGAGACGGTGACCGGTGCGGTCGCGGACGCCCGCGTCCCGCTCGTCGTCGACCCCGTGATGGTCGCGGCGACCGGCGACCGACTGCTCTCCCCCGCCGCCGAGGAGGCCTACGAGGACCTGATCGCGGCCGCGACGCTCGTGACGCCGAACGCCGACGAGGCCGAAGTCCTGACCGACGAGCCGGTCGAGACGCCGGCCGACGCGGAGCGCGCCGGCCGGGAGCTGGTCGCGCTCGGTGCGGACGCGGCGCTGGTGAAGGGCGGCCACCTCGCGGACGACGACGGCGCGACGGGCGAGACCGTCGTCGACACGCTCGTCCGTGCGGGCGGCAAGGAGGGAGCCATCGAGGTCGATCGCTTCGAATCGCCGCGGATCGACACCGACGCGACCCACGGCTCCGGCTGTGCGCTGTCGAGCGCGGTCGCGGCGCGGCTGGCCCGGGGGGAACCGCTCCGGGGCGCGGTCGAGAAGGCGGTCGGGGAGATGAGCGAGGCGGTCCGGCGCGGCTACGATGTCGGCGGGGGGCCGGGCGCGGTGAACCCGACGATGCTGGGCGGGGAGTGAGCGCTCGTCGATACGCAGCCGTTTACGAGTCGTTGACCGACACGCACACCGCCTCGCGACCGTCCCTTCGAGTCCCGCCCACCGCACCGCGACCGCACCTCACGCCTCCCCAGCCTCGTCGGTCGCCGTCGCTTCGCTCCGGCGACTGACTCCCTCGCGCGTGCTGTCGCCGGCGCTTCGCGCCGGCTTCCAGAGGGACCTTCGGTCCCTCGCGGCTCGCGGCCCGTCGGCCGCTCGCAGGCACGCGCCACCACACGATTCGGTCAGATGTACGCGAGCGGGATCATGAGCGCGACGCCGAGCGCGATCCCGCCGACGAGGACGGGCTTGCCGCCGCGCGGGAGGTCGGCCCCGGTTTCGAGCGCCTCGGGGACGAACTCCGAGAGGACGAGGTAGATCATCGCTCCGGCCGCGAAGCCGAAGCCGTACGGGAGGAACGCCCGGGCGTACCGCACGAACGCGAACGCGACGACCGCGCCGATCGGCTGCGGCAGGCTGGAGAAGACGGCCCACCACACCATCTTCCACTTCGAGACGCCCATCGCGCGCAGCGGGATCGAGATGGCGGTCCCCTCGGGCACGTTGTGGATCGAGATGGCGAGCGTCATGAACACCGCCAAGAGCGGGACGGTGAAGCCGAACAGCACCGTCCCGCCCTCCAGCCCGAGGTCCGCGAAGGAGACGCCGACCGCGATCCCTTCCGGAAAGCTGTGGACCGTCAGCACGCCGAGGATCAGGATCAGCTTCTTGAAGTCCGCCTCCGCGTACTCCCGCGGGTCGATCTCGGCGTCGGTCAACACGTCGTGCGCGAGGACGACGAGGACGACGCCCGCGAGCATCCCGACCGCGATCTCGACCGGCGTCCCCTCCGCGAGCCCCTCCTGAACCAGCCCGAACAGCGACGCGGAGATCATGATCCCCGAGGCGAAGCCCCACAGCGCCACGTTCCCGCGGTCGCTGATCGTCTCGAAGAAGAAGAACGGCAGCGCGCCGATACCGGTCGCCAGCGCCGTGATCAGGCCGGCGACGAAGACGAAGAGGTAGGCGTCGAGCGCGACCATCGGTCGCGTGGGGGTTCGGCGGTGTCGGTGATAACTCCGGCGAGCGCGGCCACGGGCTGAGAACCGCGGTTTGGCCCCCCGGTCGGCGAGCTCACCCGAGCGTCCGAACGAGACTGGCGAGGAGCGCGAGAAGGAGCAACGCGACGAGCAGCAACAACGCTGTGAGCTTCGCTCCGGGCGCGTCGCAGTGCGCGTCGGACCGTACGCCGCCCCTCTCGAGACGCTCCCGCGCCCGGCTCGGCGAGGTCATGTTCACGCTTCGCGGCCGGACTCCGACGGATCCGGTGGGTGACGAACCGCGACCGCGTCGACGTCGTTCGCGTCGGGCGGAGCCGAGCTGTCGTCGGTCGCGTTCCCCGCCAGAGCCGACTCGTCTGTCTCCGTCTCGTCACCCGGTGATCTCGACTGATATCTCGTCGGCTCGGTCGGCACCGAGGCGTTCTCGTCCGTCGGCTCCGCCGCAGTCGAAGAGTTACTCTCCGTCGGCTCAGTCGGTACCGAGGTGTTCTCGTCTGCTGGCTCAGTCGGTACCGAGGTGTTCTCGTCTGCTGGCTCAGTCGGCACCGAGGTGTTCTCGTCTGCTGGCTCAGTCGGCACCGAAGCGTTCCCGTCCATCGGCCCGGTCGGCACCGAGGTGTTCTCGTCCGTCGGCCCGGTCGGCACCGAGGTGTTCTCGTCTGCTGGCTCGGTCGGCACCGAGGTGTTCTCGTCCGTCGGCTCGGTCGGGACTGAAGCGTTCCCGTCCGTCGGTGGCACCGAGGAGTTCTCATCTGCCGGATCTGGTGGAACCGGGGCGTTCCCGTCCGTCTCCGTGCCGTTCGCCGCTGGCGGCGTCACGTTTTCTCCCTCGGTGGCCGTCCCGTTCTCGACGGGGACGGTCGCCACGGCGAACCCGCTCCCGCTCGACTCGTTGATTTCGCGTAGTTCCCCCGGCGTCTCGAACGTCGTCGTCACGTTGGCGCTCGCCGTGAGGAGCGCGACCGTGGCTCCGCCGGCGAACGCGACGCTCCACACCAACACGGCAAGCGCGACGAGCGCGACGAACCCGCGGTTCGCGGCCATCAGTCCACCTCCCCGGCGGCATCGGGACGCACGGGCGGCGTCGACGCCGATGCCGAGTCCTTCGGGGCCGCGCGCTCCGCGTCCGCGGCGACGGCCTCCCCGTCTGCCTCATTGGTCTCCTCGGCCTCCGCGCCGGCGTCGTCCGCCTCGGTGTCTGTCTGCTTGGCCTCTGCGCCGCCCGCCGCGCCCCCGCCGTGGGCGGCGGGCGAGTCCGCTGATTCGTCCGCCGGAGCCGCCGTCGGGTCGCCCCGGTCGAGCACGCCGCTCGCCGGCACCCACGTCGCGAGCGCGCCGAACAAGAGCGTCGCGGCCGCGGTCGCGGCCGCGATCGCGACGGCGCTCCGCAGCTCGAACGCGACGTACGCCGTGTACGGCGCGACCACGGCGAGCACCGCCGCCGCCCCGCCGACCGCGTCGACCGGGACGCCACCGGAGCCGCTCGCGGCGGTGCCGACGGGAACCGGATCCGCATCGACCGCTGCGACTCCCGCTGCTGTGCCGGCCTCGCCGCCGGCCGAGCCGGCCGTCGTCGTGGGGCGTTCCTCGGGCTCGTCGCGACCGCGGACGATCGACCAGACCTCGGTGGCCGCGAGCAGTCCGAAGGGGAGCAGGACGACCGCGACGAACCCCGCGTCCGTGCCAGCGAACTGGATCACGTACCCGATGTACGGGATCGTCAGCGCCACGACGCCGACGAGGTTCCCGGCCGGGACGAGCCCCGGGTCCGGCCCTTCGTTGGCGTCGCCCATCGTCTCGAACGTGAGGACGCCCCCTTCGTCGACCACGTCGATCACGCGGTGGGTCACCGGCACGTCGCTGGTGCCCCGCACGAACGTGATCACGTCGCCCTCCGCGATCGCCGTCGGATCGCGATCGGCGACGATCACGACGTCGCCCGGCGCGATGGCGGGCGTCATGCTCGCCGTAAGCACGACGAAGCTCTCGTCGGCACCGACGATCTCGGGGGCCGCGAACACCGCGAACGGCGCGATGAGCGCGATCAGCAGGACGATCCCGAGTACGTTCGCCGCGCGTTTCGTCCGTGGTGCTGTGAGTGGGTTTGTCATCAGTTCCCCTCCGTACTGCCGTTTTCGGGCTTTTCGCCGCCGTTTTCGGGCTTTTCGCCGCCGTTTTCGGGCTTTTCGCCGCCGTTTTCCTCAGCCCTGTCCCCGTCGACGCTTTCATGATCGCTGGCGTCCCCGGAACGCTCGTCACTCAGCCGGTCTTCGCCGGCACAGACGAAAAAGACGATATAGCTGATCCCGTATCGCTGGCCCTTGTCCGGGTTCTGCGGTGCGAACAGGACCTCGCCAGTCTCCGTGACTGGCGGGTCGAGCTCGTGGCGTTCTGTCCCCTGCCCGCCCTTGATCTCGACCGCACACATGGCCGGTCCGGCGGTCGCGTCGGGGCCGCGGAGGACGAATGCGACGCCGACGGCCTCGCCGTCGTCCTTCGTCTCGACCTCGGTGATCTCGATTTCGTACGATCCCGCGCCCGCAAGCCGGAGCGCGTCGCCCACCGCGAGCGCCGCCTCGATGTCGTCCGCCTTGCCGAGTTCGAGGCACTCCGGGCACTCTTCGCCGAACTCCTCGCAAACGACTTCCGCAAAGGGGTTCGACCCCGGCGCGTTCGCCTGCTCTTCCGAGACGTGGCGACACTGCTCGGCGTACAGCCGGAACGTCAGGTCTGTCGCCTCCCCGCCCACGTCGGGCGAGCCAGCCGGCAGGTACGGGGCCACTTCGACGACGATCGGACCCCCGTCGGGGTCGAGGCAGCCGTCGTCGATCCGGATCCCGGTCGCGAGGTCGCGCTCGACCGCGGCGAGGGGACGGTAGCCGCCCGTCACCGACTCGCCGTCGACGACGACCTCGACCTCGAGGGCGTCCCCGAGCGGGTCCCCGCTGGGACAGCGAGTCGCGAGCCACACCCGCACGGGGTTCGCGGACGCGCCCACCTCGAACGTCTCGGGCCGGGGTCGCTCGTCGAACGTCGTGCGGTCGACCGGGAACGGCCCGACGGGGACGCTCCCGCTCGTGGGCTCGCCGTCCACCGTCAGCCCGACCTCGCCAGCGCCGAAGGCGTTGCTCGGGAACGTCTCCCGGTTCGAGAGGTACGCGCCCGTGCCGAGGCCGCTCGCCGCCCCGACGACGCCGACGCCGCCGATCCCGGCGAGGAGGCGGCGGCGACTCAGTCCGCTCGGGCGTCCTCCCGCGTCGTCCCCAGGGGTCACGCGCTCCCTCCGGCGGCGTCGCTCGCCGCGCTCATGTCGAACGGGTTCCCCTCTGCGGTACAGTCGTCGGCGGCGAACTCGACGTCGAAGCCGACGGAACCGCCCTGTCCGGCGTTGCCGCCCTCGGCGTCGAACTCCCACGCGAAAGTCAGGCAGCGGCGCTCGTCGGTCGTGAGACAGGCGTTACCGAGCAGGCTCGGGTCGAGTTCGACCCCCGTCGCCAGCGGGCCGCCGCTCAGCTCCGCGAGCGTCCCGGCGGCGATCAGCTCGCCGTAGCCGGCGAAGTCGCCCTCGGCCCCCGCGCACGCTCCGATCCCGAGGAGGCCGGTGTCGTACCGGACCCCCAGTCGGACGCGCTCGGCGAGCGCGCGGCTCGCGGCGTCGTCGTCGAACTCGGGGGCGACCCGGAGCCACACCCGCACGCCGTTCGCCGCGGTGTCAGCCGGATCGTCGAGTCGGAGCCCGACGCTCGCGGCCCCCTCGTCGCCCGGCAGCGCGTTGTCCGTGTCGACGAGCCGTACCCCCGCCGCCTCGACGTCGGTCTCGGCGTCGGTCGGGCTCGACCCGACGGCCGCGCCGTTCTCCGTACGCCGCCAGCCGACGAGCAGGTTCCACGGCCTGTCGGACTGCGCGTACGTGTACTCCGGATAGTCGTCCCAGCTGGCCGTCGGCCGCCCGGCCGCGGCCCCGAGGGTCACGAAGCCCACGGCTCCGACGCCCGCGAGTGCTTCCCGCCGCGTGAGTTTCGGTTCCTTCTGTGTCATTGTTTGTCATTGCGGCTCCGGACGGCCGTGTCGTCGATCTCCGCTCCCCTCTCGCCTCCTCTACTCTCACCGCGGTGGTATGTATGTGGGACCTACCCGGTCGGTCCGGTGACCGTACCCAACGGTACGGCGGTCGTACCCGACCGCAGTCGCCCGATCGTCCGGCTGCCCGGTGAGGGTCGCCCGTCGGCACCGGAGCGGATTCGAAGCGCCACTCAGGCCGCCTGAGACGGCCCGGATCCGTCGTTGTGGCGCGCCTGCTCGGTGTAGAAGCCGAGGTCGAAGGCGAGCGTGTCGCCCTGAACCACGTTCCCCACCTCGAACGGGAGCTCCCACTCGAGCGCGACGCAGTGCATCACCCCGTCGCCCGCGAACGGTTCCCGCTCGAGGTCGTCCGCGGGGTCGTCGAGCTCGTCGTACGGCGTCGCGCGGTTACCGTCGAGCGGCACGCCGTTCCCGTCTGCGAGCGCGTCGAGGACATTGCCGAGGCTGTCCTCCATGATGACCTTCTCCTGTGCCGTCTGGGCCGCGAGGTTACCGAACACCGAGGGAATTGCGAGCGGGTCGTCGACGTCGTTGAACAACGCCGGGTCGCCGCCGGAACCGCCGGCCGGCCCGGCCATCGCCTGAAGCACGCCGTCGTTCGCGCTCCCGACGGAGATGGTGTAGACGCTGGTCTCGGGCGACGGCGGCGAGGGAGCGACCACACCGCCGGGGGCAGCGCGGGCGCTGGCTGCGGCGTCCTGCGGCGAGGAGAACGAGGTGCCGCCGCCCCCGTTGAACGACTCACCGTCCGAGAGGACGATGTTCCGGTACTCGACGCCGATGCGGCCGTTCGAGTCGATCTCGCTCTGTGCGTCGTCGACTCCCTCGCCGATGTAGGTCCCCGTCGCGATGCCGTTCGCGTTCGCGAACGGGTCTGGGTCGCCGTCGCCGTCGCCCGGCGTCGAGGGGCTGGTACCGGTCACGACGTCCGCGAGCTTCTGTCGGAGATCCGTCAGCGCCGCGTCGACGACGTTGAGGTCGGTCGTCAGCCCTTGGAGGATCCCCGTCCGGGGTTGGTTGTCGTCGCTGCCCTCGCCGTCGAAGTACGCCACGCCGACCTGGACGTCGGAGCCCTGCGTCTGGAGGTAGTCGACGAACTGCCGCGTGCCGAGCTCGACGAGGTCGATCTTCGTCGTCTCGGAGTACGAGGTGCCGGTCTCGATCGTGACCCCGTCGTTGCTGACGACGCCGCCGTACTGCTCGTACAGCATCGAACCCGAGAAGTCGAGCGTGAGCATGATGTCCACCGGCTCCGCGCCGTCGTACACGTTGTCGCAGTCCTCGTCGTACCAGAGCTTCGCGTCGATGAACTCCGCGAGATTCCCCTCGTTTCCGGGGTCGACGACGGCTTCGGGGTCGGTGAGGCTGCCGCCCGACTCGCTGACGTTGCCGGCCTGTATCCAGACGTAGCCGGGGTTGTCACACAGGTGTAACGAGAAGGTTATCTCGCCAGTGTCGCCGGGCTTCACGTCGGAGAACTGGACGAGCGTGTCCATCGGCTCCCCCGTGACGGGGTCCTCCCTGAAATCCGCCTCGGAGAGCGGCGGGATGTTCTCGCAGTCCAGCACCGGTATGTTCGCGCCGTTGCTGTCCTCGTCCTCCTCGTCGGGGAAGTCGCTGTACCGGAGCTGGCCGTCGGGGTTGTCCGCCGCGATCGACTGTTCGCCGTCGCCGTCGTGGTCCGGGTGCGCGTTGACGAACGCCTTCCCGTCGCCGAAGTCGTACGTCTGTTGCCAATCGACCAATAGGTCGAGTTCCCCGGCGGTGAGGGTGTTGCCCGCGAACGTCTCCGTGTCGTTGAAGTACGCCGTGGTGCCGAGTCCGGCTCCCGCGGAGGCCACGCCGACCGCGCCGAGGCCGGCCAGCAGCTTGCGCCGCGAGAGGTCGAATGTGTCGGATCTGTCTGTCATGAGTGGGTATGTCGTGTGAAGTTCGTCACCTGCCGCGGAGGTCACTTGACTACCGCGGGACGGTGCGGACTGTTCGCGCCGCCCCGGCCGGGATCAGTTCCCCGTGGAGTTGACCGGGGCCGAGTTGTTGAACGGGTCGTCGTTGTGACGGACCTGTTCGGTCTCGAAGACGAGGTCGAACGAGATACCGTCGCCCTGGATGACGTTGCCCACCTCGAACGGGATCTCGAGCAGGAGACAGAACGAGTAGACTCCCTCGTTCACCGCGTCGTTGATCGGGAGCAGGTCGCCGTTGTCGTCCCGGATGAGGTAGCCGCCGCTGAGGATCCCGTCCGCCTCGCGGGCGTTCGTGTAGTGCGTGTCGGCGTCGACGACGCCGTCGACGTTCGAGGGCGCGTAATCGATGTCGAGGTCGTCCGACGCGTTGTTGAACACGGGATCGAGCGTGGAGAGTCCGGCCTTGTCGCCGCTCTCGTCGTACTCCTGCCACACCGTCGTCAGGAGGAACTCGCCGAGGTCGGCGTCGTTGTCGTCGTCGCCTTCGACCTCCTGTTCGGGCTCCGGGTTCGCGCCGCCGGTCTCGTCGAAGTTCTCCGTGCGCACCTGCACGTAGCCGGGGTTGTCGCCGACCTCGACGTCGAAACAGATGATCGCCCAGTCGCCGGGCTTCACGTCGTCGACGTCGATTCCCGCGACGACTCCCGAGCTGTCCGCCGTCTGGGACATCATGACCGCGCCCTGGCTCGTCCAGTACTCGTCCGCCGCGACGATGTCAGCGGAGACGGTCATGTCGAGCGTGCCCGCCTGTAGGCTGTTGCCCGCAAACGTCTCCGTGTCGTTGAAGTACGCTGTGGTACCGAGTCCAGCGCCCGCGGAGGCCACGCCGATCGCGCCGAGGCCGGCCAGCATCTTGCGCCGCGAGAGTCCGATCTTGTCGTTGGTGTCGGGGTTCATGGTTCTGTCTCCGATTCGCTCCGCCGTCGTCGGTCGGCCGAATCGGTTACTCCCCCCTCTGCGGGATACCCACGTAGTTACGCGGAGCCACGTCACCGTCGAACGTCCGATTCTATCGCGTAGAACGTCTCAAACAACTGATTGAACGTCCGGTTTGACGCGTGGTCCGGCGTCCCTACCGAGACGGGTCCGGACCGCACGGCCCCCGTACCGACAACCGCGGATCCGGAATGAACCCCGTACTTCCACTCGAAAATCCGACACGAACCGCGTACCGTCGGGATCGGATCGGCCGATCCGGCGGGTAGCGGACTCATACATATACCTTCGACCGGCGCACTGTGGAGCAGCACTCGGGTATCGCGGAGCGCCGCGGCCCAGCAGATCCGTCTATGAAATTCCGTACAAACGTCCTTCCGGCCGAACAGGTGTACGCGATCCTCGCGAACGAACGCCGTCGCCACGCGCTCGACGGGCTCCGGTCGACCGGCGGGACGGTCACGGTCAACGAGCTCTCGACGCTCGTCGCCGGCCGCGAGACCGGAGAGAGTCCCCCGCCGACGCGCTGCCGCGAGAGCGTGTACACGTCCCTGGTCCAGACGCACCTGCCGAAGCTGGCGGACGCGGGGGTGATCGCGTACGACCGCGAATCACAGACCATCGAGCTCTCGAAAGGGGCGCGCGACGTGGGGCTGTACACGGAGATACTCGCGCCCGGCGGCGCGACGTGGTCGGAGCTGTACCGCGCGCTCGGCCTCGCGTCGCTGCTGGTCGTCCTCGCCGCGCTCCTCGATGTCCCGATCGTCTCGGCCGTCGACCCCGTCCTCTGGACCAGCCTCGCGCTCGGCGTCTTCGCCGCAGCCAGCAGCGCCCAGTTGTGGGTCAACCGCCTCTCGGTGTTGCGCCAGCTGCGACTCCGGTGACCCGGCTCGAAAAACAGCCCTCGCCGCGCTCCCGTTCGCTCTGCCCTCCGTCCGTCCTCCGTCGCTACTCGCTCGCGGACGCGAGCGACGCCGGCAGCCGCAGTTCGAACAGCCGCGCGTCGCAGCCCGCACAGCGCCCGGCGACCACGTCGTAGCTGGAACAGCAGGACTCGACGACCCGCTCTTCGAGCGCCACGCTGCCGTCACAGGCGGGACACTCCTCGACGAACAGCCGGAGGGCACCGAGGATCCCGCTCCGGTCCGCGAGCGGCAGCGACGGCCAGTCGTCCCGGGTCGCCGTCAGCACGCGGTCGGCCGCGACGTCCGCCCGGAGCGCCGGGCGCGACTCCCAGTACCCGATCCGCTCGCCGTCGGCGGACGCGGACGCCGCGCCGCCGCGCCAGTCGATCGACAGGGCGTCGCGGTCGAGCCCGGTGAGCGCCGCGAGCGCCGCGAGGTCGTCGGCGTCGGTCCGGTCCGCGCCGCGGCTCGGCTCGTCGGCCTCCACCGCCGCCCGCCACGCCGCGGCGAAGCCGGGCGCGAACCCGAAGTCGTCGCCCCCGGGCGTCTCGGCGAGGACCCCGGCGTCGAGGAGGTACGCCTCCGGTTCGACGTCGCCCACCGGACGCGCGCCTCGCCCCGCTCCGTCGGGGGCCTTGCCGAACAGCGCGAGGACGCGCTCCGGGAGGTAGCGCTTCGTGAGCTCGGGCGTTCCGGGGACGAGGTAGCCGCGGAGCCAGACCGCCGCGAGCGAGGCGAGGAAGACTCCCCCGCCGACGCCGGGACCGAGCAGCACGCCGGCGACGAGCGACGCCCCGGCGGAGACGCCGACGTTGGCCGCCGTACAGGGGAGACAGCGGTTCGCGCCGGTGTACTCTGGCCGGCGGAGACGGTCAAGCGGCCGACGCCCGGATCGCTCCGACGGTCGGTCCGATCTCCTCGTGTCGTCTGACGTAGTCATCGTCGGACGTCCGCGCCGAACGATCGTATGTATGCGGCCCCTACCGTCCGGCAAACGACGCGGACACCGCTCGGTGGAGGCTCGCATCTCGCGATGAGCCCGAATTCCGACCCCTCCCGCCGGACGCGTCTCTTTAAATATTATAGAAACTGATATGTCCCTCGGTGACAATCCACGCAGCAATTCCGCAAATGAGCCCCCCTATGACGCAACTCAAGCCGCCGACGCAGGTACCGAACGACGAGGAGGGGCCGTCCCGCGACGAGATATTCACCGCGTTGAGTAATCGGCGACGACGGAACGTGATCACGTACCTGAAACGGAACGGTGACGGCGCCCGCGTCAGGGATATCGCCGAGCAGTTGGCGGCGTGGGAGAACGACCGCGGGATCAACGAGGTGACGTACAAACAGCGGAAGCGCGTCTACACCGCCCTTCACCAGTCGCACCTCCCGAAGCTGGCCGCGAGCGGGTTCATCGAGTACGAGTCCGACCGGGGAACCGTCTCGCTCACCGCGGAGAGCCGGAAGCTGGAGGTGTATCTCGAAGTGGTCTCGGACAACGAGATCCTCTGGAGCGAGTACTACGTCGGACTCGCGATCACCTGCGGGCTGCTGGCGGCGGCGGCGTGGGCCGGGACCGTCCCGTTCGCCGCGGTGTCCGGGTACGCGTACGCGACGCTCTTCGCGCTCGCGTTCGGCGCGTCCGGGCTCGCTCACCGGGCGTCGACGAAGCGGAATCGGCTGGGGTGAACGCGGCGCGGGCCGCCGTCCGCCCGACCTCCGGTCCGCCGCTCACTCGACGAGCTCGCCCAGCTCGCCGATCTTCTCGGCCTGCTCCTGGTTGGCCGCCATGATGCGCTCCGCCTCGGCCGCGACGTCGTCGGCGGTGTCGGCCGCCGAGTCGATCATCGACGACACCTCCTCGGTCGAGGCGGCCTGCTGGTCGGTCGCGTCGGCCACCTCCCCGACGCCCTCGGTGGCCTCGGTGACGGCGTCGTCGATGTCGTGGAGCACGTCGACCGTCTCGTCGACGCGGTCGAGGCCCGTGCGGACCTCGTCGCTCGCCTTCTCGATCCGGTCGCTCGTCTCGTGGGTGTCCGCCTTGATCTCGTCGACCAGTTCCTCGATGTCCTCGGCGTTCCGCTGTGACTCCTCCGCGAGGTTCTTTACCTCTTCGGCGACGACCGCGAAGCCGTCGCCGGCCTCGCCCGCCCGGGCCGCCTCGATGGAGGCGTTCAGCGCCAGCATGTTCGTCTGGTCGGCGATGTCGTCGATCACGTCCACGATCTCGTCGATCCGGCCGATCCGGTCTTCGAGCCGCGAGACGGTCTCTGACACCTCGCCGTTGGCCGACTCGACCGTCTCCATCGCGTCGATCGCGTTCTCGGCGACCGCACAGCCCTCCTCGGTCAGCTCCTGCGCGTGCTCGCTCACCGTCTCGACCTCCTCGGCGCTCGCGGCGATCTCCTCGACCGTCGCCGACAGGTTCGACACCTCCTCGGAGATCCGCCGCATCGACGCCGACTGCTCCTCCGTCAGCTCGGTCACCTCGTTCGATCCCTTCGAGACGATCTTCGAGATCCGCAGAAGCTGTTCGACGGTGTCGTCGATCCCCGCCGCGATGTCCGATCCGACGGACGCGTCTCCTTCGGACCCCTCCGAGCGAGTTGCCATATGAAGAACTCACACAACTGAAAAATTAAACTGGCGACGAAAATACCACTTCTAATAATCAGGATGTGGGTGTCGGATCAAAAAATCGAGTTAACAGTAAAAGAACGCGGGAAATGGCGCTTATCTTGAGAACATGTTCGGTTCTGTCAGACGAGATTATCTCTCGTGATACGTGGGGCCGTGCGCTTATACACCAGTCTGACACACCTGTGGACATGGCGCACGCAACGACTGTGCTTGAGGACGCGGACGTGTACACCATTGAATGGGACGAGGAGCTCGACGTCCCCGTGTTCTCGTGGGACGAGTACGCCGCGGGCGAGAAGTTCCGCGAGAGCGCCCGGCAGTGGGAATCGGTGATGGAACAGCGGGGCGTCGAGAAGTACCTAGTCAACACCGAGGCCGTGACCGCACACGAGGACGAGGACAAGCGGTGGCTCGCCGAGACGTGGGTCTCCGACCTGGTCGACATCGGTGTTCGCCGCGGCGCGGGCGTGTTCGCTGACTCCGCGATCGCCAGCATGGACATGGAAGAGGTCGAGGAGTCGATGAGTTCGGCGCATCCGGACTACGAGTTCCGCGTGTTTCCGAGCGTCGAAGAGGCGAGGGCGTGGCTTCGCGAGCAGTAACGCGACCCGACGACCGGCGTCCCACACTTTTCGCTCCTGTCATCGAGTCCTCGCCGCCGCTCGGTCCCGGACCCGCAGGGTTTTAGCCGCGCACGGCGGGAGTACGGACATATGCCAACGGGGATCGTCGGGGAGTTCCTCGATCTCAAGGCGGAGACGGACGCGGACGTCCTCGCGATGCAGTGCGGCGACTTCTACGAGTTCTTCGCGGACGACGCCGAGCTGGTCGCCGACGAACTGGACCTCTCGATCTCGCAGAAGTCCTCGCACGGCTCGTCGTACCCGATGGCGGGCGTGCCGCTCTCGGAGCTGACGCCGTACGTGAACGCCTTGGTCGAGCGGGGCTACCGCGTCGCGGTCGCCGACCAGTACGAGACCGACTCCGGCGACCACGCCCGCGAGATCGTCCGCGTCGTCACGCCGGGGACCGTCCTGGAGACGAGCGACGACGACGCGCGCTACCTCGCCGCGGTGGTGCGGGAGGAGGGCGCGAGGAGCGCGGCCGGCGGTGCCGGCGACGCCGCGGACGCCGGCGGCCCCTACGGAGTCGCGTTCGCCGACGTGACCACCGGGCGCTTCCTCGCCACGACCGTCGACGACGGGGGCGACCTGCGCGCCGAACTCTACCGGTTCGACCCGGCGGAGGTGCTGCCCGGCCCCGCCGTGCGCAACGACGACGGCCTGCTCGGGGCGGTCCGCGAGGACCTCTCCGGGCGCGTGACCGCCTTCGACCCGGAGGCGTTCGCGCCGGGGCGCGCCGAGCACGCGGTCCGCGAGCAGTTCGGCCGCGAGACGACCGACAGCGTCGGCCTCGACTCCGAGCTCGCGGTCCGGGCCGCGGGCGCGGTCCTCTCGTACGTCGAGGAGACCGGCGCGGGCGTGTTAGCCTCGATGACCCGCCTGACGGCGTACGGCGCGGACGACCGGGTCGACGTGGACGCGACCACCCAGCGCAACCTGGAGATCACCGAGACGATGCGGGGCGACGCCGACGGGACGCTGTTCGACACCGTCGACCACACCGTCACCGCCGCCGGCGGCCGACTGCTCCGCGAGTGGCTCACGCGCCCGCGGCGCGACCGCGGGACGCTCGCTGACCGGCTCGACGCGGTGGAGGCGCTGTCGTCCGCGGCGCTCGCGCGCGACCGCGTCCGCGAGGTGCTTGACGACGCGTACGACCTCGAACGGCTCGCGTCGCGGACGACGAGCGGGAGCGCCGGCGCGAGAGAACTGCTCTCGGTCCGCGACACGCTCGCGCTGCTCCCGGCGCTCGCGGACGCGATCGAGGGGTCCCCGCTCGCCGACTCGCCCGCCGCGGCGGTGTTCGACCGCGTCGACCGCGAGCGCGCGGCCGCCCTCCGCGCGGAACTCGACGAGGCGCTCGCCGAGGACCCGCCGAAGGCGAAGACCGGCGGCGGGCTGTTGAAGCGCGGGTACGACGACGAGCTGGACGAGCTGATCGAGCGCCACGAGTCGGTGAAGTCGTGGCTCGACGGCCTCGCGGAGCGCGAGAAGCGCCGGCACGGGCTCAGCCACGTCACCGTCGACCGCAACAAGACGGACGGCTACTACATTCAGGTCGGCAAGTCGGTGGCCGATCAGGTGCCCGAGGGATACCGCGAGATCAAGACGCTGAAGAACTCGAAGCGGTTCGTCACCGACGAGCTGTCGGAGAAGGAGCGGGAGGTCCTCCGGCTGGAGGAGGCCCGCGGCGAGCTGGAGTACGAGCTGTTCGAGGCGCTCCGCGAGCGCGTCGCCGAGCGCGCCGAACTGCTTCAGGACGCCGGGCGGGCGGTCGCCGAACTCGACGCGCTCGCCTCGCTCGCGACCCACGCCGCCCGCCGCGACTGGACGCGCCCGGAGCTGACCGAGGAGCGGCGGCTCGACGTCGAGGCCGGTCGCCACCCGGTCGTCGAGGGGACGACCGACTTCGTGCCGAACGACCTCCGGCTCGACCCGGACCGCGAGTTCCTGATCGTCACCGGGCCGAACATGAGCGGGAAGTCGACGTACATGCGGCAGGCGGCGCTGATCCAGCTGCTGGCGCAGGCCGGGTCGTTCGTCCCCGCGCGCGCCGCCGAGGTCGGGCTCGTCGACGGCATCTACACCCGCGTCGGCGCGCTCGACGAGCTCGCGCAGGGGCGGTCGACGTTCATGGTCGAGATGCAGGAGCTGTCGAACATCCTCCACTCGGCGACCGAGGACTCGCTGGTGATCTTAGACGAGGTCGGCCGCGGCACCGCCACCTACGACGGCATCTCCATCGCGTGGGCGGCGACCGAGTACCTCCACAACGAGGTGCGCGCGCGGACGCTCTTCGCCACGCACTACCACGAGCTGACGACGCTCGCCGACCACCTCCCGCGCGTCGCGAACGTCCACGTCGCCGTCGACGAGCGCGACGGCGAGGTGACGTTCCTCCGGACGGTCCGCGACGGCCCGACGAACCGGTCGTACGGCGTCCACGTCGCCGACCTCGCGGGGGTCCCCGACCCCGTCGTCTCCCGGGCGGACGAGGTCCTCGACCGGCTCCGCGAGGAGAAGGCGATCGAGGCCCGGGGCGGGTCACGGGGAGGCGACGGAACGAGCGCGAGCGACGGCCCGCCCGGCGACACGCAACAGGTCGTCTTCGACCTCTCGTCCGGATCGTTCTCCGAGGGCGAGGAGCCGTCGTCCGACGCCGCCGAGGCGACGGACGCCGGCTCGTCCGATCCCCGACCGAACCGAGACGGAACCGCTCCCGAGTCGTCGTCGGGCGGTGCCGGCGCGGTCGCGGAGGCCGCGGCGGCCGCCGAGCGCGACCGGCTCGACCCTGAGACGCGCGCCGTGATCGAGGAGCTGAGCGACGTCGACGTCGCGGAGACGGCCCCGGTGGAGCTGCTCTCGCGGGTTCAGGAGTGGCAGGAGCGGCTTGAGTGAGTCCGCTGCCGGGCGCGAGCGCGTCGAGGAGTGCGTCTGACGTAAGAACTAATGTCTGACCTCGTCGTGTGGTGTGTATGGGCATCATGAGCAAGATCCTCGGCGGGGGTGGGAGCCGCTCCGTCGACGACTACGTCGAGCTCGACACGGACGACTTCGCCGACGCGCACGCGGAGACGGGCACACAGGTACACTTCGCCGAAATCGCCGACCAGAGCGACGTCATCCCGATCAAAGACGCCGTCTACGACGGGGACTTCGTCATCGCCGACATCACCCGCCACTCCACGTCGGACCGGACGATAGAACGCGTCTACGACGAGCTCCGACAGGTGGTACAGGAGGTCGACGGCGACATCGTCCAGAAGGGCGACGACCAGATCATCGTCACCCCGGCCGGCGTCAAGGTCTCGCGACAGAAGCTGTAGCCCGCAGTCTCACGGTCTCGTTTCCTCTCCCGTCCGACCGCCTCGTCTCGTTTCCTCTCTCCTCCCCCGTCTCTCCGGTCGGATCCGGGCGCACCGGCCGAACCGTGTCATATATGCCGTTCTCTCGCCCACGTAGAGTCGAATGGACGAGCCGGTCCTGTTGACGGGTGCCGGCGGACGGGTGGGACAGGCCATCCTCCGGGGCATCGGCGACGACTACGAGTGGCGGCTCCTCGACCGGGAACCGCTCCCGGCCGCGAAGGTGCCCGCCGACATCACCGACGCCGACCGGTACGTCGCCGACATCACCGACGAGCGCGCCGTCCGCGAGGCGGTCGCCGACGTCGGCGCGGTGATCCACCTCGCGGGCGACCCCCGGAAGACCGCCCCGTGGGACTCCGTCCTCCGGAACAACATCGACGGGGCGCAGGTCGTGATGCGCGCCGCCGCCGAGGCCGGCGTCGAGCGGTTCGCGTTCGCCTCCTCGAACCACGCCGTCGGCGGCTACGAGACCGAGGAGCGGACTCCGGACCTCTACCGCGAGGACGACGACTACCGGCTTGACGGCACCGAACTCCCCCGCCCCGGCAACCTCTACGGCGTCTCGAAGGCGGCCGGCGAGTCGCTCGGGCGCTTCTACCACGACGAGTACGGCATGAGCGTCGTCTGCGTCCGCATCGGGAACCTCACCAAGGACCACCCGCCGCGCGAGTACGAGCGCGGGCAGGCGATGTGGCTCTCGCACCGCGACTGCGCGCACCTGTTCGACCGCTGCCTCCGGGCCGACTACGGCTACGAGGTCGTGTACGGCATCTCGGACAACGACCGCCGCTACTACTCGATCGAACGCGCCCGCGAGGCCCTCGGCTACGACCCGGCCGACAACTCCGCCGACTACACCTTCGAGGGCGAGCCCAAGCCGGACCGCGACCCGGACGGCGGCGGGGAGTACGCCGCCGACCCCGACGTGGCGGCGGACGACGCGCCCGCCGAACCGAACTTCCCCGCCGACCCGGACGACGCCTGAGCGCACCGCGACACCGCCGCTGACGCGGCCCCTCAGAACAGGCCGTCGACGTCGCGCCGCTTCCGCTCCTCGCGCTCGACGTGGTCCGCCAGCCGCGCGGCGATCTGCGGCCGCGCGTCGGGCGTCCGGAGGTACGCGAGCAGGAGCTCCGCGAAGCGGGTCCGCCCCGTCCCCCGCTCCGCCTCCGCGAGGTCGGCCCCGGCCGCGAGCGCCTCCGGGTCGCCGGGTTCGCCCGCCCCCGCCAGCGCCGGAGCCGCGAGCCGAGCGCCGGCGAGCGACAGCCCGTCGAAGCGCGGCGCGTCGCCGCCGACGCGGATCCGCGGCGTCCGACTCGCGTCCGCGTCTCCCGGGTCCGCCGCGAGCCGCTCCGCCCATTTCCGGACCGGATCCAGCGCCGCCCCGTGCGGGTCGGAGACGCCCTCCAGCGCGGCGACGGCGGTCTCCGCGCTCTCGACCGCTTCCGGGTCGCCGTCGACCGCGAGCCGCGTCGCCGCCGCGGTCGCGGCCAGTCCCCGGAGGAGTCGCTCGTCCTCGCCGCTCTCCTCGTCGGCCGACTCCGCCGTCGTCTCCCAGACGTCGCGCGCCGCGGAGACGTTCCCCTCGTTGAACAGCGCGGCCCCGGCGGTGAGCGCGGGCGGGGCGGTCGGTCGAGAGGCCGGATTCGTGTCGTCGCGAACTCGCCCGTCGTGACTGCCGGCGTCGCGATCGGTCACGGGTCTCGGTCGGTGGCGGCGACGCATAAATGGCGAGTTCGCCCGGTGGGGGAGTCAACGAGGGGCAAAGAGGCGTCGGCGGAGCGAACGAAGGCGTTAGTGGAGTCGAACGAAGGCGTTAGTAGAGTCGAACGAAGGCGTTAGTGGAGTCGAACGAAGGCGTCAGCGGAGTTGAGGGAGCGTCAGCGGGGTGGAGGTGGCGTCAGCGGGATGGTGCGGGCGTCGGCGGGGGCCGGCGGAGGGGTCAGCGGGGCGATCGGTGGGGCGCGCGGACTGTCAGGTCTCTCCGGCGCTCGCGTCGTCGGGCAGTCTGAGCGTCCGCCCGACCGCGTCCGGGTACCGTCGGTGGAGCGCCGCGCCGCCGATGCCGCCGAACAGCGCCGCGAGCGCGACCGCGGCCGCGACCGGGAACGAGAGCGCCCCGATCGTCAACACCGGCAGCGCCGCGAAGGCGACCGCAACGCCCGGGCTGGGGAGCGGCGTGGCCGGGTGCGGGCCCGCGTACGGGTGGGAGCGGACCGTGCGTCCGGGGGAGCGGGCTGTGCGTCTGGAGGGGTCGTGGTCTGTCGTCATCGTCGGTAGTGGATCGGCAGCGCGAGATCGTCGCGCCGCAGAGGGTCGGTTCGGCCGCCGAGAACGGTCTCTCGGGATTCACGGCGGCGGAGCGACGTCGGGGAGGCAGAAGACGGGGCTCGCCTCGGCGGGCGAGCCGGCCGTCCCCGCGCGGGGGTCACGCGGCGACGGCACCGAGGCGAGCGGCGACCGTCCCGCGGACCCGTCTCCCGACGCTCCGGCGGGGGGCGAACGTCGGAATGGGGTCGCGGACGGTCATGGGTTCGACCCGGCGGTGGGGGACCGACCGGGCGTGGGTTCACCGAGAACCGGAACCGAATTAATGGTTTCTCGTGTGTGCGGATCAATGTCGTGGGCGGTGCATCGCGTCGATCCGCCTCGCAAGCGGGCCGTCGCGTCGGCCCGCCGACCGCACCAGTACACTAACGAAGCCCGAGCCTGTACCAGTATCAGACGTGTCCAGCAGCCTACTGCCGGTGATCGCGGTGATACTCGTGTCGGGGCTCGCGGTACAGCTCCTCGCTCACCGGCTGCGGGTGCCGAGCGTCATCTTCTACCTCGCGATCGGCGTGGTGTTGGGGCCGGAGGTGCTGGGGCTCGTCACGCTGGAGACGTTCGGCGACGGGCTGGAGATCATCGTCGGGCTCAGCGTCGCGATCATCGTCTTCGAGGGGGCGTTCGCCCTCCGGATCGACCGGATCCGCCGGGCGTCGACGGTGTCGCTCCGGCTCGTGACGGTCAGCGCGATCGTGATGTTCCTCGGGACCGCGGCCGCGGTCCGGGCGTTCACCGACGGCACGTGGGAGGTCGCGCTGCTGATCGGCGCGCTGCTCGTGGCGACGGGGCCGACGGTCATCACCCCGATCCTCAACGTGGTCCGGGTCCGGGACCACGTCGCGACCGCGTTAGAGACGGAGGGGATCGTCAACGACGTGACCGCCGCGATCGTCGCGGTCGTGATATTCGAGACGCTGCTGCTCGACGACCTCGGCGTCCCCGCGACGGTGCTGTCCTTCCTCCAGCGGTTCGGCGTGGGGGTCGCCGCCGGGCTGCTCGCCACCGTCGTCATCTACGTGCTGCTGGACAGCGACCTCGTGCCGGAACGCGACGTTCAGGCGTCGCAGTTCCTCGTGCTGGCGGCCGCGATCGGGTCGTTCGCGGCCGCAGAGGCCGTCGCCGCGGAGGCGGGCATCGCGGCGGCGGCGACGAGCGGAATCCTCCTTGGGAACCTCGGGCTGGACAACAGAGAGGAGATCGAGTCGTTCGCGCAGAACACGACCACGATCGTCCTCTCGTTCGTGTTCATCTCGCTGGCCGCCCTGATCGACGTCGAGGCGATCGCCGGGCTCGGCGTCGGCGTGGTCGCGATCGTCGCCGTCATCATGCTCGTTCTGCGACCGCTGGGCGCGTTCGTCGCGACCCTCGGCGTCGAGCGGTTCACCCGCCCCGAGCGGCTGTTCATCGCGAGCGTCGGACCGCGGGGGATCATCCCGGCGAGCGTGGCGACGCTGTTCGCCATCGAACTGGAGCTGGCGGGCAGCGTCGCGGCCGGCGAACTGCTCGTCGGCACGGTGTTCGCGGTCATCTTCGCGACGGTCCTGATCGAGGCGGGGCTCGCGCGGCAGATCGGCGAGTACCTCGGAGTGTCACCAATGCGCACGATAATCATCGGCGGGGGCCGGGTCGGCCAGGCGCTCGCCACGCGACTGGAGAACAGGGGCGAGTACGTCGTGGTCGTCGAGTCGGACCCGGAGGTCGTCGAACGAGCGCGTGCGGACGGGTTCACCGTCTACGAGGGCGACGGCAGCGACACGGAGACGCTCCGCGAGGCGAACGTCGAGGACGCGAAGCGGCTCATCACCACGACGAGCGACGACGACATCAACCTCCTCACGTGTCAGCTCGCTATTACCAAGTTCGACGTCGAATCCGTCTACTCCCGGGTGAACGATCCGGACAACGTCGACGCCTTCGACAGCATGGGCGTGAAGGGCATCGACGCCTCGACGGCGACCGCGGTGGCGATCGACGACGAGATCGAGCGGCCGGCGCTCACCCACTGGATGAACGAACTCGGCGACAACCACGACGTCCAGGAGGTCGAGGTGACCTCCCAGAAGCTCGCGGGCAAGACCATTCGCGACCTCAACGCGCAGATCCCCGACGGCACGTTCGTCGCCGTCGTGAGCCGTGACGGCGAGAACCACGTTCCCACGGCCGACAGCGTCCTCGAAATCGGCGACCACGTGACGTTTATCGGCGACACCGACGCGGTCCGCCGCGCCATGGACCGGTTCCACCCGCACGATTAGATCGGAAACCGAGTGACCCCATCCGGAGACGCTCCGACGCCCCTGTACCTCGCGACTGAGACCGCCGAAGCCCCAGTCGGGAGGCGGACGCACGCTCGTTGCGCTCCTCGGTCGGTCGCTTCCGCTCCCTCGCTGCGGTGCTTACGTCCCCCGCGTCCGCCTCCCGACTGCCCCTTCGAGTCCCGCCCCGCACGGCGACCGCACCTCATACCTCCCCAGCCTCGTCGGCGGCTCCCGATGGTCGCCGCCGACTCCCTCGCGCGTGCTGACTCGCGGCCTGCCGGCCGCTCGCAGGCACGCGCCACCGATTCTCACACCTCTAGCGCTGGCTCCGAGTTTCCCCACACTTTCGACACGGAAGCCCTCGCTACGCTCGTCGTCTGGTGTGTCCGAAAACGTCCTGACGGAGTCCTGCGCGAGCGAAGCGAGCGCAGGGCACGTCAGGACTGAACGCAGCGGCTATCGAACGGAGTGAGACAGCCGCAAAGTGAACGTCCTGACGGAGATTTGAACTCCGGTCCCTGGCTCCGCAAGCCAAGAGGATAGTCCACTACCCTATCAGGACTCATCTCTACGTACCGCGGTAGAACTTAAGACCGTTACGGTCCGGCGGCCGCGTGCCTCCGGTCCGCACGCATCCCCCGGCGCTGGATGAACACCTTTTGTATCGAGGGGCCCCCATGAACGCCCATGAGACGCCTTCGAGCCGCGACCGCCGCCCGCGTCGGTCGCCCCGCCGGCCGCCCGGGATCCGGCACGAACCCCGGCCAACGGCAACGCTTATGCGCGAACTCGCCGACCACGGAGGTACGCGTATGGGAGCCATAGAGGAGGTGTACGAGGACCTCGACACCGACGTCGAGTTCGAGGAGTTCGAGGCCGCGGTCGAGGACAAAGTCGAGCAGATGGGCGGGCTGGCGGACGAGGAGACCGCCGCGATGCTCATCGCGCACGAGCTGCGCGACGAGGAGGCCGACACCATCGCCGACATCGAACCGGGGATGAACGAGGTGAAGTTCCTCGGGAAGGTGACCGCCATCGGCGAGGTCCGGACGTTCGAGCGCGACGACGAGGAGGCCGAGGAGGGCCGCGTCTGTAACGTCGACGTGGCGGACGCCTCCGGCTCCGTCCGGGTCGCGCTGTGGGACGACATGGCCGCGGCTGCGGAGGAGGAACTGGAAGTCGGACAGGTCCTCAGGGTGATGGGTCGCCCGAAAGAGGGATACAGCGGCCTCGAGGTGAGCGCCGACAAGGTCGAACCCGACGAAGACGCCGAGGTCGACGTACAGGTGCTCGACACGTACCAGGTCGAGGACCTCACGCTCGGCGCGTCCGACGTCGACCTTGTCGGACAGGTGCTCGACACCGACTCGATCCGGACGTTCGACCGCGACGACGGCAGCGAGGGCCGGGTCGCCAACCTCACCGTCGGCGACGAGACGGGTCGCGTCCGCGTCACGCTGTGGGACGGCAAGGCCGACCTCGCCGAGGAGTTCGAGGCGGGCGAGGTCGTCGAGGTCGGCGACGGATACGTCCGCGAGCGCGACGGCGACTTGGAGCTTCACGTCGGCGACCGCGGCACGGTCGAGCGCGTCGACGAGGACGTCGAATACGTCCCGGAGACGACCGACATCGCCGACCTCGAGATCGACCAGACGGTCGACATCGCCGGCGGCGTCATTGAGACGGACCCGAAGCGGACGTTCGACCGCGACGACGGCAGCGAGGGGCAGGTCCGCAACGTCCGGATCAAAGACGAGACGGGGGAGATCCGCGTCGCGCTGTGGGGCGACAAGGCCGACCGCGACATCGATCTGGCCGATCGCGTCGTCTTCACCGACGTCGAGATTCAGGACGGCTGGCAGGACGACCTGGAGGCGTCCGCGAACTGGCGCTCGACCGTCTCCGTCCTCGACGGCGAGAGCGAGGCGGCCGCCGGCACCGCAGGCGGGACGGCGGGGGCCGGTGCCGGCGGGGACGGTGCCGGCGGTGACGGTCGCGGCGCGGACGAGACCGGGCTCGGTGCCTTCGCCGAGGACGGACAGAAAGCGGCCGCCGAGGCAGTCGCCGGCGAGTCCGGCGACGACGGGAGCGGCGCGAGCGGCGGCGCTGCGGCCGCGACGACCGACCGGTCGGCCGCGGACGTCGAGTTCACCGGGACGGTGGTCCAGACGGGAGACCCCGTCGTGCTCGACGACGGGACCCAGACGAAGACCGTCGACACCGACGCGAGCCTCCGGCTCGGCGAGGAGATAACGGTCCGCGGTCCCGAGCGCGACGGCACCATCGACGCGGACGAGGTCTTCTGACGCCGCCGGCCCGGGATCCGGCGGGGATGCGGCTAACGGAAAGCGTTATACGACACACGGACGCGTCTGTGTGTATGAGTGTCGAGTTGCCGTTCGCGCCGGTCGACGGCATAATCCGGCGGAACGCGGGGGAACTCCGCGTCAGCGCGGACGCCGCCGAGGAGCTGGCCCGGCGGATCCAGACGCACGGCGCGGAACTGGCCGTCGACGCGGCCGAGCGCGCGACCGCGGACGGTCGGAAAACGCTGATGGCGGCGGACTTCGGCGTCGAGCAGGTCGTCAGCCGCGAGGACCTCACGCTGCCGGTCGCCCCCATCGATCGGATCGCTCGACTCCGGATCGACGACCGCTATCGCGTCGGCGTCGACGCGCGGATCGCGCTGGCCGACATCCTAGAGGACTACGCGAACAACGTCGCGAGCGCGGCGGCGACGCTGGCCCGCCACGCGGACCGACGGACGGTACAGGCCGAGGACATCGAGACGTACTTCGCGCTGTTCGAGTAGATGCGGTTCGGCTACAGCGAGCGGTGTCTCGAACACGACACCGGCGAGCGGCACCCGGAGAATCCGGACCGACTCCGCGCGATCCGCCGCGGGCTCACGAAGCGACACGGCGTCGAGTACGTCGAGGCGGACCCGGCCGAGAAGGCGGCGGTCACGGCCGTTCACGACGCCGGCTACGTCGACGAACTGGAGTCGTTCGTGGCCGACGGCGGCGGGAGCTGGGACCCCGACACCGTCGCCAGCGAGGGCACGTGGGACGCCGCGCTCACCTCCGCCGGGCTCGCGCAGTGGGCGGCCCGCGAGGCGATAGACGGGGCGAGCGGACGGCAGACGCCGTTCGCGATCGGTCGCCCCCCGGGCCATCACGCGGTCACCGGCGACGCGATGGGCTTCTGTTTCTTCAACAACGCCGCGGTCGCGGCCCAGACCGTCCTCGACGAGGACCTCGCCGACCGCGTCGCGATCTTCGACTGGGATGTCCACCACGGGAACGGCACGCAGGACATCTTCTACGACCGCGGCGACGTGTTCTACGCCTCGATCCACGAGGACGGCCTCTACCCGGACACGGGCGCGCTCGACGAGACCGGCGAGGGCGAGGGTGAGGGGACGACGGCGAACCTCCCGCTGGCGGCCGGCGCGGGCGACGCCGACTACCTGTACGCGGTCGACGAGGCCGTCGCCCCGGCCGTCGACCGGTTCGACCCCGATCTGGTGCTCGTCTCCGCGGGCTTCGACGCGCACCGGCACGACCCCATCTCGCGGATGCGCGTCTCCTCCGAGGGGTACGCCCTGTTGACCGACCGGATCCGGACGCTCGCGAGCGACGCCGACGCGGCCGACGCGTACGTCCTCGAAGGCGGATACGGACTCGACACGCTCGCCGAGGGCGTCTCGATGGTCCACGAGACGTACGACGGACGGACCCCCGTCGACACCGACGAGGAACCGGACGAGAAGACGGAGGCGCTCGTCGACGACCTCCGGTCGGAACTGGACCTGTAGCTCGGAGTCGGCAGATCGCCGCTCGTCGCCGTCGCTCTTCGCTCGTCGTCGGCGTCGACAAGAAACGCCCGGAGCGGGATTTGAACCTGAATCGGACGTGCTCGCTCACGGCTTGCGGCTTCGCCGCTCGCTTTTCGAGGCGCTCGCTTCGCTCGCGCCTCGCACCGTTCGCTCGTCCTCAGATTCAAATCCCTTCGGCGTGGTTCCGTTTCGACCGGACTCGCGGTTCGCGATGCTCACCGCTCGCCGGTCGGTCGGAACGAGAACGAACGCCCGGAGCGGGATTTGAACCTCAATCGTTTCGCTCGCTACGCTCGCTTCACTCTCTGGTTCAAATCCCTCATCTGGGTTCGTCGACGCCGGAACTCGCTCGTCGCTATCGCTCCTCGCTCGTCGTCGGCGTCGACAAGAAACGCCCGGAGCGGGATTTGAACCCGCGTCACGACCGTGACAGGGTCGTATGATGGGCCACTACACCATCCGGGCAAACAGCGACAGCGCCCCGAAACGGGGGACGCCCGGAGCGGGATTTGAACCCGCGTCACGACCGTGACAGGGTCGTATGATGGGCCACTACACCATCCGGGCTTGTCGCATCAGTTCGTACCCCTGTCTGGCAAATAAGGCTTGTCATCCCCGACGAGGGTGGGGGTCAGTGACAGGAACTCTCGGATCGCGGACGGCGACAACGAGGGGTTTCGTCCGATATCCTTTTGTGGGAACCTCACGTGCGTGGGAGTGTCGAACGCCCCGGACCCGTGAGCGGCGCGCAGCGGCGCTTGGTAAGTCTTATGCCGCTGGCGTGAGTATGTATCTGTAGTATCTCGTGATAGCTTCTCCCCACCACCAGCACCCATGGTAGACGTAAGCCAACACGAACTCGTCCCGGACCACGTGCTTCTCGACGACCCCGAGGACGTCGAGGAGGTCCTGGCGGAGTACGACGTGAAGAAGACTGACTTACCGAAGATCAAACGCACGGATCCCGCGCTCCCCGACGAGGCCGAGGTCGGCGACGTGGTGAAAATCGTTCGAAACTCCCGCACGACCGACGAGGCGGTCGTGTACCGACTGGTCGTCTCATGAATAGGCAAGACCGACGCGTGGTTTCACGCGAATACTTCTCAGACGAACGGCTCGCCGAACACCACTTCCGCTCGTTCAACAACTTCCTGGACCGCGGCATGCAGGAGGTCGTCGACGAGAAGGAGACGATCGAGACGGACATCGGCGACAAGGAGGGGCAGGAGCCGGTGTACGTCGAGCTCGGCGACGTCCGGATGGTCACGCCGCGCGTCCGCGAGGCCGACGGCTCCGAGGAGCTGCTCTACCCGCAGGAGGCCCGCCTGCGGAACATCACCTACTCCGCGCCCGTGTTCATGGAGATGTCCATCGTGCGCGGCGGCGAGGACGAGCCGGAACAGGTCGTCGACACGACCGAGACCAAGGTCGGTCGGATGCCGATCATGGTCGGCTCGAACAAGTGTAACATGGCGGGCTTCTCCGACGAGGAGCTCATCGACATCGGCGAGGACCCCGTCGACCCCGGCGGCTACTTCATCGTCAACGGCTCCGAGCGCGTGCTGATGACCTCGGAGGACCTCGCGCCGAACAAGATCCTCGCCGAGTACGACTCGAAGTACGGCGACGAGATCCAGGTCGCGAAGACGTTCTCTCAGCGCCGCGGCTACCGCGCGCTGGTGCTCTGTGAGCGCAACCGCGAGGGGCTGCTCGAAGTGTCGTTCCCGTCCGTCTCGGGCTCGATCGACTTCGTGACGCTCGTCCGCGCGCTCGGACTGGAGTCGGACGAGGAGATCGTCCACCGCGTCTCGGACGACCCCGAGATCGTGAAGTTCATGCTGGAGAACTTAGAGGAGGCCTCGGTCCAGACGACCGAGGAGGCCATCGAGACCCTCGGCGAGCGCGTCGCCTCCGGACAGGGGAAGAACTACCAGCTCAAGCGGGCGAACTACGTCATCGACCGCTACCTCCTCCCGCACCTCCACGAGGAGGGCGTCGAGGAGGAGGACGTGCGGATCAACAAGGCGTACTACCTCTGCCGCATGGCCGAGGCGTGCTTCGAGCTCGCCTTGGACCGCCGCGAGGCCGACGACAAGGACCACTACGCGAACAAGCGCCTGAAGGTCTCGGGCGACCTGATGCGCGACCTGTTCCGCACCGCACTCAACAAGCTGGCGCGCGACGTGAAGTACCAGCTCGAACGCGCGAACATGCGGAACCGGCAGCTCACCGTCAACACGGTTGTCCGCTCGGACGTGCTGACCGAGCGGCTCGAACACCCGATCGCGACGGGGAACTGGGTCGGCGGACGCTCGGGCGTCTCGCAGCTCGTCGACCGGACGGACTACATGGGCGTGCTCTCGCACCTCCGGCGGCTCCGGTCGCCGCTGTCGCGGTCGCAGCCGCACTTCGAGGCGCGGGACCTCCACGCGACCCAGTGGGGTCGCATCTGCCCCTCCGAGACCCCGGAGGGACCGAACTGCGGGCTGGTGAAGAACTTCGCGCAGGCGATGGAGCTCTCCCAGACCGTCGAGGACGAACAGGGACTCAAACGAGAACTGGCGTCGATGGGTGTCGAGGGGATCCCCGGCATCGAGGGCGTCGAACGACAGACGGCGGACGACTAACATGGCACAAGCAGAACGCGAAGCGAAGGTGTACGTCAACGGGAGCCTCGTGGGCACCCACGAGAACCCGGACGAGCTCGCCGAACAGATCCGAGAGGCGCGCCGCCGCGGCGACGTGAGCGAGATGGTGAACGTCTCGGTGAAAGACCGGACCCGAGAGGTCATCGTCAACGCCGACGCGGGGCGGGCGCGACGCCCGCTCATCGTCGTCGAGAACGGTGAACCGCTCCTCGGCGACGAGGAGATCGAGGCGCTCGAACGCGGGGACGTCGAGTTCGAGGACCTCGTCGAGCGCGGCTACGTCGAGTTCATCGACGCCGAGGAGGAGGAGGACATCCTCGTCGCCGTCGACGAGGAGGACGTGACCGAGGACCACACGCACCTCGAGATCGACCCGCAGCTCGTGTTCGGCATCGGCGCGGGGATGATCCCGTACCCCGAGCACAACGCCTCTCCCCGCATTACGATGGGCGCGGGGATGATGAAGCAGTCGCTCGGACTCCCCTCGGCGAACTACCGGATCCGGCCGGACACGCGTCAGCACCTCCTCCACTACCCGCAGTTGGCGATGGTGAAGACGCAGACCTCCGACCAGATCAGCTTCGACAAGCGGCCGGCGGCGCAGAACTTCGTCGTCGCCGTGATGTCCTACGAGGGCTTCAACATCGAGGACGCGCTGGTGATGAACCAGGGCTCCGTCGACCGCGCGCTCACCCGCTCGCACTTCTTCCGGACCTACGAGGGCGAGGAGCGCCGGTACCCCGGCGGACAGGAGGACCGATTCGAGATCCCCGACCAGGACGTGCGCGGCGCTCGCGGCGAGGACGCGTACACCCACCTCGACGAGGACGGGCTCGTCAACCCCGAGACGAAGGTCGACGAGTCGTCGGTCCTGCTCGGCAAGACCAGCCCGCCGCGCTTCCTCGAAGAGCCCGACGACATGGGCGGGCTCTCCCCGCAGAAGCGCCGGGAGACCTCGGTGACGATGCGCTCGGGCGAATCGGGCGTCGTCGACACGGTGACGCTGATGGAGGGCGAGGACGGCTCCAAGCTCTCGAAAGTGAAGGTGCGCGACCAGCGCGTCCCCGAACTGGGCGACAAGTTCGCGTCCCGGCACGGACAGAAGGGCGTCGTGGGCCACCTCGCGCCCCAAGAGGACATGCCCTTCACCGAGGAGGGGGTCGTCCCCGACCTCGTGATGAACCCGCACGCGCTGCCGTCGCGGATGACGGTCGGCCACGTGCTGGAGATGCTCGGCGGGAAGGTCGGCTCCCTGCGCGGCTCGCGGGTCGACGGGACCCCGTTCCAGGGCGAAGACGAGGAGGAGCTCCGTGACGGACTGGAGGATCACGGGTTCAAGTCCTCCGGCAAGGAGGTCATGTACTCCGGCGTCACCGGCGAGAAGATCGATGCCGAGATCTTCGTCGGGACGATCTTCTACCACAAGCTGTACCACATGGTGTCGAACAAGCTCCACGCCCGCTCGCGCGGTCCGGTCCAGGTGCTCACGCGCCAGCCGACCGAGGGGCGCGCCCGCGAGGGCGGGCTGCGCGTCGGGGAGATGGAGCGCGACACGATCATCGGCCACGGCGCGTCGATGGTCCTCAACGAGCGGCTGCTGGAGTCCTCGGACGCCGAGACGGTCCACGTCTCCGCGGAGACGGGGCTCGTCGCCGTCGAGGACCGCGAGCAGCGCCGCGTGTACGACCCGGTGACTGGCGACGAGGACGACATCCACGAGCTGGAGGTCAGCTACGCGTTCAAGCTGCTGCTCGACGAGATGATCGCCCTGGGAATCCGACCGAAACTCGAACTGGAGGACGCGATTTAGATGTCAATGCAAACACCGAAAGTGCTCGGCGGGATCGACTTCGGACTCATGGACCCGGAGACGTACCGGGACATGTCCGCGACGAAGGTGATCACGGCCGACACGTACGACGACGACGGCTATCCGATCGACATGGGGCTGATGGACCCGCGACTGGGCGTCATCGACCCCGGACTTGAGTGCCGCACCTGCGGCTCCCACTCCGGCTCCTGTAACGGCCACTTCGGCCACATCGAGCTGGCCGCGCCGGTCATCCACGTCGGCTTCACGAAGCTCATCCGCCGGCTGCTCCGCTCGACGTGTCGGGAGTGCGGCCGACTGGCTCTGGACGACGCGCAGCGCGACGAGTTCCGGGACCGCTACGAGCGGGCGAAGGAGCTCGGCGACGACGAACACGACGTGCTGAAGGCGGCGGTCCGGCAGGCCCGGAAGGCGTCGACCTGTCCGTTCTGCGGCGAGCCGCAGGCGGACATCAAACACGAGAAGCCGACGACCTACTACGAGGTCCAGGACGTGCTCTCGGGCGACTACTCCGAGCGCATCGCGGCCGCGATGCAGCCCGACGAGGAGGAGGACGACCCGGGCACCTCGCCGCAGGAGCTGGCCGAGAAGACCGACATCGCCCTCGACCGGGTCAACGACATCATGGCCGGCGAGTTCCGCCCGCGCAAGGAGGACCGCCGCGCCATCGAGAAGGCGCTCGACGTGGACCTCACGGAGGAGGACATGAACAAGCTGATGCCCTCGGACATCCGCGACTGGTTCGAGGACATCCCGGACGAGGACCTGGAAGTCCTCGGCATCGACTCCGAGCACTCCCGCCCGGAGTGGATGATCCTGACGGTCCTTCCGGTGCCGCCGGTCACCACGCGACCCTCCATCACGCTCGACAACGGCCAGCGCTCCGAGGACGACCTCACGCACAAGCTGGTCGACATCATCCGGATCAACCAGCGGTTCATGGAGAACCGCGAGGCGGGTGCCCCGCAGCTGATCATCGAGGACCTCTGGGAGCTGCTCCAGTACCACGTCACCACGTTCGTCGACAACGAGATCAGCGGGACCCCGCCGGCGCGACACCGCTCCGGCCGTCCCCTCAAGACCCTCAGCCAGCGGCTGAAGGGCAAGGAGGGTCGCTTCCGCGGGTCGCTGTCCGGCAAGCGCGTCAACTTCTCCGCCCGGACCGTCATCTCGCCGGACCCGACGCTGTCGCTGAACGAGGTCGGCGTTCCGGACCGGGTCGCCAAGGAGATGACCCAGACGCTCAACGTCACCGAACGCAACGTCGACGAGGCGCGCCAGTACGTCCGGAACGGGCCTGAGGCCCACCCCGGAGCCAACTACGTGCGCCGCCCCGACGGTCGCCGGCTGAAGGTGACCGAGAAGAACTGCGAGGAGCTCGCCGAGAAGGTCGAGCCGGACTGGGAGGTGAATCGCCACCTCGTGGACGGCGACATCGTGATCTTCAACCGGCAGCCCTCGCTGCACCGGATGTCCATCATGGCCCACGAGGTCGTGGTGATGCCGTACAAGACGTTCCGGCTCAACACCGTCGTCTGTCCGCCGTACAACGCCGACTTCGACGGCGACGAGATGAACATGCACGCGCTCCAGAACGAGGAGGCCCGCGCCGAGGCGCGCGTCCTCATGCGCGTACAGGAACAGATTCTGAGCCCCCGCTTCGGCGGGAACATCATCGGCGCGATCCAGGACCACATCTCCGGCACGTACCTGCTCACCAATTCGAACCCCGAGTTCTCGGAGACGCAGGCGCTGGACCTGCTGCGCGCGACCCGCGTCGACGAGCTGCCCGAGGCGGACGGCGTCGACGACGACGGCCGCGAGTTCTGGACCGGTCGGACGCTGTTCTCGGAGCTGCTCCCCGACGACCTGGACCTCTCGTTCACCTCCTCGGCGGGCGACAGCGTCGTCATCGAGGACGGCCAGCTGATCGAGGGGACCATCGACGAGGACGCGGTCGGCGCGTTCGGCGGCGAGGTCGTCGACACGCTCACGAAGGAGTACGGCGAGACGCGCTCGCGCGTGTTCATCAACGAGATCGCGTCGCTGGCGATGCGCGCGATCATGAACTTCGGGTTCTCGATCGGGATCGACGACGAGTCGATCCCGCCGGAGGCCGAAGAGCAGGTCGACGACGCCATCGAGAGCGCTTACGACCGCGTTCAGGAGCTGATCGCGACCTACGAGGCCGGCGAGCTGGAATCGCTCCCCGGCCGCGGCGTCGACGAGACGCTGGAGATGAAGATCATGCAGACGCTCGGGAAGGCCCGCGACTCGGCGGGTGAGATCGCGGACCAGCACTTCGGCGACGACAACCCGGCGGTCGTGATGGCCCGCTCGGGCGCGCGTGGCTCGATGCTGAACCTGACGCAGATGGCCGGCTCCGTCGGCCAGCAGGCGGTCCGCGGCGAGCGGATCAACCGCGGCTACGAGGACCGGACGCTCTCGCACTACCGGCCGAACGACCTCTCCTCGGAGGCGCACGGCTTCGTGGAGAACTCCTACCGCGGCGGGCTCACCCCCGAGGAGTTCTTCTTCCACGCGATGGGCGGCCGCGAGGGGCTCGTCGACACGGCGGTCCGGACCTCCAAGTCCGGCTACCTCCAGCGCCGGCTCATCAACGCGCTCTCCGAACTGGAGGCGCAGTACGACGGCACGGTCCGGGACACCTCGGGCCGGATCGTCCAGTTCGAGTTCGGCGAGGACGGCACTTCGCCGGTGAAGGTCTCCTCGGGCGAGGAGGACGGCATCGACGTCGACGGCATCGTCGACCGCGTCGTCGACGCCGAGTTCGAGTCCAGCGAGGAGAAGGAGCGGTTCCTCGGCGAGCGCGAGCCGCCGACGAACCTCTCGGAGCACGCCGGGCCGGGCCTGAACAAGGCCGCGGAACTGGAGGTGGAGTCGGATGACTGAGTACGACCACGTCACCGACGACATGGAGGCGGTCGTCGAGGCGACCGAGCTCCCCCGACGGCTCAAGGAGAAGGTGTACGCGGCGCTCGACCGCAAGGCCGAGGAGACCGGCGAGGTCACCATCGAGCAGGCGACCGACATCGTCGAGGGCGTCCGGAACCGCTACGAGCAGACCCGGGTCGACCCCCTCGACCCGGTCGGGACGGTCTCGGCGCAGTCGATCGGCGAGCCCGGGACGCAGATGACGATGAACACGTTCCACTACGCCGGCGTCGCCGAGATCGACGTCACGCAGGGGCTGCCGCGGCTCATCGAGCTCGTGGACGCCCGGAAGACGCCGGACACGCCGATGATGACGGTGTACCTCGAAGACGAGTACGCGACCGACCGCGAGAAGGCCCACGAGGTCGTCTGGTCGATCGAGGCGACGCGCATCCTCGCGCTCGGCGACGTGTCGACGAACGTCGCGGACATGCTGGTCCGGATCGACCTGAACGACGACACGCTCTTGGAGCGGTGGCCCACCCACTCGAACCCCTCCGAGATCGCGGAGATCATCGCCGAGACGATCGAGGACGCGCTCGGCGTCGACGCCCGGCAGTCGGGCACCGTGATCGAGTTCGGCCCCAACGAGCCGAGCTACCGCGAACTGCTCCAGCTCGTCGAGCGGCTCCGGGAGATCGTGTTCAAGGGCATCGAGGAGATCGAACGCGTCGTCATCCGTAAAGAGGAGATCGACGGCGACGAGGAGTTCGTCCTCTACACCGAGGGGTCGGCGTTCGGCGACACCCTCGCGATCGAGGGCGTCGACGCCTCCCGGTCGACCTGTAACAACATCCACGAGATCTACCGGAACCTCGGCGTCGAGGCGGCCCGGGAGACGATCATCGACGAGACGAAGAACACGCTCGAAGAGCAGGGGCTCGACGACGTGAACGTCCGGCACCTGATGCTCGTCGCGGACATCATGACGAACAACGGCGAGATCGAGTCGATCGGCCGGCACGGCATCTCCGGCAACAAGGACTCGGTGCTCGCGCGGGCGGCGTTCGAGGTGACGGTGAACCACCTGCTCGACGCCGCCGTCCACGGCGAGTACGACGAGCTCGACGGCGGCATCGAGAACGTCATCGCCGGCAAACCCATCTCGATGGGGACCGGCGACGTCGACCTCCGGATGGGGTCGCGCGTCGCGGGCGACGACTAATGCGCGTCGAGCTCTCCGACGAGGCGCGGCGGTACATCGGTCGGTTCGACGAGCTGACCGGCGTCACGCCGACCGACTGCCTCGTGGAGGGCGACCGCCTCGTGTTCGTGGTGCCCGCGGGCGAGATGGCGGCCGCGATCGGACAGGGCGGCGAGACCGTCGCGGAGGCCGAACGCCGACTCGCGAAGTCGATCGAACTGGTCGAGGACGCGGACACGGCCGAGGCGTTCGTCGCGAGCACGCTCGCCCCGGCGGCGGTCAACGCCGTCACCATCTCCGAGCAGAACGACCGCGTGGCGTACGTCGAGGTCCCCGAGGCGGACCGCGGCGTCGCCATCGGCGCGGACGGGGCGAACATCGAGACCGCCCGTCGGCTCGCCGAGCGGCACTACGACGTCGACGACGTCCAGTTGACCTGACGCGCGTCGTTGGGCTGACCCGACCGGCGTCCCGTTCCTCCGCCGCCCGCGACAGCGGCGGACCTTTCGGGGATCGACTTTTCACGAGTAAACCGCACGAACGACGACATCTCGCGCCGGTTTATCGCCTCAACGTGGTTTTGCGTCCGTCGTTCGATCCGCGAAACGCCCTCAGATTCCGCAAGCGGTACCTCTCGGCCGATCTGAGGGCGTTTCGCGGCGGAGAAAGACGACGCTTAAGTAGCTCCGTTCGGAAGTAGACGTACGATGGCGAACGGCAAGTACGCGGCCCGTAAGCTCAAAAAGGACCGGCAGAAGCGCCGCTGGTCCGACTCCGAGTACGCTCGGCGCGAGCGCGGGCTCAAAAAGAAGTCCGACCCCCTGGAGGGTGCCCCGCAGGCGCGCGGCATCGTCCTAGAGAAGGTCGGCATCGAGGCAAAGCAGCCGAACTCGGCGATCCGAAAGTGCGTCCGGGTTCAGCTCATCAAAAACGGGAAGCAGGTCACCGCGTTCTGTCCCGGTGACGGCGCGATCTCGTTCATCGACGAACACGACGAGGTCACGATCGCCGGGATCGGCGGCGCGAAGGGTCGCGCGATGGGCGACCTCTCCGGCGTCAACTACAAGGTCGAGAAGGTCAACGGCGTGTCGATGATCGAACTGGTTCGCGGCAACGCGGAGAAACCGGTCAGATGAGCGGTGAGGAGACCGAGGCGGCGTCCGACGAGGACGTCGCCGCCGACGAGCCGGACCCGGACGCGCCCGCCTCCAGCGAGGCCGCAAACGAGAACGCCAAGCTGTTCGGCGTCTGGGACGTCACCGAGATCGCCTACGAGGATCCGTCCACGAAGCGGTACATGACGGTGACGCCCATCGCTCACACGATGGGCCGCCACGCGTCCAAGCAGTTCAAGAAGTCCGAAATCTCGCTGGTCGAGCGGCTGATCAACCGCCTGATGCAGACCGACGAGAACACGGGCAAGAAGCAGCAGGCGACCCGGATCGTCCGCGACGCCTTCGACATCGTCCACGATCGGACCGAGGAGAACCCGGTCCAGATCCTCGTGACGGCCGTCGAGAACGCAGCGCCCCGCGAGGAGACCGTCCGCCTGAAGTACGGCGGCATCTCCGTCCCGAAGGCGGTCGACGTCGCGCCCCAGCGCCGCGTCGATCAGGCGCTGCTTTTCATCTCCGACGGCGTTGCCAGCGCGACGTACAAGTCGACGACCTCGGCCGCCGAGGCGCTCGCGAACGAGCTGATCGCCGCCGCCGACTACGACGTCGAGGGCTCCTACTCCATCTCGCAGAAGGAGGAGCGCGAACGCGTCGCCGCCGCGGCCCGCTGACGTCGGACCGACCGACGGGCCGTTTCTTTCCGATTCGCTACACCGACCACCGACGGGTCCGTCGCGGTCGCCTCGCGGGGCGCGTGGGTCGGCGAGAGCGGCGACCCCGGCGTCACCGCTGGCGACGACTGAAAAAACGGGAAAATCTGTTTTCGGCTCGGGCGGTCGGCGTCGGCCGTGCTCAGTCGTCGGCCGGTGCCGCGCCGGAGCCGTCGTCCGCGTGCTGCTGTTTGACCCACGAGAGCTTGCCGCCGGCCGCGAGGATGTCGCGCTCGCGCTCGGAGGCGTCGAGGTCGGCGGTGAACTCCCACTCGCCGTTGACGCTCACGGTGAACTCCTCCTGCCCGGAGCGGACGCCCGCGGGCACGTCGTCGACGATCGCGAGGTCGTCGCCCTGGTCGATCCGCTCGTACGTCTCCTCGTCGATCGCCAGCGGGACGATCCCGAAGTTGAACAGGTTCGCCTTGTGGATGCGGGCGAAGCTCTGCGCGAACACCGCCTCGATGCCGAGGTACATCGGACAGAGGGCGGCGTGTTCCCGCGAGGAGCCCTGCCCGTAGTTCTCGCCGGCCACGAGGACGCCGCCGTCGGCGGCGAGCGCGCGCTCGGCGAACGTGTCGTCGACGCGCGAGAGCGTGAACTCGGAGAGCTTCTCGATGTTCGAGCGGAACTTCAGGATGTCCGCCGTCGCCGGGATGATGTGGTCGGTGGTGATGTTGTCCTCCATCTTGAGGAGGGCCTCACCGCCGTCCACGTCGATCCCGTCTTTCAGCGGCACGTCCCCGATGTTCGGGCCCTTGACGAGCCCGTCGTCGATCGCCTCGTCGGGCGAGATGATGTCGGAGTCGTCCTGCCCCATGCCGGGCCCGTACTTCGTCCCCATCTCCAGGCCGGGGGCCTCGAGGTCGCCGAGCTCGTCCGCGAGGTCGCGGGGGTCGACGATCTCGCCGGTGATGGCCGCCGCGGTGGCGACCTCGGGCGAGCAGAGGAAGACGGAGTCGTCCTCGATGCCGGAGCGACCCTCGAAGTTGCGGTTGAAGGTGCGCAGCGAGACGGAGTCGGAGGCGGGCACGTGACCGATGCCGATACACGCGCCGCAGGTCGCCTCGGAGAAGTTGACGCCGGCCGCCATCATCTCCGCGGTCCAGCCCTCGCGGGCCAGCATCTCGGACGCCTGCTTCGAGCCGGGCGCGACGATCATCTCGGTCTGCTTGGCGACCTCGCGGTCCTCCAGCATCTTCGCGCTGGGGAGGATGTCCTCGTAGGCACCGTTGGTACAGGAGCCGACGATGACCTGCTCGACGTCAGTTCCCTCGTACTCGCTGACGGGGGCGACGTTGTCGGGCATCGAGGGCGCGGCCACGAGCGGTTCGAGCTCGCTTAAGTCGACCTCGACCGTCTCGGCGTACTCCGCGTCGTCGTCGGGCTGGAGGTCGACGTACTCCTCCTCGCGGTCCTGGCGCGCGAGCCAGTCTTTCGTCTTCTCGTCGGTCGCGAAGATCGAGGAGGTCGCGCCCAGCTCGGTGCCGAGGTTCGTGATCGTGGTGCGCTCGGGGATCGAGAGCTTCTCGGCTCCCGGTCCGGTGTACTCGAAGATCTTGCCCACGCCGCCCTTGACGGTCAGCTCGCCGAGGAGGTGAAGCGCGATGTCCTTGGCGGTCGCCCACTCGGGGAGCTCGCCTTCGAGGTGGACGTTGACGACCTCAGGCATCTCGACGTAGTAGGGGCCGCCGCCCATCGCGACGGCGATGTCGAGGCCGCCCGCGCCGATCGCGAGCTGGCCGAGCCCGCCGGGCGTCGGCGTGTGCGAGTCGGAGCCGAGCAGCGTCTTGCCGGGCGCTGCGAAGTTCTCCTTGTGGACCTGGTGGCAGATCCCGTTGCCGGGGCGGGAGAAGTACGCGCCGTACGTGCCCGCCGCCGAGCGGAGGAACCGGTGGTCGTCGGTGTTCTTGAAGTCGAACTGGTACGTCTGGTGGTCGCAGTACTGCGCGGCCAGCTCCGTCTGGACCTCGTCCATCTCCAGCGCCTCGAACTGGAGCCACACCATCGTCCCCGTCGTGTCCTGCGTCAGCACCTGGTCGATCTCGATGCCGATCTCCTCGCCGGGCGTCAACTCGCCCTCGACGAGATGGTCATCGAGGATCTTCTCCGTAATAGTCTGTTCCATAGTATCCGCAGGTGGACTTTCTACGATTATAAATCCGCGTGTTTCTGGACCGGTAGATTCGCCTAATACGCGCCCTCAGACCTTATTTGATGCGTGCCATCACAACACACAACGGCGGGCGTTCGGTGGGTCGAGCCGTCCCGGCCGGCGACGGGGAGGGACGGCAGAACGGGGAATCCGGACGGTCGGTGCGTCAGCGCTGCCGCTCGCGGCGCGCTGTCACTCGTATTCCGTGATCGTGAGCGTGTACTCGCCGCTCCCGCTGTAGGAGTCCACGAGCGCGTGTAGGTCCGTCGAGACGTCGGGGCCGTCGATGCTGATGGTCTCCTGGGAGTCGGTCGTCCACGACCGGTAGTCGTAGTCCGAAGTCGTCGGACACGCGTCGACGCCCGTGTTCGCGTAGAGGTCGAAATCGGCGTCCGACGGGCCGTCGAGGTCGAGGACGACCTTGCTCGGGTCGCCGTACTCGAAGGCGTACCTCAAGCAATCCCCGTCCGAATAGTCGGACAGCGAGCCGGTCACCGACGTCGACGTGGACCCGCCGCTGCCTCCGCCGCCTCCGCCGCCCCCGCCGCCGGACTCCGGGTCGGTGGTGACGGCGACGCCGGCGTCGACGCGGCCGGACCCCTGCTTCTCGGTGGAGAGGCCGACGTCGACGGCCGTGGCCTTCAGGTGATCGCGGAGTTCCGCGTTCGTGAGGTCGTACTGGGCGAGCGTCAGCCCCGCGACCCCGGCGACGACGGGCGTCGCCATCGACGTCCCCGAGATCTTCTCGTACCCGTCGTCGGTCCACGTCGAGAGGACGTTCGTCCCGGGTGCCGCGAGTTCGATCTCGTTGCCGTAGTTCGAGTACGACGCCAACGTCTCGTCGGGGTCGAGCGCGCTCACTCCGAGACACTCGCTGTACGCCGCGGGGTACGACACGGAGTTCCGGCCGTCGTTACCCGCCGCGGCGACGACGAGCGCCCCCTTGTCGGTGGCGTACGAGACGGCGTTCTTCATCGTGTCGGTGTACCCCCCGCCGCCCAGCGAGAGGTTGATCACGTCAGCGCCCTGGTCGGCCGCCCACGTCACGGCGTCGGCGATATCGCTCGTGGATCCCGAGCCCCGCTCGGAGAGCGCGCGCCCGGAGAGCACGCTGGAGTTCCCGATGCCGGTGACGCCCTCGCCGTTGTCGGTCTCGGCGGCGGCGATGCCCGAGACGTGCGTGCCGTGGTATTCGTCACTGAGGGCGTCGGGGTAGGGGTCGCCGTCGTCGTCCACGAAGTCCCGACCGTAGTTGGAGACGGCGTCGTCCATGTTGCCGTCGAGGTCCGGGTGATCGTATTTCACGCCCTGGTCGACGACGCCGATGGTGACGTTCGCGTCGCCGAACGTCTCCTCCCAGGCGTCCGGCGCGTTCACCTGCTGGTCCGCGTACTGGTCGCCGTACTGGGGGTCGTTCGGCGCGAGCTGTGCGGTGAGTCGGACGTTCTCCTCGACGTACTTCACCGCGTCAGCGCGCTTCTGGCGCTCCCGAAAGTTCTCGTGGGCGGGCTCCGCGGCGTTTTCCGGAAGCCCGACCACGGTCGTGTTCAGCGTCTCGTTGCTAGACAGGACCTCCTCGTTGCCCTTCAGGTGCTGCTTGACGTACCCCTTCGGGTCGTCCTCGGTCGCGGAGACCCCGACGATGTACTCGCGCCGATCCGGGCCGCCGCCGTTCCCGGGCGCGGCCGAGGCCGCCCCCACCATCGCTACCGTGCTCGCTGCGGTCGCTCCGATGAAGCCGCGACGCGTCAGATTGGTATTATTTGGCATACCACCCGCAAACACACCCCTCTTGGAATTAAATTTTTCTAAATGTATCTGTAGGAATTAGTCTCAACCAAACTTGAGTTTAATTTGGGAGGGAGTACGATATTCGCGCAACGCCCCGTATCGACAGACCGTTACGCGACGACGACGAGTACCCACGCCATGTACGCTAGCGGCGCGTTCGTTGCCGACCACGTCGACCCGCTCACCGACGAACAGATCCAGCCGAACGGCGTCGACCTCACCGTCGAGACCGTCCTCGAACAGCGCGAGCCCGGTCGCATCAGCCGCGACGGCAAGACCGTCGGCGACCGTCGGCCGGTCCGGGCCGACACCACGGGCGAGGACGTCGAGTACGTCTCCCTTTCCCCCGGCGGCTACGTCCTCCAGTACGCCGAAACCATCTCTATCCCGCCGGGGTACGTCGGCTTCATCTACCCGCGGTCGTCGCTCATGCGGAACTCCTGTATGCTCGACACCGCCGTCTGGGACGCCGGCTACACCGGCAAGGGAGAGGGACTGCTCGAAGTCCACCACGACGTCGAACTGGAGCGCGGCGCGCGGGTCGCCCAACTCGTCCTCGCCGAGGCCGACCACGAGGAGACCTACGACGGTTCGTACCAGGGCGAACGGCTCTGAACGTCGCCTCTCGCCCCTATCGGACTCACTCTCCGGCCGTCCAGTCGCCGCCGACGGCTCGCGTTCCGGGAGCGTCACGGCGACGTGCCCCCGGGACGTCTCCATCTCCTCGACGTACCGGTCGGTGACGAACGCGACGAACGACTCGCGCTCCCCGGGCGACAGCGTCGTCGCGAACTGTAACGGCGGCACGCCCGACGTCCGGTCGGGCCTGACGTCTCCCCGTCGACCCCCGTGACGCGCGGCCGTCGCTCTCTCCGGGCGTCTCACGTCACTCCTCTCGGAACGTCTCGCATCGGAACTGCGCGAGCGCGTCGCTCGGGGTGTAAAGGAACGAACGGCACGCCCGTGCCGGGAAAAGGTGGCACGGGCGTGCCGTTCTGTAGGTCCCCGCTGACGCTTCGGCCCTCCAAGCGAAGCGTCACCTGAAACAAGCGTCGGTAACCACTTAAGCGTGCCGGGGCCGGCAGCACCGTCGTATTACCTGACGGCGAGCCGTTCACAACAGTTCGCTAACAGGGTGCCGAACGCCGGCCCGCTCGCGCCTCCGGCGGGCGTCCGCGTCGCGCTCGGCTACTGCCGAGCGGGGTGGTCCGCCCGGAGCCGCGACTGCCCCTCGCCGAGGAGCCGTTCGCGGAGCGTCTCGCCCTCGGGCTCCGCGTCCGCCGGGGGAACGAGACCGCGCTCGCGGAGTTCCGGGACGACGAGGTCGACGAAGTCGACGAGCGAGTCGGGGCGGACGACCTCCTTGAGGTTGAACCCGTGGACGCCGACCGCCTCGTGCCAGCGCTGGAGCTCGTCGGCCACCTGTTCGGGCGTGCCGACGACCTTCGGCGAGGTCGTGCCGAGCCCGCAGAACTCCGCGACCTCCCGGACCGTCCACTCGCGGTCGGGCTGGGCCTTCGTGAACGCGTTCATCGTCCCCTGGATCGCGTCCGTCTCGATGTGTTCGACCTTCTGGTCGGGGTCGAGCTCCGAGAGGTCCATGTCGAGGAACCCGGAGAGCAGCGCGAGCGTCGCCTCGACGTCGACGTGGCGCTTGTACTCCTCGTACTTCGCCTCCGCGAGCGCCTCCGTCTCGCCGACGACCGGCACGACGCCGATGAAGAACTTCAGGCTCTCCGGGTCGCGGCCGGCGTCGGCCGCCCGCGACTTCACGTCGTCCATGTACTCGACGACGCCCTCCTCGGTCGGCTGACTGGCGAAGACCGCCTCGGCGTTGCGCGCGGCGAAGTCGCGACCGTAGTCCGACGAGCCGGCCTGATAGACGACCGGGGTGCGCTGGGGCGACGGCTCGGAGCCGTGCGGGCCGGGCACGGAGAAGTGGTCGCCCTCGTGGTCGATCGCGTGGACCTTCTCCGGATCGGTGTACCGCCCGGTCTCCCGGTCGACCTCGACCGCGTCGTCCTCCCACGAGTCCTCCCACAGCTTGTAGCAGACGTCGAGGAACTCGTCGGCGCGATCGTACCGGGTCTCCTTGTCCATCCGCTCGTCGAGCCCGAGGTTCTCGGCGGCCGACTCCAGATAAGAGGTGACCACGTTGATCGCGATCCGCCCGTCGGTGAGGTGATCGAGCGTCGAGAACTCCCGCGCGAGCTGGTAGGGGTGGTTGTACGTCGTCGAGCGCGTCACCGCGAAGCCGAGGTCGTCGGTGACCTCCGCCATCGCGGGCACGACGAGCTGCGGGTCGTTCGCGGGCGTCTGGACCGCCTTCTCGACGGCCGTCCCGCGGTCGTCGCCGTACACGTCGTAGATGCCGCGCACGTCCGCGAAGAACACGGCGTCGAAGCCGCCCCGCTCGGCGGTGCGCGCGACCTCCGTCCAGTACTCGCGGTCGGCGTAGTCCGCCGACCGGTCGCCGGGATACCGCCACGACCCGGGCGAGACGTGCTCGACCGAGGTCATGGTGAAGAGGTTGAGATGTAGGTGATCGGACACGGGCACCCGTACGCGTTCCGGGGTAATACGACCACAGAAAGTGGCGTCACTTGTCGCGGTCGCGGACGGTCCGCGCGGAGGGGTCGTCGCGGGTCGCGGGGGACTCGGCGCGCGGTCGCGGACGCGGGCGGTCAGCGGGCGGTCGCCGACGGAGCGAAACCGAGCGCGCTACGCCGAGGCCGACTCGGGCGAGGAGACGTACGCGGCGAAGTCGGAGGTGGTGATGATGCCGATGGGCGCGTCGCCGTCGACGACCGGCACGTGGTGGAAGCCGTGTTCGAGCATCGTCGCGGCGACCGCCGACACGTCGTCCTGCGCGCTCGCCGTGATCGGGTCCGCCGTCATGTACCGATCGACCGTCGTCTCGGCCTTCGGCTGGCTCTTCGCGACGATGTCGACGAAGTCCGTCGAGGTGAGGATCCCCGCGAGCGACCCGTCGTCCTCGTCGACGACGAGGACGGAGCTGATATCGTTCTCGAGCAGCACGGCGGCCGCGTCCTCGACCAAGGTGTCCGGCGTCACCGTGTGGAGGTCCGTCGACATCAGTCGCGCCACGAAGACGTCTTCGATCTCGTCCATACGTGAAACCACCCGTCCTCACCGTATAAGCGTTCTCACAGAAACCGTGAGAGCCCCGACTGCCGGCGCGGGCCGTCGCCGTCGGGGGCGGCGACCCACGCGGTCCGCTCGTCCCGGAGGCGCTCCCGCGCCGCGTCCGGCGGGTCCGCCGGCTCGAAGGCGGGACAGCCGCTCCCGCACTCGCGGCCGGGGTCGACCACGCGGCCGAACTCCGCGCAGCGCGGCCGGCCGTCCGCGGTCGCCTCCCCGTGTGCGCACGCCGGCGGGTCGGGTCGCCACCCCTTCCCGTACGCGCGCTCGGCGATCCGGCGACGCTTGCGGGCCTTCGCCGCCGGGTCGACGAGCGCGACGTCCGTGCGCGAGGGGCGCTCGTCGCGTATCTCGACCCCCGGCGCGTCCGGGTCGAGCGGCCTCGCCTCGCGGACGACCTCGCGCTCGCCCGTCTCGGGGTCGAACCGCCAGACCCCGACCGCCTCCGGGATCCGGTTGAGGTGCGCGCGGGTGACGTAGGAGGCGGTCGCGAGGACGACGCGGTCGAAGAGCCCGAGCGCGGCGTCGTACCGCAGTTGCGCCTCCAGATCGCCCGGCCGCCCGAGGTCCGGCTTGTTCTCGACGGCGACCATCTCGTCGACCCAGTCGTCCGGATACCGCGCGGTCGCGCGCACCGCCGGTCGCCCGTCCCGGCGCTCGCGTTCGAGGTAGCCGACCTCCACCGCGCGGTCGACGACCGCCGCGGCCCGGTCCGGCGGGAGGTCGAACGCCTCCGCGACGGGAACCGCCTCGCCCGGCCCCACCGCGGCCTCTATGGCGGGGTCCGGGATCCGCTCGGCGGCGATCGCGGCGCGGTCGTCGAAGTTCGGGCCGGCTCGGAGGAGACAGACGTCGACGATGCGGGTCCCGGGCGTCTCGACGCCCGCACCGAGCTGCCGGGCGACGACCCGGTCGGGGGATTCGAGCGCGGCGCACAGCGCCAGCTCGAACCGGTACTCCATGCGAGGGCAAGGGACGCGGCGGGCTAAAGCGCGTCGGCGGTCGCCGTCGGCCCCCGCCCTGACTCGCCCCGGCGGACGGCGTCGCCCCCGGTCGAAACCGGTATTCCCCGCCGGCCCCTACGACGACCATGCGCCGGGTCACCCGGAATCTCCTCATCGCCATCGCCCTGGTCGTCGTCGCGCTGCTCGCGCTCGGCGCGCTGCCGAGCTACCTCGGGAGCGGCGACCCCTACTACCTCACCGTCGAGCCGATCGAGACGAACGGCACCGTGGCCGACGTGAACAACGTCTCCGACCGCCGGTATCCGTACCTGGTCGGCGCGATAGAGAGCGCCGACGGGCGGTCCGAGGGCTACCAGACCGGTCCCTACGGGATGAAGGAGTGGTTCACCCACACGCCGTTCGACGAGATCGACGCCGTGACAAAACAGAACCCCACCGCCGCGACCGAGAACGGCGTGCGGGTGAGTCGCGACGGACAGGTGTACCACGCGGAGGTGGTCCGCCCGTGACGGACGGAAACAACCGCTCCACCCCGTCGGCCGCCACGGACCTCCGCGACCTCCCCGCGTTCTCGGACGGGCGGAACCACTCGCTGCCGGGCGAGCCGGAGTGGCCGGTGAAGGAGGTCGTCGTCGAGTACGACGAGGGCTGGTTCGTCGGCGGCTACGACCGCGTCGAGCAGCCCGACGGGACCGAGAAGCGGTACTACTGGGCGGAGCTGTCGCCCGCGACGGTGATCGTCGCGGTCGCCGACGACCGGGTGCTGTTCGTCGAGCAGTACCGCCCGACGGTGCGGAACACGCAACTGGAGCTCCCGGCGGGGATCGTCGAATCGGGCGAGTCGTACACCGAAGCGGGCGCGCGCGAACTCGCCGAGGAGACCGGGTTCGAGCCGGACTCGACCTCGCTGCTTCAGGAGGTGTGGTGTTCGACGGGCGTGTTGCGTCACACGCGCGGCTACGTGTTCGCCGAGGGGCTGACTCCGGTCGACGTCGACCACGACAGCAACGAGTTCCTCTCGCCGCGGTCGGTCCCGGTCGAGGAGGCGCTGGAGATCGCCCGCGAGCCGCCGACGAACGACGCGACGCTGGAGGGACTGCTGCTCGCCGAGCGCGAGGGACTGTTGTAGGCGGACGACGGCGTGGGGCATTGGCAAGTTCCTCCCCGTTCGGCTATCCGTTTCCGTTTGCGGATTTCAGAGAAGCGTTCCCGCGCCCGGATCGAGATCGCTCAATCCGACCACAAATCTCTCGTGCGATCACGGGGAAAGAGCAGCCATGTCGACCGTCGAACGAGGAGTCGACTCGTGGCTATCGGCGACCCTCGATTTCCTCCTCTCCGTTCTCGGGTTCACCATCGTCTGGTACCCGATGGTCTCGCTCGGCAACGCGGTTCTCGGGTTTCCGGTTTCGACCTCGACGGTGAATCTGATCGTCGGCGTGCTGGCGTTCGGCGGCTCGTACCCCGTCGTCGCGGGTGATTGGTCACTCGGACGGCTGGGGGAGTACCTGTTCGTCCTTATCGCGTCCGTAATCGGATGGGGGCTCGTCGGTATGGTCCCCTTCCTCGCGTCGGGAGTGTCCGTTTCCGGCAGTAATCCCGCTCCACAAGCGGCGGTCTGGGCCGCCGCGTATCTAACCGCTTACGTCGTCGTCTATCGAACCCGGTGGTCGGTTTTTAGCTAACGTCGGTTTCATGCGGTTCTACCGTCCGAGCTAGCGACGGGCAGTCCACGGGGTCGCACGGTCAATTCGATTTCGAGGCCGAGGAACGAACGCCGTGAGGAGAATTCGGTCGCGCCTTCGCCAACGTTTGTGGGCTACTGACCGTCACGAAACTGCCCCGCGGTCGTCCCTTCGAGTCCCGCCCCGCACCGCGACCGCACCTCACGCCTCCCCAGCCTCGTCACCGGACTACGTCCGGTTTCAAGCGAGAGCTCCGCTCTCGCCCTGTCGCTCGCTCTGGGCTCCCTCCGGTCGCCCAACCGCTCGCGACTCCCTCGCGCGTGCGACTCGCGCCCTTATCAGGGCGCTCGTCGGCACGCGCCACCGCAGGCAGGTCGGTCGCAGTCGGTCTGCGAAACCCGACGAACGTCCAGTTCCCCGCGTCGACCGGGAGGAATTAGGCGTCTCGGCCCCTTGATACTCCCATGAGTCAGACCTCGGAGCAGTCGGTGTTGCTGTCGGACGACCCCCCGCTCGACCTCCGCCTCTCGGAGTCGGAACTGGAGGCGACCCGCGAGCGCATCGTCTCGTTCATCCGCGACGTGGTCGACGACGCGGGCGCGAAGGGCGCGGTCCTCGGCCTCTCGGGAGGTATCGACTCGACGCTCACCGCGCACCTCGCGGTCGAGGCGCTCGGCGAGGACGGCCTCCACGGGCTCACGATGCCCTCGGCGGTGAACGACGCGGACGTGATGAGCGACGCCGAGCGCGTCGCCCGCGACCTCGGCATCGAGTACGACGTGGTCGAGATCCAGCCGATGGCGGAGGCGTTCTTCGACGCCGTCCCGGAGGCGGCCGACGACCGCACCGCCGCGGGCAACGTGTACGTCCGCACCCGCGCCGTGCTGAACTACTTCGTCGCGAACTCGGAGGACCGGGTCGTCCTCGGGACCGGGAACCGCGCCGAGGCGATGACGGGCTACTACACGAAGTACGGCGACCAGGCGGTCGACTGTAACCCGATCGGGAACCTCTACAAACAGCAGGTGCGCCAGCTGGCCGCGCACGTCGGGGTCCCCCGCGAACTGGTGATGCAGGAGCCCACCGCGGGCATGTGGGAGGGCCAGACCGACGCCGAGGAGATGGGACTCGACTACGACACCGTCGACGCCATCCTCGCGGTCCACGTCGACGGCGGGCTCTCGCGGTCGGCGACGGTGCGCGAGCTAGACGTCCCGGAGGAGGCGGTCGACCGCGTGGTCGACCTCCACGAGCGCAGCGCCCACAAGCGGGCGATGCCGCCGGCCCCCGAACGCGACTTATAAAACACCGACCCCGCCTCGACGGATACACATAAAGAACTGATGCGGTGGCGCGTGCCTGCGAGCGGCCGACAGGCCGCGAGCCGCGCGGCCGGGGCTTTGGAGGTGTCAGCGCGGGATTTTCGAATACGAACGGAATTTCCGGTCCCCGACGGCTCTCAGAACTCGCGCATCGCTTCCAGCACGTCGCGCGCCGAGCCGTCGTCGATCGCCTCGCGGGCCAGTTCCAGTCCCTCCTCGATGGAGTCGGCGTCCTCGCCAGCGTAGATCCGGAGCGCGGCGTTGACGGCGACGGCGTCCGCGAACGCGCCGTCGCGCTCGCCGGCCAGCACCTCCTCGGTGATCGCGGCCGAGTCCGCGGCGACGTCGTCGACCGCGAGGTCGTCCTCTTCGAGGTTCATCCCGTACTCCGCGGTCTCGATCTCGAAGTCGGTGAAGCTCGCGCCCTCGGACCCGGCGTCCTCGCCGTCACCGTCGTCCGCCGCGTTCCACTCGGCGACCTTCGTGTAGCCGGGGCGCACGTCGTCGTACCCCTCCATCCCCTGGAACATCAGGACGCGGTCGAGGTCGTGGAACTCGCTTTCCACGAACGTGTCGACCACCTTCTTCGCGAACGCGAGGTGGTAGAAGGAGCCGAGGTGCGTGGACGCGCCGGCCGGGTTCGCCAGCGTCTCGACCGTGTTGACGAACGACCGGACGCCCATCATGTCGCGGCGCTCGAACAGGTCGTCGATCGCGGGGTTGAACGCGGGCTGATAGTAGAAGCCGAAGCCGGTCTCGTCGACCATCTCGGCGGAGTCCGAGGGCGTCAGCTCGGTGTGGACGCCGAGCTCGTCGAGGACGTGCTTGTACGCGTCCTGCTTCTGCGTCGGGACGCGGTCGCCCGAGTGGACGACGACCGGGGTGCCCGCGGCGGCCGCGACCGCGCCGGCCGCGACGCCTAGGATCGCGGTCCGGCCCTTCCCGTCGTAGTTCGCGCCGCAGTCGACGGGGTCGGCGTCGGGCTCCGCGTACTCGACGCGGTCGCACATCACGTCGACGTACGCGCCGAGCTCCTCCGGCGTGTTCCGCTTCCAGCGGTTCGCGAGCCAGAACGCCCCGAGCGTCGTCGGGTCCGGCTCGCCCGCGAGGATGCGCTCGAACGCCTCCGTCGCCTGCGCGCGGGTGAGGTCGTCGGCCGACTTGTGGCCGGAGCCGCAGACCTCGGTCATCAGCCGTTTGAGGGGCCAGTCGCCGAACTCCTGAGTCGCCTGAGCCATACGCTCCGTTCGGTCTTGCCGACGAAAAGTCCCCCGCTCGGCTCCCGAACGCTGGGAAGGGGAGGAGCGGGCGGACGCGGGTGTCGCGGAAGACACTTACCCGCTCCCGACGCCGGACGGACCGTGAGCGACCGAACTCCGAGCGCCGGGAGTCGACCCCTCCCGGCCGAGCGGCGGCACCGACCGACGAGACGCGCCGTCCTCGCCGGCTCCGCGCTCGCCGCGGGCGGACTCTCGGGCTGTCTCGGCGGCGCGTTCCGCGACGATCCCCCGACGGCGACGGTCTCCGTACGCTCGACCGAGCGGGTCGACGACGCCGAACACGACGGGAGCGTCGAGGTGGGAGACGAGACCGCGCGGATCGAAGGGCGGTTCGCCGCGCCGGTCGACTGCGTCTCGCTCGACGCGGCCGTGTTCACGTCGTCGCCGGAGGAGGGTATTGCCATCGTGGAGATCGCGGCCACGGAGACCCGAAACGGCTGTAAAGGCCCTGCGGCCGTCGAGTACGAGGGCGAGGTCGCGTTCGGGTTCCCGGTCCGGGATCTCTCCCTACGGCATCGTTTCCACGGCGGCGAGGACCGAGTGACCGTCGCGAGCTACGAGCGCGACGCGTAACGCTCGCTCCCTCGGCACACCGCGCCCGAGCGACTGCGCCGGGCTTCGGGGCCGTTCTCGCCGCGTCCGTGGTAACCGTTCGCAATACAGAAAAAGACGTACGTGTGGTTATGGAGAGAATACTTGTGTTTTGTAGATACTCTATCGCCTTCGTATTCTGTAATCGGTCTCGAATGGCGTCAGAGTTATATGTACGTCCATACTGTACGCACTCGTACCCGATGACGTCCAAATCCGTGTCGACGGCGCTCACGCTGTACCGTTCCCGCACACTGACCCTCGAACAGGCCGCGACCGTCGGCGGTTGCTCGGCGGCGCAGTTGGAGGAGAGCGCCCGGGCGTTCGCGCCGACGCCGGGCGAGACCGCTTCGGACGACTGACCTCCCGCCTCGGCCCTCCTCTCGACCCCCGTTCTCCGGTCCGCTCCGAAAACAGTAGGTACGCCCGACCCGAAGGGTACGTAATGAGTTTGGACGCCGACTGGCGGGCCGACGTCGACGCGGTCGACGCGGCCCTCATCGACGAGTACCAGAGCGGCTTCCCCGTCGAGTCGCGCCCGTTCGAGCGGGTCGCCCGCGAGGTCGCGGCCGAGACGGGGGTCGACCTCGACGCCGACGCCGTCCTCGACCGCGTCCGCGACCTCCGGGAGCGCGGCGTGTTCCGGCGGTTCGGCGCGGTGCTGAACCCGCCCGTGATCGGTTCCTCGACGCTCGCGGCGGTGCGCGCGCCAGAGGACCGCTTCGACGAGGTCGCCGAAGTGATCAACGGCTACCGGCAGGTGAACCACAACTACCGCCGCGACCACGAGTGGAACCAGTGGTTCGTCGTCACCGCCGGCTCCCGCGAGACGCGCGACGCGATCCTCGCGGAGATCGAGGAGCGCACCGGCTGCGAGGTGCTGGCGCTCCCGATGCTCACGGACTACTACATCGACCTGGAGTTCCCCGTGGTCAACGGCGACCGGTTCGCGCGGGAGTCGCTGGAGGAGACGGACGTCTCCGCCACCCGCATCTCCGAGAACGCCCGCGGCGACCTGAGCGCGCTGGAGGCCGACCTCCTCCTCGCCATTCAGGACGGCTTCCCGCTGTCCGCGACCCCCTACGCCGACGTGGCGGCGGCGATCGACGCCGACGTCGACGACGTGCTCGCGGCGGTCGAGCGACTGCTCGCGGACGGCTGTATCAAGCGGATCGGCTGTATCGTCAACCACGTCGTCACCGGGTTCACGAACAACTGTATGGTGGTCTGGGACGTGCCGGACGACGAGCTCGACGCGCGCGGCGAGGCGGTCGGGAGCCTCCCGTACGTCACCCTCTGTTACCACCGTCCCCGCCGTCCCGATCAGGAGTGGGAGTACAACCTGTTCACGATGATCCACGGCCGCGAGGCGGACGCGGTCGACGCGAAGATCGACGAGTTGGCGGCCGACCACCTCCCGTTCTCGCACGAGCGGCTCTACTCGACGGAGACGCTGAAACAGACCGGCGCGCGGTACGAGGACCTCGTCGCCGACGCCGAATAGGAGAAACTGGTTCCCTTGAAGTCCATTTTCGGATACTTCCCCGCCCGGAACGGCCGGCAGATCGCGAGTGCGATCTGACTCCCGGGTTTCTTACCCATCCCCGACTGGGGATGGGGCTCTCACCCGCGGACGAGTGGCGTCACAAACGCGTACAGACAAGCGATTACGCTAACGACAGAGAACACGGGCGCTATCCGGTCTCCGTTAATAATGAAACCGGCCGTGAGAACGGAGATCGCCACAGCGACGAGGGCTATGCTGATGAAACGGAGGTGTGCGATGATCTCCTCCTGTTCGCGGGACATGGACGGCATAGAGATCGATTCGGAATCAGTTTTGTGGAATAGAAGTGTACTGTCTGACATATCTGGCTCGTATGTTACGGCATAGTTCGGTTATTTCGTGGTATCTGTGTCCTGTCCGTCGAACGCATATTGAGCGACAGAGGCTACGAGACCATCAGGTGTTGAGGATACCAACAACGTTGGGGAACTCAAAAACCGGGCCGCGGTTCCCGTTCAGTCGTCGCTCGGCTCCGCAGCGGCCGCGTCCGGCGACTCGAACGCCGCCGTCGGGTCGCTCGCCCCGCCGACCCCGAGTCGGTCGAGCGCGTCCGCGCCCGCGACGGCGACCGCGACGAACCCGACCTTGGAGACGATGTCGAGGTAGACGAACACGAGCATCTCCGTCGCCGGCGTCAGGATTCCGAACCCGGTCGGCGCGAGCAGCCACACCACGGGGTACAGCGTCCACAGGACCACGGTGATGTTCCGGAGCGTCCCGAAGACGGCCCGGACCCGGTCGCACTCCGCCGACGCCGACCGCGGGAGCGTGACGAGCAGGCCGTACACCAGCGCGGCGTAGGCCGCGCCGGCGACGCCGAACGCGACCCACGAGACGGTTCCGGTCGTCGCGGCTGCGACGACGCCGCCCGCGATGATCACCACGTCGACCGCGATCAGCCCGCCGAGCACCCGGCGCGGCGGCCGCGCGAGGAGGCCGAGATACAGGATGAGAAGCGGCGTCGTCACCAGCCAGTCGAGGTACCGCGCCGCCTCGATGTCCCCGCTGGGTGTCGACGCGACGCCGAACCCGAGCGCCATCGCTAGGTACGCCAGCGCCGCGACGCCGGTGACCCCGGCGAGCGTGGCGTAGTGGCGCGCGTGGGAGTCGCCGTCTCCCGACCCCGCGAGCCAGCGCCACAGCGGGGGCACGGTTCCCGCGCCCATCGCCGCGGCCCCGATCCACGCCCAGAGGGCGGTGTCGGCGATCATCTCGACGCACCCCCGTCGGCGTCGTCGCCGTTCGGCGCGCCGCCGCCGAAGTCGAACTCGCCGCCGTCGGAGACCACGGTCTCGGCCCCGGCCGCGGCGTCGCCGTCGCCCGGCCCCGAGAGTCCGGCCTCGGCGGCGTCGAACGAGAACCCGTCGACGGCGCTCCTGAGCGCCCGCGCCCGCTCCGAGAGCGACCCGGCGGCGGTCTCGACGGCCCCGAGCGTCTCCTCCTGTTCGTTGACCGCGCCGGTCACGTCGCCCGCCGCGCTCGCCGTCTGGGCGCTGATCGCGGAGACGTCCTCGACGTGGCCGACGACCGCGTCGACGGAGTCCGCCTGCGTCTCGGTCGCGTCGGTGATCTCGGCCATGCTCCTGTCGGTCCGCTCGGAGGCCTCCGCGAGCCGTTCGAGCGCGTCGATCGACGTCTCGACGGTGTCGACCCCGGCGGAGATCCGTTCCTCGGTGCGAGCCATCGCGGCCGCGCCGGTCTCGGCGCGCTCCTGGACCGCGTGGATCCGGGCCTCGATCTCGCTCGCGGACTTCTGGGTCTCCTCCGCGAGCGACTTCACCTCCTCGGCGACGACCGCGAAGCCGGCCCCGTCGGCACCGGAGCGGGCCGCCTCGATCGACGCGTTCAGCGCCAGCAGGTTCGTCTGCTCGGCGATCTCCGAGATGGTGTCGACCACCTCGCCGATCTCCTCGACCTCCTCGGCCAGCGCCTCGACCTCCGCGGTCGTCTCCGCGGTCGTCTCCTCGACCGCGTCCATCTCGTCGAGCGCCTCCTCGGCCGCCTCGCGGCCCTCGTCGCCGACCGCGGCCGCGTGTTCGGCGGTCTCCGCGACGTCGGTGACCGTCGAGGCCACCTCCTCGGCGGAGGAGGCGAGGCTCTCGGCCTCGTCCGTCGCCGCCCGGAGGTCGTCGCGCTGGGTGCGCGCGCCCTCGGCGATCTCCGTGACCGCCTCGCTCACGGTCCCGGTCGTCGCCCGCAGGCTGTCGGTGCGGTCGTCGACCCGCCCGGCCACGTCGGCGGTGTCCTCCGCGACGGTCGCGACCGAGGCGACGGTCCCCTCCAGTTCCTCCGCCATCTCGTTGAACGCGGTCCCGACCCGAGCCATCGCCTCGTTGTCGCTCTCCGGGTCGACCCGCCGCGTCAGGTCGCCGTCGGCGACCGCGCGCATCGCGGTCTCGTACTCGGTCGCCTTCCGCTCCACCGTCTTGGCGCGCGCGTCGGCCTCCCGCCGCGCTTCCTCGGCCTCCTCGCGCGCCCGTTCCGCGTCGCCGATCTCCGCGCGCAGCGAGCCGCGCATCTCGTCGAACGCGCCGAACAGCCGGCCGATCTCGTCGGCCCGGCCGGACTCCAACTCGACCGCGAGGTCGCCGTCGGCCATCCGCTCGGCCTTCCCGGTGAGCTGCCGGAGCGCGATCACCGTGTTCGAGACGACGGTGACGCCGATGAGCGCCAGCCCGATCACCGTCAGAAGCGACATGCCGACGAGCCCCGAGCGGACCTCCGCCCCGGCCGGGCCGAGCTCCGTCGCCCTGAGATATACGACCGCCCCGTACGCCACCGAAACCCCCGTGACCGCGACCAGCGACAGCGCGAGCCGTGTGCCGTAGCTGGACCGAATTCTGTCGACCGGTCCCTTGTCCATGTTGTACCGCTCCGGAACCGGCGGAGTGTGATAAAAACGCGCCGCCGAAAATCACACGTGATATCCTTCACGGAAATGAAAAATACCGGCCGCCCGCGACGCGGTGCGCTCGCCCTCGCGGTCGGATCTCCGAGCGGTCGACCGCCGGAACGCCCGGATTTTCCGGCTGCCGGGGGAACGGTCGGGCATGACAGACGCCTTCGACCGGCTCGGTTACGGGACGTACAAGCTGGCCGCCGGCGAGGAGTGCGCCGACGGGGTCGCTCACGCGATCGACACCGGCTACCGCCACGTCGACACCGCGCAGGGGTACGACAACGAGGCCTCGGTCGGCGACGGGATCGACCGGAGCGGCGTCGACCGCGAGGACCTGTTCGTCGCGACGAAGCTCTCGACGGACAACCTCTCGTACGACGACGCGGTCGAGACCGCGCGCGCCAGCCGCGACCGGCTCGGCGTCGACTCGATCGACCTGCTGTACGTCCACTGGCCGATCAACAGCTACGACCCCGCGGAGACGCTGCCCGCGCTCGACGACCTCGTCGACGACGGCGTGATAGACCGGATCGGCCTCTCGAACTTCGAGCCGGACCAGCTCGACGAGGCGATCGACCGCCTCGACCACGACGTGTTCGCCCATCAGGTGGAGTGTCACCCGCTCCTCCAGCAGGAGAGGCTCCGCGAGTACGCCGTCGACGACGGGCACTGGCTCGTCGCCTACTCGCCGATCGCGCGCAACCGCGTCGCCGACGTCGAGGTTCTTCGGGAGATCGCCGACGCCCACGACGCGACCCCGGCGCAGGTGAGCCTCGCGTGGCTGCTCTCGAAAGAGCGCGTCGCGCCGATCCCGAAGGCGGCCGACTTCGGGCACGTGGAGGACAACTGGGCCGCCCGCGAGATCGACCTGACGGCCGACCAGATCGCCCGGATCGACGCGCTTGACCGCGGCGAACGCGTCGTCGACTTCGAGGAGGCCCCGTGGAACGCGGCCTGACCTCGGGAGCGCTCAATACCGGTATTGTGCCCTCATAGTCGGTTTAACGTGTCTCCCGGTCGAACGGTCGACCGTGCCGGACCCGAACCTCGACACCGACGCCGCCCGGACCCGCGACGCCCGCCCCGCGGCCGACGTCGCCGACCGTGAGGGGGAGTCCGGCTCCCGCGACCGCCCGGCCCTCCTCGCGGCGACGCCGGACCCCGACACCGTGTTCGAGCGGCTCCGGACGCTCGCCCTCCTCGCCGGGTTCCTCGGTCTCCTCCTGACGCTGATCGCGGCGGAGCTGCTCGTCCGGATCTGAGTCCCGCCGCCCGGTCCGGCCGCCTCTCCGAGTCGGTCGGCGGACCGAAACTGAACGCCCGCCCCTGCCGATCCGGCGACGAACCCCGCCCTCCCCGCCGGTTTCACTTCCGCTTCCGGGCGCGTTTTTAAAAGGTGCGGGCACGACACTCCGGACATGGCCCAGTCCACGTTCGACGACGACGACCTGTTCGGCGAGGCGGCCGCGGAGACGCGCGCGGAGGTCGAGGAACACCTGACCGCGGCGCGCGAGGGGCTTCCGGACCCGGACGCGGTGTGGGAGACGGACGCGGACAACGTGCTCGGCGCGCTCAACGGCCTGAAGTCCGCCCTCGACGCGGGCGACGCGATAGACAGCGTGCGCTCGGCGAAGAAGGCGTACGTCCTCGGCGAGCGCGCCGACGCCTTCGACGACGCCGAGGATCTCGAAGCCGAGATCGAGGAGCTCGAATCGCTCGTCGGCGACATCGAGAGCGCCGCCGACGAGGTGGCCTCGCTCACGGGCACGGTCCCCGCGATCCGCGGCGCGCTTCAGGACGCGGCCGGCGAGGACGACGAGTAGCCCTTCCCGGCCTTTTCACTCCGCGTCTCGCTCGACGACCGCCGCCGCCAGCTCCGCGAGCGCGTCGCTCGCCCGGTCAAGCAGCACCTCGCCGCGCTCGGCGTCGCCGTCCCGCGGGTCGCCGACGACGCCGTTGTCGGTGAACTCGTCGGAGTCGTGCGCGAGGTTCACGCCCGAGACCCACTCGCCCCACCGGTCGGCCGCGCCCGTGCCCGCCTCCTCGACGCGCTCCTCGCGGACCAGGTCCGGGTTCGTCGCGCGCAGCAGCGCCGTCTCCAGCGGTCCCGCGTGGCCCATGTCGCTCGCGTGGTCGCCGACAGCCTCGAACCACGTGAACGCGACGCCGTAGCCGTCGTGGTCGGGATCCCGCGAGAACCGGCGGGCGACCTCCGCGAGCGCCTCCACGTTCCCGCCGTGTCCGTTGACGAACACGACGCGGTCGACCCCGTGCGCGACCAGCGACTCGGCCGACTCCCGGACGTACGCGCGGAACGTCTCCGGCGAGACCCACATCGTCCCGTCGAACGCGCGGTGTTCCTCGGCGACGCCGACGGGAATCGGCGGCGCGATCGCGACCTCGCCGCGGTCGGCGGCCGCCCCGGTGTCCTCCTCGCCCCGCTCGTACGCGTCGGCCCCGGCCTCGGCGACGGCGACGGCGTTCAGCGTGTCGGTGCCGAGCGGCGCGTGCGGGCCGTGCTGTTCCGTGCTGCCGACCGGGAGGAACGCGACGTCGACGTCGGCGTCGCGGGCGTCGGTCCAAGTGACCTCGCTGAGGCGCATACTCACACGTCGGCACCCGCCGCCGTATAGCCGACGGTCAGGGTTCGCCGGCCGCTCCCGGGGGTATCGCGACGCGCTCGGCCCCCGGTATTATCCCGGTCCACGTCGATCGCGGCTGTATGACCAATGACAACACGGAACGCGGTTCGGAGGGGCCGGACCGGGATCCGAACGTGTCGTTCGGTCCGCTGAAGCGGGCGCTCCGCGAGCATCGGTATCCGGTGACGGCCGCGGAACTGATAGAGCAGTACGGCGGCGCTGAACTGGAGACGACGGCGGCGACCGAGCGGTTCGCCCGCCTGCTCGAAGACTGCGAGGAGACGCAGTTCCGGGAGCCGCGGGACGTCCGGAAGGCGGTCCTCGACGCGCTCGGCTACGCTGACCCGTCCCCGGAGGGGCCGCCGGGGGACTGGACCCGACTTCCGCGGTGACGGCGCGGTCGGGCCTCCGCGCCGCCGGTTCCGCTGCCGTCGTCGGTCCCGCGCCGCCCGATCAGTCGTCGTCGGTCTCGGCGTCCTCGACGATCCGCGCGGTGCGCTCCTGTGCCCGGTCGATGAACTCCTGTGGCAGTTCGTCTATCTCGCCCGCCTGAACGCCCCAGAGGTGCGCGTACAGCCCGTCGTTGTCGAGCAGTTCCTCGTGGGTGCCCCGCTCCGCGATCTTCCCGCCCTCCAGCACGAGGATGGTGTCCGCGTCCTTGATCGTCGAGAGCCGGTGGGCGATCGCGAACGTCGTCCGATCGGCGGTGAGCCGGTCGAGCGAGCGCTGGATCAGCATCTCCGTCTCCGTGTCCACGTCGGAGGTCGCCTCGTCGAGGATGAGGATGTCGGGGTCCTTGAGGACCGCGCGGGCGATGGTGACGCGCTGGCGCTGGCCGCCGGAGAGCTTCACGCCGCGCTCGCCGACCATCGTGTCGTAGCCGTCGGGGAGGTTCTCGATGAAGTCGTGCGCCTCGGCCGCCCGCGCCGCCTCCTCGACCTCCTCGTCGGTCGCGTCGAAGGTCCCGTAGGTGATGTTCTCGCGGACGGTGCCGTAGAACAGGTACGAGGACTGCCCGACGTAGCCGATCGACCGGCGGAGCGACTTGAGCGTCACGTCGCGGACGTCCTGCCCGTCGATCTCGATCGCTCCCTCGTCGACGTCGTACATGCGGAGCAGGAGCTTGAGGACGGTCGACTTCCCGGCACCGGTCGGACCCACTAAGGCGAGCGTCTCGCCGCCCTCGACTGAGAAGTCGACGTCCTCGATTATCGTCTCGTCGTCGTAGCCGAAGGAGACGTCGTCGTACACCACGTCCCCCTCGCCGACGACCAGGTCCTCGGCGTCCGGCTCCTCGGCGAGCCGCGACGGCTCGTCCATCAGGCCGAATATGCGCGCCGAGGAGGCGCGGGCGCGCTGGTACATGTTGATGATCTGGCCGAACTGCGCCATCGGCCAGATGAACCGCTGGGTGTAGAGGATGAACACGACGAACATCCCGACCGAGAGGTCCCCGGTGAACGGTCCCGGCGGCGTGTCCTGGAACACCCAGAGGCCGCCGACGATGAACGTGAACACGAAGCCGACGCCGGCGAGCACGCGCAGCGCCGGGAAGAACTTGATCCGGGTCGTGATCGCGTCCCAGTTGGCGTCGAAGTAGTCCATCGAGACGTCGTCGACGCGGTCGGACTCGTAGTGTTCGGTGTTCGACGACTTGATCACCTGAATGCCGCCGAGGTTGTTCTCCAGCCGGGAGTTCATCTTCCCGACCGACGAGCGCACCTCGGCGTACTTCGGCTGGATGATCCGGATGAACAGGTACGTGAACCCGCCGATGACCGGGACGGGAAGCAGCGCGACCAAGGCGAGCTGCCAGTTGATCCAGAACAGGAGGACCCCGATGCCGATCACCATCACCGACAGCCGGAACAGGGAGTTCATCCCGTCGTTGAGGAACCGTTCGAGCCGGTTCACGTCGTTCGAGAGGATGGACATCATCTCCCCGGTCTGCTTGTCCGAGAAGAACTCCATGTTCAGCCGCTGCATCTTGTCGTAGGTGTCCGTCCGCACGTCGTGCTGGATGTTCTGGGCGAAGGCGTTGAACCCCCAGTTGCGTATCCAGTGGAACCCCGCCCCGATCCCGAACGCCCCGCCGATGACAGCGATGGTGAACCAGAACTGCCCCGTCTGGGCCGTCGGCAGCCACGCGTCGGGGAGGACGACGAGCGGGATCTGCTCGCTGAACGCGGGGACCTCGCCGGCAGCCTCCTGCGAGTCGGTGTAGAAGATGGCGTCGACGGCGATCCCGAGCATGAGCGGGGGGAGGAGATCGAGGAGCCGCGCGAAGACGCTCGCGAAGATCCCCACCGTCACCTGCGGGACGTAGTCGCGGCCGTACTCGACGAACAGCCGCTTCATCGGATTCTCTATCTTGTCCCGCTGCTCCTCGAAGGGATCGTCTTCTTCCCAGTCGACGCCACTCATCGAATCCTCTTATCAGGTAAGCGGGCAAATAGGTTTCCTTCGAACCGAAATACGTCGGCAGAAAACGCCGGTAACGGGCGTGCGACCGGGCCCGTTCGACTCGACTGTTGTTCGCAGCGGCGTCGCTCGCGGCTCGCGGCGTCGGGGGTCCCGGCGCTCGCTCGCCGCCCGCGGCGTCAGAGGTCCCGGCGCTCGATCCCGGGGTCGATGTCGGCGGCCTCCAGATCGCCTCGGACCCGACGCCTGAGGGGATCGGGGATGCGCTCGCGCGGGACCGGCGCGGCCGTGCCGGACTCCGCCTCCTCGGTCGGGACGGACCAGTAGAGGACGCGCTCCGTCTCGGCGTAGAACTCCACCGCGAACTGCTCGCTAGCCCCCTCGTAGTGGACGCGGGCGGCCGCGCCCTCGGCGCGCCACCCCTCCTGTCGGACCAAGGCGGCGATCGGCTCTCGCATGGCCGCGCTCGGGCCGCCGGCCTCATGTGGGTGTCGGCCGCGTCGCGGCGGCCCCGTTGACGCGCTCGCCGGCGATCCGGCCGCCCCGTCCGTCCGCATCGACACCGGTTTACAACCGCCGCCCGGACGGATCGCCATGTCTCTTCGCGTCACGTTCCTCGGGACGGGCGGTGCCGTCCCGACCGTCGAGCGCGCGGCGAGCGCCGTCTTCGTCAACCGCGAGGGCGACCGCTTCCTCTTCGACTGCGGCGAGGGCACCCAGCGCGAGATGATGCGCGCCGGCACCGGGTTCGCCGTCGACCGCATCTTCGTCTCGCACCTCCACGGCGACCACGTCCTCGGGATCCCCGGCCTCGTCCAGACGCTCGGGTTCAACGACCGCACCGACCCGCTGACGGTCCACTGCCCGCCCGGGACCGCCGACCACCTCCGGAACCTCGTCCACGCGGTCGGCCACGACCCGGCGTTCCCCGTCCGGATCGAGCCGGTCGCCCCCGGCGAGGTCGCCTACGAGACCGACGAGTACGCCGTGCGCGCCTTCGAGACGGAACACCGGACCAAGTCGCAGGGGTACGTGCTGGCGGAGGACGACCGCCCCGGTCGGTTCGACCGCCCGAAGGCGGAGGAACTCGGCGTCCCGGTCGGCCCGAAGTTCGGTCGGCTCCACGAGGGCGAGGCGGTCGAGGCCGAGGACGGCACGGTCGTCGAGCCGGCGCAGGTGGTCGGGCCGCCGCGTCCGGGACGTAAGCTGGTGTACACCGCGGACACGCGCCCGCGTGAATCAACGGCTGAGGCCGCCGAGGACGCCGACCTGCTGATCCACGACGCCACCTTCGCCGACGACATGGCCGACCGCGCCCGCGACACGGCCCACTCCACCGGCCGCGAGGCGGGGTCGATCGCGGCCCGCGCGAACGCGAAGCGACTCGCTCTGGTCCACATCTCCTCGCGGTACGCCGCCGACCCGCGCCCGATCCGCGACGAGGCCCGCGAGGCGTTCGACGGCGAGTGTCTCCTGCCCGACGACGGCGATCTGATCGAGGTCCCGTTCCCCGACGCGGACTGAGACGGCGACTACGTCGGGGAGAACCGACGTTCGACGGCTGGTCCCGTGGCCGAGACCGCCGAAGCCCCAGTCGCTCGGCTATACGCTGCTGATCTGGTCACAACTGTGACCGCCGAAGCCCCAGTCGCTCGGCTATACGCTGCTGATCTGGTCACAACTGTGACCGCCGAAGCCCCAGTCGCGAGGGAGTCAGACGCTTGCTGCGCTCCTCGTCACTCGCTCCGCTCGTTCCTGCGGTGCTTGCGTCGCCTCTGACTCCCTCGCGACTGCCCCTTCGAGTCCCACCCGACCGCGACCGCACCTCACACCTCCCCAGCCTCGTCGGCGGCTCCCGGTGGTCGCCGCCGACTCCCTCGCGCGTGCTCCTCGCGGCCGCCTTCGGCGGCACGCTCGGAGGCACGCGCCACCGCCATCCTTCCGTCACGCTCGCTGAACCCCGCTCCGTGTGACCTCGATCCGTGTGATCGTTCCACTCGAAACGAAGCCCGCGCGTGGCTGACGGGCGTCTGACGCGGTCGGGGTCGTCCCGTCGCCGGATCACTCCTGATCGAGAGAAGTCGGTTTAGACGCCTTCAAACGGCGTTTTCTGTTCACTTTCACCCCGGTCACCGTCGTTTTAATACGGTGAGGAACCAACCCTCGTACGCCTCCCACCGAAACAACACCGGAGGCGGAGACACCCCATGAGCGAACTGCGACAGGAAGCGGAAGCGATAGCGGAACAGTTCTCGGACCACACAGACGTCGATCCCGACGACGTCGAGGAACGGCTGGCGACGCTCGTCGACGAGTACCGCGTGCCCCTCGACGAGGCGCGCCGGAGCGTCACTAACAGCTACCTCGAAGACGCCGGGATGGAGCGCGACGAACTCGGCCGCGGCGGCAGCGAGGAGGTCCTCGTCAACGACATCGACGAGGACGAGCAGTGGGTCGACCTGCGCGTGAAGCTGGTCGATCTGTGGGAGCCGCGCAGCGACTCCATCTCGCAGGTCGGCCTGCTCGGCGACGAGTCGGGCACGATCAAGTTCGTCGCCTTCGAGACCTCCGACCTCCCCGAGCTGACGGAGGGGCAGTCCTACGAGCTCTCGAACGTCGTCACCGACGAGTACGAGGGCAGCTACTCGGTGAAGCTCAACCGGACGACCGGAATCACCGAGATCGACGAGGCGATCGAGGTCGGCGACAACGCCGACACCGTCGAGGGAGCCTTGGTCGACATCCAGTCCGGCTCCGGGCTGATCAAGCGCTGTCCCGAGGACGACTGTACGCGCGTCCTCCAGAACGGCCGCTGCTCCGAACACGGGCAGGTCGAGGGCGAGTTCGACCTCCGGATCAAGGGCGTCCTCGACGACGGCGAGACCGTCACCGAGGTCATCTTCGACCGCGAGGCCACCGAGGCGCTCACCGGCATGACCCTCGAAGAGGCGAAGGACATGGCGATGGACGCGCTCGACACCACCGTCGTCGCCGAGGAGATGGGCGAGGACGTGCTCGGGCGCTACTACCGCGTCACCGGCCCGACGTTCGGCCGGTACGTCCTGGTCGACGACATGGAGGACCCCGGCACCGTCGACGTTGAAACTGCGCTGATCGAAGCGAGGTCGATCTAAATGAGCCAGTCAGCACCCACCCGAGAGGTCGCCCGGCGCGTGTTCGCGAGCGAGTTCAACGACGCCGGCTACACGTTCACCGAGTCCGACGACGAGCGCGCCCCCGTCTACGCGCTGTTGCCGACCGGCGAGTCCTCGAACCGCGTGTTCTTCGTGGGCACGCTCACCGAGAAGGAGGACGTCGGCGACGACAGCGAGTACTGGCGCGGCCGCATCGTCGACCCGACGGGCACGTTCTTCGTGTACGCCGGCCAGTACCAGCCGGAAGCCGCTTCCAAACTCCGGGACCTGGAGCCCCCGGCGTACGTCGCAGTCGTGGGGAAGCCCCGGACCTACGAGACCGACGACGGCACGGTCCGGGTCTCCGTCCGCCCCGAGTCGATCACCGAGGTCGACGCTGCCACCCGCGACCGCTGGGTCGCGGAGACCGCCCGCCGCACCGTCGAGCGCGTCGCCGCGTTCGACGACGAAGGCAACGAGTACGCGCGGATGGCGCGCGAGGAGTACGACCTCGACCCCGAGACGTACAAGGCCGCCGCGCTGTCGGCGCTCGAAGACCTCGACGGCGGCGACGAACTCGCAGGCGACGCCGCGCCCGACGACGCCGCCCCGGACGAGACGGACCCGGCCGGCGCGCCGGAGCCCTGAGACGGCCGGCGCGCGCCGACAGTCCGGTCGCGTTCGGCTCGTGACACCGTCTGACAAACGATTAAGTGAGACGCGGACGGACTCGTCCACAATGGGTAACAAGAACAAGACGATCTCGTTCCGCGTCAACGAGGGCGCGTTCGAGTCCCTCCGCGACATCGCCGAGGAGCGAGACCTCTCGCTGTCGGCGGTCTTCCGGGACTACGTGGACGCGCTCGTCGCCCACGACGGTCAGGTCCGGGTCGTACCCGAGTCCGAACTGGACGACGCGGGCGACGACGGCGAGCCGTTCCCCCCGAAGGTCGAGGTCCCGAAGAGCTTCGTCCGCGAGCACGAGCGGCTGGAGCTTGAGGCCGAACACCTCCGCGAGCAGCTCGACGAGCACAAGCGCTACGTCAACTACCTCCGCGAACAGCTAGAGGAGGGCGAAGACGAGGTGATCCACTTGGAGGACCTCGACGGCGAGCCGGACGAACCCTCCTTCCGCCTCGGGTAGCGCCGCCCGCCGGCCGCAGCGCGACAGTCCGTTTTGCCGGTCCGTTTCTCCGCTTTCCCGGTCCGATTGCCCGTTTTCCCGGTCCGCCCCCGAACCGTCGAGCCGCGGTGCCGCGACTCCGGCCTTCCCGTTCGCGGGCGACCGGTCGCGAAAACCTTCCTGTTCGTCCGTTACTGACCTGCGAAACGCACATGTTGGCGAAAATATTGCCAAATGGCTCGTAGTTTGTTCAGAAACGTCCGATTCTCTCCCCGTCTGATGGACGGTTTCTCATCCCGAAGCCGCTATTTCTGATTATACTAAATTATTTACGAAAACGATATTACCCGGGCGGTGAACATATCGGACATGCGAAGGTGGGTTCGACCGTGACCGTGTTCGACAGGGCGTACGACGACACCGTTCGCGTCCTCGACGAGGACGGGGAGGTCGTCGGCGACGTACCCGACCTCGACGACGACTCGCTCGTCGAGATGTACAGGCACATGCGGTTGGCGCGTCACTTCGACGGCCGCGCGGTGAGCCTCCAGCGGCAGGGCCGGATGGGGACGTACCCCCCGCTCTCCGGGCAGGAGGGCGCGCAGATCGGCTCGGCGTACGCGCTCGACGACGACGACTGGATGGTCCCGTCGTACCGCGAACACGGGGCCGCGCTGGTCCACGGGCTCCCGCTGAAACAGACGCTGCTCTACTGGATGGGACACGAGGACGGCAACAACGCGCCGCCGGACGTCAACGTCTTCCCCGTCGCCGTCCCCATCGCGTCGCAGGTCCCCCACGCCACGGGGGCCGCGTGGGCCTCGAAGCTCCGCGGCGAGAACGACGCGTTCATCTGCTACTTCGGCGACGGCGCGACGAGCGAGGGCGACTTCCACGAGGGGGTCAACTTCGCCGGCGTGTTCGACACGCCGACCGTCTTCTTCTGTAACAACAACCAGTGGGCGATCTCCGTCCCCCGCGAGCGGCAGACCCGGAGCGCGACGCTGGCGCAGAAGGCGGAGGCGTACGGCATCGACGGCGTTCAGGTCGACGGGATGGACCCGCTCGCGGTGTACAGCGTCACGAAGGCCGCCCTAAAGAAGGCGCGCGACCCCGACAGCGATCGGCCGCGCCCGACGCTCATCGAGGCGGTCCAGTACCGCTTCGGCGCGCACACGACCGCGGACGACCCCACCGTCTACCGCGACGACGACGAGGTGGAGCGCTGGAAGCGGAAGGACCCGATCGACCGGCTGGAGTCGTACCTCCGCGACGAGGGCGTCCTCGACGACGAGCGCGTCGCGGAAATCGAGTCGTCGGTCGAGGCGCGAGTCGCCGACGCCATCGACGAGGCGGAGTCGATGGCGCGGCCCGACCTGCGGGAGCTGTTCGAACACGCCTACGCGGAGCTCCCGCCCGAACTGGAGCGACAGTACGAGGCGCTCGCCGCGCTCCGCGACGACCGCGGCGACGCGGCGTTCCTGGAGGACTGAATGACCGACACACAGAATCTCACGCTGGTACAGGCGGTACGGGACGGACTGCACACCGAACTGCGCGAGGACGACGACGTGGTCGTGATGGGCCAAGACGTCGGGAAGAACGGTGGCGTCTTCCGCGCGACGGAGGGACTGTTCGACGAGTTCGGCGGCGACCGCGTGATCGACACGCCGCTCGCCGAGTCGGGGATCATCGGCACCGCGGTTGGGATGTCCGCGATGGGGATGCGGCCGGTCCCCGAGATCCAGTTCTCGGGGTTCATGTACCCCGGCTTCGATCAGGTCGTCTCGCACATGGCGCGGTTCCGCACCCGGAGCCGCGGGCGGTTCACGCTCCCGATGACGCTGCGCGCCCCCTACGGCGGCGGCATCCGCGCGCCGGAACACCACTCGGAGTCGAAGGAGGCGTTCTACGCCCACGAGGCCGGGCTGAAGGTGGTGGTCCCCTCGACCCCGTACGAGGCGAAGGGGCTGCTCGCGGCGTCGATCCGCGACCCCGACCCGGTGGTCTTCCTCGAACCGAAGCTGATCTACCGGGCGTTCCGCGAGGCGGTGCCCGACGAGCCGTACACGGTGCCGATCGGCGAGGCGGCCACGCGCCGCGAGGGCGACGACGTTGCCGTGTTCACCTACGGCGCGATGACGCGCCCCACGCTGGAGGCCGCCGAGACGCTCGGCAAGGAGGGGATCGAGTGCGAGGTCGTCGACCTCCGCACGGTCTCGCCGCTCGACCGGGAGGCGATCGTCGAGGCGTTCGAGAAGACCGGCCGCGCGGTCGTCGTCCACGAGGCACCCAAGACCGGCGGTCTCGGCGGCGAGATCACGGCGATCCTGCAGGAGGAGGCGCTGTTACACCAGGAGGCACCGATCGGCCGCGTCGCCGGGTTCGACGTGCCGTACCCGCTGTACGCCTTGGAGGACTACTACCTCCCGTCCGCGGCGCGCATCGAGGAGGGAATCTTAGAGGCGGTCGAATTTTAAGATGACCGTTGGAGATACACCCATGACAGTCGACCGTCGACGCGCGACCGCCGAGGGGGTCACCGCGGCTGCCGAGGTGGTTGAGGCGTGACGATCAAGGAGTTCAAGCTGCCGGACGTCGGCGAGGGCGTCGCGGAGGGCGAACTGGTCTCGTGGCTGGTCGCGCCCGGTGACCGCGTCAAGGAGGACCAGCCCGTCGCCGAGGTCGAGACCGACAAGGCGCTCGTCGAGGTCCCGTCGAGCTACGACGGCGTCGTCGAGGAGCTGTTCGCCGAGGAGGGGCAGATGGTCCCCGTCGGCGACGTGATCATCTCGTTCCGCGTCGACGAGGAGGGCGCGGGCGACGCGGAAACGCCCGACGAGGAGTCGGCCGGCACCGAGTCCGAATCCGCACCGTCCGACGGTCCGGCGGCGGAGTCGGACGCCGGCCAAGCCGAGGACGGCGGAGCCGACGCCGAGCCCGACACGCCGTCGGGTCGGACCTTCGCGCCGCCGTCGGCGAGGCGGCTCGCCCGCGAACTCGGCGTCGACGTCGCGGCCGTCGACGGGAGCGGTCCCGGCGGTCGCGTGAGCGAGGCCGACGTGCGGGCCCACGCCGAGGGCGACGCCGGGTCCGCCGGCGCGGACGACGCCGACGCCCCCGAACCGCGACCCGCTCCGACCGACACCGGTTCGGACGGGCGGAAGTCCGCGGTCAGCAAGCGCGACGCCGACGGATCCGCGGCGTCCTCCGGGACGGCCGCGGCCGGTCCCGAGCCGGCGGGGCGGGAGACGACGCTCGCGACGCCCGCGACGCGGAAGGTCGCGCGCGACCGCGGCGTCGACCTCGACGACGTGCCGACCGACGAGACCCGCGACGGCGAGGCGTTCGTCACGGCCGACCGCGTGCGGGCGTACGCGGACGCGCTGGAGGCGGCCGAGTCCGAGCCGGCCGAACCCGCCGCGAGCGACTCCAACACGACCGACCCGGAACCGGCGGACCCGACCCCCACGGGCGGCGCGACGGAGGCGACGACCGCGTCGGGCGACGAGACCGTCCCCTACCGGGGCGTCCGGCGGACGATCGGGAAGCAGATGGAGCGGTCGAAGTTCACCGCGCCGCACGTCACCCACCACGACACCGCCGAGGTCGACTCCCTCGTCGAGGCGCGCGAGGAGCTGAAGCCGACGGCCGAGGCCGAAGACGTGAAGCTCACGTACATGCCGTTCGTGATGAAGGCCATCGTCGCCGGCCTGAAGCGCCACCCGTACCTCAACAGCGAGCTCCGCGAGGACGACGAGGAGATCGTGTTGAAAGGCGAGTACAACCTCGGCATCGCGGTCGCGACCGACGCGGGACTGATGGTCCCGGTCGTCGAGAGCGTCGACGAGAAGGGGCTCTTCGAACTCGCCGAGGAGGTGAACGACCTCGCCGCCCGCGCCCGCGAGCGGAAGCTCAAGCCGGCCGAGATGAAGGGCGGCACGTTCACCATCACCAACTTCGGAGCCATCGGCGGCGAGTACGCCACCCCGATCATCAACTACCCCGAGACCGCGATCCTCGGCCTGGGTGCCATCGAGGAGCGCCCCGTCGTCCGGGACGGCGAGGCCGTCCCCGCGCCGACGCTCCCGCTGTCGCTGTCGATCGACCACCGGGTCGTCGACGGCGCGATCGCGGCCGAGTTCGCCAACACCGTCATGGAACACTTAGAAAACCCGCTGCTGCTACTCAACGAATAATGGTCGTCGGAGACGTCACCACGGGAACGGAGGTACTGGTCATCGGCGCGGGGCCGGGCGGCTACGTCGCCGCCATCCGAGCCGCACAGGAGGGGCTGGACACGACGCTGGTCGAGAAGGACGCCTACGGGGGCGCGTGTCTCAACCGCGGCTGTATCCCCTCGAAGGCGCTCATCACGGGCAGCGGCCTCGCCCACGAGGCGGGCAACGCGGAGTTCATGGGCGTCCACGCGGACCCCGCCGTCGACATGGGGAAGATGATCGAGTGGAAGGACGGCGTCGTCGACCGCCTGACGAGCGGCGTCGAGAAGCTCTGTAAGGCGAACGGCGTGAACCTGATCGAGGGGGAGGCGTCGTTCGTCGACGAGGACACCGTCCGGGTCGCGCACGGCGGAGAGGGACAGGGCTCCGAGACGCTCTCGTTCGAGCACGCGGTGATCGCCACCGGCTCGCGGCCGATCCAGATCCCCGGTTTCGAGTTCGCGGAAGACCACGTCTGGAGCTCCGCGGACGCGCTCGACGCCGACACCGTCCCGGACCGGCTCGGCGTCGTCGGCGGCGGCTACATCGGCATGGAGCTGGCGACGACGTACGCCAAGCTCGGTGCCGACGTGACCGTGATCGAGATGCTCGACGACATTCTCGACCCCTACGAGGACGACGTGAAGCGGATCGTCCGCAAGCGCGCCGAGGAGCTGGGCGTCGAGTTCCACTTCGGCGAGGGGGCGAGCGAGTGGTCGGAGGCACCCGACGGGGGCTACCTCCTCCACACGGAGACGGAGGAGGGCGAGGAGTCGTCGTACGGCGTCGATAAAATCCTCGTCGCGGTGGGTCGCCAGCCCGTCACCGACGGGCTCGGCGTCGGGAACGCCGGGATCGAGACGGACGACCGCGGCTTCGTCGAGACGGACGATCGCACTCGCACCGCGGTCGAGGGAATCCACGCCGTCGGCGACGTCGCCGGCGACCCGATGCTCGCGCACGCGGCCTCCAACGAGGGTATCGTCGCCGCCGAGGTGATCGCGGGCGAGCCCGCTGCGCTCGACCGGCAGGCGGTCCCGGCGGCCGTCTTCACCGACCCCGAAATCGGCACGGTGGGGATGACCGAGGCGGAAGCGGACGACGCCGGCTTCGACCCGGTCGTCGGCGAGATGCCCTTCAACGCCTCCGGCCGGGCGATGACGACCGGCCACACGGAGGGGTTCGTCCGGATCGTCGCCGACGACGAGACCGGCTTCGTGCTGGGCGGACAGATCGTCGGGGGGGAGGCCTCGGAGCTGATCGCCGAGGTCGCGCTCGCGGTCGAGATGGGAGCGACCCTCGAAGACGTGGCCGCCACCGTCCACACTCACCCGACCCTCGCGGAGGCCGTGATGGAGGCGGCCGAGAACGCGCGCGGACAGGCGATCCACACGCTGAATCGCTGAGAGGCGGCGTCGGACCGCCGTCCGCGGCGTTGCGATCGCGATTCCTCGCCCCGATACGGGACCGTTCTCCGCTCGAAACGTCTGTCATCGGAGCGGTCCGTCTCTCGACCGGCGTCTCCGAGACGCGCGCACCCGCCCGAGGGCGACGCCGAGCCCTCTCGGCGAGGATTTCGCGAATCCACAAATAGAACTTCATTATTTCGATACAATTCCTCTATTATAACGATGTTTCCCTCGCCGAAGTAGACAATATTATCAGCGGCGAGGCCGGACCGTTTCGTGATGGCTAGTAATACGCAAGACTGGTGGCCGGACCAGTTGGACTTGGAGTTACTCGATCAGAACGGGTACGACGTCGGTCCCTACGACGAGGAGTTCGACTACGCGGAGAAGTTCGAAGAGCTGGACCTCGACGAGGTCAAGGCTGACATCGAGGAGGTGCTGACGGACTCGAAGGACTGGTGGCCCGCCGACTACGGCCACTACGGCCCGCTGTTCATCCGCATGACGTGGCACGCGGCCGGCACGTACCGCTCGCTCGACGGGCGCGGCGGTGCGGCCGGCGGACACCAGCGGCTCCCGCCGATCAGCAGCTGGCCCGACAACGTCAACCTCGACAAGGCCCGGCGGCTGCTGGAGCCGATCAAGACGAAGTACGGCGAGAAGCTCTCGTGGGCCGACCTCATCGTGCTCACCGGCAACGTCGCGCTGGAGTCGATGGGCTTCGAGACGTTCGGCTTCGCGGGTGGCCGCCAGGACGATTTCAAGGGCGACGACGCCGTCGACTGGGGTCCGGAAAGCGAGTTCGAGACCACCTCCGAGGAGCGCTTCGACGAGGAGGGGAACCTCAAGGAGCCGCTCGGCAACACCGTGATGGGCCTCATCTACGTCAACCCCGAGGGCCCCAACGGCGAGCCGGACTTGGAAGGCTCCGCGAAGAACATCCGGCAGTCGTTCAGCCGGATGGCGATGAACGACAAAGAGACCGTCGCGCTCATCGCCGGCGGTCACACGTTCGGGAAGGTCCACGGCGCGGACGACGGCGACAACCTCGGTCCCGAGCCGGAGGACGCCCCCATCGACCTCCAGGGCCTCGGCTGGGACAACGAGTTCGGCGAGGGCAAGGGTCCCGACACGATCACGAGCGGCATCGAGGGACCGTGGAACGCCACGCCCACCGTCTGGGACATGAGCTACGTCAACAACCTGCTCTCGTACGACTGGGAGCCGGAGAAGGGTCCCGGCGGCGCGTGGCAGTGGACCACGAAGAACGACGAGCTCGACGACGCCGCGCCCGGCGTCGCGGACCCCGACGACAAGGAGGACATCATGATGCTCACGACGGACGTCGCCCTCAAAGAGGACGACGACTTCCGGGCCGTCTTAGAGGAGTTCCGCGACGACCCCGACGAGTTCCAGGACACGTTCGCGAAGGCGTGGTACAAGCTCCTCCACCGCGACATGGGTCCGCCGGAGCGGTTCCTCGGTCCCGAGGTCCCGGACGAGACGATGCTCTGGCAGGACCCCCTGCCGGACGCCGACTACGAGACGATCGGTGAGGCGGAGATCTCCGACCTCAAGGGCCAGCTCCTCGACTCCGACCTCTCGGTCGGCGAGCTCGTCAAGACCGCGTGGGCGGCGGCGTCCACCTACCGCGACAGCGACAAGCGCGGCGGCGCGAACGGCGCGCGCATCCGCCTCGAACCGCAGCGGAGCTGGGAGGCCAACGAGCCGGAGCAGCTGGAAGCGGTCCTCTCGACGCTTGAGGGGATTCAGGCCGAGTTCAACGAGTCGCGCTCCGACGACGTCCGCGTCTCGCTCGCCGACCTCATCGTGCTGGGCGGGACCGCGGCCGTCGAGCAGGCCGCGGCCGACGCGGGCTACGACATCGAGGCCCCCTTCGAGCCCGGTCGCGTCGACGCCACCGAGGAACAGACCGACGCGGAGTCGTTCGAGGCGCTCAAGCCCGACGCCGACGGCTTCCGCAACTACCTCGGCGACACCGACGACGACGTCGAGGACCTCATGGTCGACAAGGCGGACCTGCTGAACCTGACCGCCAGCGAGATGACCGCGCTGGCCGGCGGCCTGCGTGCGCTGGGCGCGACCTACGGCGACTCCGACCGCGGCATCTTCACCGACCAGCCCGGCACGCTCACGAACGACTTCTTCGACAACCTACTCGACATGCAGTACGAGTGGGACGCGGTCACCGAAGACGAGGACGTCTTCGAGATCCGCCACCGCGAGACCGGCGAGGTCGCGTGGGAGGCGACGCGCGCCGACCTCATCTTCGGCTCGAACGCCCGCCTCCGCACCATCGCTGACGTGTACGCCAGCGACGAGGAGAAGTTCGTCGAGGACTTCGCCGAGGTGTGGAGCGATGTGATGAAGCTCGACCGCTTCGACCTCGAGTAACGCGGTCACCCCGGTTCGGCTTCTTTCTCTCTATTCTCCGCGTCTGTCGGAGACACCGCTCCGTCGTTCGTCGCTCGCGGGTCTCTCGCCGAGTCCCCCCGTCTCCGAGCCCCGTAGTCCGACTCCGGCGCGTCGCCCGGCACGGCGATCCAAGTATTCCATATCGCGACATACGGTTTACTACTGTCCCCCCGGTGCCGATCACTCCTCCTTCGGCACGCCCCACGTCACCCGTCCCTTTCGGCGTCTCGGCGGCGATCGACCCGCTTTTTTCCCGCCGGACCGTCGCTCGCGACATGGCCGACGAGTTCGACCCGGAGAAGTTCGAGGACAAGTACGCGCACTACTTCAACGAGCTCCAGCGGGCGTACAAGAACGCCTTCAACCAGATGAACGACCGGTACGACTCGGAGCTGATCCACGGTATCGACCAGACCGTGCTCAACGAGTCGGAACCGTTCTACGAGGACGGCGAGTTCCGCGTCGAACTCCCCGAGAACCCGCGCGAGCGGATCCGCGGAGCCGTCGCGGTGGACGACGAGACGTTCGAGGAGACGCTGGAGGAGTACGTCGAGCGGATCGAGTCCGAACTGTACCGGACGCTCGGCGTCGACCGCCCCGAGTGAGCGCCGGCGGTCTCCGTCCGGATCCGGCCGAACCAAAGGCATAAGCCCGCCGCCCGCCAACTCGCGGACATGAGCACGGACACGACCGACGGAGCTGACGCGGACAACGAACTCCGCGAGCGGATCACGAACTTCCTGCGGCGCAACTTCCCGCAGATCCAGATGCACGGCGGCAGCGCCGCCATCGCCCACCTCGACCGCGAGAAGGGCGAGGTCACGGTCCAGCTCGGCGGAGCCTGTTCCGGCTGCGGCATCTCCCCGATGACGATCCAGGCGATCAAGTCCCGGATGGTCAAGGAGATCCCCGAGATCGAGACGGTCCACGCCGACACCGGCGCGGCCGCTGGTGCCGACGGCGACCTCGGCGGAACGAGCAGCGGCGGGATGTCCCCCTCCTTCCCCGGGGAGACGACCGACGACGGCGGCGACGACGAAGGCCCGCAGGCCCCGTTCTGAGCCGGTCGACCGCGGTCGACCCTTCTCCGTTTCTTTCGGCCGTTGAGTCGCACTGATATCGCCGAATATCCGGCGCTTAGTCCGTCCGCTGCCGTTTTTCTGTTGTTATGATCGGATCCCGTGTGTAGCCGCCCGACGACAGTATAAACCATATTTCACTATATCGAATTAGGGCTCTGCCCGAAACGGGGGCGACTGAAGCCTTTTTGCCCCCGGCACCCGTTGGAGCGCTCTATGTACCATCGCGAGGTCGAACCCACGGCGGAGTACGTCGCGCGGTTCGAGACGGGGGCCGACTGGCGCGAGGAGATCGAGTCGCTGGCCCGCGAGGAGGACGTCGAGGCCGGCTGGTTCACGGCGCTCGGCGCGGTTCAGGACGCGGACGTCTGGTTCTACGACCAGGACGACACCGAGTACCGGTCGGTCACTTTCGACGAGCCGCTGGAGGTGGCGGCCTGCGTCGGCAACGTCTCGCTGCTGGAGGGCGACGTGTTCGCGCACACCCACGCCGTGCTCTCGCGCCCGAGCGGGCAGGCGCTCGCGGGGCACCTCGACTCCGCGACCGTCTGGGCCGGCGAGTGCCACCTGCGCGCGTTCGCCGAGCCGCTGGAGCGCTCGCACGACGAGGCCACGGACCTGGACCTGTGGCTGTGACCCGGAGCGCGCACCCCGCGCCCCCCGCGCTCGACGCCCGATGAGACCGGACGACGAGCGCTACTTCGCGCAGATCGAGGAGCGCCTCGACGAGGCGTGGGACGTGGCGGAGACGGCCAAAGAGCAGGGCCGGGACCCGGAGCCGGAGATCGAGATCCCGGTCGCCCGCGACATGGCCGACCGCGTCGAGAACATCCTCGGGATCGACGGGGTCGCCGAGCGCGTCCGCGACCTCGAGGGCGAGATGTCCCGCGAGGAGGCGGCCCTGGAGCTGGTCACCGACTTCGTCGACGGCAACGTCGGCGACTACGACTCCCGCGAGGGGAAGATCGAGGGGGCCGTCCGGACCGCGGTCGCCCTCCTGACCGAGGGGGTCGTCGCCGCCCCGATCGAGGGGATCGACCGCGTGGAGCTGTTGGAGAACGACGACGGCACCGAGTTCGTCAACGTCTACTACGCCGGCCCGATCCGCTCGGCGGGCGGGACCGCGCAGGCGCTCTCCGTGCTCGTCGCCGACTACGCCCGGTCGCTGCTCGGCGTCGACGAGTACAAGCCCCGCGACGTGGAGGTCGAGCGCTACGCCGAGGAGATCGCGCTCTACGACAAGGAGACCGGGCTCCAGTACACGCCGAAGGACAAGGAGTCGAAGTTCATCGCCAAGCACATCCCGGTGATGCTCGACGGGGAGGCGACGAGCGACGAGGAGGTCTCCGGGTTCCGCGACCTCGAACGCATCGACACCAACTCCGCGCGCGGCGGGATGTGTCTCGTCGCCGCCGAGGGGATCGCGCTGAAGGCCCCGAAGATCCAGCGGTACACCCGGAACCTCGACGAGGTCGACTGGCCGTGGCTCCAGGACCTGATCGACGGCACCATCGGGAAGGACGGGGCCGGCGACGGCGACGAGGCGGCGAACGGGAACGGAGACGCCGACGCGGACGAAGGCAGCGAGGGCGACGCCGGCGCGGACGACGCCGGAAGTGACGGCGAGGGAGACGGCTCGAACGCGGAAGAGCCGGCCGGCCCGGTCCGGGCCGACCCCTCACAGAAGTTCCTCCGCGACCTCATCGCGGGCCGGCCCGTCTTCACCCATCCGAGCGAGGCGGGCGGGTTCCGGCTCCGGTACGGTCGCGCGCGTAACCACGGGTTCGCGACCGGCGGCGTCCACCCCGCGACGATGCACATCGTCGACGACTTCCTCGCGGCCGGGACGCAGATCAAGACCGAGCGCCCCGGGAAGGCCCACGGCGTCGTCCCGGTCGACTCCATCGAGGGCCCGACGGTCCGGCTCGCGAACGGCGAGGTCCGCCGGATCGACGACCCCGAGGAGGCCAAGGAGGTCCGCAACGGGATCGAGAAGGTGCTCGACTTAGGCGAGTACCTCGTCAACTACGGGGAGTTCATCGAGAACAACCACCCGCTCGCGCCCGCGTCGTACGCGCCCGAGTGGTGGGTCCAGGAGTTCGAGGCGGCCGGCGCGGACGTCGCGGCGCTGCGCGACGACCCCCACGTCGACCTCGAACACCCCGGCGTCGACGAGGCGCTCGCGTGGGCGACGGAGTACGACTGCCCGCTCCACCCCGAGTACACTTACCTCTGGCACGACGTGTCGGTCGACGCGTTCGAGGCGCTGGCCGAGGCGGTCGCCGCCGGCGACGTCGTCGAGGGCGTCCTCGCCGTCGAACGTACCGACCCGGTTCAGGACGCGTTAGAGTCGCTGCTGGTCGAACACGCGGCGACCCCGGACGCGCTCCGGATCCCGACGTGGCGGCCGCTCGCGCGCTCGCTCGGGGTCGACGACGGACTGCGGAAGGAATGGGACGAGGCGGACCTCTCGGACGCTGCCCGCGAGTACGCCGACGGCGAGAACGCGATCCGCGCCGTCAACGAGGTCGCCCCCTTCGAGGTGCGCGAGCGAGCCCCGACCCGGATCGGCAACCGGATGGGCCGCCCGGAGAAGTCGGAGAGCCGCGACCTCTCGCCCGCGGTCCACACCCTGTTCCCGATCAACGAGGCGGGCGGTCCCCAGCGCGACGTGGCCGAGGCGGCGAACGTGATGGACGACACCGGCCACCGCGGGCGGCACGACCTGGAGGTCTCCGACCGGGTCTGCCCCGACTGCGGCGAGCACACCTACGCCGCCCTGTGTCCCGACTGCGAGACGCACACGGAGCCGCACTACGAGTGCGGCGACTGCGGCACCGTCTGCGAGCCGGACGAGGCCGGCCGCGTCGAGTGCCCGAACTGCGAGTGGGAGGTGACCGCCGCGACCTACCAGGAGGTCGACGTCAACGACGCGTACCGCTCCGCGCTGGAGACCGTCGGCGAGCGCGAGTCCGCCTTCGAGATCCTGAAAGGCGTCCAGGGGCTGACCTCGCGGAACAAGACGCCCGAGCCGATCGAGAAGGGGGTCCTCCGCGCGAAGAACGGCGTCACCTCGTTCAAGGACGGGACGGTCCGGTACGACATGACCGACCTCCCGGTGACCGCGGTCAAGCCAGAGGAACTCGACGTCACCGCGGACCACTTCCGCGAGCTCGGCTACGAGACCGACATCGACGGCGAGCCGCTGCGTCACGACGACCAGGTCGTCGAACTGCGCGTCCAGGACATCGTCCTCTCGGATGGCGCAGCCGAGCACATGCTGAAGACCGCGGACTTCGTCGACGACCTCCTCGAACAGTTCTACGGGCTCGACCGCTTCTACGAGGTGAACGAGCGCGACGACCTCGTCGGCGAACTCGTCTTCGGGATGGCTCCCCACACCAGCGCGGCGACCGTCGGGAGAGTGGTCGGTTTCACCTCGGCCGCCGTCGGATACGCGCATCCGTACTTCCACGCCGCGAAGCGTCGGAACTGCTTCCATCCGGAGACGGAGATCGCGTATCTGGAAGACGGAGAGCGCCGGGAGATCTCAATCGAGAAGTTCGTCGAATCCCGACTCGAAGACCCCCGAACCGACGACTTCGGGACGCTCGTTCAGGAACTCGACGGCGACGTTCGCGTCCCTTCGATCGATGAACACGGAAACACGACGACTCGGTCGGTGACGGCGGTTTCCAAACACCCGACTCAGGACCACCTCGTACGGATTCGGACGCGTTCCGGGCGGACGATTCGGGTCACTCCGGACCACACAATGCTTCGAGTCGCCGATGGAGAAATCTACCAGACGCCCGCCCGTGAGTTGGCCGCCGGCGATCGCGTTCCCGAGGCGAACCCGAGGAACCCTGAGCGAGCGACTGACGCTCCGGCGGCTAGCGCTGATGGAGGAGTCGATACCGACGAGATTGTCGAAACGGAGATCGTCGAGAGTGACGTCGAGTACACCTACAATCTCACGGTTTCTGGAACGCACACGCTCGCTGCGAACGGATTGTGGGTCCAGCAGTGCGACGGCGACGAGGACTGCGTGATGCTGCTCATGGACGGACTTCTCAACTTCTCGAAAGAATTTCTCCCCGACCAGCGCGGCGGGCGGATGGACGCGCCGCTCGTGATGTCCTCGCGGATCGACCCCTCCGAGATCGACGACGAGGCGCACAACGTCGACATCGTCCGGGAGTATCCGGTGGAGCTGTACGAGGCCTCGCGGGAGCTGGCCGACCCCGAGGAGGTCGAGGAGCTGATCCAGATCGGCGAGGACACACTAGGGACCGACGACGAGTACCACGGGTTCGACCACACCCACGACACGACGGACATCGCGATGGGACCGGACCTGTCGGCGTACAAGACGCTCGGCGACATGATGGAGAAGATGGACGCGCAGCTGGAGCTGGCCCGGAAGCTCCGCGCGGTCGACGAGACGGACGTTGCCGAGCGGGTGATCGAGTACCACTTCCTGCCGGACATCATCGGGAACCTCCGGGCGTTCTCGCGGCAGGAGACGCGCTGTCTCGACTGCGGCGAGAAGTACCGCCGGATGCCCCTGACGGGCGAGTGCCGCGAGTGCGGCGGGCGGGTGAACCTCACCGTCCACGAGGGGTCGGTGAGCAAGTACGTCGACACCGCCATTGAGGTGGCGGAGCGGTTCGGCTGTCGCCCCTACACGAAACAGCGGCTAAAGGTGTTAGACCAGTCGCTGGAGTCGATCTTCGAGGACGACACGAACAAGCAGTCCGGCATCGCGGACTTCATGTGAAGAGCGGTCGGGTCCCGCGCCGCCCGCCCGCGACTCGCCCCGGGTCCGGGAGCGTCCCCGCCTCAGAGATCCAACTGCGCGGCCGACTCCACCTCGAACCGCCACACCTCCGGCTCTCCCGCGAGCAGGTCGGGGAGGGCCGCCTCGAACGCCTCGAAGTGGTCCGTCCCCGAGTGCGCCTCGAACGCCTCCGCGTCCTCGTACCGCTCGAAGAAGCGGAGCGTCGCCCCGTTCTCCACGTCTCTCGCCGCCCTGTAGTCGATCACGCCCTCCTCGCGGTTCGACTCCGCGACGAGGGTCTCGGCGTGGTCGAGCGCTTCGTCGATCCGATCCGGGTCGATCGGGAATGCCGCGTGTACGACGAGCATCACCAGCGCTACGCCGCTCGCTCGGAAAAGGGGACGGCAGTCGTCCGGCCGCGGCACACGTCGGGAGATCCGCGGGGCGGCCGCGTTCGGAGTCGAGGCGTCTCAGTCGTCTCCGCGGGCCTCCTCGACGACCCGCGTGAACTCCCGGGCGGTCTCGGTGATGACCTCGTAGTCGCCGCGCTCGGCGGCGTCGTAGTCGACGAGCGCGCCGCCCGCGCCGACCGCGAACGCGCCCGCGTCGATGTACTCGCCGGCGTTGTCCGGGCTCACGCCCCCGGTCGGCATCATCGGGATCTGTCCGAGCGGCCCCTTCATCGCGCCGAGGTGGTCCGGACCGACGGTCTTGGCGGGGAACACCTTCACGAAGTCGGCCCCGGCCTCGTAACCGCGGATCGCCTCGGTCGGCGTCATCACGCCCGGCGCGGTGACGGCACCGTACCGGTTGCACGTCTCGATCACGTCCTCGTGGAGGCTCGGCGAGACGACGAACTCCGCGCCCGCCATCAGCGTGGTCCGGGCGGTCTCGCTGTCGAGGACCGTCCCGGTCCCGACGACGACCTCGTCGTCGAACGAGCCGGCGACCTCGCCGAGCTTCTCCGCCACGTCCGGCGTGTCGGCGGTGATCTCGACGGCGGTGACGCCGCCCTCGCGCAGCGCCTCGGTGATCTCGATGAGCTGGTCGGCCGGGACCCCGCGTAACACCGCGACGACGCCGCTGTCGACGAGGTGCGAGAGCGTCTCGTTCATGCGTCCCCGTTTCCCGAGTCGGGACTTAAAACCGCCCCGATGCCTCCGGGCGGCTCCCCCGGCTACCGGTCACGTCGGCGGCCGCGGAACGGTCCGGCCCGCCGACCGTTCCGTGACAGCGATCGACACGAAATCGGCGGCGATTGGGGTCGATCCCCGCCGAAACGGCCGCGACGAAACACTACCCTTTTGACCCTGCTTTCGATAACACTCGGTATAATGGGCCGACGCAAGAAGATCGTTCAGGAATGTGAGCGGCTGATGGACAACCCGGAGCACATCCGGAACATCGCCATCGCCGCCCACGTCGACCACGGGAAGACGACGCTCTCCGACAACCTGCTGGCGGGCGCGGGCATGATCTCCGAGGACACCGCGGGAGAGCAGCTCGCGATGGACACGAAGGAGGACGAACAGGAGCGCGGCATCACCATCGACGCGGCGAACGTCTCGATGACCCACGAGTACGAGGACACCAACCACCTCATCAACCTCATCGACACCCCGGGCCACGTGGACTTCGGGGGCGACGTCACCCGCGCGATGCGCGCGGTCGACGGCGCGCTGGTGGTCGTCGACGCCGTCGAGGGCGCGATGCCGCAGACGGAGACGGTGCTCCGGCAGGCGCTCCGCGAGGGCGTGAAGCCGACGCTGTTCATCAACAAGGTCGACCGCCTCATCTCGGAGCTCCAGGAGGGGCCCCAGGAGATGCAGGAGCGGCTGATGTCGGTCATCGCCGACGTCAACGAGCTCATCCGCGGGATGGCCGAGAACATGGACGACATCCCCGAGGACTGGACCGTCTCCGTCGAGGACGGCACGGTCGGGTTCGGCTCCGCGCTGTACAAGTGGGGCGTCTCGATGCCCTCGATGCAGCGGACCGGGATGGACTTCGGCGACATCATGGAGCTGGAGCAGAACGACAAGCGGCAGGAGCTCCACGAGCGCACGCCGCTGTCGGACGTCGTGCTCGACATGGTCTGCGAGCACTTCCCGAACCCGGTCGACGCGCAGCCCCGCCGCGTCCCGCGCATCTGGCGCGGCGACCCGGACACCGAGCTGGCCGAGGGGATGCAGCTCGTCGACGAGGACGGCGATGTCGTCTTCATGGTCACGGACATCTCGATGGACCCGCACGCGGGCGAGATCGCGACGGGCCGCGTCTTCTCCGGCACGCTGGAGAAGGGTCAGGAGCTGTACGTCTCGGGGACGGCGGGCAAGAACCGCATCCAGAGCGTCGGCCTCTTCATGGGGTCCGAGCGCGAGGAGGTGGACCGCGTCCCGGCCGGGAACATCGCCTCGGTCACCGGACTGCGCGACGCCATCGCCGGCTCCACCGTCTCGTCCGTCGAGATGACGCCGTTCGAGTCGATCGAGCACATCTCCGAGCCGGTCATCACGAAGTCCGTCGAGGCCCAGAACATGGACGACCTGCCGAAGCTCATCGAGACGCTCCAGCAGGTCGCCAAGGAGGACCCGACGATCCAGATCGAGATCAACGAGGACACCGGCGAGCACCTCATCAGCGGGCAGGGGGAGCTTCACCTCGAAGTGATCACCCAGCGGATCCGCGACAACCAGGGCATCCCGGTCATCACCGGCGAGCCGATCGTCGTGTTCCGCGAGCAGCCCCAGGAGTCCTCCCGCGAGGTCGAGGGGCAGTCGCCGAACCGCCACAACAAGTTCTACATCACCGTCGAGCCGCTCGACCAGGAGATCGTCGACGCCATCCAGCTCGGCGAGGTCTCGATGGACATGCCCGAACTGGAGCGCCGCGAGGCGCTGCAGGAGGCCGGCATGGACAAGGACACCTCCCAGAACGTCGAGGACATCCACCGGACGAACATCCTCATCGACGACACGAAGGGTATCCAGCACCTCAACGAGACGATGGAGCTCGTGCTTGAGGGGCTTCAGGAGGCGCTCGACGACGGCCCGCTGGCCGCCGAGCCGGTCCAGGGGTCGCTGTTCCGCCTCCACGACGCGAAGCTCCACGAGGACACCATCCACCGCGGTCCGGCGCAGGTCATCCCCGCGGTCCGCGACGCGGTCCACCGCGCGCTGATCGACGGCGAGGTCCGCCTGCTCGAGCCGATCCAGGACGTCCGGATCGACGTGCCCTCCGAGCACATGGGCGCGGCGTCCGGTGAGATCCAAGGTCGCCGCGGCCGCGTCGACGACATGTACCAGGAGGGCGACCTCATGGTCGTCGAGGGCATCGCGCCCGTCGAGGAGATGATCGGGTTCTCCTCCGACATCCGCTCGGCCACCGAGGGCCGCGCCTCGTGGAACACCGAGAACGCGGGTTTCCGCGTGCTCGTGGACAACCTTCAGCGCGAGAAGATCATGGAGATCCGCGAGCGCAAGGGCATGAAGCTCGAACTGCCGCAGTCGATCGACTACTTCTAAGTCGGCGACGCGGTCCGCGGGCTCTGCGGTTTCCTTCTGCGAACTTCTTTCTCGACGCCTCCGTCCGAAGCGCTCCCGCCGTCAGCGACAGGTCCGTTCGACGCTGGCTCGTCAGCCGCGGACGCGCCGGAGCGCCACCCGCGCGCCGACGAACGCGAACAGCAGTCCGACCGCCACCGCGACGAGCGGGGCGTTCGACGTCTCGGTCCGCAGGAACGCTCCGTCGGGGTCCGACGGGTCGACGTAGGCGGTGGCGGGCTCGCCGACGGCGTAGCCGTCGAGGACCTCGCGGGCCTCCGACTCGGTGTCGTAGTCGGACGTGATCGTCGACGGGAACAGGTTCGTCCCCGCGTACTCGGTCCCCTCGTACTCGTAGGTGAACCGGACCGTCGGTCGATAGTCAACGTCCCGGCTGCTACCGCTCGACGTCGACTCCACGTCGAGTTCGGTGATCGTCGCGTCGACCTCGACGGCGTCGTCCACGGCGTCCGACTGCTGGGTGTAGTCGTACGCGCCGTACCCGGTCACCGCGAGCCCGATGAGCAGCACGGCGACTGCGCCCTTGAGCGTCTTCGGGCCGTTGACCGAGAGGCCGCCGTCGCTCATGTGGATCGACGACCCCGATTCGGCGGACGGCGACCCGACTGGCGGTAACTCTGTGCGGCGAATCGCGTCCCGGCGCTCGACGGGACTCGTGGAGGGTAGCGCACGCCCCGCCGTCGGTCCGGGTCTCGGATAACTGTATGGGTGGCGGCGTCCGTTCGAGGCGGGCTCACCCGATTCCGTGGGGTACGTTGACAACCGCGGCGGCGAGGCAACGCCTGCCCCCGCCGAAGGCTTATACCGGATCGTCCGACTCCGTTCGGGTATGCAGACGGGCACGACTCCCCTCTGGCGCACCGCGACGGAGCCACCGAGCGACCGCTCCACGTTGGGGACAGGAGCGTGTCCGCGGACGCCGACCCGCGACCGAACCGTCCGCGGTGGGGTCGCGGAGGTGGCGGCGTGAGCGACGGTCGCGACGGGGTCCCCGAGACCGCGTCCGACGAGTCGGAGTCGTCGGCTCCGGGCGCGTCTCCGGACGGGGGTCACGCGGCCGCGACGCCCTCGACGCACACGGTCCGGCTGGAGCTCGTCGACGAGCCCGGCCAGCTGCTCGCCGCGCTCCAGCCGATCGCGGACAACGGCGGGAACCTCCTGTCGATCTACCACGAGCGCGGGAACAAGACCCCCCGCGGCCGGATCCCCGTCGAGGTCGACTTCGAGGCGACCGCGGAGCGGTTCGAGGGGATCGTCGACGCCCTCCGCAGCGAGGGCGTGAACGTGATGCAGGCGGGGACGGAGCGGTACGCAGAGGAGGTGACGATCCTCCTGTTCGGCCACCTCATCGACACGGACCTCTCGGACACGCTCTCGCGGATCGAGGCCTGCGAGTCGGCCTCGGTCGCCGACGTGTCGCTGGCGGCCCCGCAGGGGACCGAGGAGGTGTCGAGCGCGCGGCTCCGGCTCGAAGCCCGCGCGGGCGAGACGGACGCGGCGATCGCGGCCGTCCGGGACCTCGCGGCCGACAAGGAGCTCCGCGTCGTCGAGCCGCTCACGGGGGTGGACGCGTGAGACTCGCCGTTATCGGCGCGGGCGCGGTCGGGCGCTCCGTCGTCGAACTCGCGGGCGAGTACGGCCACGAGGTCGTCGCCGTCGCGGACTCGTCGAGCGCGGTCGTCGCGGACGGAACGGCCGGCGCAGGCGCTGACGGGGCCGTCGGCGTCGACCCGGACGCCGTCGTCGCGCGGAAGGCGGAACGCGGGATCGTCGGCGACGACGACCCGGACGACGCGCTCGCGGCCGACTACGACGTCCTCGTCGAGGCGACGCCGACGACGCTGGACGACGCAGAGCCCGGCTTCTCGCACGTGACCCGCGCGCTGGAGCGCGACCGCCACGCCGTCCTCGCGAACAAGGGGCCGGTCGCGGAGCGGTTCGGCGACCTGCGTGCGGCCGTCGCGGACAGCGACGGCGAGATCAGGTTCGAGGCGACGGTCGGCGGCGCGATCCCGGCGGTCTCGACCGTCGAGGACATCGAGCCGGGCCACGTCACCGCGGTCCGCGGCGTGCTCAACGGGACGGCGAACTTCATCCTCACGCGGATGGCCGCGGAGGGGCTCGACTACGACCACGTGCTCGCGGAGGCGCAGGACCTCGGCGTCGCCGAGGCGGACCCCTCCTTCGACGTGGACGGGACCGACGCGGCGCTGAAGTGCGTCATCCTCGCGAACGTCCTCTCGTTCGGCGCGGCCGACGACCCGGCTGACGCCCGGGAGTTCACGCTCGCCGACGCCGACGTGGAGGGGATCCGCGACGTGCCCGGCTCGGCGCTCCGGCTCGCGGCCGAGGACGGGCGGACGGTGCGGCTGATCGGCGAGGCGACCGGCGACACGGTCCGCGTCGCGCCGCGGCTCGTCCCCGAGAACGGGACGCTCGCGGTCTCCGGGACCCAGAACATCGTCCAGATCGAGACCTCTCACGCCGGCCGGCTCAACATCTCCGGGCGCGGCGCGGGCGGTCCCGAGACCGCGAGCGCGGTCCTCGGCGACGTGGGGCGGCTGGAGTGATCACGCCGGCGATCGACCCTCCTATCGGTCGACCGGCCGTCGCGTGCGGCGGCGTGGCGTGCCCCGCGTTGTCGAGAATCGCCGGACTGCGGCCCGATACTCTGTGGTACGTATCGAAACCGTTTTAGTGGAATCAACCGAAACTTACTCACAGAGCGCCTTAGCGCGTGATTACCCCATGAGTGACAAACCGCACCAGAATCTGGCCATCATCGGCCACGTCGACCACGGCAAGAGTACGCTCGTGGGTCGCCTCCTCTTCGAGACGGGGAGCGTCCCCGAGCACGTAATCGAGCAGCACCGCGAGGAAGCCGAAGAGAAGGGCAAGGGCGGCTTCGAGTTCGCCTACGTGATGGACAACCTCGCCGAGGAGCGCGAGCGCGGCGTCACGATCGACATCGCCCACCAGGAGTTCGACACCGACGAGTACTACTTCACCATCGTCGACTGCCCGGGCCACCGTGACTTCGTGAAAAACATGATCACGGGTGCCTCGCAGGCCGACAACGCGGTGCTCGTCGTCGCGGCCGACGACGGCGTCGCGCCCCAGACCCGCGAGCACGTGTTCCTGGCCCGCACGCTGGGCATCAACGAGCTCATCATCGGCGTCAACAAGATGGACCTGGTCGACTACCAGGAGTCCTCCTACAAGGAGGTCATCGGCGAGGTCGAGGACCTGCTCAACCAGGTCCGCTTCGCGACCGACGACACCACGTTCGTGCCGATCTCGGCGTTCGAGGGCGACAACGTCGCCGAGGCGTCCGAGAACACCGACTGGTACGACGGTCCGACCCTGCTGGAGTCGCTCAACGACCTGCCGGAGGCCGAGCCGCCGACGGACGCGCCGCTCCGCCTGCCGATCCAGGACGTCTACACCATCTCCGGTATCGGGACCGTCCCCGTGGGACGCGTCGAGACCGGGATCCTCAACACCGGCGACAACGTCTCCTTCCAGCCGTCCGACGTGGGCGGCGAGGTGAAGACGGTCGAGATGCACCACGAAGAGGTGCCCAAGGCCGAGCCCGGTGACAACGTCGGGTTCAACGTCCGCGGCATCGGCAAGGACGACATCCGCCGCGGCGACGTCTGTGGCCCGGCCGACGACCCGCCGAGCGTCGCCGAGACGTTCAAGGCGCAGGTCGTCGTCATGCAGCACCCGTCGGTGATCACGGCCGGCTACACGCCGGTCTTCCACGCCCACACGGCGCAGGTCGCCTGTACGATCGAGTCCATCGATCAGAAGATCGACCCCTCGTCCGGTGAGGTCGCCGAGGAGAACCCGGACTTCATCAAGTCCGGCGACGCCGCGGTCGTCACCGTGCGCCCGCAGAAGCCGCTCAGCATCGAGCCGTCCGGCGAGATTCCGGAACTCGGCAGCTTCGCCATCCGCGACATGGGTCAGACCATCGCGGCCGGCAAGGTGCTGGAAGTCAACGAGCGATAATCGATGCAGCAGGCACGCGTCCGCCTCGCCGGCACGAGCCCCGAGGACCTCGACGACATCTGCGACGACGTCCGCGAGATCGCGGACTCGACGGGAGTCGCCCTGTCGGGCCCGATCCCGCTGCCGACGAAGACGCTCGAGATCCCGTCGCGAAAGTCCCCGGACGGTGAGGGGACGGCGACGTGGGAGCACTGGGAGATGCGCGTCCACAAGCGTCTGATCGACATCGACGCCGACGAACGCGCGCTCCGCCAGCTCATGCGCGTCCAAGTGCCGAACGACGTCAGCATCGAGATCGTTCTGGAAGACTGAGCGCTAGGGCGTTTCTCTACCCTCTCTTTGTTTTCACCCGCCGAGCGACTGCGCCGGCGACGCCGCCGGAGCGGGACTCCGCCTCACCGCGCGTCGAGGAGCCCGACCCGACCGGCCGCGAGCCCGCAGAACGCGCCGGTCGCGTGCGCGATCAGCGCGACGCCCGGCGCGGCCGTCGTCGCGGTGAGGGCGACGGCGACGAGACCGAACAGCAGGAACTGGACGCGCGGCGAGAGCCGCAGGCGGTCGAACAGCGTCGCGCTCACAACGTTGCCCGCGAGCAGGTAGCCGCCGAGCGCGAACACCGCGCCGCTGAGTCCGAGGACGGCGGCCCGGGGACCGAGCAGGCCGCCGACGGTCACCTGCGCGACGCCCGCGAGCGCGCCGGCGGTCACGACGAACGCGTGGAAGCGGCCGCGGGTCGTCCGCCGCTCGACGAGGGGACCGACGAGCAGCAGCGAGAGGGCGTTCGCCAGCAGGTGACTCACGGAGCCGTGCGCGTACACGCTGGTGACGAGCGTCCACGGGGCGACGGACAGCGGGGTCGACAGCGCGAACAGCCCCGCGAGACCGACGACGCCGAGCGCGGCCTGAACAGCGCCGACGAGGAGGGCGATTCCGAGCGTTTCGAGGGTCGCACGCATCGAACGGCCGTTGGGCCCGAACGGTCAAAAGGGTGTGCGGGGTCGCTCGCGGATCCGCGTCGGCCGTCGGTCAGATCACGTCGTCGGGGTCGTGCGCGTCCGCCATCCGCGTCGCCTCCGCGGCGTACCGCTCGCGGTCGTCGGGGTCGTCGACGGTCCCGACGTTCGACGGCGGCGCGTCGACGGCGGCCGTGGTGTCGCGCACGTCCGCGAAGGAGGTGAGCGCCTGCTCCTTACGGAAGTAGCGCTCGCCGTCCGGCGTCGCGTACGTGAGGATCACCATGTTCTGCTCGTCGTCCGAGTACGTTCGCTCGACGAGCCACATTCGAACCCCGTCGCCATCGGTCGCTTCGCTCGCGTTCATGACGCGTCGTTCGACACCAACGAGCAAACGCGTTACGCCGGGACGCCGTCGGTCTTGGCCCGAGATTCGCCTCTCCGAACCGCCAGCGTTATGTTCTTTAGGGCGACCTAAACAAATGATGAATCCGCGCGTCGTCGCCGCTCGGCTCCGCGAGCGGCTCTCCGGAATCCGCGAGCGGCTCCCGCGGGGCTCTATCGCGGTCGCGGGGACGGTCCTCGTCCTCGCCGTCGGCGGCGCGGTGCTGGCGCGGACGCTGGACGCCGAGGCCGTCGTCGCGGCCGCGGCCGCCGCGGACCCGCGGCTCCTCCTCGCGGCGCTCGTCGTCTACCTGCTGTCGTGGCCGGTCCGGGGCCGGCGGTACGGCGACATCCTCGCGCCGATGGGGCACCGCTGTCGGACCGGCTTCCTCACGGCGGCCGTGTTCGCCAGCCAGACCGCGAACTTGGTCGTCCCCGCGCGGGCCGGCGACGGGGTCCGCGCGTACCTCCTGAAGCGCCGGCGCGAGGTACCGTACCCGACTGGCGTCGCGTCGTTGGCGGTCGAGCGCGCCTTCGACCTGGTCGCGCTCGGCGCGCTCGGCGGGGCCGGCGGGGCCGCGCTCGCGGCCCTCCTCGCCGGGGGCCGGTCCGTGCCCCCGGACGGGTCGGGGCGGGCGGTCGCGGCCGCCGCCGGGACCGCGCTCGCGGCCGCGGCGCTCTCCGCCGTCGGCGTCGCGGTCGCTCGCGGCGACCGACGGTTCGGTCCGACCCTCCGCGAGCGCGCGGCCGGCTCCCGGCTCTCCGGGGCCGTCGACGCCGCCGTCCGGTTCGGTGCCGCCGTCCGGGTGGTCGCCGCCGACGCCGGGGCGGTCGCTCGGGTGGCGCTCGCGAGCGGCGTCGTGTGGGCGGCGGACGCCCTGACCGCGGTGCTCGTGCTCGCCGCGCTCGTGGGCGGCTTCGGGGGCGGGGTCGACCCCGCGACGCTCCTCGTCGTCGGCACGCTCGCGGTCTCGGCCGGGAACCTCGCGAAGGTGCTGCCGCTCTCGCAGGGCGGGATCGGCCTCTACGAGGCGGCGTTCACCGGCATCGTCGTCGCGGTCACGCCCGTCCCGGCCGAGACCGCGCTCGCCGCGGCGGCGCTCGACCACGCGCTGAAAAACGCCGTCACGATCGCCGGCGGGGGCGTCGTCGCGGCCGCGTTCGACCTCTCGGTGACCCGCTCCCCGGACGATCCGGAGCCAGAACCGGACGCGGCCGCGACGCGGTCGGCGTCGGACCGCTAAACTTTTAGGCAAGCCTAAAAACAAGCTCGTATGGACGCGACCGTCTCGGACCGCAACGGTCCGGATATCTGCGTGATCGTCCCGACGATCCGGGAGTACGAATGCGTTCGCGCGTACGTCGAGAACGCGCGCGAACACGGGTTCGACGTCTCGCGGCTCCACTTCGTCCTGGTCACCGAGGACTTCTGTGAGACCGACGAGATGCGCGCGATGCTCGACGACCTCGGCGTCTCCGGCGAGGTGTTCGACGGGACTCGCCGCGAGGAGTGGTACGAGGCGAACGACGCGGCGGCGTACGGTCACGTCGTCCCGGCCGCGAGCCACGCCGAGACGAGCTTCGGCCTCCTCTACATGTGGGCCGACGAGTCGTTCGACTACGGCGTGTTCATCGACGACGACACGCTCCCGCACGACGACGTGGACTACTTCGGCCGTCACATGTGGAACCTCGCGTTCGGCGGCGAGATCGAGCGCGTCGCCTCCGACGAGGACTGGGTCAACGTCCTCTACCAGAACGCCGACGAACACGGGCTGTACCCCCGCGGATACCCGTACGCCGCGATGGACGAGACGGTCGAGACGGGCTCGGTCGCGGTCGAGTCCGGCGAGGTCGTCGCCTCGCAGGGGCTGTGGACCAACGTCCCCGACCTCGACGCCGTTCGGATCCTGATGGACGGCGACCTCGAAGGGCAGGCGCAGACCCGCACGAGCGCCGCCGACTTCGAGCGTGACTTCGTCGCCGCGCGCGGCAACTACCTCACCGTCTGCTCGATGAACCTCGCGTTCCGCCGCGAGGTGATCCCCGCGTTCTACCAGCTGCCGATGGACGACAACGAGTGGGACGTGGGCCGGTTCGACGACATCTGGTCGGGGCTGTTCTTAAAACGCGCCTGCGACGTGCTCGGAAAGCGGATCTACAACGGCGACCCGCTCTGCGAGCACAACAAGGCCCCGCGCTCGACGTTCGACGACCTCGCGAACGAGGTGGCCGGACTGGAGCTGAACGAACACGTCTGGGAGGTGATCGACAGCGTGGGAGAGGACGCGGACTCGTACGCGGCCGCGTTCGCCGCGATGGCCGACGCGCTCGCGGAGGGCGAGTTCGACGAGTGGAACAACGGCGCGTTCCTCAACCACTGCGGGGAGTACATGCGCGACTGGCTCGACTGCCTCGACGCCGTCAGCCGGACGTCGGCGGTCGCGGACGACTGAACCGACACGACTAAAACCATTTAGGCAAGCCTAAAACACATGACGAACCACGACCTCACGAACGCGAACCGCAGGCGGTTCCTCGCGAGCGCCGCCGCGGTCGGCGCGGTCGGCCTCGCTGGCTGTAACGGGACGACGGATGACTCCGGCGGCGACGCGCAGTCGAACATCGGACAGATCGGCTCCGGCCGCGAGGGGCGCGAGCTCCCGGGCGGCACGCCGATCTCCGAGATGCCCGACCTCTCGGGCGAACTGACGGTGTACTCCGGCCGCAACGAGTTCCTCGTCGGCCCGCTCGTCGAGTACATCAACGAGCAGTACCCGGACCTCGACCTGACCGTCCGGTACGCCGACTCCACCGACCACGTCAACGCGATCCTCAACGAGGGCGAGGGGTCGCCGGCGGACGTGTTCTACTCCGTCAACGCCGGGTCGCTCGGCGCGCTCGCCGACGAGGGGCGCACGCAGGCGATCCCGAGCGACGTGGCCGAACTGGTCCGCGAGGAGTTCCGGACCGACCAGTGGATCGGCACCTCCGGGCGCGCCCGGACCGTCCCGTACGACAGCGGCGAGTACGACGCCGACGACGTGCCGAGCGACATCATGGAGTTCCCCGAGGCGTTCGACGGCGACCTCGCGTGGGCCCCCTCGTACGGGTCCTGTCAGGCGTTCGTCACCGCGATGCGGATCCTCGAAGGCGACGAGACCACCCGCGAGTGGCTCGAAGCCGTCGTCGAGTCGGGTGCGACGGCCTACGACGACGAGTTCCGCGTCTGCGAGGAGATCGCGAACGGGACCGTCGACGCCGGGTTCACGAACCACTACTACATCCAGCGCGTCCTCGACGGCAGCCCGGACGCGACGATAGACACCGCCTTCACCGAGGGCGACGCCGGCGCGGTGTTCAACGTCGCGGGCGCTGCGATCGTCGACAGCGCCTCGGACGTCGACCTCGCCGGGAACTTCGTCCGGCACCTGCTGTCCGCGGAGGCGCAGGACTACTTCGCGCGCTCGACGTTCGAGTACCCGCTCATCCCCGACGTGGAGCCGATCGGCGACCTCCCGACGATCGATGAACTCGACGTGCCGGACATCGACCTGACGGAGCTGTCCGACCTGGAGGCGACCGTCGACCTCATGCGCGAGGCCGGCGTCGACATCTGACGCGTCCCGCCCCGTGTCGTCCCGCCCCGCCCCGTCCCCTCTCGCGTGGTCCGCGTCTTGGTTCCGCCAGCGCGTCGCTCGCGCGGACCGGACGACGGCCGCCGCGGTCTGCGTCTCGCTCGCCGCGGGGCTCCTCACGTTCGCGGTCGCCGCCACCCTGTTCTCGCACCACTCCGCGAACCACGACGAGGGCGTCTACCTCACGCAGGCCGCGCTCCTGCTCGGCGGGCAACTGGAGTTCCACGCCGGTCCCCTCGCCGACGCCGTCCACCCGTGGTTCTTCGTCGAGGACGGCGGGCGGCTCTACCCGAAGTACAGCCCCGTTCCGGCGGCGACGTACGCGGTTTCGATGGCCCTGTTCGACGAGCCGCGGGTGACGCTCGCGGCGGTCGCCGCGGGCAACGCCGCGCTCGTCTACCTGCTCGGGGCCATGACCGCCGGTCGGCGGGCCGGACTCGCGGCGGCCGTCCTGTTCGCGGCGTCGCCGATGGCGGTCCTCACCGGTGCGACATTTCTCCCCTACGCGCCGACGACGTTCTTCAACCTCCTGTTCGCGGTCGCGTACCTCCGGAGCGTCCGCGACGGGTCGACCGCGGCCGCCGGCGTCGCCGGCGTCGCGATCGGGATCGCCTTCTTCGCGCGCCCGTTCACCGCGGTGCTGTTCGCGGCCCCGTTCATCGCACACGCGCTGTGGCGGGTTGGGTCGGCGGTCGCGGCCGAGGGCCTGAACCTCCCGACGCTCCCCGCCCCGGTCCGCAGGCACGGCCTGACGGCGCTGTTCGGGACGCTGTTCGTCGGCGTCACGCTCGCGTACAACCTGCGGGTGACCGGCTCCGCGCTCACCTTCCCGTATCAGGCGTTCGCGCCGATGGACGGTCCCGGGTTCGGCGAGCGCCGCATCCTTGGCCACTCGGTCGAGTACACGCCCGCGCTGGCGCTCGAATCGAACGGGTACGCGCTGTGGGTGCTCGCGACCCGGTGGGTCGCGGCGGGACCGGTCGGGACGCTGCTCGCGCTCGCCGGCGGCGCGGTCGCGGTCCGGCGGTGGCGCGCCGGTCTCGACCTCTTCCCGGCCGCCGCCCCCGGGGACGACTCCTCCGACTCACTCGACTCTCCCCACTCCCCCGACTCACCCGGGTCGCCGGCGTTCCGGCGGACGGCGGCCCTGCTCGTCGCCGGCGTCGTTCCCGCCGTCGTCGTCGGCAACCTGTTCTTCTGGGGGACGCACAACGCGCTCGCGACGCTGTCGGACCCGGCCGACGGGCTGGCGTCGCTGTTCGGGCCGTTCTACCACTTCGACCTGCTCGTCCCGTTCTCGGTGTTCGGCGGGGTCGCCGTCGCCGCCGGAGCGCGGTCGCTGCCGCGGCTCCGCGCGCGGATCGCGGCCCGGACCGGGTCCGACGGGAGCGCGCGCGCCGCGGTCGCGCTCGTCGTCGCGGTCGCGCTGCTCGCCGCCGGCGGGGCCGCGGTCGCGACCGCCTCGGAGCCGGTCGAGCGCAACGCGGCCATCGACGCCAAACACGAGGCCGCCTACGCCCCGTTCGAGGAGACCGAGTTCGAGGACGCGCTGGTGTTCGTCCCCACGCCGTACGGCGAGTGGCTCAACCACCCGTTCCAGGGGCTTCGGAACGAGCCGGGACTCGACGGGGACGCGGTGTACGCGCTCGACCGCGACCCGGTCGAGGACTTCGCGGTCCTCGACGCCTACCCGAACCGCACTCACTACCGTTACGGCTACCGCGGGGCGTGGACCGCGGACCCGGACGACCGCGTCACGCCGAAACTGGAGCCGATCGCGGTGCGGTCCGGCTCGCGCGTGGACGCCGAGACGACGGTGGGGGTCCCCGAGCGCGTCGACACCGCTCGGGTCCGGATCGAGACGCGCCGCGGCGAGGGGCGGACGACGTACGCGGTGAGCGACCCCGACGCCGGCGACCCGCTCGCGGTCGAGTGGTCCGTCGGTCCCGACGGGGTCCGGCTGGCGGGCGCGCCGAACGGCTCGGCGTCGATCGACCCGGCGGGCGACGTCGCGGTCCTCACCGTGACGCTGGTCGCGCCCGACGGCTCGACGTTCACCTACCGACAGGAGGCGACGGTCCGCGGGGTCGATTCCGGTCGCGTCGAGGTCGTCTGGCCGCCCGAGCGGTCTGTCTGTCGGCTCGTCACGGAGTGCGGGAGCGAGGGGACGTACCTCCCCGACCAGCCCAACGAGCACTCGGAGTGGGTGGTCTTCGAGACGGCCGCCGAAACCGAGTGAGATCGGGAGGTCGGTCGCGCTCGCGGTACCGGATCGAGTGGTGTGGCCGTCGAAGTCTCAGCCGCTCACCACGACGCGATCCATTCTGGCGACATGGCCGCCGAAGCCCTGGCCCGGAGGTGGACAGACGCTCGCTGCGCTCCTCTTCACTCGCTTCGCTCGTTCCTGCGGTGCTTACGTCGCCTCTGTCCACCTCCGGGCTGCCCCTTCGAGCCCCGCCCACCGCGACCGCACAGCACCTCACGCCTCCCCAGCCTCGCGGCTCACGCTCTCCGAGCGCTCGCCGCGTCCAGCGAGGGACCTTCGGCCCCTCTGGCAGCCGGCGCGCAGCGCCGGCAACCTCGCGCGTGCCGTCTCGCGGTCGCCGAGGGCGACCGCTCGCAGGCACGCGCCACCGCAGATGATTGAAAAAGAGCTGTCGCCGCTCAGAAGCGCCGCAGCTGCTCTTCGAGACAGACGGTGACGATCGACTTCGCGATGGCGGCCCCGCCGCCGATCGGGTCGAGCTTCGTCTCGCCGAGGCGCTCGGCGTAGTGAATCGGGCGCTCGCGCACGTCGTGGCCGCGCATCAGCGGCCGGATCAGGAGTTCGGCGGAGAGGCCGGTGTTCTCGGTCCAGCCGATCTCCTCGACGACCTCGCGGCGGTACGCGCGCATTCCGGTGGTGGTGTCGTGGACGCGCTCGCCCATCAGGAGCGAGGCGATCGCCGCGAACGCGTGGTTGCCGAGCCTGTTGAACGCGGGCATCGCCTCCGCGCCGTGGTAGAGCCGGTCGCCGCTCACCACGTCCGCGCCGTCGTTGATCGCCGCGAGAAACTCCGGCAGCGCCTCCATCGGGTAGGTGTCGTCGCAGTCGGTCGTGACGACCACGGGGCGGTCGGGCGTCAAGACCGCCTCCCGAACGGCGACGCCGTACCCCTGCGGCTCCTGTTCGATCACCGTCGCGCCGTGTTCGCGGGCGATCTCCGGCGTCCGGTCCGAGGAGCCGTCGACGCAGACGACCTCCGCCTCCCCGTCGGTGACCTCGTCGATGTCCTCCAGCACCGTCCCGATCGCCTCCTCCTCGTTGTACGTCCCCATCACGACGCTGAGGTCCGCGAAGGTGTACGGTTCGGCGGCCTCGCCGGTCGCCTCGTCCGCGTGGCTCACCGTGTCCGCGTCGCCGTCGACGGCGGCCGCGGACCCGTTCGTCGCGTGCGCTGAGTCGCTCATTACCCGGAACTCCGCCCGCACGCACTTGAGTTTTTAGGTTTGCCTAAATTAGTGACGCAGCGCCGTCAGGTCTCGCCCGCGAGCCAGCCGGCCACGTCGTCGCCGACGCGGAGCGCGAGCGCGGCGATGGTGAGCGTGGGGTTCATCGCGCCGCTCGTCGGGAAGACGGAGCTGGAGGCGATCCAGCAGTTCTCCAGGTCGTGGGTCCGGCAGCGGGCGTCGACGACGCCCCGATCGGGGTCGTCGCTCATCCGCGTCGTGCCCATGTGGTGGTACGCGGGTCCGGTGGCGTCGGGGCCGGCGACCCACTCGACGTCGGCCCCGAGCTCCTCTAAGACCTCCACCTGAATCTCGTTGGCCCGTTCGATCGTGTCGAGCGCGCGGTCGCCGACGGTCCAGTCGATCTCGGGGACGGGGTTGCCGCGGTCGTCGACGCGGTCGTCGGCGAGCGTGATCCGGCTGTCGGCGTCGGGGAGCTGCTCGACGAGCGCGCCCATCGCGACGTGGTTCCCGTACTCGCCGCGCAGCCGCTCTAAGAGGGGGTCGCCCCAGTCGTCGCCGGCCAGCGCCGACTCCACGGGCGAGGGGCCGGCGTAGTTGAAGAACTCCAGCTTGAACGGGGCCTGCGTCTCGTCCGCCTCGTCGTAGAACTGGTCGCAGGCGCTGGTGTAGAAGCCGACGTGGTTCTGTCGCGTCGGCTCGTCGAGCGTCCCGCCCGCCCCCGCGAACAGGTGGTCCATGAAGAACCGCCCGACCGCCCCGCTGGAGTTCGCCAGCCCGTCGGGATGGCGGTCGGACGCGGAGAGCAGGAGGAGCCGCGGCGTCTCCACTCCGCCGGCGGCGACGACGAACGCGTCCGCCTCCTGCCGGTGTCGCTCGCCGTCGGGCGTCGCGTAGACGGCGGCCGTCACCCGGTCGTCGCCGTCGTGGTCGAGCCGCTCGACCGGCGCGCGGTCGATCACGGTCGCGCCGGCGTCCTCGGCGCGCTCGACGTGGACCGTCGCGTCGTACTTCGCGCCCGAGGGGCACACCGGCTGGCAGGTGCCGTAGCCGACGCAGGCCGACCGGCCGTCGTACGCCTCGGAGTTGCGCGCGTTCGGCACCGAGTGCATGTCGATCCCGACCGACTCGCAGGCCTCGGCGAACAGCGAGTCGCTGTAGGACGGCTCGAACGCCGGCATCGGGTGCGGCTCCTCCCGGGGCGGCGCGTAGGGGTTGTCGGACGCGCCCGCGACGCCGAGTTCGCGCTCCGCCTCGGCGTAGTAGGGCCGCAGGTCCGCGTAGTCGATCGGCCAGCCGGGGCCCGCGCCGCGCTCGGCTCCGGAGTTGAAGTCGTCCTCGTGGAGCCGCATCACCATCCCCTGCCAGTGGAGCGTCGATCCGCCGACCCCCTTCACCCGGGCGTGGTTCAGCGGGTAGCGCCACTCCGTCGACCCGGCGTTCTCGTAGGCGTCGCGCGCACCGCCCACGTCCCACACGTCGGGTCGGCCGTAGGACGGTCGGATCGCCCGCTCCTGTCGCGCGAGCCGGTCGCCGGCGTCGAACCGCGGTCCGGCGTCGAGTATCACCACCTCGCGGTCGGCCGCGAGCCGGTCGGCGACGAGCGCCCCGGCGGGGCCCGCCCCGACGACGCAGACGTCCGCGTCGGGGACGGGCGTCCGGTCGACGGCGGCCGCGTTCCCGGCGCTTCCCGCCGGCCCGTCCCCCGCGCTCATCGCGGCCCCCGTCGGTAGCTCTCCGCGCCGCCCGGGTGTCCCTGCGGGTTCTCGATCCCGACGAGCTCGCCCCCGGTCGGCGAGGCGTAGAACGCGAGCAGCAGCTCGTTGACGACGTAGTAGCGGACCCGCTCGGCGGTCGTCCCGTCCGGGTCCTCCTCGGCGACGTCAGCGCCGATCTCCCTGAGGTGTCGGTCGCGGTCCGCGGGGTCGAGGTCGGCGACCGCGCCGCCGTGCCACGAGCGGGCGAGCCGGTTCAGCTCCGCGACCGCCTCGCGGACGCCCGCCGCGTGCGCGGAGCCGTCGAGCCGACCGTCGAGGAACCCCTCGACGAACTCGTCGACGCCGGACGCGTCGTCGGGGTAGACGACCGCCGCGACGGCGGTCAGCGTCTCGCGGACCGTCTCGTCGTCGGCCGGCGCGCCGTCCCCGGTCCCGTCGCCTTCCGGACCGCCGGCGGCGTCGGCGTCGCGGCCGCGGTCCGCGGCGACCCGCGCGCCGAGCGCGACCCCGCCGCTCGCGCCGAGGGCGGCCAGCGCCGCCGCCGCGTCGCGCCGCGTCAGTTCCATAGAGGTTTTAGGCAGCCCTAAATTAATATATCCGTCGGAGCGCGATCGGAACCCCTAACGGCGGTTGCGTCCATCCTTCGACCGACAGGCGTCCCCGACCATGAGCCCGATAACCCGGATCCGCGACCGGCTGACCGACGGGGAGGACCGAGTACCGCTGGGGCTGACGCTGCTGTGTGCGGCGATCGCGGCCGTCCTCGTCTTCCCGCTGGCGTGGCTCGTGATCGAGGCGGTCACCGTCGATCCCGCGCGCGCCGTCGAACTCACCCTCAGCATCCGCACCGCCGAGACCGTCGTCAACAGCCTCCTCCTGATGGTCGGCGTCACGACGCTGTCGATCGCGATCGGCGTCCCGCTCGCGTACCTCACCGCCCGGACCGACCTCCCGTTCCGGCGGTTCTGGGCGGTGGCGGCCGCGCTCCCGCTCGTCGTGCCCAGCTACGTCGGCGCGTTCTCGTTCGTCTCCGCGTTCGGCCCCCGCGGGGAGTTCCACGAGATTCTCTCGCCGCTCGGGATCGAGCGGGTTCCGGAGATATACGGCCTCCCCGGGTCGATACTCGTCATCACGCTGTACACGTACCCCTACGTCTACCTGACGACGCGGGCCGCGCTGCTGTCGTTCGACACCACGCTGTTGGAGGCGGCGCGGACGCTGAACCACGGTCGCCTCGCGTCGTTCCGCCGGGTGACGCTGCCCGCGATCCGCCCGGCGATCGCCGCCGGGTCGCTGCTCGCGGCGCTGTACGCGGTCTCCGACTTCGGGACGCCGTCGATCATGCGGCTGTCGGTGTTCACCCGGCAGATATACGTCGAGTACAACTCCTTCGGGAGCGACTACGCCGCGCTGCTCTCCTTACAGCTGCTCGTCGTCGTCCTGTTCGTGCTCGCGCTGGAGTGGCTCGTGCGCTCCGACGCGTCCTCGCACGGCGACGACGCGGGCCGCACCGACGACCGGGTGTCGCTCGGCCGGCTCCGGTGGCCGGCGACGCTCCTGCCCGCGGGGGTGTCCGGGCTCGCGCTCCTCGTCCCGCTGTGGATCCTCGGCCTGTGGCTGCTCCGGTCGGAGGCGGGCCGCCGCCCGTCGATGGCGTTCGAGCCGGTCTACGTCCTCAACTCGCTGTCGGTGTCGCTCGCGGCGGCGGTCGTCGCCGCGCTGGCGGCGATCCCCATCGCGTACTTCGCCGCGAACCACGACTCGCGGCTCGCCGTCCTCTTCGAGCGCGCGACGTACGTCGGCTTCGCGGTGCCCGGTATCGTCCTCGCGCTGGCGCTCGTCTACTTCGGCTCCGGCTACCTGCCGTGGATCTACCAGACGCTGCCGCTCCTCGTGTTCGCGTACGTCGTGCGCTTCCTCCCGCAGGCGGTCGGGTCGAGCCGCACGTCGATCCTCCAGGTCGACCCCCGGCTCGTGGAGGCGGGCCGGACGCTCGGCGAGTCCTCGATGGGGGCGTTCAAGCGGGTCACGCTCCCGCTCACCCGGTCGGGAATCGTCGCCGGCGCTGCCCTCGTGTTCCTCACCGCGATGAAGGAACTCCCCGTCACGCTGATCCTCCGCCCCTCCGGGTTCGAGACGATCGTCACCCAGATCTGGCGCGCACAGGCGTCAGCGCTGTACCAGTACGCGGTGGTGCCGACGCTGATCCTGCTCGTCATCTCCGGGCTCTCGATGGTCGTCCTCCTCTCGCAGGAGGGCGGGCAAGAGGGGCTGTAACACGCCGGTCTTCCGCCCGGACGAACGACCGCGCTCCGAAGCGAGCGCCACCGACCGCGCTCGCGATCCCACACGTACTTACCCGCCACCGCCGACGGACCGGTATGAACCTCGCCGATTCGCGCGTCCTCGTCACCGGCGGAGCCGGGCTGGTCGGAAGCCACCTCGCCGCGAGCCTGCTCGACCGCGGGGCGACCGTCCGCGTCGCCGACGACCTCTCGAAGGGGACCCGCGACCGCGTGCCGGACGGGGCCGCGTTCGTCGGGGCGGACCTGACCGACCCCGACGACGTCGCCCACGCGGTCACCGACGACCTCGACGCCGTCTTCCACTTCGCGGCGTACACGGACACGAACTACGACGACGACCGTGTCCTCTTCGAGGAGAACACGGAGATGACGTACAACGTCTTAGACCGGATGCGCGAGGCCGGGATCGACCGGTTCGCGTTCACCTCCTCGTCGACCGTGTACGGTGAGGCTCCCCGGCCGACTCCGGAGGACTACGCCCCCCCCGAACCCATCTCGATCTACGGCTCCTCGAAGCTCGCCGACGAGGGACTGATCTCGACGCACGCCCACTCGTACGGGATTCAGTCGTGGGTGTTCCGCTTCGCGAACATCGTCGGCCCGCACCAGCGCGGGAACGTGATCCCCGACTTCATCCAGAAACTCGACGAGGACCCGACGGAACTCGAGATCCTCGGCGACGGCAGACAGGAGAAGTCGTACATGCACGTCACCGAGTGCGTCGACGCCATCCAGCACGTCGTCGAGCACGCGGACGACGAGTACAACGTCTACAACCTCGGGACGCGGACGACGACCTCGGTGACCCAGATTGCCGACATCGTCAGCGAGGAGCTGGGCGTCGACCCCGAGTACTCCTACACGGGCGGCGACCGCGGCTGGACGGGCGACGTGCCGAAGATGCGGCTGTCGATCGAGAAGCTGGTCGATCTGGGTTGGGAGCCCTCGATCGAGAGCGACGATGCGGTCCGGCGGAGCGCGCGCGAGCTGATCGAGGGGATCGTCGACTGAGACGCGGACGACCGGCAGTACGGGACTGTTTTCGTCGAGATCGACGCTGTAACCGAGACCGCCGAAGCCCCAGCCGCTCGGCTGTACGTGAGTGGTTTCGCTGAGAGTACCTCCGTGACTGCGACCACCGAAGCCCCAGCCGCTCGGCTGTACGTGAGTGGTTTCGCTGAGAGTACCTCCGTGACTGCGACCACCGAAGCCCCAGCCGCTCGGCTGTACGTGAGTGGTTTCGCTGAGAGTACCTCCGTGACTGCGACCACCGAAGCCCCAGCCGCTCGGCTGTACGTGAGTGGTTTCGCTGAGAGTACCTCCGTGACTGCGACCACCGAAGCCCCAGTCGCGAGGCGGGCAGACGCTCGTTGCGGTCCTCGCTCGTTCGCTTCGCTCACTCGCTGTGGTCCTTACGTCACCTCTGCCCGCCTCGCGACTGGCCCTTCGAGTCCCGCCCCATACCGCTCCGCACGGCACCTCACGCCTCCCCAACCTCGTCGGCCTCCCTACGGTCGGCCGACTCCCTCGCGCGGCGCTGCGTCGCGGTCGGCGGGGGCGACCGCTCGCAGGCGCGCAGTGAGGCGCGACGCGCCTCTGGCAGCCGGCGGCGGAGCCGCCGACGACGCCACCGCAGGTCGGCCGGTCTCGTAGTGTCCGTCATTCCGCGCCGAGCCGCTTCGGAAGGGCCTTTTAACCCGCCCGTCGAACGGACGGTATGTTCAGGCAGTTCCGGTCGGAGGTCGAGGCCGCGGTCGAAGCGGCGCTCGCCGACCTCGACCTCCCGACCGACGACCTCGGCATCGAACGCCCGCCGGAGGAGATGGACGCGACGCTCGCCTCCAGCGTCGCCTTCCGACTCGCCGGCGAGGTCGGGGACGCCCCCCCGAACGTCGCGGCGACGGTCGCCGAGGCCGTCAACGTCTCTGGGACCGACTACGTCGCGTCGGTCGACACCGCCGGCCCGTACGTCAACTTCCACGCGAACGCGCGCTACCTCGCCGACACGCTCGACGCGGCGGCCGCCGACGCCGGCTACGGCGCGCTCCCCGACAGGGAGACCTCCGTCGTGGTCGAACACACGAGCGCGAACCCGACGGGGCCGGTCCACGTCGGCCGCGCCCGGAACCCCATCGTCGGCGACGCGGTGGCGAACCTCCTCGAATACGCCGGCTACGACGTCGACCGCCACTACTACGTCAACGACGCCGGCCGGCAGATGGCGGTGTTCACGTGGGCCTACGAGCGGTTCGACGAGGCCGACCTCGACGAAGCGCCCGCCCGCGACCGCGCCGAGTACGACCTCGTGCGCTACTACCGGAAGGGGAACGCCTACCTGGAGGAGGCCGACGAGGACGCCGTCGAGGCGGCCGAAGCGGAGATCCAGTCGATCCTTCAGGGGCTCGAAGCCGGCGACGAGGAGACCTACGAGCGCGTCGGCGAGGTCGTCGACACCGTCCTCGGCGGCATGAAGGACTGTCTCGCCCGCCTGCCCGCCGAGTTCGACGAGTTCGTCAAGGAGACGCGGTTCATGCGCGACGGCTCGACGGACGACGTCGCCGAGCGGCTCAAAGAGACCGATCAGGCCGTCTACGAGGAGGACGCCTGGCAGCTCGAACTCGACGAGTGGGGGATCGATAAGAACCTCGTCTTCCTGCGCTCGGACGACACGAGCCTCTACACCACCCGCGACCTGGCTCACCACGAGTGGAAGTTCGCGAACTACGACCGCGCGGTCACCGTCCTCGGCGAGGACCACAAGCTCCAGGCCGACCAACTGGACGCGACGCTCGAACTGCTCGGCAACGACACCGACCGCCTCGGCAACGTCATCTACTCGTACGTCAACCTCCCCGACGGGAAGATGTCCACCCGCCGGGGGACCGGCGTGATGCTCGACGACCTGCTCGACGAGGCGATCGACCGCGCCCGCGACGCCGTCGAGTCCCGGATGGACGACCGGATCCGCGACGACGACCTCACCGAGGCGGACGTCGAGCGCATCGCTCATCAGGTCGGGATCGGCGCGGTCCGGTACGACATCGTCTCCAAACAGCCCGCGAAGGCGATCACCTTCGAGTGGGAGGACGCGCTCGACTTCGAGGCGCAGTCCGCCCCGTTCGTCCAGTACGTCCACGCGCGCTGCGCCGGCATCCTGAGCGAGGCCGCGGCCGCCGGGATCGACGTGCCGGTCGTGACGGCGGACGCCGACGGCGCGGTCGACGCCGACGCGCTCGACGTGGACGCGAGCGACCTCGAGACCGACGCGGCCCGCGACCTCCTCCGCGAGGTCGCGCGGTTCCCCGCGGTGATCGAGGCCGCCGCGGAGGACTTGGAGCCCCACACGATCGCGACGTTCACCCGCGAGTTCGCCGACGCCTACAACGCGTTCTACCGCGAGTGCCCGGTCGTGACCGCCGAGACGGACGACCTGCGCGCCGCCCGCCTCGCGGTCGTCGCGGCCGCGAAGCACACGATGGCGAACGCGCTTGACGTGCTGGGCGTCGACGCGCCGGAGTCGATGTAACCCCCTCCGGACCGCCTCGCCCCCGAACTTCCGTCCCCTCCGCCCCGTTTCCTGGGCGACGCGTCTCGCAGGTCAAAGCTTACTTACCGGCACGCCGCCGTAGTTTCGACAATGAGTAGCGACGCACAGGAGGCGAACGAGGACCGCCGGAAGTACGAGTTCCGCAAGGTGATCGAGGAACTCAAAGACTTCGAGGGCTCCGGCACCCAGCTCGTCACCATCTACATCCCCGAGGACAAGCAGATATCCGACGTGGTGGCCCACGTCACCCAAGAGCACAGCGAGGCGTCGAACATCAAGTCCAAGCAGACCCGGACCGCCGTTCAGGACGCGCTCACCTCGATCAAGGACCGACTGCGCTACTACGACACCTTCCCGCCGGAGAACGGGATCGTGATCTTCTCCGGGGCCATCGACGCCGGCGGCGGCCAGACCGACATGGTCACCCGGACGCTGGAGTCGCCCCCGCAGCCGGTGACGTCGTTCCGCTACCACTGCGACTCCGAGTTCCTCACCGAGCCGCTCGAACACATGCTCGAAGACACCGGGCTCTTCGGGCTCATCGTCTTGGACCGCCGCGAGGCGAACGTCGGCTGGCTGAAGGGGAAACGCGTCGAGCCGGTCAAGTCCGCCTCCTCGCTCGTACCCGGCAAACAGCGGAAAGGGGGCCAGTCCGCGCAGCGGTTCGCCCGCCTGCGGCTCGAAGCGATCGACAACTTCTATCAGGAGGTCGCGGGGATGGCCGACGACCTGTTCGTCGACAAGCGCCACGAGCTCGACGGCATCCTCGTCGGCGGCCCGTCCCCGACGAAAGACGAGTTCCTCGACGGCGACTACCTCCACCACGAGCTACAGGACAAGGTCCTCGGCAAGTTCGACGTCGCGTACACCGACGAGTCCGGCCTGAAGGACCTCGTCGACAACGCCAGCGAGGTGCTCGCCGACCAGGAGATCGTCGAGGACAAACGCGACATGGAGACGTTCTTCGAGAACCTCAACACCGGCGAGGAGGCGACCTACGGGTTCGAACAGACCCGCCGGAACCTGATCATGGGATCGGTCGACCGACTCCTCATCTCGGAGGACCTCCGCTCGGACGTCGTCGTCTACGAGTGCCCCAACGGCCACGAGGAGTACGAGGTGATCGACTCCCGGCACTCGACCCCGGACCACGAGTGTAGCGAGTGCGGCGAGCCGGCCGAGGTCGACGAGCGCGAGGACGTCATCGAACACCTGATGGCCATCGCCGAACAGCGCGGCACGGACACGAAGTTCATCTCCACGGACTTCGAGAAGGGCGAACAGTTGCTCGACGCGTTCGGCGGCATCGCCGGAATTCTGCGGTACTCGACGGGCGTCTAGATCCCGAAAAGGACCGCTGAGACCGTCGCTACTGCTTTTCGGGTTCGACCGGCGTCGGCGCGATCTCCAGACACGCGCAGGCGTCCGACTCGGGGTCGAAGCAGTCCGGACACTCCGGCTGCCGGTCGATGATCGTGTCGAGCCGCTCGGCGACCGTGTCGTCGATGACCGCCTCAAGCTCGCGGGCCTCGGCTTGGAAGTCCTCGACCGCGAGGACGTTTGCGAGGAACCGCTCGATGATACAGTAGGTCTGGAGGGCGTCTCGCGCCCGCACGATGCCGTCGTCGGTGAGCGTGACGCCCTTGTACTTCTCGTGTTCCGCGAGCCCGCGCTCCTCGAGCTTGCCGATCATCTCGTTGGCGCTGGCCGGGCTGACGCCGAGCGCGTCGGCTATCGACCCGGTCGACGCGGGGCCGTCTTCGCTGTCCTGTACGACGTATATCGTCTTGAGGTACTGATCTGCGGTGTTCACGGCTGTCCTCCGTCGGCGCTCGTCGTCGGCTCATCTGCCCGGTTCATCGGCGCTCCATGACCTCCGTGACCTCGCGCACTCCCTCGGCCTCCTCGTCGCGGATCGTCGTCAGGGTCGTGAGCAGATCCTCGCGGTCGATCGAGAACACCGCGTCCGACCCCTCGATCGCCTCGATGAGGTCGTCGTAGAACTTGTAGGCGGTCTCCTCGTTACACAGCTGGTCGTACAACACGTCGTCGAAGTCCTCCGGCCGCGTCCGGCCGTAGCGGGCGTCGACCAGCGACTCGATCTCGCCGAACGGGACACTCTCCACGCCCAGCCCCTCGATGAGGCCCTCGAGCCGCTCGCGGTGGTCGGCCGACTCCTCGGCCGCGTCCGCGAGCAGCGTCTCCACCTCCGCGTCGAGTTCGGCGTCCAACTGCTGGTAGTGACGGTGCGTTCGCGCTTCGACGACCTCCTCAAGGACGATTCCGATCTGGAGCAGCCGCGCGAGTTGGTCGTCGGAGGCGACCCGCTGGCTCACGCTCACCGCGACCACCCGAGACGGTACGACACGCGGGTTCGCATACCTCCGTCTCGGGCGTGGGCGGTCTTAAGCGGTTCCCCTCGCGGGTCGACCGCTCCACTCCCGGAACGCCGCGCCAGCCGAAAAAACCGGATCCGAGCCGAGCGATGCCGGCGGCCTACTGGAGCCGCTCGACGACGAGGTCCTCGACGTCGTCGCGGAACTCGTCGACCGCGATCTCCTCTAAGACGGGCACGAAGAAGCCCTCGACGAGCATGTTCCGCGCCGTCCGCGAGTCGATCGACCGGCTCTCTAGGTAGAACAGGTCCTCGGCGTCGACCTGTCCGACCGTCGCCGAGTGCGAGGCCTCGGTGTCGTGGTTGTGGATGATCAGCTTCGGCGACGCGTCCGCTTCGGCGTCGTCCGACAGCATCAGCGTGTTCTCGCGCTGGTAGCTGGAGGTGTTCCACGCGTCCTCGCCGACGTCCTGAACCCCCTCGTACACCGAGCGGGCCACGTCGTCGAGCACGCCGCGCGTGACGAGGTCGGCGGTCGTCTGCTCCGCCTGGTGCCAGACGCGGGCGTTGATGTCGAAGTGCTGGTCGTCGGTGCCGAAGAACGTCCCGACGATCTGGCTCTCCGAGCCGTCGCCGTCGAGTTCGGTCTCGATGTCCGACCGGGTGAGCTTCGAGCCGAAGTTGCTCTCGATCCAGTCGACCGTCGCGTACGTGTCCGTCACGGCGCGCTTCAGCGAGTAGGTGTACGAGTCGGTGTCGAGGTTCTGGAGCGAGCCGAACTGGACGTTCGCGTTCTCGCCCGCGACGACCTCGACGAGGTTCGAGAAGTACCGGTCGTCGGCGACCTCGCTTTCACCCGTCTTGATCGACTCGAGGATCGTCACCGACGAGGACTCCTCGGCGACGACGAGCGTCTGGCTGAAAAGCGAGCGGGAGTTCATCTCCGCGCGCACCGTCACATCCTCGACGTCGACGCCCTCGGGGACGTAGACGAACGTGCCGGTGGTGAACAGCGCGACCGAAAGCGCCGTGAGGTAGTTGTGTTCGGGGTCGAGGACGGAGCCGAAGTTCGCCTCGATCACGTCGCCGTACTCGGCGAGCGCCTCGGTGAACGGGAGGACGACGACCTCGTCGTCGCCCGCGGTCCGTTCGGTCTCGTCCGCCTGGTTCAGCGGGTCGACGAGCGCCTCGAAGTCCAGCGCCTCCAGATCGGTCCAGCGGCGGCCGGGCGTCTGGATGACGTCCGGCAGCTCCGCCGTCTCCAACGCGGCGAGCGCGTCTAGACGGGTCTGTCGGAGCCACTCGGGCTCGTCGCGTTCGTCCGCGATGCGTCGTACCGTGTCCTCCGAGAGGCTCTCGATTGCTTGCGTGCTCATGTTATCCGAGCGAACCCTCCATCTCGAGTTCGACGAGCCGGTTCAGCTCGACGGCGTACTCGATCGGCAGCTCCTCCGTGATCGGCTCGATGAAGCCCGAGACGATCATCTGCTTCGCGTCGTCGTCGTCGAGACCGCGCGACTGGAGGTAGAAGATGTCCTCGTCGCCGATCTTCCCGACGGTCGCCTCGTGGGCGACGTCGACCTTCGACTCGTTGATCTCCATGTACGGCATCGTGTCCGAGGTCGACTCGTTGTCGAACATCAGCGCGTCGCACTCCACGGCGGTCGAGGAGTTCTCCGCGCCGTCTGCGATGTGGACGAGCCCGCGGTAGTTCGTGCGGCCGCCGTCCTTCGCGATCGACTTCGACTCGACGGTGGACTTCGTCTCCGGCGCGTTGTGGTACACCTTCGCGCCGGTGTCGATGTCCTGCCCCTCGCCCGCGAAGGCGATGGTGATGTGGTTGTCGGACGCGCCGCGGCCCTTCAGGATCGTCGACGGGTACAGCATCGTCGCCTTCGACCCCATCGAGCCGGAGATCCACTCCATGCGCCCGCCCTTCTCGGCGATGGCGCGCTTGGTGTTGAGGTTGTACGTGTTCTTCGACCAGTTCTGGACGGTCGAGTACTGAACGTGGGCGTCCTCGCCGACGAACACCTCGACGCCGCCCGAGTGGAGGTTGAACGCGGAGTACTTCGGGGCGGAACAGCCCTCGATGTAGTGGACCTCCGAGCCCTCCTCGGCGATGATGAGCGTGTGCTCGAACTGCCCCATCCCCTCGGAGTTCATCCGGAAGTACGCCTGGATCGGCATCTCCACGGTGGTGTTCTCCGGGACGTAGACGAACGAGCCGCCCGACCAGATCGCGCCGTGAAGCGCGGCGAACTTGTTGTCGCTCGGCGGGACGCACTTCGTCATGAAGTGCTCGCGGACGATCTCCTCGTGGTCACGGACGGCCTTGTCCATGTCACAGAAGATGACGCCCTTCTCCTCCCACCGCTCCTGCATGTTCTGGTAGACGATCTCGGACTCGTACTGCGCGCCGACGCCCGAGAGCGCGTTCTTCTCGGCCTCCGGGATGCCGAGCTTGTCGAACGTGTCCTGGATCTCCTCCGGGAGATCCTCCCAGCTCTCCGCGCCGCCGCGGACGTCGATGTCCGGACGGATGTACGGTACGATCTCGTCGATGTCGATCTCCGAGAGGTCCGGCTGGCCGGGCCAGTCGGTCGGCATCGGCATCTCCTGGAACTGCTCGAGCGCGCGCAGGCGGCGCTCCAGCATCCACTCCGGTTCGTCCTTGTCCTCCGAGATGACGCGGACCGTCTCCTCGGTGAGGCCCTTCTCGCTCTTGAAGGCGGACTTCTCCTCCTTCTTGAATTCGAAGCGGGCCTCGGTGTCTGTCTCCTTGAGGTCGTCCTGTTGTGAACTCATAGTGTCTTGTTACGGGTTTGCGTGTTTACGTGTGTCGCGTTACCACATTCGGTTACGCCGCCTCGAAGGCGTCCTCGCGGACCCAGTCGTACCCCTCGTCTTCGAGCTTCTCGGCGAGCTCCGCGCCGCCGCTCTTCACGACCTCGCCGTCGAGCATGACGTGGACGTGGTCCGGCTCGACGTAGTCGAGGATGCGCTGGTAGTGAGTGATCTGGAGGATGCCCGTGCCCTGCTCGTCGCGGAGCGCGTTGATCCCCTTCGAGACGTCCTTCAGGCGGTCGATGTCGAGCCCGGAGTCGATCTCGTCGAGCACGGCGACGCTCGGCTCCAACATCGCGGCCTGGAGGACCTCGTTCTGCTTCTTCTCGCCGCCGGAGAAGCCGGCGTTGAGGTAGCGCTGCATGAACTTCTCGTCCATGTCGAGGAGCTCCATCTTCTCCGAGAGGATCTCCTGGAACTCGGCGACGCCGATCTCGCCGTCGTCCGCGGGGCCCTCCATCGGGGAGGTCTCGTAGCCTTCGTCGTCCTCCGCCTCCTCCGCTTCGTCTTCCTCGCCGAACAGCTCCTCGCGCTCGTCCGCCTTCGCGTTGAGCGCCTGCCGGAGGAAGTTCGTCATGGTGACGCCCTCGATCTCCGCGGGGTACTGGAAGCCGAGGAAGATGCCGAGCGCGGCGCGCTCGTTCGGCTCCAGATCGAGGAGTTCCCAGTGGTAGTCCTCGTCGTCGAGGTCGACGTCGACGTCGGCGACGTCCTCCTCGCTGAGGTGGAGGAGGATCTCGCCGTCGGTCACCTCGTAGGCGGGATGGCCGGCGATGACCTTCGCGAGCGTCGATTTCCCGGACCCGTTCGGTCCCATCAGCGCGTGGATGTCGCCGGACTCGACGGTCAGGTCGACCCCGAGAAGGATGCGTTCGCCGCCCTCTTCCGCCACTCGTGCGTGGAGATTGTTGATTTCGAGAGTAGCCATATGTATTCTCGTGCCTCGTACACTAACAGTAGGAGTTGAGGGGGTTAATGGTTACGCATCTCCCCGTCAAAACTCGCAGATCGACCAAGAAATTTTCTACCGATCGAAAACTGCTTTCGATAGACGGCGTTCTCGCTCGCCAACGGTCACATGAACGAGCCGAGTCCGGTCTGTTCTTGCCCCGTCTTGACCTCCTCCCACGACATCCCGAGCGCCTCGATCACGCGCTCTATCGGCCCTTTCAGCGTCTTGTCGAGCATCTTCTCCCAGTCGACCTCGAACTCCTCGGGCACCTGGTCCGCGTACTCGAAGCAGATCACGTCCGGATCGCGCTTGAACTCCCCGTAGAGGCGGTCGCGCTGCGGGTCGAGGTCCTCCTCGTCCTCCATCCGCGCCCAGAAGTCGGGATGGACCTTCTCGATGTACAGCCGCTTCGGCTTCGACCCGCTCCCGAAGTTGGTCCCGAGCATCATGTTGGCGTACTTCGCCCCCCGGACCTGCGCGGTCGGCGTCTCGTAGGCGTCGAGCTTCTTCCCGATCCCGCCCGGGATCCCGATCTCCTCGACGCTTATCTCGCCGTCGAGCACCTCGGCGATCACGTCCACGAGGTACGACTTCACCTCCTGCATGTCCTCGTCGATGTTATCGCCCGTCACGATCGTCTCGATGACGTTCTGCTGGACCTCCTTGGTGATTCCCGCGATGTCCGAGCGCTTGTACTCGAAGCCGGTGATGTCGATGTCGTCGACGTCTTTCCCCTCCTTCCAGACGATGTGGCCCGCGTACCGCTTCTTCTTGCCCGCCTGGAAGAAGCGCCGGTAGAGCTTCTCGAACTCGATCTCGAAGCGGTGCGAGTCGGCGTTCAGCTCCTCGCGCGCGAAGTCGTCGTACCGGCTGTTGATGTGGTCCGCGATCTCGAAGGAGGTCTCGATCGCATCTTCTTTCGATAGGTCACCAAGTGAAAGCATGACGCTGTCGGTGTCCCCGTATGTAACTTTCCTATCAAGTTCGTCGGTCACGTCGGCGGTGAAGGCGATCACCTCGCGGTTGGTGGAGGTGACGCCCGCGCTCATCTCCCGGTCGTACAGCCGGAACCGGTCCCAGCCGAACACGCCGTACAGCGAGTTCATCAGCACCTTGACCGCCCCCTGCTGTCGGTCGTACTGCTCGTACGCCTCGGTCCCCGGGTCGTGCTCGTTGCGGAGCGCCTTCTTCTCCTCGCGCTCGTCGAGCAGCTCGTTCACCATCTCCCGGATGATGCCGTCAGGCTCCTTCCGGAAGTGGACGCCAGTCGGGGTGCGGTACGTCTCGCCGTCGTACTCCTCCGGATCGACCTTCGTCTCCGGCGAGGCGTTGATCGTCACCATCGACATGGGGTAGAGGCTCTTCAGGTCGAGCACGCTCACCATCTCCCGGACGCCGGAGATCGGCTCGAACACCGCGCCGCCCTCGAACTCCTCGGCCTCCTGTTGCCCCTTCGACGGGAGCGCGAAGTTCCCGTAGGCCATGTGGAGCACGTACATGTCGACCGCGTCGCCGGGGGTCGTGGCGTCCTCCAGCTTACAGCCGACGATCTTCCGGGCGTCGTCCCAGAAGGCGATCACGTCCTGCGTCCGGTCGATCTCGACGCACAGCTCCACGTCGCGGATGCTGTACTCCAGTAAGCGTTCGGGGTCCTGCTCCCACAGATCGCCGATGTCGCCCGTGTACCGCTCCTTGCCGACGCCGAGTTCGCGCTCCCCGACCGCGTCGAGCCGGTACGACTCCAGCTCCGTGAACATCGTGCGCTTGTAGGCGTACAGCAGGTCGAAGACGACCCGGCCCTTGATGTCCGGGCCGCCCCAGCCGGAGCGCCACACCTCGCCGATCCGGGAGAGCCGGTCGACGGAGAGGTCGTACTGGCTCCCGTCGTCGAGCACCTCCAGCCGATCGAGGACGTACGGGGCGTCGAAGTCCTCGAAGTTCCACCCGGTCAGCACGTCCGGGTCCGTCTCGTCGATGTACGCGACGAACGCGTCGAGCATCGCGGCCTCCTCCTCGAAGGTCCGGACCTCGAAGTCGAGCGCCGCGTCCTCGCCGTTCCCGTCCTCCTCCCCGACGATCCCCTCGTAGTCGGGGAGGTCCTCCGGGGACGGCACCTCCGCCTCGGGGGCGTCGTACAGCCAGACGACGTACTCGTCGTCGTAGGAGTCGTGGCTGGTGAGACAGATGATCGGCTCTTCGCCGTCCTCTGGGAAGCCGCGGCGGTCGTCGACCTCGATGTCGAAGGTGTTCACGCGGAGGTCGGCGTCGACGTCGGCGGGTTCGAGGTGGCCCTGATGGACTTGGATCGTCCCGTCCTCGTCGTCGAGCCGCCGCTCCTCGACGCGGATCCCGCCGTTGATCCCGTTGTCGATCAGGAATCGGTTCGGGAAGAGGATGTCCGCCTCGAACGTTGTCCGGAAGTCGTCGCGGATGTTCCCCACGTCGCGGGGCGTCCGCGTGACGATCCGGGTGAGCGGCTCGCCGCGGATGCTCTCGTACGGCTCGCCGTCCGGCCCCTCCTCGCGGGTCCCGATCACCACGTCGTACTCCTCGACGGGGTCGCTGTCGAGGTCGGCGGTCGGGACGTAGAAGTACGGCTCCACCCCGAGCACCCGGACGTGCTCGACGGCGTCGTGTTCGGCGTCGTCGACGTTCGCCGCGGGCCGCCGGCCGAACACGTGGACGACCGGGTACTCGTCGCTGCCGTACCCCTCGACGGCGTAGTCGACCTGGGTGATCATCAGCTCGACGGTTCCCGTCGACTCCGGGAACTTCGCCTCGTCGACGTCGACCACGTCGCTGACGCGCCCGCGCCCGCCGCCGGCGACGACGGCCGCCTCCTGTGCGGCCAGCTCCTCCCGTTCGGTGTCCGTGTCGCCGTCGGCCCCGTCGCCCGCGTCTCCGGTCGACGAGAAGTCCGACAGCCCCGACTGAGTCATACCCGTGCTTCGGCGTCACCCGGCTAAAAAACTCGGCTTTCGGGTCCGGCGAGGTCCCCCGCCACGGAAAGGCATTTAATGTGTGACGGCTTACCACGCGGTATGTCTTCGGACCCACGTTCCGACTCTCAGGCGGCTCGCCCGGCCGATTCCGACACGGTCGACGACGAGGTGGAGGTGTACGAGGACGACGGGAACGTGGTGATCTTCGACGCCACGAACCCCCTCGCGTGGGTCGAAGCGAGCCGAACGGTGCGGCTCGCCGACGCGGTCTGACCGCGAGCGCCGCGCGTCGACCCCTCGACGCCTCCGCGGTCCCGCTCGCCCGCCCGATGTCCCTGCGGCCCCGCCCGTTCCCGTCAGCGCCGCGTTCGGACGGAACCCCTTTGCCCCGGCGCGGCGTAGGCTCGGGCGTGTTCAGCCTCGACGAGGACGACGAGGGCGAGATCTCCGTCGGCGAGAGCTCCGACGCCGAGCGCGAGATGACGCCCGACATCCCTGAGGCCCCCTCGGTGAAGACGTTCGACGACGGCGGAGACTTCGAGGGCGCGAGCGACGTCGACTCCGGCACGCTCCGCGCGTTCGTCGTCGCGGTGATCTACGCCAACGCCGCCGTCCTCCTCGTCGCGCTCGGCCCGATGGTGTGGTTCTTCGAGGGCTGGTCCCGGATCGGTGCCGGCCTGTTCGTCGGCGGCCTCCTCGCGAGCGTGCGGACCTACCAGACGTACCGGGCGTGGGAGCGGTCCCGGGACGACGCCGACGAGTCGGACTCGAAGGACGGCGAGAGCGGCGCGTCGACTGCGGACGCGGAAGCGGACGAGAACGACCCGGTCCCCGACTCGACCCCGGAAGCGTAATGTCCGACACGCGCGCCTGTTCGACCATGCAGACGGTCCGCGACGACGACGGCGAGACGTACCTCCTCGTGAAACGCTCCGCCGAGTCGAGCCGGGTGCGCGACCCCGAAACCGGCGAGGAGCGGTACGTCGACAACGACGACCTCCGCGTCGTCGACGGCGAGTCGCCGCTCGCGACCGCCGCGTCGGGCGTCCCCGAGCCGGTCCGGCGGACGCTCGGTGCGGTCCGCGACGACCGGTCGCTCGGCCTGCTCGCGGTGGTCGTCGACGAGGGGCCGATCGCCGCGATCGACCTCCTCGACGCGTCCGACTGGGCGAGTCGGACCTCCACGGTGCGCTCTCCGAGTTCCGCGCCGCCGGACTGGTCGGGGAGGCCGAGGTCGCGGGCCGGCGGGGCTACGAGGCGACCCCGGTCGCGGTCGAGGCGATGGCGTCGCTCCGGGGCGACCGCGGCGGCGAGCGCGACGACGACTGAATCCGGCCGACCTGCGCACTCGACGCCGACAAAAAGCACTTACGGTCCTTCCGGCTATCTCCGTTCATGACGCTTCGGCCGGATCGCCGCGTCACCGCCGGACTCCTCGCGGTCTGCTGCGGACTCCTCTCTCCGCTCGTCTCGGAACGGGTCCTGGCCCATCGACTCGGACTGGCGGGACCGCCCGTGCTGTACGCGTCCGTCGGCCTCGCGGGGGTCGCCGCCGTGGGCGCGTTCCGGTACTCCTCGACCACTTCGTGGCGGTATCTCCCCTTGTACGGCGGGCTGGCCGTCGGCGGCGCTCTCGGCGCGTTCGTCTACGCGTTCAGCCCAACGCAGGCGTAGCCGCCGACGCCAACGGACCGACCCCGCCCGTACCCGGCCGGTCCGACCCGGGATCGTCCCGTCCGCCGCGACGCCCGCTCAGTCGTCGGCGAGTTCCGCAACGCCGAGCTCCGCCGCGTCCTCCCGGCGGACCGTCGAGCGGTTCGAGCGCGGGTCCTTCTCGACGGTGACCAGCTCGTCGGCCGCGCCAACCAGCTCGTCGTCGTGGCTCACGATGACGATCTGCGCCACGCCGAAGCCGCGCATCTCCTCGACGAGCCGGACGAGCCGCGAGACGTGGCCGGAGTCGAGGAAGACGGTCGGCTCGTCGAGGATGAGGGGTGGGGTCGGTGCCGCGCCCTCGATGCCCTCCGAGAGCAGCCGGTAGATCGCACAGCGCAGCGAGAGGTTGAACAGGGCGCGCTCGCCGCCGGAGAGCTGTTCCGGGTCAAGCGGCTCGCCGTCTTTCTGGTAGACGGTGAGGACGTACTCGCCGTCGAGCTCGATGTGCGAGTAGGCGTCGTTGCCGTACACCAGTTCGAACGTCTCGTTCAGGGTGCGCTCCAGTTCGGTGACGTTGCGCTGGCGGAGCTCCGCGCGCAGGTCGCCGTACATCGACTCCAGTTCGCTCGTCTCGTCGTGGAGGGCTTCGAGCGCCGCGACGCGGTCGGCGAACGCCTCGCGCTCCTCGCGGAGCTCCGACAGCTCTCGGAGCTCGCCCTTCACGCCGCCGATCGCGTTCTGGAGTTCGGTCCGTCGCTCGCCGAGGCGGTCGAGTTCTTCGCCGACCTCTTCGAGGTACCGTTCGGCGTCCTGCTTCCGCTCTCTCGCCGTCTCCACCGCGGACTCGTCGACCGCGTCCGCGAGCTCGTCGCGGCGCTCGCGCTTGTCCGCGAGCCGGTCGCGCCGCTCGTCGTTCACCTCCTTCAGGTTCTCGCGCTTCTCGCGTCGGCGTTCGATCTCGTCTTCCGCGTCGGCGATCGCTCCGAGCCGCTCCTCGGTCGTGGTCACCGCCTCGCGGGCGTCGTCGACCGCCGACAGCGACGCCTCCAGCTCCTCGACCCGCTCCGCGGCCGCCTCGGCCTCCTCGCGCTTCTCCGCGGCGACCTCGCGGGTCTCCTCGGCCTCCTCGCGGAGACCGACGGCGCGCTCGCGCTTCTCCGCCGCCGCCTCGCGTTTCCGCTCCGCCTCCTCGCGCTTCTCCGCCGCCCGGTCGCCGAGGGTCTCGACCGCCTCGTCGATCTCGTCGAGCCGGTCCGCGGCGCTCGCCAGTTCGTCGAGCTCCGCGATCCGCTCGTCGAGGGACGCCTCGCGCTCGCGGGCGTCTTCCAGTTCCGACTCCAGCCCCGCGACGCGCTCGCGGTCCTCGTCGATCCCGCTCGCGTGCGGCGAGTCCTCGACCGGCTGCCCGCACTCGGGGCACTTCCCCGCGGCGAGCAGCTCCTCGGCCTCCTCGACGCGCTCGCGGGCGTTCTTCAGCTCCGTCGACAGTTCGGCGACCCGCTCGCGGACCTCCCCGCGCTCGTCGCGCAGCGACTCCCGCTCCTCCTCGACGCCGTCGCGATCGACGTCGGCGTCGGCGGCCGCGAACCGCTCGCGCAACGCCTCCGCCTCCTGGGTGAGTTCCTCGATCGACGACTCCCGCTCGTCGGCCGCCTCGTCGGCCGCCTCGGCCTCGTCCGCGAGGCCGTCGGCCTCCGACTCGACCTCGTCGGCCCGCTCGACGCGGTCGTCGGCCTTCCCCGCGAGGTTCGTCGCCTGATTCCGGAGCGCCTCGGCGTTCACCCGCTCCTCGTCGAGGTCGTCGCGGATCTCGGCCTCCCGATCGTCGAGTTCGGCGCGCCGCTCCCCGATCGCCGCCTCGCTCGCCGCGTCGAGTCCGGCGTCGTCGAGTTGCCCGTCGATCGCGGTCTCGATCTCCTCGATCCGCTCGCGGGTCTCGCGGATCGCGTCCCGGTGGTCGTCGCGCTCGCGCTCGGCGCTCCGGATCGACGCCTCGATCTCGTCGATCTCGGCCTCGACCGCCTCCAGTTTCTCGCGTTTCTCGGCGTACGTCGACAGCGTCTCCGCGGCGGCCTCGCGCGTCTCCCTCGCCTGCTCCCGCTGGGTCTCGTAGCGCTCGATCTCCGCCGTGACCTCGCCGAGTTCCCCCTCGAGTTCGTTGAGCCGCCCGTGGAGATCCCGGTCCTCCTTCGCGGCGATCTGCTCGTCGAGCTGGTCGAGCCGCCCGCGCCGGTTCTCCAGCACGTCCTCGACGCCGAGCCGAGCGTCCCCGGCGCGCTCGCGGTACTCCTCTAGCTTCCCCAGTTGGAGCAGGTCGTCGATCGTGTCTTGCCGCTCGCGCGGCGTGGCGTTGATCAGCTTGTTCACCTCCCCCTGCCGGACGTACGCGCAGTTGACGAACGCCTCGGCGTCCATCCGCAGCAGCTCCGTGACGAACTCGCGGACCGCTCGCGCGCCGTCGCGGGTCACGTCGCTCCCGTCGGTCGATTCGAGCGTACACTTGTGATCGATCCGGCCGTCGTAGGCCTTGAGACGTCGCTCGACGCGGTAGGAGACGCCGTCGTGGGTGAACCACAGTTCGACTTCGGTCTCCTCCTCGCCGTTCGTGATGACGTCTTCGAGGGTGCCGTCGAGCGCCTTCGAGCCGTACAGCGCGAAGAAGCAGCCCTCCAACAGCGAGGATTTCCCGCTGCCGTTGAGCCCGTGGATGACGGTGACGCCCTCGGTCAGTCGCAGGTCGGCGTCGCCGTACGGCTTGAAGTTGACGAGACGGACGCGGTCGAACTTCACAGGTAGTCCTCCATTGAGACCTGTCCGTCGGTCGACGCCGGGTCAGGGGCCGACTCGTCGGCGTCCGGTTCGTCCGAGGCGTCGCTCTCGTCGGGTCCGTCGTCGCCGTCGGCTTCCCGCTCGGCTTCGTCGCCGTCGGCTTCCCGCTCGGCTTCGTCGCCGTCGGCTTCCTGCTCCCCTCCACCGACCTCGTCGGTCTCGGCGTCCGGATCGACTGGGTCGAACGCGCCGAGGCCGTCATCCTCGTCGAGCCGCTCCTCGACCCGTCGTTTCACCGTTTCGCGGACGTTGGCGTCGCTGACGGTGTCCGAGCGGACCGCCGACTCCACGTCGCGCGCGGCGGTCGAGAGCGACAGTTCGTCCAACCGGTCGCGGACGGCGTCTTCGGGGTCCGCGAAGCTCACGTCGACCTCGCCGTCGGCCTCGACGTCGCGTCGGTCCGCGACGCGGGCGATCAGCGCGCCCTCCTCGGTCGCGAACTCCTCGACGGCCGCCGGCGTGACCGGGTCGCCCTCGCCGGTGATCTCGACGTGGACGACCGCGTCCGCGAGGTCGTACTCGCGAACGCGCTCGCGGACCCGAGACTCGCCTTCCCCCTCGCGGAGTTCGACGGAGACGAAGACGAACGGCCGCGTGTCGAGCGCGCGACGCCGGATCTCGACGATGTCGTCGCCGCCGGCCGCGTCCGGGTCGAAGACGACGAGGTTGTAGCCGCGCCCCTCGCGCTCGTCAGCGCTCGCGCGCTCGGTCGATCCCGGGTACGTGACCCACGTGTCGGCGACCTCGGCGGTGTCCGGCGTGTGGTTGTCGCCGAGCAGCATGGCGTCGAAGTCCACGTCGCTCTCGGTCAGCACGGTCTCGGTGTCCCAGTCGGCGTAGCCGAACGGCTCGAAGAGGCCGTGCGCGACGAGGGCGGCGTACTCGGCGTCGTGGTCGCCGAACGCGTAGTCGAGGTCGTCGCGCCGCGAGACGGGGACGTGGTCGAGTCCGTAGAAGGCGGTGTCGCCCACGACGACCGGCTCGTCGCCCAGCCGGGTCGCGAGGCCGAGGCGCTCGAAGAGGTCGAGCCACTGGCCGCCTCTGGTCGACTCGTGGTTGCCGACGACCGCGAGGAAGGGGACCCCGGCGTCGTCGAGCCGGCGGAGGACGGAGATGGTCCCCATCAGGTCGCGGAGCTCCGGTCGGCGGTCGTGGAAGAGGTCGCCCGCGTGGACGACGGCGTCGACGCCGTCGTCGACCGCGTCGTCGACCACGGCCTCGAACGCGTCGAGGAAGTCCTGCCGTCTGACCGGCGAGTGGTACTGCGAGTACCCGATGTGGGTGTCGCCGGTGTGGATCACCCGTGTCATCTGTCCGCGTCTTGGCCGGTGTCCGGCTTAGGGATTCCGGGGCCGGGGCGGAAGTGGTCGTCGGCGTCGACCGCGACCCCTCCGTCGCCGGTTCCCTCCGCTCCCGCGGCGGCCCGCCGGAACTCCCGGTATGCGTCGAGCGCCGCTCGCCCCCGTTCGGCGGCGTCGGCGTCGCCCGCGCGCTCGGCGGCGTCGACCGCGTCCGCGAGCCGGTCGAGACCGCCGGCGTCGACGAACCCCGCCGCGCGCCGCAGGTCGGTTCGCGCGGCGTCGGCCTCCTCGATCACGGCGATGTACGGTCGCCTCGCGGTGTCTGTGCGGGTCGCGAGCGCGGCCAACGCGCGCTTGACGGCGGTAGTCGAGACCACGGGGCGACTGGCGCGGTATCGGTCATAAACCGTCACTCCTCCCGTCGGCCGGCGGGCGAGGCTCGGCCGATCGGTCCCCTCACGGCCCGTCGGATCCGCCGGCCAGCGCGGCCCGTCGGATCAGACGGAGAGCGAGTACAGCCGCTTGCGCGCGTCGGTGAACGAGAATCGAGAGTCGACGACGCCCTCGTCTTCGAGCCGCGACAGCGCGTACCGGACGGTCCGCGGCGGGAGCAGCGTCTCCTCCGCCAGTTCGCTCTGGGTGAGCGTGTCGTTGTAGTCCAGCACCTTCGCGACTAACTTCGCGCTCGGCGGCAGGTCGCGAACGGCGGCCCAGCGGTCCGCGGCTCCGTCGTCGGCGGTGACGGCATCGGTCGTGCTCATACGTGGTTCGATCGTTGGGATGCTGTATGATAATATTTACTATCCATTTTAATTACTATGAAGCATTAAATGCGGTTGGGAGGACGGAGGCATCGGCGGTGTGCTCCGCCGCAGTCCGCCGTCGACGCCGGCGAGGCGGACCGTGTCGTTCCCCCACCCGAAGCCTCTTATCCGCGAGACGCCTTCATAAACACAATGAGCGACACGGTCGATGACGTCGACATGCCCTACGACGAGGGCTCGGCGTCGAAACAGGAGAAGATCGACTCCTTACAGGAGCGGCTCGACGTCTTAGAGTCGCAAAACGAGGAGATGCGCGACAAGCTTCTCGACGCCAACGCGGAGAACAACAAGTACCAGCAGAAGCTCGAACGGCTCACCCACGAGAACAAGAAGCTGAAACAGTCCCCGCTGTTCGTGGCGACGGTCCAGGAGATAACGCCCGACGGCGCGGTGATCAAACAGCACGGGAACAACCAGGAGGCGCTCACCGAGATCACCGACGAGCTGCGCGAGAAGCTCGACCCCGACGACCGCGTCGCGGTCAACAACTCGCTGTCGGTGGTCAAGAAGTTAGAGAAGGAGACCGACGTCCGCGCCCGCGTGATGCAGGTCGAGCACTCCCCGGACGTCACCTACGCCGACATCGGCGGCCTCGAAGACCAGATGCAGGAGGTCCGCGAGACCGTCGAGATGCCCCTCGAACACCCCGACATGTTCGAGGACGTCGGCATCCAGCCCCCGAGCGGCGTGCTGCTGTACGGCCCGCCCGGGACGGGCAAGACGATGCTCGCGAAGGCGGTCGCCAACGAGACGGACGCGACGTTCATCAAGATGGCCGGCTCGGAGCTGGTCCACAAGTTCATCGGGGAGGGCGCGAAGCTCGTCCGCGACCTGTTCGAGGTCGCGCGCGAGAACCAGCCCGCGGTCCTCTTCATCGACGAGATCGACGCGATCGCCTCGAAGCGGACGGACTCGAAGACCTCGGGCGACGCCGAGGTCCAGCGGACGATGATGCAGCTGCTCTCGGAGATGGACGGCTTCGACGAGCGCGGCGAGGTCCGAATCATCGCCGCGACCAACCGCTTCGACATGCTCGACCCCGCCATCCTCCGGCCGGGCCGCTTCGACCGCCTCATCGAGGTGCCCAAGCCGGAGACCGCGGGCCGCGAGATCATCTTCCAGATCCACACGCGCAACATGAACCTCGCCGACGGGGTCGACTTCGCGGAACTCGCCGAGCTGACCCCCGACGCCTCCGGGGCCGACATCAAGGCGATCTGTACGGAGGCCGGGATGTTCGCCATCCGCGACGACCGCACGGAGGTCACGCTCGACGACTTCCTCGAAGCTCACGAGAAGCTCCAGCAGGACGAAGATTCGAACGCCGACGACTCGCTGGCGTTCGCCTGATCGGGCCGGCCGGGCGCTCTCGACACCGTCTCCCTTTCTCACGCCGTTTCGTCCCGAGAGCTTCCGCTACAGCGCCGCGACCGCCAGGTACGGCGCGACGAAGAACAGGAGGAACACCAGCCCGACCGCGAGCGCGTAGCCGGCCCCCACGCCGACGAGCGCCAGCCAGCCGTCGTCGACCGCGTCAGGGATGCTCATACCGCATTCTCCGCGGCCCGGGACTTATAATCCGCGCTCACACGTCGCCCGCCATCGCCCGGAACAGGCCGTCGGCGAGCGCGTCGCGGTCGACGGTCGTCGACTCGCCCTCTCCCGTGGGATCAATCTCCGGTTCGATCGTTCCGCCGCCCATCCGGGAGTGTCCGCCCCCGTTCCCGTTGTCGACGTCGTCCAACACCGCCGCTATCGCGTTGCCCATGTGGACCCTGTCGTCGCGCGACCGCCCCGAGAGGTGGACGGTCCCGTCCCGCTCGCCGATCACCACGACCGCGCTGACCCCCTCCAGCTGGATCAGCTCGTCCGCGGCCTGCGGGATCGCGTCGACGTTGTTCACGCCGCCGACGTCGGCGACCCCGAACGACCCCTCGACGCGCCGCCCCGCGATGGCGCGGGCCTTCACCTCCAGCACCTCCGCGTCGACCGCGGGGTTCGCGATGCGGTCGAGCCGGTCCTGGTCGACGCCGGGGTAGAGGTACGCGGCCGCCGCGAAGTCCGGCTCGCTGGCCCCGACGGTGAGGTGTTTCGTGTCGGACAGTATCCCGTACAGTAGTCCCGTCGCGGTGTCGGTCGACAGCGTCAGGTCGCTCGCCGTCTCGCTCGCGTGTTTGTCGGGCGGCACGGGGACCGCGTCGTTGTCCTGAAAGTACTCGGCGACGACCGACGCGCTCGCGCCGTAGTCGGTCCGCACGTCGGTGAACGACTCGCCCGCGCCGTCGCCCGGGTGGTGGTCGACGACCGCGATCGGCAACACGCCGTCGGCCCCGGCGAACCCCCGCGGCTCGTTGTGATCGACTAAGACGACCGACTCTGCCGCGAGGTCGCTCACGTGTTCGATCGGCTCCAGTTCGAGGTCGAGGACGGTCCGGAACGCGCGGTTCTCCTGATGACGGATCTGTCCGGGGTACTGGACGGTCGCGTCGACGTCGACCTGGTCGGCGAGGGACGCCACCCCGACGGCGGCCGACATCGCGTCGGGGTCCGGGTTCGGGTGCATCAGCACCGTGATCTCCTCCTCGTCGGCCAACAGCCGTCGGAACCTGACCCCGGGCGTCCGACGGGCGCGGAACACGACGACGGCGACCGCGACGGCGACCAGGGCGACGATCGCCAGCCCGACGGCGATCTCCGGGTTCTCCCGGAGCACGGCTTCCGCCCGCGAGAACCCGTCACCGGCCGCGCTCATCGCTCGCATGGGTTGTAGCCACTCGCCCCCCACACATGAACCTTCGTTGCCGTTCCGACGGACTGGAAGCGACGGAACCGAACGCGATCGCGGGACTCAGGGACCGCGCGGTTCCCGACCCGCGGAGTCGCGCTACTCGGTTGCCGCCCGGTACGCGCGCACGGCCTCCCGGTACCCTGACCGGAACGTCGGGTGGACGAACTCGTAACCGAGGTCGCGGAGCAGCCCGTTCGAACACCGCTTGCTCGTCCGAATCCGGCGCTCCGCGGCCGCGGAGAGGTCCCCGGCCGCGATCCGCTCGTCCTTCGACAGCTTCTCCGGGCGCGCCACGCCGCAGGCGTCCGCGAGCCAGTCGGCGAACGCGTGTTTGTCCACCGGTTCGTCGTCGACGACGAGGACGGCCCGGTCGCGCGCGCGGTCCGTCTCCAACAGGTGCCGGATCGACCCCGCCGCGTCGTCGCGGTGGACCATGTTCAGGTAGCCGGCGGTCACCGGCCCCTCCACGTACCGTTCCAGCCTGTACCGGTCCGGGCCGTACAGCCCCGCGAACCGAACCACGGTCCCGTCGATCCCCGCGTCTCCGGCGCGCTCCGTCGCGATCCGCTCGGCCTCGGCGAGGACGCGGGTCTTCTCCGTGGTGGGCTCGACCGGCGTCTCCTCGTCGACCCACCCGCCGTCGTGGTCGCCGTACACGCCGGTCGAGGAGGTGTACACCAGCCTGTCCGGCGGGGACGCCCGCGAGCCGTACTCGTCGACGACGTTCGCCAGCCCGTCGACGTACACGTCCCGCGCCGCGTCCGCGCCGCGACCGCCGGAACTGGCCGCGAAGACGACCGCGTCCGCGTCCGGCAGGGCGGCCAGCGACTCCGGCTCGGTCGCGTCCGCGCGGACGGCCTCGACGTCGGGGCTGACGGCAGAGACCGCGTCGAGCCCGCCGTCGGACCGCCGGACGCCGGTCACCGCGTGGCCGCGGGCGTCGAGCTGCCCCGCCAGCGCCAGCCCGACGTAGCCGCAGCCGACGACGACGACCCTCATGGCTTCCGGCGCTCGATGACCGCGAGGATCTCCGCGAGCTGTCCGAGCGTCATCGCGGTCCGCCCCTCCAGCGCCTGCTGGACCTCCTGTCCAGTGAGGTCGGCGTCGATCTTCGCGGCGATCGCGTCGACGTCGAGGACGGCGGTCGCCATCCCCATCAGCAGGTGGTCGCGGACCTCCGCGACCGTCGCGTCGGCGTCGCGGTCCGAGTCGGCCGCCGCGAGGACGGCCGCGGCGTCAGCGACCGACATCCCGTCGACCTCTCCGTCGCGGGCGGCGGTCGCGTCCGCCTCGCTCAGCCCGGCCTCGCCGACGAGCCGGTCGACCTCCACGTTCGCCGCCGCCTCCGTCACCATCGCCTCGAACGCGTCGAGCAGGTCCGCCGCCGCCGGCTCGTCGGCGTCGACGGCATCGAACCCGGACCCGTCCTCGACGACCTCGTAGAACATGGTCCCACTCCGGCGCGGCGTCTCAAAACGCCTGCGGTCGGACGCGTTCCGGCCGTTCCGCGTCCCGACTTTCCGGTCACACTCCGCCGCTCACCCCTCCGTGCACTCGTCAGCTTCCGACGTCGACGCGGTCAGCGGCCCCGGACACGGCCAGCCGCCGGACGCCTCCTCGCGCGTGCCGTCGACGTCGCCGACGCCCGGCGGGCCCGCGGGGACGGCCACGGCGACGACCGTGCGCGTCTCGAACGCGACGGGTTCCGTGGTGCCGAGCGCGACGGACTCGCCGCCCACGTCGACCCGGACCACGCCCGCCTCTCTGACGTACTCGAACGGACGCCCGGGCGTGCCGACGTCCGCCCGGAGCGCGAACCGCGGGTACTCGCCTCGTACCTGAACGTTCCACGCGTTGACCGTCGCCACCCAGTACCCGGGGACCGGCGTGACCGGCAGCCCCGCCCCGACGGTCCGAACGGGCTTCGGAACCCGCTCGTCCGGCACCGACCCCACTCCCTCCTTCGCGCGGGCCTCGATCGCCGATTCGACCTCGCCCCGTCGGATCTCCCGGGACGCGGCCGTGGTCGCGTCGACGAAGCGGACGGGGATCCGGACCGCGTCGCGTCCCGCCGCACTTCGCGTCTCCACGCGGAGGTGCGCCGCGAGTCCGATCCGCTCCGCCTTCGACAGCGATCCGACCCTGGCCGCCTCCCTCGCGACCCGGTCCGGGTACTCGCCCTCGCCGACCGCGACCGCACGCTCCCCGACCGAGTCGTACTCCGAGGCGGCGCGCTCCAGCACGGTCCGCCGCTGTTCGCGCGAGAGGCCTGTCCGCTCGGCGAGCCGGGCCGCCAGCGTCTCGTCGACGCGCCGAAGCGAGTCGTCGATCCGCCCGGCGAGCGCGCGCCGGTCCGCGCGCAGGTCGTCGTCGTCGGCCGCGGCGAGCGCCTCGTCCGCGGCGAGGAGCGACCGTCCGGCGACGTCGGGGCGGACCGTGTCGTCGGTGCCGAGGATCCGGTCGGCGATCCCGCCGGAGACGTCGCTGTACGGGAGCGTGACGTAGTTCACGTTCCGCGTCGCGAGCGGCCGCGTCGTCGTGCCATCGACGCCCTCGACGCGTTCGCCGTCGACCGCCGTCCGCGGGAGGTATCCGGGCGATCCCTCCGGCGCGAACGTGACCTCGCCGCCCGGCCCCCCGTCGCCGACAGCGTAGGTCCCAGGGTCGCGGGCGGCCTCGCGGCTGGCGATCACCTCGCCCACCGGCGGGCCGCCGAACGCGTCGTTCACCCGGTCTAGCACGCCGTCAGCCGCCTCCTCTCTGTCCTCGGCGGCCGCCTCCAACTCCTCGATCACGGCGTCGAGGTACGCGGCGCGGGCGGCGACCCGACCCCGGTCGACCGCCCCGTCGTACCGCGACGGCGCGTCCCGGAGCGCGTCGCGCCGCTCGCGCACGGTCGCGGCGAGGTCCCGATACGGGGTCGACTCGCCGACCGCGGCGTCGGTCATCGACGCCTCGGCCTCCAGGTCGCGGACGCGCTCCGACAGCGACGAGACGTCGGTCGCGATCCGGTCGAGGTCCGCGTCGGACCGGTCGCCGTACACGACCGCCGCTCGCCTCTCGTCCCCGTCCTCGACGGCGTCGCGCGCGAACCGATCGACGCCGCCGGCCGTCTCGACGTTCAACTCCGCGGCCGCGGCCGCCGGGGTGTCTGCGAGGTCCGGCCCGTCGACGTCGCGGCCGCCGCCGAACGTCGCCGTCGGCCTGTCGGGCGCGCCGTCCCGCGGCGCGTACGTCCCGGTCAGCGAGACCCGGACGCGGTACCGGTCCGTCGCCTCGTCGCGGGTCACGGTCCGGTCGACGCTCACGTTCCGGACCGTCCCGTTCGGTCCGCGCTCGACGACCCGGCGCTCCCACGTCGCCGTCGCCGTCCGCTCGACGACGACCTCCCGGGTCGCCTCCCCGAACGACACCGACTCGCCGGCCGACACCGTCTCGCGGTCGGCCTCCGGTTCGAGACCGCTGCCGTCCCCGACGCGGACCCGCTCCGTCTCGGTCGTATCGACCCGCCGCCAGGGTTCGTCGCGAAGCGAGCCCGGGCGCGCCGGCGTCACCGGTCCCCCGTCGCGGATCCGCGTCGCCTCCGTCTCCGCGCTCGCCTCGACGCGGTGGCTCCGCCGCACGATCCCGTCGAGGTCGTCGTGGATCCGGGTCGCGGCGCGGTCGGCCGCGTGGCCGACTTCGACCGACGCGCTCCGGTCCGCCGGCTCCGCCGACCGCTCGAACGCTGCGTCCTCGCTCGGGTTCCGATCCCCGTCTGCCGCCGCATCCGCCCCGTCCGCCGCCGCATCCGCCCCGTCGCTTCCCCTCGTCGGCGTCGGGGTTCCGAGGACGGCGTCCGTCCAGGAGGCCTCGTGGACGCCGGTCGGCGACAGCAGGTCCGTCACGCCGGTCCGGGCGGTCGCGCGGGCGACGCCGCCGCGCGCGTCGGGGTCGCTGGCACCGAACACGTCGCGCTGGACGCGGACGATCCCGGCGTTCGTCGCCAGCTCGACGTGGCGGTTCGCGACGACGTTCTCGACGGGCGCGCCGGCGTACTGCCCGTATCCGCGCGCCCACGCCATCGCGTAGAGGCTCGCCGTGAGCTGTCGACCGAGCCCCGCCCCCTCGACGGGGCCGCGGTCGAGGCGCGTCTCGAACCGCTCCGTCCGCTCGTGAGCGGCCAACGTCGGCACGGCGACCGTGACGGTCCGCGGCCGCGTCCGGTTCACGACGGTCCGGCCGTCCCGGGTCGCGGTCGTCTCGACGCCCCCGAAGATCACCCGCGTCGCGGTCCCGTTCGCGACCGGTTCGACTCGGACGCGCTCCCGAGCGGCGACGAGGTCGTCGGCCGACTCGACCGCCGGCAGCGAGGCGTCCGCCTCGACCCCGCCGACATCGCTCTCGACCGCGTCCAGCGCCTCCATTCCGGCGATCGCGAGTCGGATCCGGAACGCGTCCTCGAAGGCCGAGCGCTCCCGAACCGCCAGAGACGCCGGTCCCGATCCGTCCGGCGCGCGCGTCACGGGCTCCGCCGCCGCGTCGTGGGCGGCCTCCCGGGCCGCGCTTCTGAGCGCGGCGGTGGCGTCGGCGTCGACCCGCTCGACGGCGCGCTCGACGCGGCGGTCCTCGCCGACCAGCCCCTGATCGGCGAGTCCGGCGGCGTACGCCGAACTCGTCACGAGCAGCAGCACGCCGACCAGTGCGAAGGGCACCCGTGCCCGCTCGTCGACGACGAACGTCCGCGGGCGTCGCCAGCGCGACCGATCGGCGCGGTGGCTCCCCACGCTCACCACCTCCGAACGACGATCCGAACGACGCCTTCTGACGACCGGACTCCGTTCCGATCCCGGCCGACATCGGTCGGGATCGGCTGTCTGACGACGGCGAGAGTGACGTCCGCGTTCCGCGGCGGCTCGGGGCCGACGGCGACCGCGTCCGAGCGCTCGTTCGACCTCCCCTCCGAGGCCCGTCCGTCGATCGCCCATCCCGGCACCGCGGTGTCGGCAATCGGACGCGGGAACGACCGCCGCTCGACCCACGCGGGACGGAACGCGTCGCCCGGTGAGAGCGCGGGAGGGCCGCCCGCGTCCCGCTCGCTGCCCCTCTCCACCGTCACGTCTACCCGCGCCCGCGGACCGAGCCCCGCGCGAACGGTCTCGGTGACTCGCCGGTCGAACGCGTCCTCCGCGTCCCGCTCGGCGACCAACGCGAGTAGTTCCGCGCGGGTCGCGTGGACGCGTCGCGTTCCGTTCGGCGCGTCGGAATCGGCGTACGTCACGCTCGCGGTCTCGGTGACCAGCCGGTCCGCCGCGTCGCTCGCGCCCGGGCCGCCGGGGCCGCCGGCGTCGCTCGCCCCGAGCGCGACGACGCTCGCGGAGACGCAGAGCAGCAGCACGGTCACGTCGAGAACGGTGCTGGTCACCGCCACACCACCGCCCGGAGCGTTCCGCGGACGTTCCTCCCGGGCCCCACTCGGACGGTCACCCGCCGCTCCGCGACCGCGACCGCTCCGGGAGACCGGACTCCCGGCGGTCCCGGTGCGTCGGGGCCCGACGCGGCCAGCCAGCGCTCGCCGTCCGCCTCCAGTTCGACCGCGGTCGCCGTCCCCGGGGCCTCGACCCGTCGCAACCGGTCGGGGTCGACGACGCCGCCGACGGTCGCCGCGCGCTCGACGCGGTCGAGCGCCGCGTCCGCGGACTGCCGGGACCGATCGGGCGCGGCGTCGTCGAGCGCCCCGGCGTACAGCCCCAGGGCGAGCCCGACGACGACCACCGCGACGAGCGCGGCGACCGGTTCGACGGCCGCTCGGTCGGCGGCGGAGAACGGGGCGGTCGGTCTGTCGGTGCCCTCCGACGCGCTCGGGAGACGGTCTCGGAACACGCGGGATCACCCGACGAGCGTGACGCGGACCTCACCGTAGTGGACCCGTCGGACCGTGATCCGGTCCGGAGCCGGGACCCATCCCGGGTCGGTCGCTCGCGCGCGTTCGGCCGCCGCCGCGAACGCCGCCGGATCGTCGAACGCGGCGTCGGGGGGAACGCCGTCGAGCACGCGACGGAGTCGCGCGTCCGTCGTCGCGTTCGCGGTCGCTCCCGGCCGTACCACCGGCGTGATCCGCGGGGCGTCGAGCGTCGCCCGCGCCGTTCCTCGGTCGTCGCCGAGCGAGACGGAGTCGTCCGTGAGCCGGAGCCGGTCTGCCGCGATCCCGTGCTCGGCCGTCGCGGGGTACTCTCCGTCGGCCACCGAGTCGACCGTGCGCGCGACGCCGCCGGCGTCGGGCGGCGGCGAGGCGGGGAACGCCGCGGCCACACCGGCGGTCGCGACGCTCACGACGGCCAGGCCGAGCCACGCGTACGTGGCGTCGAGGTGCGTCTCGAACATGGGGCGGCTGGCCGCGGCTTCGCATATAAATGATCGCCGGACACGCGTGCGTTCCGCCGTCGTCCCGGCCTCGGCGTCTCCCGCTCAAAACAGGAGTCCGGCACCGGCGAACGCGACGAGGAACGTCGCGGTGGCGGTCGGCAGCGCGATCCCGACCCGGTAGGCCACGAGCGTCCGGTCGAACCCGCGCTCCAACCCGGTCGCCAGCCCGGTGAGCAGCGCGGCGAGCAGCAGCACGTACGTTCCCACGATCCGGCCGAGGACCGGGACCGACAGCGTCCCTCCGCCCGTCGCGCCGCCTCCGCTCGCCGCCGTCCCGGCTCCCGTCGCCGCCGCTCCGCCGGACGCGCTCAGACCGCCGCCGAGGGCGTCCGCGCCGGCCGCCGCGCCGGCACCGAGACTGCCCACGGCGGCGGCGTCGATCCCGGTCGCGAGCGCGACGGTCGCTCCGCCGACGAGCGGCGCGAACACCGCTGCCGTGTTCGAGAGCGTCCCGGTCACGGTCGCCAGCTGACGGCGGGCGTCGCGTTCGAGGTCCCGGAGCGACTCCAGCTGGTCCGCGAGTTCCAACAGAACGTCGCCGGCGGGGCGGCCCTCCCGCGCGGCGACGGCGAGCAACGCAATCGCACCGCGGAGCCTCGGCGACGGGATCGTCGCCGCCGGCCCGCCTCGTCCGAGAAACGCCTCCCGGACGCCGACCCGCAGGGTGTCGCTGCGTCGTCCGGCGCGCTCGAACACGCCGCCGGTCGCGCCGTCGAGCCGCTCCCCGGCGTTCGCGACCGCGGTCTCGACGGCGACGCCCTCGGCCACGTCGCCGCCGATCACGGTCATCGCGTCCGGGAGACCGCGTTCGATCTCGCGGACGTCCGACAGCACCGCCCGGCGGGGCTGTGCGAGGGCGAAGAGCGCGGACCCGACCCCGACGCCGACCCCGGCGACCGGCCACGCCCACGGCGCGACCGCGCGCGCGGCGACGACGGCCGCCACAGCGCCGAGGGCGCAGCCGACGAGAACCGCGCGGCCCCGCCGGTTCGGAACGTCGGGGTGGTCGCGGCCGATCCGCGGCGGCGGGAACGCGACGGGTCGACGCGAGAGCAGCCACGCCGAGGCGGCCATCAGCCCGCCGGGGAGCGCGACGAGGTACAGACCGGCGACGATCCCGGGTCCGACGGCGACGCCGGCGGCAGCGCCGGCCGGCAGCAGCGCGATAAGCGCCAGCGGCAGCAGCACCCCGAAGGCGTACAGCGCGGAGACGGGCCCCCGAACCGCCCCGACGAACTCCGCGAGCCGGTCCGTCGTCCCCGAGAGCGTCGCGTCGAGCGCGCGGTCAAGACACCGCCCGCGGCGCTCCGGCGGCGCGGTCGCCGCGGTTCGGACGAGCGCCGCGGCACGGTCGATCGCCGGGAACCAGGGCCGCCACTCCCGGGCGAACGCCTGAAGGCCGCTCGTCGGTCCGTCGGCGCTCCCGCGCTCGTGCCGAGACAGCGCCGCGGCCAGCGGCCCGTCGCCGGTCCGGGCGGCGAACTCCACCGCGCGCTCCGTCGAGGGGTCGAGCCGCATTCGCAACACCAGCCGTCCGACGAGGCCCGGCGCAGCGCCGAGCGCGCGCGTCCGCCGGAGCGACGCGAGCCATACCGGCGCTCGGTGGACCGCGTGAATCCCGCCGACGGCGGCGGCCAGCCCCGCCGGTCCGGCCGCGACCGCGCCGGCGACGACCCCCCCGACGACCGTGACGACGAGGCCGACGGCGACCCCGACCCGGTACCCGAGGTCGACGACGCGCGCCGCGGTGACGTCCCACCCGAGGAACGCGATCGCCCGCCGGAGCTCCGCCGACGCGGCCGAGTCGTCCGCGGCCCCCGACCCACTCTCGGTCATTCGTCCCCTCCGTAGGGCCTCCCGGTCGCGCCGTCGACCGCGTCGTCACGGGCGTATCGCCTCGGCGCGGTTCGCCCCGCTCGAACCGCCTCGCGAATCCGGTCCGTCCGGCGGTCGACGGCCTCCAGAACCGACGCGTACGACTCGTCCGATCCGGCCAGCCCGTCTATCAGCCGGCTTTCGCCGCGGTCGATCCGCCCGGTCCCGACGAGTCCTCGATCGGTCCGCTCGAACAGCGGGTCGAAGCTCACGCCGCCGTCGCGGTCGCCGACCTCGACGATCGACTCGACGCGGTGGGAGTCGAGGACGGCGATCAGGTCGGTCGCGGCGAACGACGAGCGGGCGACGCCGAGGTCGGTGACGACGCGCTCCTCGACCGCTTCCGGGTCCTCGCCGTGGATCGTTCCGAGCACCGTCTCCCCGGCGGCACCCACGCGCATCGCCTCGTACAGCGCCCGCGCCTCCTCGCCGCGGACCTCGCCGACGGCGATCGCGCCGCCGCCCATGCGGAGCGCCGTCCGAACCGCGTCCGCCGGAGCGAGCTCCGCGCCGTCCCCGACGCGGAGGCGCTGGACGTCCCGCCCCCCGTCGGCGAGCGCCCCGACGGGGAGTTCCGGCGTGTCCTCGATCGCGATCGCCCGCGTCTCCGCGGGGAGCTCCCACAGCAGCGACCCGAGCGCGGTCGTCTTCCCGGCCGCCCGTCCGCCGGCGATCAGGCCTGTCACGCCGCGCTCGACGGCGACCGACAACAGCCCGGCCGCCGCGGGCGTGAGCGTGTCGGCAGACACGAGCCGGGCGAGCGTCCACGCCTCCGGGTCGCCGCGCCGAAAGGTGAAGGACAGTCCGTCGCTGGCCGGGTCCGTGGCCGCGGCGACCCTGACCCGCCCGGTCTCCGACTCGATCGTCGCGTCGAGGGTCGGCGTCGCCCGCGAGAAGGCGCGGCCGCTCGCCCGCCGGAGCCGCGACGCCAGCGTGGCGGCCCCCTCCGGCGGGAGTCGCACGTTCGTCCGGCACCGGTCGCCGTCGAGGACCACCCGGAGCGGATTCTCGGCGACCGGCGCGGTCACCGTCGCGTCGCTCACCCGCTCGTCGGCGAAGACGTGTTCGAACGCGCCGTAGCCGTGCGTGTGTCGCCGCAGTATCTCCGTGAGGTCCGCGACCGGGGCGTCGCCGTCCGCGGCCCCCCGCACCGCCCGCCCTGGTGCCCTGTCCCCGCCGGCGGGGTCGTCGAGCAGCCGGTCCCGCGCGGCGGCCAGCGTGGCAACGTCGTCGGCGTCCAGGTCGACGGTCGGGGGCGTGAGGTGATAGGTGTCGAGCGCGTCGTCGCCCTCGTAGCGTCGGATCGTCGCCCCGGTCGGGACGGTCCACCTGTCGACCAGCGTCGCGCCCGGCGGCGGCGCGGCCGCGACGCGCGCGGTCGCGGCCGTCGGTCCGACGTGCGCGCGGAGGACGTTCTCTAGGCGGGGACCCTCGCCGGACTCGACGGCATCTCCCGCGAGCGCCTCGGCCGCCGCCGACAGCCCCGTCTCGGCCGCGATCCGCTTCGCGGCCCCCGCGCGCCCCGCCGCCTCCCTCGCCGCGCCGAGCGGGTCCCGGGCCACGCGGTCGGCGAGCCGCTCCTCGTGGAACCCGATCCGCTCCCGGAACCGTCCCGCCGCGACCAAGAGATCCGCCGCAGCGTCCGCGTAGGACCGTTCTCGTCCCCGAAAACGGGTCCGTATCACGTCGGCGTCGCGGTCGGTCAGCGCCTCGACGACGGCCGCGAGACAGGCCGGACTCGCGGCCAGGTCGCCTCGCCCGGGACAGTCGTCCGCATCGACGTCGAGGACCACCCGGTCCTTCACGCCCGTCCCGACCGGTTCGCGAAACGTCGGCTCGCAGCGACACTCGTCGGCGTCCTCGTCGACCCACGGAAGCGCCCGCAGCGGCGTCTCTCCGGCAGCGTCGGCGACCCGCGCGGTGAGGCCGAAGTTCATGCCGGGCGTGGCCGCGGCATCACTTATAAACGATCGCTCGCCCCGTCGCCCGGCCCCCGCTTCCGCGCGCCGCCTCAACCGATCCGATCGACCCGGACGGTCGGCCCGTCGTCGTCGACGTAGCGGAGGCGAACGCGGCTCGTTCCGCCCGGCCGGAGTTCGATCGGCGCGTCGACGAGGTGGACGGCCGCCGGGACGGGGCCCGTCCCGATCCGGAACGCGCGCTCCGGCCCGCCGTCGACCCGATACGCGAGCGCGACGCCGTCGGGTCGGTCCGCCGGCTCGACGAGCGCGACCCGGTCGAGGTCCGCCGCGGCGAACCCGCTCGGCGCGCGGACGAGCACGGTCGTCCGCGCCGCGGTCGCGGGGTCGCTCACGGGCGTCGACCCGGCGACCACGTCGCCGAGCGCGCGCTCCAGCCGATCGGCCTCCGTACCGATCCGCTCCGCCGTCGTCGCGGTCCTGGCCGTCTCGACCGCGGGCATCGACGCGGCTAGCAGCGCGACCGCAACGAGGACGGTGAGCACCACGCGGATCACGGCTCGGTCACAGCGACTCCCGGAGTCGGCTCAGCGCGTCCTCCGCCCACGCGCCGCCGTCCCCGCCGCCGTCGCCCCCGCTTCCGCCGCGGCTGTCTCGCCCGTCGCTGCGGCCGGCTCCGTCGTCGCCGTTGCCCCGGTCTCCCGACGAGGGGCGGTCGTCCGGGAGCGCGGCGTCCAGCGCGCTCTCGGAGGGCACGGCCCCGTCCGCGTCGTCCCCGCGTTCCGCCGCCGTCGCCCGCGACAGCGCGAGGTCGGCCCGGCGCTCCACCTCGCGGTTGACGGCCCTGACCGACCCGACGTACCCGCGGACCGCCTGCGTCGCCGCCTCCAGCTCCGCGACGCGCTCCTCGAGGTCGTCGAGCCGCGATTCGAGGCGCTCGCGCTCGGCGGTCGCCGTCGCGCCGTCGGCGACATCTGCCGGGCGCGCGTCGTTCCCGGTCACCGCGCGCTCGACGGCGCGGAGCCGGGACTCGATCCGATCGTCCGGGGCGCTCGCTCCCGCCGAAGCCGATTCCGTTCCCGCCGTGGGGGAGGCGGCGTCCCCTGCGTGATCCGTCATGCGGCCGGTTGGCCGCGCTTTCGTTCTTAAACGTCGGGGAAACAGTATTATCGCGGGGAACGGTACGTTGGGACATGAAAGCAGTCCTCCTCGGCGTCGGACAGGCGGGTGGCAAACTTACGACCGCCCTCGCCGAGTTCGACGCCGACGCCGGCTACGGCGCGGTCCTCGACGCGCTCGCCGTCAACACCGCTGCCGCCGACCTCGATCCCCTCCCGCTCGAAACGGTCCTCGTCGGCCAGTCGCGCGTCAACGGCCACGGCGTCGGCGGCGACAACGAACTCGGCGCGGAGGTGATGGATGAGGACGCCGTCGAGGTGCTCGACGCGCTCGCGCCGAAGGTCACCGCGGAGGCGGAGGCCGTGTTCGTCGCCGCCGGCCTCGGTGGCGGGACGGGGTCGGGCGGCGCGCCGGTCCTCGTCCGGGAGCTGAACCGGGTGTACGACGTCCCCGTCTACGCGATCGGAATCCTCCCGGGCCGCGACGAGGGGACGATGTACCAGGTGAACGCCGGGCGGTCGCTGAAGACGCTGGTCCGCGAGGCGGACGCGACGATCCTGCTCGACAACGACGCGTGGCGGTCTGCTGGCGAGTCCGTCGAGGGCGGCTACGAGGCGATCAACGCCTCGATGGCGAAGCGGATCGGGCTCCTCCTCGCCGCCGGCGAGGCGGTCGAGGGGGTCGCGGAGTCCGTCGTCGACACCAGCGAGGTGATAAACACCCTCCGCGCGGGCGGGATGGCGGCGGTCGGCTTCGCGTCCGCGCCCGCGGCCGAGGACCCGCAGGAGAACGTCACCACCGTGACGAGCGCGGTGCGCAGCGCGGTGATGACCGGACTCTCCCTGCCGAGCGCAACCGACGCCGACGCCGCGCTCGTCGCGGTCGCCGGCGACCCGGACCGTATCTCGCGGAAGGGCGCGGAGAAGGCCCGCAAGTGGCTCCAAGAGGAGACCGGGTCGATGCAGGTACGGGGCGGCGACTTCCCGCTCGACTCCGACCGGATCGCGGCCCTCGTCCTCCTCGCTGGCGTCGAGCGGTCTCAGCGCGTCGAGGCGTTCTTAGAGCGCGCCCGGCAGGCGGTCCGCGACGAGCGCGAGGAGAAGCCGGACCCCGCGGCCGCGTTCGAGAACGACGAGATAGACGACCTGCTGTGATGTCGCGCCGCGGACGGTGGACTCGTCCGTCGTCGAGCGCGTTCCGGCCGGCGAGACAGGTTCCGCACCTTTTTGTTCACGCCCGGTGGAGTCTCGCCCGATGACCAACCCGTGGGACGACTGGGACCACGTGCTGAAGGTCGACCCCGACAAGGACCTCCGGCCGGGCGAGACCTTCGAGGACGTCTGCCGGACCGGGACGGACGCGATCGAGATCGGCGGGACCCTCGACGTCACCGCGGAGAAGATGAGCCGCGTCGTCGACGCCGCCGCGGAGTACGACGTGCCGCTGTACCAGGAGCCGTCGAACCCGGGCGTCGTGATCGACTCGCCCGCCCTCGACGGCTACCTGATCCCGACCGTGTTCAACGCGGGCGGCCCCTTCTGGATCACCGGCGCGCACAAGGAGTGGGTCCGCATCGACGACCTCGACTGGAGCCGGACCCACACCGAGGCGTACATCGTGCTGAACCCCGACGCGTCGGTCGCCCAGCTGACCGAGGCCGACTGCGACCTCACCGCCGACGACGTGGGGGCGTACGCGAAGGTCGCAGAGCGCATGTTCGGCCAGGAGATCGTCTACGTCGAGTACTCCGGCACGTTCGGGGACACGGAGAAGGTCGCGGCCGCCGGCGACGCGCTTGACGACGCCACCCTCTTCTACGGCGGCGGCATCCACGACTACGAGTCGGCCAACGAGATGGCCGCCCACAGCGACGTGATCGTCGTCGGCGACCTGCTCCACGACGAGGGCGTCGACGCCGTCCGCGAGACGGTGAAGGGCGCGAAGGACGCCTGAACGACAGCGCCCGCCCCGCCGTCCGACGACCTACTCCTCGGTCCCGGCGTCTTCGGTGACCCCCGGTTCGACCGGGACGATCTCCGTGTCAGGAGCGCCGAGCGGACTGTCGGGTCCCGTGAGCCACGCGGAGAGGTAGACCGCGCAGGCCGCGACCACCGCGACGGGCAACTGGAAGGTGAACGCGCCGTAGAGGACCGTCACGACGATGGTCCCCCGAGCGAGCGTCCGCCGGCCCGTGCCGTCGCGATACACGAGCGCCGCGACGACGAGCGCCGACAGCCCGACGCCCAAGCCCGGGAGGAACTGCCGTTGAAGGACGAACGCGTACAGCGGGACCACGACGCCGATCGCGGCCAGTGCCGCCACGAGACCGGTGTGTTCGTTGGAGGGCATCCGTCGACCGACTCGCCCATCACGCACTTAAATCACGTCCTCCGGGACCCGCGACGGGCCGAACCGCTGTCCAGAGGGACGGCGGGCGGCCGCCCGCCGCGGCGCTCAGTCGTCCGCGCCGACCATGTTCTCGACGTACTTCGCGATCACGTCCACTTCGAGGTGGACCGGGTCCCCGACCGATTTCTCGGAGAGCGTCGTCAGCCCGTACGTCGTCGGGATGACCGCGACGTCGAACTCGCCGTCGCGCTTCTCGGCGACGGTCAGCGAGATCCCGTCGAGCGTTACCGACCCCTTGTCGACGAGGTAGTCGCCGTGCCCCTCGGGGATCGCGAACGTGAACCGCCAGTCCTCGCCGACGCGCTCGATCCCCGTCACCTCCGCGACGGTGTCGACGTGGCCCTGAACGACGTGGCCGTCGAACCGGCCGTCGGCGGGCATCGCGCGCTCGACGTTGACCGCGTCGCCCTCGCGCACGTCGCCGAGGTACGTCTTCGCGACCGTCTCGCTCGCGAGGAACACCTCGAACCAGCCGGATTCCCCGCCGCTGGTCGGGTCGTCGTCGCCGGGCGCGCCGTCGCCGACGCCGAACTCCTCGACGGTCAGACAGACGCCGCTCACGCTTATCGACTGGCCGTGGCGGAGGTCGTCGAACCCCTCGACGCCGTCGACCCCGACCCGAAGCCGGAGGCCGTCGTCGGTCTCGTTCCGCGCGCGGACCGCGCCGGTGCCCTCGACGATGCCGGTGAACATACCGGAACTGGGGGCGGGCGACGGATATCGGTTCTGGGTCCGCCCGCCGAGAGACCGGTCTCCCGACGCGACGAGACCGCCCGCCCCGCCGTCGCGTTCCTTTTGGCCCCCGGCGGCCAACGAGGCGTCAATGCGACTCGGACTGCTGGACATGATCGGGTTGGCGGCGTCGCTCGTGTTCGCGCTGCCGCTCGCGAACTACGCCGTCGTCCGGCTGTTCGCGGGAGAGGTCGCGCTCGGCGCGGGGCTGCTTGTCGTCGCCGTCGCGATGGTCGTCCTCCCGCAGTACTTCCTCGACCCGGCGCGGATCCTCCGGCGGCTCCTCGCCGGGCTGTTGCCCCGGCAGCTCCGGAGCGGGGACGAGCCCGCCGCGGCGGACTCCGAGGGTGACTCCGCGGAGCGCTGACCCCGGCGACCGCCGCGACCGCCGTCAGGTCCGCCGCCGGGCGACGAACGAGGCGAGCAGGAGCGCGAGGCCGGCTGCGACGACACCGAATCCGGGGGACTCGACCCCCGAGGCGTCGCCGCTCCGCTCGACGCCGACCCCCTCGTCGACCACCAGCACGTCGAACTCGTTCAGTCGGTCGGCTTCCTCGTCCATGACGCGGAGCGTCGCGCGGTCGCCGTGCGTCGCTCGGCTCAGGTCGAACGTCGCATTCGCCGACCCGCCCTCGACGGTCGTCTCCTCGGTCATAACGAAGGGAGTGCTCGCGTTCCCGGCCGATCGGAGCCGCAGATCGACGGTCTCGCCGTCGCCGAGGGACACCGGAACGGAGACCTCGGCCTCGGCCGGTTCGACGACGACGTCGGCCGCCTCGACGTCGGAGTCGGTGACGGTCCTCGGCTCGGCCGACCGCTCGCTCTCGGTGCCGTCGCCGCTCTCCCCGTCCGCGTCGCTTTCGGCCTCTTCGCCGCCGTCGTCGGTCTCATTACCGACGTCGACGACGAGCGTTCCGATGTCGGTGACTTCGTCGTCACCGTCGGCGAACAGTTCGACGTCGTATTCGGCAGGATCGATCGGTTCGCCGAGGGCCGTCTCGCGGTCGACGTCGACCTCCGCTTCGCCCTCGGCGGCCAGGGGCGTCCCGCCTCCGCCGGTCTCGCCGTGGTCGAAGACGAGCGTCGTGACGCCGCCGTCGCTCGGCGTCACCGTCGCGCGGAGGACGTATCCGGCCGCCTCCTCGTCGCCGATCGCGATCTCGAACGGGTCGGCACCGTCGGTCCGAACGTCGATCTGGGCGGTCCCGTTCTCGCTCACGGTGGCGATACCCGTCTCCAACTCGGCGGACCCGTCGGCGGCGACCGCTCCGGCCCCGACGAGCGACAGTCCGGCGACCGCCACCGCGGCCGCGAGGAGCGCCGCGCCGACCGGGAGTGCCTTCGCCTCGATGCGTCCGAGCGGCCCGACCTCGTCGGCCGCGCCGCCTCCGTCGGAGGGCTCTGACGACATACAATTCGACGGTCGAACGGTGTACAAAAACCGTTCCGGTGGCTCAAACGGCGGTCGTAGCTACCCGCGGTCGCCGCGCGCGGTCGGCACGATACCGAACGGGTACTCGGCGAGCACCTCGTACCCGTCGTCGGTGACGAGGATCAGATCCTCCAGCCTGACGCCCCCCACTTCGGGGTCGTACACGCCGGGTTCGACGGTGACGACGTGGCCCGGACGCAGCTCGCCGGCCCCCGACAGCGACGGCGACTCGTGGAGGCTTACCCCGACCCCGTGGCCGGTGCCGTGCGTGAAGCCCGCCTCGTCCTCGTCCGCGTTCGGGTCGAAGCCGTAGGCGGTGAGCTCCGCGGCCGCCTCGCCGTGGACGGTCTTGGCCGGGACGCCCGGCTCCACCTCGTCGAGCGCGGCCTCGCGGGCGGCCTCGACCGCGACGTACGCGCGCCGCTCCCACCCCCCGTCGCCGTCGACGACGAACGTCCGCGTGGCGTCGCCGTAGTAGCCGGCCGGACCGCGCGGGGAGACGTCCAGCAACACCGTCTCGCCGGGACGGATCGGGTCGTCGCCGACGTAGTGGAGGTCGGCCGCCGAGGGGCCGGCTCCGATCACCGTGTTGCCGGCGTCGCGGACGCCCCCCGCGGCGAGGACCCGGTTCACCTCGCGGCGGAGCCGCTCCGTGGTCAGCGGTTCGCCCTGCCAGCGGAGCGGCGGTCGACGGTCGCCGCCGGCGGGGTCGGCGTCCGCTCCGCCGTCGACGACCTCGCTCTCCGCGAGCACCGCCTCGGCCCGGGCGATCCCGTCGAGCGTCGCGCGCTGGACGCGTCGGATCCGATCGACCTCCGCCGGCGTCTTGCGCGCTCTGACGGTCTCGACCGCGTCCGTCGACGACAGGTCGTTGCCCGCGCGTTCGAGGTACACCGCGGCGTCGTGCGCTATCGACGCCGGGGTGAGGACGGTCCGATTCCCGGCTTCGGTCTCGCTTCCTCCACCGTTCTCCGCTCCGCCGACGATGTCCTCGACGACCGCGGCCGCGCGCTCGCCGGCGTGGTCGCCGAGCCCCTCGGTCCTGACCTCGCGGCCGACCCCGTCGTGGAACCGCGCGCCGCCGCCCGCCGCCGTGTCCGCGTCCGGATCGCGCGCGGCGTCGACGAACTCTCGCTCCGCCTGCTCGCGGAACAGCGCGGGGGCACAGAGGACGGCCCGGCCGACGCGCTCGGCCGCCTCGTCGCCGCTCGGCACCACGACCAGCGCGTACGGTCGGTCCGGACCGGAAAAGCGCGTGAGGTAGCGTAGGCCGTCGTCGAAGCGGTCGCCGACGGCGACGAACGCGCTCGCGCCGGCCGCGCGGACCGCCTCGACGACGGGAGCGAGGTCGGTCCGCAGCGGTCGGAGCCCTCCGGCGGATTCCGCGGGAGCGTGGCGGTCCGACTCCGGGCGGTCCCCGCTCACGGCTCCGGTTCGGGGACCGCCAGCTCCGCCTGAACCTCCTCGACGAGCTCCTGTGCCGGCTCCTCGCGGAGCTCGTCGAACAGCAGGACGCTTATCGGGAGCGTCGGCGCGCCGCTGATCAGGCTCTCCATGATCACGAGCCGCTCGCGGGCGCGGGACATCCCGACGTAGAAGACGCGGCGCTCGTTGTCGGTGAGCAGGGGAACGGGGCTGGTCGACTTGGTGAACTCCTCGACGCCGTCGACGTCCGTCGGGTCGTCGATGGAGGCGGCCATCTGCTCGACCACCTTCTCGGTGAGGTCGGTGCCGACGAACACGTGGTCGGCCTCGCGGCCCTTCGCGGAGTGGATGGTGCCGACGCGGACGCGGGTCGGGTCCATCCCCTGATACTCGCCGTCGAAGTACGCGCCCATCGACTTCCGCTGGAAGCTCGTCACCTTCCGGACCATGTCGTCGGCGCTCGCGGCGTCCGGCATGAACGGGATGTACTCGTCGAGCGTGTCGGCCGAGACGTCGATCAGGGAGACGTCGTCGGCGTCGGCCGCCTCCTCGCGGTCGTCGAGGTAGTCGTAGAACTCCTCGCGGTCGTGGGTCCCGAACGCGGACTCCTGGAGCATGTCGGCAAGCCGCCGGGCCTCCAGCCCGTTGACCGGGTCGCCCGCCTCGGCCTTCTCGACGGCGCTGACGTAGTCTTGGACCCTGTCGGTCCACATCCGCCCGTCAGTGAGCATCGAGAAGGGGATCCCGTGGTCGATGAACTCGTCGATGAAGTCGAACATCTGGTAGCGGGCGCGGAACAGACACATCACGTCGCCCTCGTCGTCCTCGACGGTGTACCGGACGTTGCGGACGAGCTCGATCATCGACGGCGACTCGATCGCCTCGACGGTCCCGCCCTCCTTGCGCGGGTGGAGGTCCTTCTCCTGCCGCTTGTCGATGTGGCGGATCTCCGCGTTGACGACGTTGAGGATCTCCGAGGGGAGCCGGTAGGAGTTCGGGAGCACCACGTCCTCGTCGACGTCGGTGTCGAGGAGGAGGTCGGGGTCGGCTCCCTGCCACGCGTAGACGACCTGGTCGTCGTCGCCGGCGATGAGCACCTTCTCCATGTGGGGCCGCCACTCCTCGAAGACGTTGTACTGGAGCGTCGTGATGTCCTGGAACTCGTCGATGATCAGGTAATCGACGTTCGGGACGAGCGAGCGCTGCGCGACCCGTTCGAGCATGTCAGCGAAGCCGACGAGGTCGTTGTCGCCCTTGTACGCGCGCCACGCCCGAATCGTCTCCGGGATGTCGATCCGCTCATCGTCGGAGGGCCACGTCGGGGTGTACTTGTTGCCCTCCTGGGCGTTCGGGTCCTCCTCGGGCGGGAGCCGGACCTCCTCGACGTTCCACTGGAAGGGCACGTCGTACCAGTCGGCCACGTCGCGCTCGGTGCGTTGGAGCCACTGGGAGGTGGCGATGATCTTGTTCCCGATGGTCGTCGACCGCGCGGTCCGGCGGCCCGCGCCGCCGTTCTGGTCCTCGAACTCGATGCCGTACTCCTCGCAGAACGCCTCCTTGTCGTCCTCGCCGACCACGTCGCCCCGCGAGAGGTCGAGCAGCTCGTACGCCTTCGCGTGCATCGTGCTCACGTTCCCCTGGAGGCTGCGCGGCGAGATGTCGAGCCGCTCGGCGAGCCGCTCTCGGATCTCGGCGGCGGCCGCGCGCGTGTACGAGACGACCAGCACGTCCCGGACGTCGGCGTCCTCGGTCTCCAGTATCTCCTCGACGCGGTCCAAGAGCGCGGTCGTCTTCCCGCTGCCCGGCCCCCCAAACAGCCGCGTCACCGTGGTATCGGTCATTGTTACGTCCAGATTCCGGTTCTCCTTAAACGCCGTGGCTCGCCCGCCGCCGAGGCGCGTCTCGGTTCGACCGCGGCGGACCGGCGCGCCGTCGCGCGGCCGTCGCCACGGCGCGTCGTCGCGCTCCCGCCGGCTCAGGTGCTCCGCGTCGCGCGCGCTTCGCGGACCTCGGCACCGTCGCGGACCAGGTCCTCGCAGGCCGGGCAGACGCGGGGCCGATCGACCTCGTTCGGGGTGAACACCCGAACGTAATCTGTCGTGACGAACGAACCGCAGTTCTGACAGGTCGGCATGTTCATCACTATCGAGTAATTCCACATAATACTACCGGGGAGTTTGAACGAAAGAAAACGCCGCGGGCCGCCGTCGCGTCAGTCAGTTCGGTCGCCAGTCGCAGACCGAACACCGCGCCGTTCCCTCCTCGTGAAGCGCACCGCACTCCGGACACTGGAGCTTGTTATACGACCGCTCCCAGCGTACGATCTCCGTTTCGTGGCCGCGGTCGGACAGGAACTCGTCGAACACGTCGTCCGAGTCGGGTGCGCCACTAGACATGCGTGCCATGGTATGTCACACCAGTATATATGTCTTTCTCACGTTCTCATCGCCGCGAATTACGTGGACGAACGATCGACTCTCGTCGTCGTTTCGAAAATAGCCCCCGTTTCTGAGTAAATCACGTCTCGAACCGGATTCCGGGCCGTTCGCTACGGCCCGTTCACCACGGCTCGTCCTTCAGCCCGAGCCGGTAGGCCCCGACGTTCGTGACGACGTGGAGGACGGGGGTCATCACGAGGACGACCGCGAGGACGCGGGGCGTGAAGACGGCGACCGCCCAGTCGGTGTCGACCACGAACGCGAGCGCCAGCGCGCCGACGACGAAGTCGAGCTGGTCCAGGCCGGGGAACGCGGCACCGCGCTCGCGGCCGGACCGCCGCTTGAGGAACGAGGCACCGATGTCGCCGCACATCGCGCCGAACGCGAGCGCGAACGCGGCCGGGAGCGCGAACGTCGGGAGGTCGACGCCGACCGCGGCGCTCGCCGGTTCGGCGAGCGCGTTGAGCGCGACCGCGAGGCAGACGCCGACCAGCGTGCCGACGGTGGTCCCCCGCCACGTCTTCCCGTCGCCGAGCAGCCGCGCGCCGCGCCACTCGCGGCCGCCGTCGATGGGGCGACCGCCGCCGGCCAGCACCGCGGCGTTGTTCGGCACGTACGCCGGGAGCATCGCCCAGAACGCGGTCGCGACGAGCGAACCGATCATGTCTCCACGGGCGGCGTCCGGGGTGTTATAAACCCTGGATCCGTCGCGGGCGGCTCGGCCCGGCGCGGTTCCGACGCGCCGCGGCTTGCGGCCACCGCCGCCGACTCGACAAAGGTAAAGTTCGCGCCGTCCGGAATCACTAGCATGATCCCCCCGATCGCTCGGCGGTTCGTCGCCGGCGAGAGCGTTCCGGCGGCCCTCGATCACGCTCGCGCCGCGAACGAGGACGACATCGCGGTCATCCTGAACCTGCTCGGCGAACACTACGACGACCGCGCGGACGCCCGCGCCGACACCGACGCATACCTCGCGCTGCTCGACGACATCGCCGACAGCGGCCTCGACGCCTGCGTCTCGGTGAAGCCGTCACAGATCGGGATGGACGTCTCGGCCGACCTGTTCGAGGAGCACTACCGCGAGATCGTCGCCCGCGCCGACGAACTCGACGCGTTCGTCTGGTGCGACATGGAGGACGCCGACACCACCGACGCCACGCTCGACGCCTTCGAGTCCATCGCCGCGGACTACCCGTGGAGCGTCGGGCAGTGCGTCCAGTCGAACCTGAAACGCACCGCCGACGACCTCGACCGCCTCGTCGACGTGCCCGGCAAGCTCCGGCTGGTGAAGGGCGCGTACGACGAGGGCTCGTCGATCGCCTACACCGACAAGGCGGACGTCGACGCGGCGTACCGCGACGACCTCCGACTCCTCTTCGAGCGCCGCGACCGCGGCGTCGCGGTCGGCAGCCACGACCCCGAGATGATCTCGCTCGCGGACCGTCTCGCGCGCGAACACGGGACGGAGTACGAGGTCCAGATGCTGATGGGCGTCCGCGAGGACGCGCAGCGCGACCTCGCCGCGCAGGGCGTCGACGTGTACCAGTACGCGCCGTACGGCGACAAGTGGCTCTCGTACTTCTACCGGCGGGTCCGCGAGCGCAAGGAGAACCTGACGTTCGCGGCGCGGGCGGTGCTGGGACGGTAGCCGACGGTCCGCGTCTCCGGTCCCGCTCCCCCCGTCTTCGGGGGTGCGCTTCCGCCTCGGCCGCCGCGTGGAAGCCCTCTTAAGGATTGCCCACGCATACCGATCCGATAGATGTCCACGTGGAAACGCGACTTCGCCAGCGGCCTCATCGTGCTGGCCCCGCTCCTCGTTTTACTCCTCGTCCTCCGGTGGATCTACCAGTACATCGCGTCGATCCCGCTCATCGCCGGCCTCCAGCCCAACATCATTCCGGCCCCCTTAGAGCCCGTCTCCCGGGTCGTCATCGCGTTCGCGGTGTTCGCGACCGTCGTGCTCGCGGTCGGGTACTTCATGCGGACGACGCTCGGCCGGTTGGCGGAGTCGGCCGTGGACGACACGATAAACCGGATCCCCGCGCTCCGGGTGGTGTACAACGCGTCGAAGCTCGCCATCGAGACGGCCATCTCCGGCACCGACGAGCTGCAGAGCCCGGTGTACATCGAGACGTGGCCGGGGATCCGGATGACCGCCTTCCGGACCGGGAAGAAGACCCGCGACGGGAAGATCGTCCTGTTCATGCCGACCGCGCCGAACATCACCACCGGCTTCGTCATCGAGGTCGAACCGGAGCGCATCGAGGAGACCGGCGAGACCGTCGAAGAAGGGATGACGCGCGTCCTCTCCGCCGGCTTCGCGGAGTCGGCCCACCAGGTCCCCGTCCACGAGGAGGAACCCCCCGAGGGCGACGGCACCGGTTCCCCCGACGGCTACGGACACGTTCGGACCGACGGGACGCCCGGCGGCGGCGAGTCCGCGACAGACGGGAGCGGGTCGACCGAGAACTGAGAAGCCGTTTCGCGCGGCCGACGCGGCCCGACGGCGACCGCGTCCGCGGTCAGCGGTCCGATTTTAGAGGTACGTGAACCACTCGTCGTGGTCGTCCGTCCGCCGCTCGACGAGATCGAAGAAGGCCTGCTGGAGCTCCTCGGTCACCGGCCCGCGGGTGCCCGCGCCGATCTCGGTGTCGTCGACCGAGCGGATCGGGGTGACCTCCGCGGCGGAGCCGGTGAAGAACAGCTCGTCGGCGGTGTACAGCTGACCCCGAGAGATGACGGCCTCGTCGTGGACCTCGTAGCCGCGCTCCTCCGCGAGGGTGATCACGGTGTCGCGGGTGATCCCTTCGAGGATGGACTGCGCGGGGCCGGTGGTGTAGATCTCCCCGTCGTTCACCATGAAGATGTTCTCGCCCGGCCCCTCCGCGACGTTGCCCTCCTTGTTGAGGACGATCGCCTCGACGTAGCCGTTCCGGCGCGCCTCCTCGCCCGCGAGCATGGAGTTGACGTACAGGCCGGTCGTCTTCACGTTCGTCGGGACCTGCGAGGAGGCGTGCTTCCGCCACGAGGAGACCATCACGTCGACGCCCTCTTCGAGCGCCTCCTCGCCGAGGTACGCGCCCCACGGCCACGCCGCGAGGACGAGGTCGGTCGGGCAGTCCTTCGGCGAGACCCCCAGCGTGTCGTACCCGTAGTAGGCGATCGGCCGGATGTAACAGGACTCAAGATCCTGCCGGTCGAGCAGTTCGAGGGTGGCCTCGGTGATCTCCTCGCGGGAGTGCTCGATGTCCATGTCGTACATCTTCGCGGAGTCGAACAGCCGGTCGAGGTGTTCGTCCCAGCGGAAGACGGCGGGGCCCCGCTCGGTGTCGTAACAGCGGACGCCCTCGAACACGCCGCTCCCGTAGTGAAGCGCGTGGGTGAGGACGTGCGTCGTCGCGTCCTCCCAGTCGAGGAACTCCCCGTTCTTCCAGATCGTGTCGACGTCCATCTCGTCGAATCCCATAGTACGACGTTGCGGTCGGCGGGCTTAAAACTGTAACAACCGGCCGGGGACTGCCGCGAGGGGGCGAGTCAGACTCCGCTGAGGGATCGACGGTGAACACCGCCAAAGCCCCAGCCGCGAGGCCGTCGTACGCTCGCTGCGCTCCTCGGTCGCTCGCTTCACTCGCTCCCTGTGGTGCTTACATCGCCTACGACGGCCTCGCGGCTGCCCCTTTGAGTCCCACCCAGCACCGCACAGCACCTCACGCCTCCCCAGCCTCGTCGCTGGCGGCCGTCGCTCCGCTCTGGCCGCCAGCGACTCCCTCGCACGCACTCCTCGGCCGCGGTGCGGCCTCGGAGGCGCGCGCCGGACCGGCTGGTCAGGGATGATTTCGTGGCGGAAATCGGTCGGCCGCGTGGCGTTTCCCCGCCGTCAGCGCAGCGCCTCGACGAGGGCCGCGCCCTCGACGTAGGGGATGTCGCGCCGGGTCGCGTAGGCCGCGGCGTCCGCGGGCGAGAGCGCGTCGCCGGTCTCGTCGTCGAGCATTTCACAGACCACGGCGGCGGGCGCGGTCCCCACGGCCTCGGCCATCGCGAGGCCGAGTTCGGTGTGGCCGGTCCGCCCGGCGAGACCGTCGCGGTCGCCCCGGAGCACGTGGACGTGGCCGGGCGCGCGGAACTCCGCGGCGAAGTCCTCCGGACCGTAGCCGGTCGGGTCCTCGCTGACCCGGGCGGCCGCCTTCGCCACCTCGACGATGGTCAGCGCGCGGTCCGCGTCGGTGATCCCGGTGAACGTGTCGCGGTGGTTCACCGGCAGCGAGAACGAGGAGCGGTCGTCGTAGTCGGGGTCGTCGTCGACCGCGGGGTGGTCGAGCGCGTCCGCGAGGAACGGCAGGTCGAACGCGTCGCCGACCGCGTCGCTCACGGCCACGCAGATCAGTCCGCCGGCGTCGTTGCGCATGTGCGCGACCGCGGCCTCGTCGACCGCGGCGGCCGGGTAGACGATGTCCGTCTCGCCCTCGCGGTCCGCGAAGTCGTGGACGCAGACGGGGTCGCCGGCGCGGAAGGCGTCGAGCGCGCGCTCGACCCGGTCGGTCTCGCCCGCGGCGTCGGCGGCGTCGGACTCCGCCGCGCCCCCGCTCGCCTCGGGGTCGGCGTCGACGTCGGCCCGCATCAGGCGGCCTCCGTCTCGACCGCGCTCGACTCCGGCTCGTCCGCCCGGCTCGTCGGCTCGACGCGGACCTCCACGCTGTCGCCGTCAGCGAGGTCGAGCGCGTCGCGCAGGCGGTCCGGCGCGATCAGTTCGAGCTGGTCGTCGTCGTGGTGGGTGCGGTCGGGGACGATGGCGTGGACCGCCTCGTAGCGCTCGTCGCCCGCGACGAGGGTGACCCCGTAGCAGGTGGCGGCCCCGTAGGTGCGGTCCTCGCCCTCCCACGCGTCGATGGGGACGGCGTCGATGCCGGCCATCTCGCCGCGGCGGCGGACGCTCTCCTCCGTGAGGTTCACGTTGAGCGTGCCCGGGAACGGGTCGTAGCCGAGTCGCTCGCGGAACTGCTCGGCGTACCCCGGCAGCGTGATGTAGTGGCGTCCCTCGCCCATCCCGCCGGTGATCGCGCCGCGGAGAGCGAGTTCGACGTCCGACTCGAACAGCCGGCGGTAGTCGGCGTACTCCGCCCGGAGCGCGGCCTCGCCCGCGTCCGTCACCCGGACCCACTGCCCGTCGCTGACCACGTCGCGATCGACGTAGCCCGCGGATTCGAGCGTCTGGAGGCGTCGGGAAGCGGTCTGCGTGGAGGCGTCGAGCCGGTCGCCGAGCGCCGCGCACGACACCTTCGTCTCGGAGAGGCCGCCGACGAGCCCGACGTGTTTGAGGGCCGCGAGCGCGGCCGGGTCCACGTCGGTGTCCGCGTCGGTCGCCGTCGCGTCTGACATACCTCACGGTCGGTCGTCCGCGGGCAAAAGGGTAACGAATATGGGATGCGTCTCAGAAGTGTTAATTGGTTCCCGAAACGCCCAGCAACCGCCTGACGTACACGTACTTCCGCCGTACACGTAATCCCGTCGGTGCCGGCCGGCCTCGCGGCGTTTCGGACGGTCTCCCGAACCGGTTCGGTCCACGGGTGAGAGCCACTCTCGCACGGGTCGTCGAAAGGTAAGGTACAAATACGAACAGGGATTGTCTCGTGATGAGGGCTCGTAGATCAGTGGCAGATCGCTTCCTTCGCAAGGAAGAGGCCCGGGGTTCAAATCCCCGCGAGTCCACTTCTTCGCTCACTCCGCTCGATCAGTCGTTCCGTCGTCTCCCGTTCGTTGAGGTTCGCTGGATCCCGGTGAGTCCCCCCGGATCTCCCATTTTCTCACCGAATACCCGTTCTGAACGACTGTAAACGGCGTTTTTCGGGTTCCTCGATAGACCCACGCCGCTTATATATCACGAGTCAGTTGAGCCGAACATGGGCATTTCCGAGTTCCTTGAGGGGCAGAACCTCACGCACCGCCAGATGGGGGCCATCATGGTCGGGTGGATCCTGCTCGTCTCGATCGTCGCCGTCGGCATGCTGCTGTACACCTCCTCGATCTAGTCGGCCCGGCACCCGTCGGCTGACCGGTACCGGTCGGTCGCGCCTCGGGTCCCGCACGCACGGAGCGACCGACTACGCCTCGTCGTCCGCGTCCGCAGTTCCGTCCGCGTGGTCGTCGTTCACGTGTTCGCCGGCCCCGTCTACTTCCTCGCCGCCCGCGTGCTCGTCGGTCTCGTCCGCGTCCCCGCCGCCCGCGCGGTCGTCGCTCTCGGATTCGACCTCGATCGTTATCGGCCCGTCGTCGGCCTCACTCCCTTCGGCCGCCCGGCCGTCGATCTCGTCGCGGCGATCGGCGGCCTCGTCGGCGGCCGCCTCCAGTTCGCTCAGGGCGTAGCCGACCGCGTAGCCGGTCGAGCCGCCGAGGAACGCGCCGATGCTGGCCCCGATCGGTCCGCCCCGGGCACCGAGGACCGCCCCGGTGAAGCCGCCGACCGTCGCCGCGCGCTCGGCGTCGCGCTCGGGGTCGCCGGTCGGTTCGATCGGGTCTGCCGCGCGTCCGTCCGCGTCGTCGTGTTCGTGGGCGTCCATACCAACCTTTGTGGCCACAGCGGCCTATATCCCCCGCCTCACGCCCCGTGTTTCGCTTCTTCGGGGTCTTCGACGACCTCCACGCCGCGGTTGTTGACGGCGTAGGGGTCGAGCCCCTGCTCTTCGAGGAACTGCTTGTAGAGCCGCTCCGCCGTCTCCCCGTCCTTCTGTTTGTCGCTGGCGCGGTCGCAGAGCTCGACGAGGGTCTCGGGCACGTCGTTCTCGTGGACGATCCAGTGGTTGATCGTGTCGGAGAGCCGGCGGATGGGGGAGGTGAAGTGGCCGTAGATGTCGAAGTTGAGCGCGTGGTGGCCGCCGAACGGGTCGTTCATGTACTTCGCGCGGGGCATCACCTTCAGCACGGCGCGCTGGATCTTGTTGAGCTGGCGCTCCGGCGACTCCTCCAAGGCCGCGTTGACCGCCTTCCGCGGGTCGTCGCCCCACGCGTCGCCGGGGATGGAGACGCCGTTCAGCTCCTGGATCTCTTTTAAGGCCTCGTTCCACTGGTCGGGGGTCGGCTGCGGGTGGACGCGGTACATCGCCTCGACGCCGCGGTCCCACATCAGGGTGTGCGTCACCGCCTTGTTCGCCTTCAGCATCGACTCCTCGATGATGGTGTGCGCGCGGTCGCGCCGCGGGTTCAAGACGAGCGAGCCGTCCGCCTTGCGCTGTTCGTGCATGCGGTCGGCCAGCTCGAAGGCGAGCTGGTTCTCCTCGCTGAGCGGGAGATCGGGGTCTTCGAGGCGGTTCTCGCACTCCTTGTAGGTGAGCCGCTCGTCGGAGTTGATGACGGACTTGTAGATGTCGATGTCCTCGAACGAGAGCGTCTCGTCGTCGATCTCCATCTCGACGGTGTGCGCGAGCCGGTCCTCGTTGGGGACGAGCGAGCAGACGGTCTCGGCCAGCACCGGCGGCAGCATGTGGATCGTGTAGTCGGGCAGGTAGACCGTGTTAGCGCGCTCGACCGCCTCCTCCCACATCGCCGTGTCGGGCGTGACGTAGTGGGTCACGTCGGCGATGTGGACCCACAGCCGGTAGGCGTCCTCCTCGCGTTTGATGGAGATGGCGTCGTCGAAGTCCTGCGCGTCGACTGGGTCGGTAGTCCACGTCGTCAGATCGCGGAGGTCCTCGCGCTCGTCGATCTCCGCCTCGATCTCCTCGTAGACGCCCTCGGTCCGCGCCTCGGCCTCCCGGAGCACCTCGCTCGGGAACTCGTCGCGGATCTCGAACTCCTCGAACAGCTCCTGACGCTTCTCCGCGAGTCGGTCCGCCAGCTCCGGCGTGATCGTCACGGGCCCTTGGTCCTCGGCGGACCCGGGCTTCGGCTCGTCGTCTGACATACCTCCACCAACGCGGGTCCGTTAGAAAGGCCTGTCGGGCGGGAGAGACGGGCGTCCTCGCGGCCCGCTCACGCGAGCGCGGCGAGCGCGGGCGACAGCGCCACTCCGGCCACCGCGAGCGCGACCGCGCCGAAGACGACCGGCACCGCCGACCGGCCCATCTGTCGCAGCGCGGTCCGGCGCGCGCCCGCGTCTGAGACCACGAACGGCGAGCCGTCCGCGATCCGCGATTTCACCTCGCCGACGGGCGCGTCCGGGAACGCCGCCGCGTCGCCGACGACGGTCACCTCGTCGCCCGGCCGGAGCACGCGCTGGAGGTACCTGCGACGCGGGTCGTCGCCGATCGTGAGCGGCCCCACCTCGTAGCCGGTCTCCGTGCTCTCGACCTCGTCGACCGTGTCGACGAACTCCCGGACGCGCTCCGGCGGCTCCTCGTCCGCGTCGACCTTGATCTTCGCGTCGACGTCGAAGGAGAACGTCGCGGCGGCGGGGTCGACCCGGACGCCGGTCCCGCCGTCCTCGACCCGGAAGGGGACGCCGGCCTCGCCCCCGTCGATCGTGACCCACGACTGCCCCTTCCCCTGACTGCGGAACTCCGAGACGTCGTAGCCGACGCAGAGGCACGGGTCGCCCCCGAACGGCGACGGGAGCGTCTCGCCGTCGACCGCGGCCGCCCGCCCGGTAATCCGGACCCGACGCTCCGTGCCGTCGAGCCCGCGCGGGTCGGTCGCGGTCGCCCGGAGGATCCGGACCGCGTCGCGGCCGCCGGCCGCCCCGTACGCGAGGGACGCGAGTCCGACGACTAGTGCGGCGGCACCGATAACGGTCGGTACTGGGTCGATCGTGCTCAGCGCGGCCGGCACGTGGCCGGAAGCGGCGGCTACGTCGTGGAGGGCTCTCATACGTACGACCGCGGTACCGGGCCGCGACGGGTAGAACTATCGGTCGGGATCGAATCGGTCGCGGTCGGAGCGGTCGCGGTCGGTGTGGTCGGAGCGGTCGGAGCGGCCGCGGTCGGTGTGGTCGGAGCGGTCGGAGCGGCCGCGGTCGGTGTGGTCCGAGCGGTTCCGCCGATCGCCCGCCTCGGTCGCGTCGTCGTCGCCCGTCACGGCGTCGACGTAGCGGCCGAGGAACTCCTCGGTGGTGAGCCCGTCCGCCTCGATGGAACAGATCAGCGATTCGAGCCCGTCGCGCGGCTGGTGAGAGAGGTCGTCGTCGCAGTCGGCACAGAGGTACTCGAACTCCTTGTCGCGGCGGTTCCACCGGTCGCCCTCCTTGTCGTACTCGCGGGCGTCCTCCCGCAACACCGAGTCCCCGCACGCGATACAGACCACCGTTCGTCGGTCCCGACCCCCGCGGGAGCCCCACATACGCGTCCCCTCGAACCGACCGCACTTAGCGTTTGGTACGCGGCGAACGCACACGACTATTAGGGTCGGGTCGCACCCTCGGGTATGACGATCAGCGAATCCGACCTCCCGGGCGTCGGGAAAAAGTTCACCATCGACCTCGGCGACGAGGAGATGGTCGTGGTGATCCACAACACGGGCAAACGAGAGGTGTTCCGCCGCCGCGACCCGGACGCGGACTCCGAAAAGGTGTTCGCGTTCGACGACGACCTCGCGCGGAAGATCGGGTCGATCATCGAGGGGGCGTACTTCCAGCCGGTCGAGCCGGACACGCAGGAGACCACGCTGCCGGGCGGCATCCTCTTGGAGTGGTACGAGCTCCCGCCGGGCTCCCCGCTCGTCGGCGAGACGCTGGAGAGCGCCGACATCGGGAACCGCACCGGGCTCGCGGTGGTCGCCATCCAGCGCGACGAGGGCGTGATCGACAGCCCCGGGGCCGAGACCACCCTCCGCGAGGGCGACACCCTGATCGGCGTCGGCACGCCCGAGAACTGCGCCGCGTTCGAGGAACTCCTCACCGGATGAGCGGCCGCCCTCACGGGGCCGCCTCGGCTCTCGTCCCCCTCGTCTCCCTCGCCGCCCTCGTCTCCCTCGCCGCCCTCGTCTCCCTCGACGTCCCCGTTGCTCCGCCCGGTCCCACCACCTCCCGCGTCCCGCTCGGAGGTGCCCGGTAGTGGCGCTGCTCGACGTGGGGATCATGTTCGCCGCGGTCGCGGTCGCCGGCATGGTCGCGAACCGACTGGGTCAGTCGGTGATCCCCTTCTACATCCTCACCGGGATGGCGCTCGGCGAGTTCGTCCTCGGGCGCGTCTCGCTGCCCGCGCTCGGGACCGTCTACGTCCCCGAGACGGAGTTCATCTCGCTGGGCGCGGAGCTGGGGATCGTCTTCCTCCTCTTTTTCCTCGGGCTGGAGTTCAACCTCGACCGCCTGATCGCCCGGTGGCATCCGATCGGGACGGCGGGGACGATCGACCTCGCGAACTTCGGCGCGGGGCTCGTGCTCGGCTGGCTCGTCTTCGGCGCGTTCCTCCCGGCGTTTCTGATCGCGGGGATCGTCTACATCTCCTCGTCGGCGGTGATCACGAAATCGCTCATCGACCTCGGCTGGATCGCCAACGACGAGGCCGAGCCGATGCTGGGCACGCTCGTCTACGAGGACCTGTTCATCGCGGTCTACCTCGCGGTCGCGTCCGCCCTGGTGTCGGGCGGCGGCGACGTCGCCGCGGCCGCGACTGACGTCGGGACCGCGATCGGGTTCATTTTCGCGCTGCTCGCGCTGGTCCGGTTCGGAACCCCGGCGTTCGATCGGCTGGTCGCGACGGACAACAAGGAGTTCGTCGCGCTGCGGTCGATCGCGACGGTTGTGTTGGTCGCCGGCGTCTCGCTCGCGCTCGGCGTCAGCGAGGCGGTCGCGGCCTTCTTCGTCGGGATGGCGTTCTCGTCGACCGACTACGCCCACGAGATCGAGACGCTGTTGGAGCCGGTCCGCGACACCTTCGCGGCGGTGTTCTTCTTCTGGATCGGACTCGTCACCGACCCGTCGCTGTTCGGGGACGTCGCGGCGCTCGTCGCGCTCGCGGTGGTCGTGACGACGCCGACGAAGCTGGTAACCGGGTACCTCGCCGGGCGCGCGTTCGACCTCGACGCCCGCCGGTCGACCCGGGTCGCGCTCGGGATGACCACCCGCGGGGAGTTCTCGCTGATCATCGCCACGGTCGCGGTCACCGGCGCGAACGCGGGGACGTTCGACCCGGCGCTGGTGGGGACGATCAACGCCTTCGCGGTCGGCTACGTCCTCGTGATGGCGGTGCTTGGGACGACGCTGATGGGGTACTCCGCGCCGTTCGAGTCGCTCGTGACCTCGTGGCTGGACCCGACCGACAGCAGCGACGCCGGAGCGGCGAGGTAGCCCGGCGGCGCAGCGGTCGCTCCGAATTTGCGGCCGTTTACAACATACTGAGCGACGGGAACGCCACCGAAGCCTCAGCGACTCGGCTGTACGTCGCTGTTCACGTCTATGAAGGACTATATGTCGGCTTCACTATCGGATGGCATGGCTCTCCTCGGACTGACGACGCCAGCGCTGCTCGTCTTCGGACTCATCGGCGTCGCGCTGGCACTGTTCGTCTCTGAGGTCATCCCCAACGACGTGACTGCGATCGGAGTCATCGTGGCCCTCGCCTCGATCGAGCCGTTGTTGGGAATTGATATCGGGATCACCCCGCGGAACGCGATCTCCGGATTCTCCAACCCCGCGACGATCACTATCGTCGGAATGTACATGTTGAGTGCTGGCATCCAACAGACCGGTCTGGTTCAGCGGTTGGGTGTCTACCTCGCAGACCTGACACAAGGCAGCGAGTTCCGCGCTCTCGCGGCGACGGTCGGGACTACCGGACCGATCGCTGGGTTCATCAACAACACCCCGGTGGTCGCCGTGTTCATCCCGATGATCTCGGATCTCGCCGAACAGAGCAACATCTCGCCGTCGAAACTCCTGTTGCCGCTGTCGTATGCCGCCATCCTCGGCGGGACGCTGACGCTGATCGGCACGTCGACGAACCTGCTCGCGAGCGACTCCGCCCGCCTGCTCATCGACGGCCGGAGCGGCATCGGGATGTTCGAATTCGCTCCCCTCGGAGTGGTAATCCTCGTCGTGGGCCTCGCGTACTTGCTGACGATCGGGCGGCGACTCGTCCCCGCGCGGATTCCCGTCGGTGCCGATCTCGTCGAGGAGTTCGACCTCGAGGACCACCTCGCGCGGGTCGAAATCAGCGACGACTCGCCGTTGGTCGGAACGGCCGTTGCCGAATTAGATTCGGATGAAACCGGGGTGACGATCCTCCAACTGCGCCGCGACGGCGAGGTCTACCCCGCACCGTACACCGACATCCCAATCGAAGCGGGAGACGCGCTGATCGTCAACGGGACGATACAGGCGATCAACCAGTTCCGGGAGGCGAACGGCCTCCGGAACCGTACCCCCGAGGAGATCACAGAAACGACCTTCGAAGACCCGCCGACTGACTTCGCGCTCGTGAAGGCCGTCGTCGGAGAGAACTCGAAATACGTCGGTGAGACGATCGCCGAGGCCAGAATCGAGGAGTTCCAGCGGACGACCGTCTTGGCGATCCGCCGTGAGGGCACTCTCATCCGGACGGAGTTAGACGAGGTGACGCTACAGGTCGGCGACCTGCTGTTGGCCCGGATGCCCGTGGAGTCGATCGAGTACTTCAACGAGACGGGCGACCTCTACGTCGCGGACGAGCGCGCCTACGACCGACTGGTCGAGGCCGACGTCGAGGAGGCCGCACCGCTGTCGCCGCGGACGCCGATCGCCGTCGCGATCATGGCCGGCGTCATCGCCGCGGCGTCGCTCGACGTCGTTCCCATCGTGATCGCGGCCTTCGCGGGGGTGTTCGGGATGGTCGTCACGGGGTGTCTCAGTTCCGCCGACGCCTATGACGCGGTGTCTTGGAACGTCATCTTCCTGCTCGCGGGCGTGATCCCGTTGGGACAGGCGATGGAATCGACCGGCGGGGCCGCGGTCATCGCTGAAGCGCTCGTTTCGGCCGAGGCGGTGCTCCCGCTGATCGGTGTGCTGCTGCTCACGTCGCTGCTGACGGGGCTTATGGCGAACGTCATCACGCCGGTGGCGACGGTCGTCCTGATGATCCCGGTGGCTGTCGACGCCGCCCAGCAGCTCGGGGCCGACCAGTTCTCGTTCTTGCTGATCGTGATGTTCGCCTCGGCCACGTCGTTCATGACGCCCATCGGCTACCAGACGAACCTGATGGTGTACGGTCCCGGCGGCTACCGGTTCAGCGACTTTCTGAAGGTCGGGGCACCGCTACAGGTACTGCTTGCGGTCGTCACCACGGTCGGTGTGGCGGCCATCTGGGGGCTGTAGCTCGGTCGAAACATCGGTCACGACGGCACGAGAACGCCAGCGGGTGCGGCTCCCTATTCAAATTCAATACAAGTACACACGACCACCGGCGTCCGTCCCCGAACACACCCGACGACACACCGGAACACGAGCGAGAGTCGGACGACCGCGGACGGACCGACCGGCCTGCGCCGGGCAGCGGGTCGCGACCTACGCGCCGTCGTCCAGTTCCGCGAACACGGCGTCGACCATCTCGCCGGTGTCGTCGATGATCGCGTCCATCTCGTCGTCGTCGACGGGGAGCCCGAGCAGGCGCGCGATCTTCATGATCGAGACGTGGTACACCTCCTGCGTGCCGGGTTCGACCTCGCGGACGATCATGTTACAGGGGAACAGCCCGCCGATCCGCCCGTCGGTGGCGTCGAGCGCGCGGTCCGCCATCCGGGGGTTACACGCGCCGAGGACGTAGTACGGGTCGCGGTCGGCGTCCACCTTCTCGTTGAGCAGTTCGGAGGGGGAGAACTCCACGGGCACGCCGAACCCGGCGTCGGTACACACCTCGCGGACGCGCTCTATCGCCGACTCGTGGTCGGTTTGGAGCGTCGTCTTGGTCTCGCCGTACTCCTCGGGGTCCAGCTCGTGCGGATCGAACGGAATCGCCATGCTTCGACTCCGTGTCGCCCGAGTAAAAAGTCCGCGGCGGGGCGACGCGCTCGACCTACTCGGTCGCGACCGGACTGCGACCGACGACGTCCTCCACCGCCCGGACGAACTCGCTCCGGCTCTCGAACAGCGGGACCTCGCTGTCGGCGAGCACGTCGTCGAGCCCGCGGGGGCCGTCGGGCGTCCGGATCTCGGCGTCGCCCTCCTGTTCCCGGACGTCGCTGCGCGTCGCGGGCCAGGTGAGCCGCGACGCGACGCGGGCGACCGGCTCGCCGGCAACGTCCGGTCCCTCGCCGAGTTCGACGGCCGGCTCCGCCTCGGCCTCGTCGTCACCCTCGTCCGCATCGGTGTCACTCATGCGTCGCGGTTCCGCTCGGGCGACACTAATGGTTTCGATGCCGCCCGCGGCTCCGTGAGCGCCCGCGGCTCCGATACGACCGCGGGAACCTACCCGAAATAATACGGTAATACTGTTATAATATCCGGCGGTAATCCCCGCTTGGGGGCGCAGGCACACGACTCCCGAATCCGCGTGCCGACGCTCGGCACGCCGGTCTCCGCGCTTTCGCGTCGCGTTCTCGCGTTTCGTTCTCACGTCTCGCTCTCCCGTTGCGGCCTCCCTCGCGGCCTCGCTCGTCACCGCGCCGACGAGCCGCCGCTCTCGCCGCCCGTCTCCCAGCCGCGGTCGGTCCGGTTCAGCCGCTCGCAGCCGTCCTCCGTGACGACGACGAGGTCCTCGATCCGGCAGCCGAACCGCCCGTCGAGGTAGATCCCCGGCTCGACGGAGCACACCATCCCCGGCTCCAGCCGGCGGTCGTTGCCGGCGACGAGGTACGGCTCCTCGTGGACCTCCAGCCCCACCCCGTGGCCGGTCCGGTGAACGAACGCGTCGCCGTACCCCGCCGCCTCGATCACCTCGCGTGCGGCGCGGTCGACGGCGGACGCGGGAACGCCGGGTTCGACCGCCTCGACCCCGGCGGCCTGCGCCTCGCGCACGACCTCGTGGACCTCCCGGTACTCCTCGGGCGGCTCCCCGCCGAAGACGAGCGTTCGGGTCTGGTCGGAGGGGTAGCCGTCGACGCGCGTCCCGAAGTCGAGGACGACCGGCTCGCCCGCCCGGACCTCGCGGTCGCCGTGGCCGTGGTGCGGCTTCGCGCCGTTCTCGCCGGCCGCGACGACCGTCTCGAAGCTGACCCCGCGCCCCCCGCGTGCGGCCAGCCGGTCCGCGATCCGGTCGGCGAGTTCGGCTTCGGTCATCCCGACCGCGTCCGCGCCCAGTTCGCGGAGGTCCTCGACGACGGCGTCTGCGACCGCCGCTGCCTCGCGCAGCGCCGCCAGTTCGGCCTCGTCCTTCCTGACCCGGAGGTCCGCGAGCGCCTCGCTCGCCAGCCCCCACGTCGCGCCGGGGGCCGCCGCGCGGAGGTCCTGCGAGAACCGCGCCCACATCGTGTCGTCGACGAGGAGCCGCCCGCCGTCGAGCCCCCGGTCGGCGAGCAGGTCGCGGGTCGCCGCGACCGGGTCGTCGCCGTCGCTCCACGTCCGGACCTCGGCGACGTCCGTCGCCTCCCGGACCTGCGTCTCGTACAGCGCCGGCACGAGCAGCGCCGGGCTCGGGTCCGCGGCGCTCGCCGCCGGAACCACGAGGAAGAAGTGCCGCTCGCCCGGCTCCTCGGCGAAGCCGGTGAGGTACTGGAGGTTCCGGCTCGGGAACGCCACCAGCCCCGCGGCGTCGACCGCGTCGAGCCGCCGCGCGGCCCGCTCGCGCCGCCGCTCGTACGGTCCGGTCGTCCCTTCCGCCGTCGTCTCTCCCGCCGTCGACCCGCCCGCGTGTGCGTCGTCGGTCACGCGACGGGATTCGGACTCGGTATATAAGTAGGGTGGCGTTGACGCGACAGCAAGCGGCGCATAACTAGGGGCGATCGACCGGTATGTGTTCGCATGTCGACCGACAACGCCGCGACGTTCGACTGCCCCGAGTGCGACGTGACCGCCCCCTCGACGTCGGTCCCGTACGACTCGCTCGGCTACGTCGTCTGCCCGGTGTGCGGGTACGCCGCCACGCCGGAGGCGGCGGAGACGCCGGGTGTGGACCGCTCGCCGAGCGCGGGCGACTGACCCGACCGCGGAATCCCGTCCCCCGTCCGACCGCGGAACCCCACCGCTTTAGCCGCGGGGCGCGTCCGGCGGGGTATGAGCTGGTCGCTGGAGCGCGAGGACGGCACGGTCACCGAGTGGGAGCGGTCGGACGGCTACGCGACGGTCAGACTGCGCGAGCGCGCGGACGGCGGCTTCGTCGTCCGCCTCGACGTGATGGAGCAGGCGGCCGACGAGTCGGCCTACGAGCGCGAGCGGTTCGACGACGCCGAGGCGGCCGCGGAGCGGGCGGCCGCGTGGCGCGACGCCCACGACCTCGACGAGTGAGCGGGCGCGGTCCCCCGGCCCGCCGATCGCCGCCTACTCGATGTCGACGGCGTCGTCGAGGAACGCCTGACACTCGACGGTCCGGCCCTCGGGGTCCCGGGCGAAACACTGGTAAATGTCGTACGTCTCGTTCTCCCGCGGCTCCTCCACGACCGCGTCGCCGAGCCGGTCCCGTGCGGCGTCCACCCCGTCTCGGTCGGGGTAGACGAAGGTGAGGATGCCGCAGTCGTCGGCCTCGGCGCGCTCGCAGAAGCCGAACAGGAAGCCGTCGAACTCCAGTATCGTACAGTCCGGCTGTTCGAGCCGCACCGTCGCGGTCAGCCGGTCGCGGTAGAACTCGACGACCGCGTCGCGTCGCTCCGTCGCGTGGAAGACGATTCCGGTCACGTCCGTCCGCTCTCGCGCGGACCACTTCATCGCTCCGGGCGAGTCGGGCTCGACGGCCCCGTCACCGCTCCGGGTGCGTCGGCGCGTCGAACCCGCCGCGGACGAGCGGCTTCGCGACGTGGCGGCGCGCGCTCGGCGGCACCTCGTACCAGCCCGGGTCGAGGTCGCGGTCGACCGGCGTCTCGACTTTCCCCGCCGCGCGCGTCCCGCAGTCCCGACACCGGTACCCCTGATCCCGCCCCGCCGAGGACATCGAGCGCCCGCAGTCGGGACAGGTCGGCACGGCGGGCTCGGTCCGAACGAGGTCGCGGACGGCGAACTTCTCCAGTTTCAGGGTGCTCGCCGGTCCGTCGGCGTCCGCCCGCACCTCGTGTTCGCCGCAGAGGGTGACGCGGTCGCCGGGGCGCAGCGACCGGACCCGGTCGCGGAACCGGCCGGTGGGCGCGAACGCGACGGCGCGGAGGGCGTCGGTGTCCGCCCCGTCGCCCTCCCGTCCACGGTCGCCTCCGCCCCGGTCGTCCGCGACCGCGACGTGGACGTGACCCCCCCGTCTCGTCTCCGGCGCCCCCGCGACGACGCCCGCGACGCGGTAGCCCGCGCCGTCGCGCAGGTCGCCGATCCGCCCCGGCGCGAGGTGGGCGTCGGTCCCCTGGTTCGTCAGGAACGTCGCGGCGCGGTCGACCGCCTCGCCGTCGATCGCGGCCGCGACCGCCCGGCACGCGTCGGCGTCGTCGCCCCGGATCCCGTGGAGGATCGGGCCGGGGGCGTTTGGGACGCAGACGGCAGCGCCGGTCTCCCGGTCGACGGTGTCCCAGACGGTCGGATACCCCTCCTCGGCGGCGGCGAAGACGCTCTCGACGTCGACGTCGCGGGGCGTCCCGCAGCGGTCGAGTTCGCGGTAGGAGATCCGCTCGACCGTCCAGTCGTCGAACGCGGCGGGCGCGCCCACCGCGGCCAGCGCGCCGACCCGCCCCCGGCCGGCGACCGACTCGCCCTCGCCCGCGCCGCCCGCGGACCCGACCGCGGCGTGCCGGAAGTCGTGTTCGTCTGCCAGCTCGACCGCCTCCGCGACGGAGAGGCGCTCGCGGAGCGCCCGCCGGGCGAACTCGGCGACCGCGTCCGGAATCGGCGAGCCGGTCGGGCCGAAGGGGTCGCCCGCGACGCCGCGGTCGGCGACGACCACGCCCGGGGAGGTCCGCGGGTCCGACGCGGCGGCGAACTCGTCGACCGCCTCGACGGCCACCGCCGCGGCCCGCTCCGCCTCGACGCCGGTGACGTGGAGCGCGACCGCGGCGTTCCCCCGGGTCTTGTGTTTCACGGCCGGGTTCAGGCGGACGAGGAGGCGTCGCCGGACCCGGCCGCCGGCGGCCGCGAGCCGCTCCGCGATCCGCGTCGCCACGTACGTCGTGCACATCCCGCGCTCGCGGGAGTCGGTGTCGTCGACGGCGACGATCGGCATGCGACGACGTTCGCGGCGGCGGGTCAAGCCCCTTTCGAGGCCGGGTGGGTCGCCTTCTCCCTCCGCCGAACCGCTAACCAGCACTCACGGAGTATTTAACCGTTTCCCGGCCCGAACGGGGAAAATCGCAGGCGGGCGGTGGTTTCGTCGGGAGGCGGACGACACAACGCATATATACGCCGAGCCGCTTGTTCCGGCTATGTCCCGGACTGCGCTCATCGGGAACGTCACCGCGATGCTGGAGGACGCAGGGTTCCTCGTCAGCGACCGGTGTGCGGTCCGGCCCAAGAGCTTCGACGTGGCGGCCCGGCGCGACGAGGACCTCCTCCTGTTGAAGATACTCGGCAACGTCGACGCGCTCGACGCGGAGACCGGCGCGGAGATGCGCCGGCTCGGCGAGTACCTCAGGGGAACGCCGATGGTGATCGGGGTCCGCACCCGCGACGAGGAGCTGAAGCCCGGCGTCGTCTACTTCAGACACGGCGTGCCGGTGATCAACCCGGACACCGCCTACGACCTGTTCGTCGAGGGGATGCCGCCGCTCATCTACGCGGCCCCCGGCGGCCTGTACGTCAGCCTCGACGGCGACCTCCTCGCGGACGAGCGCGAGGAGCGCGGCTGGTCGCTCGGCCGCCTCGCGACCGAACTCGGCGTCTCCCGACGCACCGTCTCGAAGTACGAGGACGGGATGAACGCCTCCATCGAGGTGGCGATCCAGTTAGAAGAGCTGTTCGATCAGCCGTTCTCCAGCCCGGTCGACGTGCTGGAGGGCGCGGACGATGTCCGCGACGCAGAGCCGACGCCGTCCGCGCCCGAGGCGGACCCCGACGACGAACACGTCCTCCACGTGCTCACGAGCGCCGGCTTCACCGTCCACCCGACCGCCCGCGCGCCGTTCAAGGCGGTCTCCGAGGACGACGACAGCCCCGAGACGCGCGTGCTCACCGGCCACTCGGCGTTCACCGCCGCGGCCGAGAAGCGCGCCCGGATCATGTCCTCCATCGGCGAGGTGGCCCAGACCCGCTCGGTGTACTTCACCGAGGAGGACGAGAAGCGCGAGTCGGTCGACGGAACGGCCCTCGTCTCCTGCGAGGAACTCGCCGACGTCACCGACCCCGAGGAGATCCGCGAGCTGATCCGCGACCGCGCCCGCGCGCCGTCGGAGGCCTGATCCGCAGCGCGGTTCCGCGCTCGCCTTCCGTCCCGCTCGTTTCCGCCCATTCTCCGCCCGTTCTCCGCGACGACGGAGACGCCTCCCCCGTTTCTACCGACCGAGTAGCCGGCTGAAGAACCCGCCGTCCTCCCCGTCTCCGTCGTCCTCGTCGTCGTCCGCCGTCGTCCCGTCGCCGTCGTCGTCCGCGCTCCCGTCGGGGTCGTCGCCGCCCTCCGCCTCCTCCGACAGCACGGTGTTCATCGTCCCGGTGTCGTCGTCGCGGAACGGAATGCTGCCGGCCAGTTCGTCCTCGATGTCGTCGTCCGACTCGGTCCGCTCGGCCGCCGTCGCCCGCGCGGTCTCGTCCGCGTCCGGGATCGCGTCGGAGTCGTCGTCCTCGCCGGTCTCGGTGCCAGCGTCCGCTCCGGTCTCGGCGTCCTCGTCGCCGACGCTCCCGCGGTCCTCTGTCACGCTCTCGGCGTCGTCCTCGTCGCGACCGGTGTCCGTGGCCTCGTCGGCGTCGGTCGGTTCGACATCGGCGGACTCGGCGTTGGTCGGATCGGCGTCGGCGGACTCGGCCTCGGCCGCTTCGGCGTGGCCCGCCCCGGCCGCTTCGGCGTCGCCCGCGTCCGTAACATCGTCGTCCACCGCATCGGCGTCGGCCTCGTCCTCGCTCGCGACGATGATGTCGTCGCCGTCGCCCGGCTCCGTCACCCCAGTCGCATCGGGGTCCGCGACGATGATGTCGTCCTCGTCCGCCGGTCGGTCGTCGTCGGGAGCGGGCGTCCCCTCGTCCCCCTCAGAGGGCTCTCCTCCCTCGTCGCCGGCCGCCGGCTCCGGTTCGTCGTCGACGATCACCGCGTCGTCGGTCACCGGACCGTCGTCGTCCGCGTCGCCGTCCGTCGCGTCCGTTTCGTCGGCGGTCTCGTCCTCGACCGCGCGCTCCTCGTCGTCGTCGCTCCCGTCGCCGTCTCCGCTTTCCCCGTCGATTCCGCTCCCGTCGCCGTCGTCTACGCCGTCACCGGAACGCGCCCCGCTCGCCGCCTCGGCCGCGGGGCCGTCGAGTCCGGCCCCGGCGACGTCGACGCCGGTCAGCGCCCGGGCCAAGTCGCGGTACGCCCGCGTCGCCGGCGCGTCGGCCGCGACGGCTGACAGGGGGCGGTTCGCGGCCGCGGCCCGCCCCACGGCCTCGTCGTCCGGGATCCGACCGAGAACGGGAGCGTCGAGCAGGGCGGTGACGACCTCGTCCGTGTCGTCGGTCACGCGGGTGATCGCGGCACCGGCGACCGTCCCGCCGAGGCGCTCGGTCAGCTGTCGCGTCTTCTCGGTGTCGCCGAGGGCGCTCCGCTCCGGCGTCGAGACGAGCAGCGTCTCGTCGGCGATCGCCAGCGGGAGCGTGGAGTCGTGCGACAGCCCCGCGCCGGCGTCGACGAACACGAAATCGGCGTCGTCGAACGCCTCGACAACCTGACGAAGTCCCGACGGGTCCGCGGCCGCGTACGCGTCGAGGTGCGTCGCGCCCGGCACGACCCGGAGCCCGGACGGGCCCTCGCGGACCGCCGCGGCGGGCTCGGCCTCGCCCGCGAGCACGTCGTGAACCGTGGTCTCGCCGGGCGTGACCCCGACGGCGCTCGCGAGGTTCGCCATGCCGAGGTCGGCGTCGATCGCGACGACGTCGGCCCCCGACTCCGCCAGGATCGTCGCCAGCGCGGCGGTCGTGGTGGTCTTTCCGACCCCACCTTTCGCCGACGCGACCGCATACACCGTTGCCATACGGTGACGGTCCGGCGACTGCTACTTAAATGTAGGCGGCGACGCCCGGACTCGGCTGGCGCGTCCGCCGAGTTCCGTCCGATATCCGCCCGGAATCGCCCCGGAATCCGCGCGAAACCCCGCGGGCTTTCGCAAACACCTTATACGTCGCTTGTAGAGTTTCAGGCGATTAGTAGCATGGCGAGACCAGAGGTGCTCAACTCGATCAAGGAGGCCGAACGGGAGGCGGACGAGATCATCGCGGACGCTGAATCGGACGCCGAAGAGCGCCTCGCCGAGGCTCGTAACCGCGCGGACGAGATCCGCGCCGAGGCCGAGGAGGAGGCTGACTCCGAGGCCCAAGAGCGGCTCGAAACGGCCCGAGAGGAGATCGAGGAGCGGCGCGAGGAGATCCTCGAATCGGGGCGTTCGGACCGCGACGAGCTCGAACGCGAGGCCCGCGACCGTGTGGAATCGGCCGTCGACTACGCCGTCGAACGGTTCGAGGCGGCGGTTCACGAGGAGGCCGAGGAGGCGGTGGATGCTCAGGCCTGAGCGGATGAGCCGGGTGTCGGTGACGGGCTCGAAGCGCGTCATCGACGACGTCATCGAGGCGGCGTACTCCCACCACTCCCTGCACGTCACCGACTACGACGAGCGGTACGAGGGGTTCGAGCCCGGGACCTCGCTCGAGGGGGCCGAGACGCTGAACGAGCGGCTCGTGACGGTGCGGTCGCTCGAAAGCATCCTTGATGTCGACGAGGACGACGCCGAGGTCGCGCGACCGCTGGACGACGACGAGCTCGAAGCGGAGCTCGAACGCGTCCGCGACCGGGTCAACGACCTCAACGACCAGCGCGACGAGCTCCAGAACGCGATCCGCGACCGGCAGGAGGAGATCGACCGGATGGAGCCGTTCGCCGAGCTGGGGATCGACCTGGAGTACCTGCGCGGCTACGACTCCGTCGAGGTCGTCGTCGGCGAGGCCAAGCCCGGCCCCGTCGAGGCGGCGCTCGAAGACGCCGAGACGATAGACGCCTTCGACGTGTTCGTCGGCGGCGACGTGCTCGCCATCGTCGCGAAACCGACCGATCCCGACGCCGAGGGCGTCGTTCAGGACGCGCTGGTCGGCGTCGACATCGCGCTGCTCGACGTGCCGGACGCCGACGCCAGCCCCGACGAGTACGTCGCGGAGCTCGAGGCCGAACAGGCCGACCTCCGCGACGAGCTCGACGCGGTCCAGACCGAGCTCGAGTCGGTGAAAGAGGAGGCCGCCGGCTTCCTCCTGCGCGCCGAGGAGCAGCTCACCATCGAGGCCGAGAAGAAGGAGGCCCCGCTCTCGTTCGCGACGACGGAGAACGCCTTCGTCGCCGAGGGGTGGGTGCCGACCGAGACCTTCCCCGACTTCGAGGCGGCCATCGCCGACGCGGTGGGCGACCACGCCGAGGTCGAGGAGCTGGAACGCGCCTCGTTCACGCCGGACGGCGACCACCACACCGAGTCCGTCGACGACGAGGCTGGCGGCGCGGCGTCGACCTCGCCGTCCGGCGACGCCGAGACCGAGGAGGCGGTCGCCACCGACGGCGGCCACGCGGCGCACGGCACGGACGACCCGCCGGTCGTCCAGGACAACGGCGGCGCGGCGGGTCCGTTCGAACTGCTCGTGCAGGCGTTCGGGCGGCCGAAGTACTCGGAGTTCGACCCGACGCTTCTGGTGTTCCTCACGTTCCCGGCGATGTTCGGGTTCATGATCGGCGACGTGGGGTACGGCGTCTTATACGCCGCCATCGGGGCGTTCATGTACACCAAGTTCGACGGCGCGTTCCGCGAGCTCGGCTCCGTCGCGATGTGGGCCGGGGCGTTCACGATACTGTTCGGCATCTACTACGGCATCGACCTGTTCGGCTACCACGCCTACCAGCTGCTGCCGGGGGACATCCACTGGCCGGTCGAGGGCAAGGGCCTCTCGCCCGCCGACCTCGACTGGGGCCTCTCGTTCCTCGTCGTGAGCGTCGTGTTCGGCATCCTTCACCTGAACGTCGGCCACGTCCTCTCGTTCGTGAGCACGCTCAAGCAGCACGACTTCAAGCACGCCGTCTACGAGGCCGGCTCGTGGCTGCTGATCCTCAACGGTGCGTGGATCTGGATCTTCAGCAGCGTCTTCCCGAACTCGAAGCCCGACTTCCTGTTCGAGGCGGTCTCGGTGCTGACGTTCGGCGCGGTCTCGTTCGGCGGGTTCCCGACCGCGGTCGGCTGGGCCGGCGCGGCCGCCGCGCTGCTCGGGCTCGTCCTGCTCGGCATCGGCGAGCCGCCGGAGCTGGCCGAGTTCCTCTCGCCCGTCGTCAACGTCATCTCGTACGCCCGGCTCATGGCCGTCCTGCTCGCGAAGGGCGGGATGGCGCTCGCGGTCAACCTGCTCGCGTTCGGCGCGTACATCGACGACGGCGGCGACGGGAGCTTCCACTTCATCTTCAGCGCCGACTACCTCGAATACGTTCGGAGCCACCCGGAGGATTACGAGCTGGTCTTCGCGGGGATCACCACCGCGTTCGACCCGGCCTCGATCGGTGCGGTCGGCGTCGTCGCGCTCGTCGGCGGGATCGTGGTGGCCGTCGTCGGCCACATCGTCGTGCTCCTGCTCGGCGTCACGTCCGCCGGCATTCAGGCCGTGCGCCTCGAGTACGTGGAGTTCTTCGGGAACTTCTACGAGGGCGGCGGCCGCGAGTACCTGCCGTTCGGCCGCGACCGGAAGTACACCCGCGAGGAGTGACGGCCGGCCGACCGCTCGGCTCTCCTGGCGTTCGTCCGACGAACCCGGTCCCGCGACCCGGTTCGAGACCGCGTTAGCCGCTGCGCTCACCTCCGTTTTCCGCCGTTCCGTTCGGTCGTTTTGGGAAGCTTTATGACTCCTGTAGGGGCAAATAGCAACCGTTCGGAGACGAGCAACAGCAACTACTACCAATGTTTGAAGCTACCAACGAACTCGGGAACCTCGTACTGTCGACCGGTGGAACGCTGACTGATCCCAACGCCGCGGCGGCCCTCGCCGTCGGGCTCGCGGCGCTCGGGGCGGGCTACGCGGAGCGCGGTATCGGGTCGGCCGCCGTCGGCGCGATGGCCGAGGACGACGACCTCTTCGTCAACGGGCTCATCCTGACGGTCCTTCCCGAGACGATCGTCATCCTCGCGCTCGTCGTCGTCTTCATCGTCGGGTAACTCTCCAGCGTTTTTCAACCAATGAGTTTGGAAACCGTCGTTGAGGACGTTCGAGACGAAGCCCGCGCGCGTGCGGAGGAGATCCGCGAACAGGCCGACGCCGAGGCCGACGAGATCGTCGCCGAGGCGGAGGCCGACGCGGAGCGCATCCGCGAGGAGCGGCTCGCCGAGGTCGACGACCAGATCGACCAGGAGCGCGAACAGACGCTCTCTTCGGCGAAGCTCGAGGCCAAACAGGAGCGGCTCGGTGCTCGCCGCGACGTCCTAGAGGACGTTCGCGACGACGTTGAAGCGGCGATTTCCGGTCTCGACGGCGACGACCGTCGCGAGCTCACGGAGGCCCTGCTGGACGCGAGCCTCGCGGAGTTCGACGACGACGAGAGCGTCGCCGTCTACACCCGCGCCGAGGATGTCGACCTGCTCGAGGACCTCGTCGCGGACCGCAACGCCGAGGTCGACGGGGAGATCGACTGCCTCGGCGGCGTCGTCGCGGAGAGCGACACCTCCCGCGTTCGCGTGAACAACACGTTCGACTCGGTCTTGGAGTCCGTCTGGGACGACGAGTTGAAGAACATCTCGGAGCGGCTGTTCGACCAATGAGCGCCGCCGGCAGCCCGAACCCCGAGTACGTCGTCGCGCGGGTTCGTGCCCGCCGCGGCAGCCTCTTCGGGGACGAAGAGTACCGCAAGCTCACCCGGATGGGTCCGGCCGAGATCGCTCGGTTCATGGAGGAGTCGAGCTACGGCGCGGAGATCAACGCGCTCGGCAGCCGCCACGGCGGCGTGGACCTGATCGAGTACGCGCTGAACCGCAACCTCGCCGAGCAGTTCGACGCGATCCTCGACTGGAGCGAGGGGTCGCTGTACGACCTGATCGCCCGGTACCTCCGGAAGTTCGACGCGTGGAACGTGAAGACGATCATCCGCGGCGTCTACACCGACGCGGAGCAGGAGGCCGTCGAGGTCGACCTGATCCGCGCCGGCGAGTTCGACGACCGCCGGATCCGCCGGCTGCTGGAGGCGGACTCGATCGACGGCGTGATCGAGGTCCTCGAAGACACGATCTACGGGGAGCCGCTCCGGGAGGCGTACGCCGAGTTCGAGGAGACGGGCGTGCTGGTGCCGCTGGAGAACGCGGTCGACCGCGCGTTCTACGAGCGGCTCCTCTCCGGGCTGGGCGTCGACGAGCCGACCCGGCAGTACGAGGCGTTCCTCAAGGCGGAGGTCGACTTCCGGAACGCGACGAACGCGCTCCGGCTCGCCCGTTCGGGCGCGGACATCGACCCCGCCGCCTACTTCATCGAGGGTGGCGACCTGTTCACCCGCTCGTCGCTCGCGCGGCTGGCGCAGAACATCGACGAACTGGTCGAGTACATCGGCGACAGCCAGTACGGCGACGAGCTCGGTCCCGCGCTCCGCGAGCTCGAGGAGGCCGACAGCCTCATCGCGTTCGAACACGCGATCGACGCCGCGCTGTTGGCGTACGGCGACCGGCTCGGCACGATCCACCCCGTGTCGGTCACCCCGGTCATCTCGTACATCCTCGCGAAGGAGCGCGAGACGGAGAACATCCGGGCGATCGCCCGCGGGAAGGAAGCGGGACTCTCGCCCGACGAGATCGAATCGGAGCTGGTGATAACATGAGCCAGGAGATAGCGGTCGTCGGCAGCCCGGAGTTCACGACCGGGTTCCGTCTCGCCGGCGTCCGGGCGTTCGAGAACGTGCCGGACGACGAGAAGGACGAGAAGCTCGACGACGCGGTCGAGCGGACGCTCGACGACGAGGGCGTCGGCATCATCGTGATGCACGACGACGACCTCGACCACCTCTCGCGGGGGACCCGCGAGGCGGTCGAGGGGAGCATCGAGCCGGTGCTCGTGACGCTCGGCGGCTCCGGAGCCGGCAGCGGCGGGCTGCGCGACCAGATCAAACGCGCCATCGGCATCGACCTGATGGAGGAAGACGACTAATATGAGCAAAGCAGACACAACCGACGCCGTCTCCGACGACGGCGTCATTCAGAGCGTGAGCGGTCCGGTCGTGACCGCCCGCGATCTCGACGCCCGCATGAACGACGTCGTCTACGTCGGCGACGAAGGGCTCATGGGGGAAGTGATCGAGATCGAGGGCGACCTCACGACCGTTCAGGTGTACGAGGAGACCTCCGGCGTCGGCCCCGGCGAACCCGTCGAGAACACGGGCGAGCCGCTGTCGGTCGACCTGGGTCCGGGCGTGCTGGACGCCATCTACGACGGCGTTCAGCGCCCCCTGGACGTGCTGGAGGGCAAGATGGGGAGCCCGTACCTCGACCGCGGGGTCGACGCCCCCGGCATCGACCTCGAGAAGGAGTGGGAGTTCGAGCCCTCCGTCGAGGTCGGCGACGAGGTCGGCCGCGGCGACGTGGTCGGCATCGTCGAGGAGACGGTCACCATCGACCACAAGGTGATGGTGCCGCCGGACGCGCTCGACGAGGGCGAGACCACCGAGGTCACCGCCGTCGAGTCGGGTTCGTTCGACGTCACCGAGACGGTGGTCGAACTCGCCAACGGGACGGACGTCTCGATGCACCAGGAGTGGCCCGTCCGCGAGGCGCGCCCCTCCGCGAACAAGAAGACGCCCCGGACGCCGCTGGTGTCCGGCCAGCGCATCCTCGACGGCCTGTTCCCCATCGCGAAGGGCGGGACGGCCGCGATCCCGGGCCCGTTCGGCTCCGGGAAGACGGTCACGCAGCACCAGCTCGCGAAGTACGCCGACGCGGACATCATCATCTACGTCGGCTGCGGCGAGCGCGGCAACGAGATGACCGAGGTCATCGAGGACTTCCCCGAACTGGAGGACCCGGCCAACGGCAACCCGCTGATGGCCCGGACCTCGCTCATCGCCAACACGTCGAACATGCCCGTCGCGGCGCGTGAGTCCTGTATCTACACGGGGATCACGATCGCGGAGTACTACCGCGACATGGGGTACGACGTGGCGCTGATGGCCGACTCCACCTCGCGGTGGGCGGAGGCCATGCGCGAGATCTCCTCCCGGCTGGAGGAGATGCCCGGCGAGGAGGGGTACCCCGCGTACCTCGCCGCCCGCCTGGCGCAGTTCTACGAGCGGGCCGGCTACTTCGAGAACGTCAACGGGACCGAGGGGTCGGTCTCCGCGATCGGCGCGGTGTCGCCGCCCGGCGGCGACTTCTCGGAGCCGGTCACCCAGAACACCCTGCGCATCGTGAAGACGTTCTGGGCGCTCGACGCGGACCTGGCGGAGCGCCGCCACTTCCCGTCGATCAACTGGAACGAGTCGTACTCGCTGTACAAAGACCAGCTGGACCCGTGGTTCGAAGACGAGGTCGCCGACGACTGGGCGGAGAAGCGTCAGTGGGCGGTCGACGTGCTCGACGAGGAGACGGAGCTACAGGAGATCGTTCAGCTCGTCGGGAAGGACGCCCTCCCCGACGACCAGCAGCTCACCCTCGAGGTCGCGCGCTACCTGCGCGAGGCGTACCTCCAGCAGAACGCGTTCCACCCGGTCGACACGTTCTGTCCGCCGGAGAAGACGTACCTCATGCTGACGACGATCCAGACGTTCAGCGACGAGGCGTTCGACGCGCTCGACGCGGGCGTTCCGGTCGAGGAGATCGTCGACACGGAGGCCGCCCCCCGGATCAACCGGATCGGCGTCCAGGAGGACTACGAGGAGTACATCGAGGAGCTCAAAGCGGACATCACCGAGGAACTCCGGAGCCTCTACTAACATGAAAGAGTACCAAACCATCACCGAGATCAGCGGTCCCCTCGTGTACGCCGAGGTCGACGAGGCGATCGGCTACGACGAGATCGTCGAGATCGAGACGGCACAGGGCGAGACGCTGCGCGGACAGGTGCTCGAATCCTCGGAAGACGTGGTCGCGATCCAGGTCTTCGAGGGGACGAGCGGTATCGACAGGGACGCGTCCGTCCGCTTCCTCGGCGAGACGATGAAGATGCCCGTCACCGAGGATCTCCTCGGGCGGGTGCTCGACGGCTCCGGCCGACCGATCGACGACGGCCCGGAGATCGTCCCCGAGGACCGACAGGACATCGTCGGCGCGGCGATCAACCCGTACTCCCGGGAGTACCCCGAGGAGTTCATCGAGACGGGCGTCTCCGCCATCGACGGCATGAACACTCTCGTCCGCGGACAGAAGCTCCCGATCTTCTCCAGCTCCGGCCAGCCGCACAGCGAACTGGCGATGCAGATCGCGCGGCAGGCCAGCGTGCCCGAAGAGGAGGAGGGCGACGAGGACGAGGACGGCTCCGAGTTCGCAGTCATCTTCGGCGCGATGGGGATCACCCAGGAGGAGGCCAACGAGTTCATGGAGGACTTCGAGCGCACCGGCGCGCTCGAACGCTCCGTCGTCTTCATGAACCTCGCGGACGACCCCGCCGTCGAGCGGACGGTCACGCCGCGGATGGTCCTGACGACGGCCGAGTACCTCGCCTTCGAGAAGGACTACCACGTCCTCGTCATCCTGACGGACATGACCAACTACTGCGAGGCGCTCCGCGAGATCGGCGCGGCCCGCGAGGAGGTGCCCGGACGCCGCGGGTACCCCGGGTACATGTACACCGACCTGGCGCAGCTGTACGAGCGCGCGGGCCGGATCAAGGGCCGCGAGGGCTCCGTCACGCAGATCCCGATCCTCACGATGCCGGGCGACGACGACACCCACCCGATCCCGGACCTGACCGGGTACATCACGGAGGGCCAGATCTACGTCGACCCCGACCTCAACAGTCAGGGCCTCCAGCCCCCGATCAACGTCCTCCCCAGCCTGTCGCGGCTGATGGACGACGGGATCGGCGAGGGGCTCACCCGCAAGGACCACGCCGACGTGAAAGACCAGATGTTCGCGGCGTACGCGGAGGGCGAGGACCTGCGCGACCTCGTGAACATCGTCGGCCGCGAGGCGCTCTCCGAGCTCGACAACAAGTACCTCGACTTCGCGGACGCGTTCGAGTCGGAGTTCATCGACCAGGGCTTCGACCAGAACCGCGACATCGAGGAGACGCTCTCGATCGGCTGGGACCTCCTCTCGATGCTCCCGAAGGACGCCCTCAACCGGATCGACGAGGAGTTCATCGAGGAGTACTACCGCGAGGACGACGCCGAGCGCGAAGTCGTCGAAGCGGCCGACTGAGGCCTCGGTTTCGCCTCGACTCACTTTTCGCCGCACCGACGCCCGCTCCGCCAGCGGCGGCTCCGGCGACCGGCGGCTCCCAACGGCCGAACGGCCGCGGTCACGGGCGAACGCTCGGGCTCTGCCGAGCCGCCGATCCGCCGCGTCTGAAAAGAATTAACCGCCTCTGGGCGGAAGCTACCCCCAAGATGGCCGAGGACGTCAAACCGACGCGCAAGAACCTGATGGCGATCGAGGACCGCATCGAGCTCTCCGAGCGCGGTCACGACACGCTCGAACAGAAGCGTGACGGGCTCATCATGGAGTTCATGGACATCCTCGACCAGGCGCAGGACGTCCGGTCGGAGGTCTCCGAGAACTACGAGACGGCCCAGCGCAAGATCGACATGGCCCGGGCGATGGAGGGCGACGTGGCCGTCCGCGGCGCGGCCGCGGCGCTGAAAGAGCACCCGGAGATCACGACCCAGTCGAAGAACATCATGGGCGTCGTCGTCCCGCAGATCGAGTCCTCGAAGGTCCAGAAGAGCCTCGACGAGCGGGGGTACGGCTTGCTCGGCTCCTCGGCGCGGATCGACGAGGCGGCCGACGCCTACGAGCAGCTACTTGAGTCGATCATCCTCGCCGCGGAGGTCGAGACGGCGATGAAGAAGATGCTCACGGAGATCGAGACCACGAAGCGCCGCGTGAACGCCCTGGAGTTCACGCTGCTCCCCGGCCTGTACGAGAACCAGGAGTACATCGAGCAGAAGCTCGAAGAGCAGGAGCGCGAGGAGATCTTCCGCATGAAGAAGATCAAGGACAAAAAGGAGGAAGAGGAGGCCGCCGAAGCGGCCGAGGCGGCCGCGGAGGCGGCGGCCGCGGAGACCGAAGAGCCCGAACCCGCCGACTGACGACGCCCGCGCGTCGGCCCTTCTCTCTCTCTGCGATATCCGTCCTCGTCGGCTTCGTTTCCGTACTGGGCTCCGTTCGCCGCGTCGTCTATCCGTTCCCGACGACCGTTTTTATGTTTTCGCGGTGCTTACCGTCGGTCGTGCCCTGTCCTCACTGCGAGAGCGCCGTCGTCGCGTTCGCGGTGCCGGCGGCGCTCCGCGAGCACGCGCCCGCGGACGCGGCCGCGATCTGTACCCGGCGTCTGCGCGTCGTCCCCGCGAGCGAGGCGGGCGTCGACGGCGACCCGACCGCCGACCCGGACCTCTCCGCGGTCGATCCGGCGTTTCCCTCTGGCGAGGCGGGGATCGCCTTGGCGCTCTGTTGTGGCAAACTGGAGTCGTTCGCGCTGAACCGCGAATCGATCGAGGCGCTGATCGGTCACGCCGAGCGGGCGGGCGCTGACGTCTTCGCGTTCCTCGGCCGCCTCGACGCGGCCGACGCCGCGTTCGACCTCGACCGCCGCCGCGCGGCGCTGATCGACGCGCTCTGAGTCAGAGGTCGACGCCGTCCGGGTCGTTCCACTCGTCGTCCTCGTCCCCCTCGGCCTCTGTTCCGGCCGGCCCGAGGCGCTTCTCGCCCTGCCGGGACTCGTGGACGGCGAACCCGCCGGTCCGCTCCTCGCTCCCCTCGGCGTACGGGTCGGTCTCGGGGTCGTACCCCTGTTCGTCGCGCTCGAAGACGTACGCGAGGAAGCCGAACAGCGGGACGACGAAGGCGATGACCGCCCACTTGCGCGGGTTCATTCCGTGTTTCGGGGCGTCGACGTAGGCGTAGGCCGCGAAGCCGACGAGCCACGCGAGCGGGACGCCGACGAGGATGGCGGCGACGAGGGGCTGCATACCGTCGCTTCGAGCCCGCGCTAATAAGGCTGCGGGCGGGTCGCGGCCGCGCTCGGGCGGCGACGTACCCGGGCTCTCGCTCCGCTCACAGGAACGGCCGCCAGTAGTACGGGCTGACGAACCCCTCGATCAGGCCGGCGACGGCGAGGAGTATCCCGAGGCCGACCGTCACCCAGAAAGCGGTCTCCAAGGCGTCGGCGAACCGCTCGCGGCTCGCGCGGCCCCGGAACGTCCGCCACGAGACGACGCCGAGGTGGACGCCGAGCGCCCCCGAGACGACGAGCGCGGGGATCTCGAAGATCCCGTGAGGGACCACGAACGCGACGAGCGCCGGGATGTTCTCCTCTAAGGCGGCGGTGGCCCCGAGCGCGACGCCGTTGAACGCGAGCGACGACAGCGCGGGGACGGCGAGCCCGACCCCGGAGAAGCCGGTGGCGATCGCGACCCCCCAGTTGTTGCCGAAGTACGTCAGCGCCGCCACGGGCGGGATCTGTCCGGCGATCCGCGTCTCGATCGAGGTCGGGACCATCCCGACGAACGGGTCGGCGGCCAGCCAGCCGACCGCGCCGAAGCCGACCGCGACCGCGACCGCGAGCGCGTGGTGGCCCGGCGTCGACCGGACGAAGGCGGTCAGTTCGCGCCACCCGCGGCGGAGTCCGCCGACGAACTGCGTGCGGATGCCGACTTCGGGCGGCGAGACGGGGTCGACCGTCCCGCGGTGGTCGCCGTAGAGGACGGTCTTCAGCAGGTCGAGCGCGGGCGCGACGACGACCGCGCTGGCGAGCGCGACGACGGGACCGCCGCCGAGGAACGCGACCCCGGAGGCGACCGACGCGACGGCGACCAGCGTGCCGACCGCGACGACGAGGTACGCGGCGGCGTCGACCGGGTTCGACCGCACGAAGCCGCCCGCGCCCTCGACCGCCCCGACCACGCCTGCGTCGTCGACGACGACGGCGACGGGCGCGAACGCGAAGAGGATGCGGACGAGCGCGAGCGCGACGAAGCCGGCGAGCAGCGCGCCGACCGCCACCGCCGCCCCGAGGAGCGGGTTCGCGAGGAACGCCGCGCCGACCGCGACCGACCCGAGCCCGATCACCCCGGCCCACAGGAGCAGTTCGGCGACGTACAGGCCGAGGAACGTGAGCCAGCGGGACCGCGCGCCCGCGATCCCCCCGACGAGTCCTCGCTCGTCGCGGAGGCTGGCGATCACGGCGGAGAGCTGACCCGCCGAGACGACCGCGTACGAGAAAATCGCGAGGAGGACCGTGACGAGCACGCCGGCGGCGAAGAGGGCTCCGACGGTCGGCGTCACCAGCGGCTCGAACGCGGGGGCCAGCCCCTCGGCCCACGCCTGAAGCGCCTCCGGATCCTGCGTCTCCGGCGGCGGTTCGACGCCGGCCAGCGCGTCGCGGGCCGCCGCGAGCCGCCCGGTGACCTCGAGGTACGCGAAGATGCCCGCGAGCGCGGCGAACGTGCCGAGACGGGCGATCACGGGGACGGCGGTCCCGAGGAGGTAGAAGGGGAGGAGGTCGGCGGGGCGTCGGCGGAGGGTCGCTGTCGTTGCCGTGACGGCGGCGGAGAGGTCCATGTCGTCCGGTTCGTTCGTCCGGCACTTAAAAACGAGCGTGTCGACGGGCGGGACCCGCGAGCGCCGACCGGCGCGCGTCAGTCCCAGAACGACTGCGTGCGGGCGTACTCGCGCTCCTGTCTGAGCACGTCGCGGTAGAACTCGTCTTCGTCCTCGCGGAGCTTGTTGATGATCCGCGCGGCGTTGTGCGGCCCGACGCCGCGCGCCGCGAGGGCGATCACCGCCCGCTTCCCGTGGGTCTGGACGAGGCTCGCGGCGCGGTGGGCGCGCTCGGTGCGGCGCTCCTGCTCGTCGTCCTTCTCGGCCGCGCGCACCGCCGCGACCGTCTCGTCGTCCCACGGGTTGAGCGCCGCGATCCGAGTCGAGCCGCAGTCGGGGCACTCCGGCTGGTCGCGGACGCGCCTGACCTTCGTCGTGTGTTTCCAGTCCGTACAGTGGAGACAGAAGAGGATCACCCGATCGTCCTGAATCCGCTCTCTGACCGTCTCGATCACGTCGGCGTCGGCGTTGTCGGGGACGAGGAACTCCGTGCCCGCCGAGCGGCCGGCGGTGCCGAGCGGGGTGCGCTCGCGGGCGATCGCGAGGTCGATCGACCCGCGCTGGACGCCCGCCAGCAGATCGGCCGTCTCCGGGACCGCGAGGTCGGCGTGGAACACCTCGCGGAGCGCTTCGTCGTAGACGGGCGTGTCCTCTAGGGCGGCGAGCAGGCGGTCGCCGCCGAACCGCCCCCTGCCCTCCTTGTACCGCTTGACCGCGCCGAACTTCGCGGCGACCTGCGCGAGCGTGAACTTCAGCGCGTCCGACTTCTTGACGGCGAGTTCGAGGTACGCCTCCAGCCGCTCGGGGTCGGTCGTCTCCAGCACCTCGCGGAAGGTTCCGGGGTCGACGCCGTGGGGGACCTCGAACTCGATCCGGTACGGGTCCACGTCCATCCCCACCGACGAGCCGGCGCGCTGGCCGACGAGCGCCGCGAGCAGCCGCGCGAGCGTCTCGTTGACCTCGTGGCCGAAGGCGGCGTTGACCGCGACGGTGCGCGCGCTCCCCTCGATCACGATCCGGTCGTCCGTCGGCACGGGGTGACCGGCGTCGACGTGATCGACGACGGAGTTCAGCGCCGCGACGACCGTCTCCTCGTCGGTGGGATACCGCTCGGCGAGATCGGCCGCGACCGCCTCCGGGGTCGACCCGGCGTCGAGCGCGGCCGCGGCCTCGCCGCGGATCCGGCCGACCTCCTCGGCGACGGGCTTCGGGACGGGGATCTCCTGGCCCACCCACGAGGGGACCTCGCCGGTGGGATCCGGGATCGGCGTGACGTTCACGCGCTCCTCCTCCTCGTCGACCTCCGTGATCCGCCACATCTCGCCGCGCTGGACGAACGTCTCGCCCGGCCCGGCGAAGTTGACGACGAACTGCTCGTCCAAGGTTCCGATGCCGCGTCTGGAGGACATGTCGTACACCTCGTAGGTGGACTCGTCGGGGATCATCGAGAGGTTCGCGTAGAAGTACTGCCACGTGCCCCCCGACTTCTCTAGGGTGTCCGTCTCCTCGTCGAGCCACAGCAGCCGGTTGCCGTCCAGCTCGCGGACGACCTCCTGGAACGCCGGCTCCGAGAGGTCCCTGAACGGGTAGGCGTTCGTGACCGTCTGATACGCCTCGCGGGCGTGAATCTCCCCCTCGTCCATCACCGCCCCGACGATCTGGTTCGCCACCGTGTCGAGGCTGCCGTGGTGGATGTTCGCCGGCTCGACGAGCTCCTCGCCGGCGCGGCGGGCGATGGCCAACGCTTCGAGCGTGTCGTCGCCGCCCTGCGTCACGACGGTCCCCTCGGAGACCAGGTCGCGGCGGTGGCCCGCGCGCCCGACGCGCTGGAGCAGGCGGGCGACCTCGCGGGGGCTCCCGTACTGGACCACGTGGTCGACGCGCCCCACGTCGATGCCGAGCTCCATCGAGGAGGTACAGACGAGGCCGTCGAGCTCGCCCGACTTGAACCGGTCCTCCACGTCGATCCGCACGTCCTTCGACAGCGAGCCGTGATGGAGTTCGATCTCGGTGATTTCGTCCGGGTCCGCACCGGCATCGCCGTCGCCGCGTTCGGCCGCCTCGCGTTCGTTCTCGGCGAGCGTCTTGAACCGCGACCCGAGCGCCTCCGCGGTTTGTCGCGTGTTGACGAAGATCAGCGTGGAGTCGTTCTCGGCGACGATCTCGCGGATCGTCCGGACGTGGCTCGCCGTCGTCTCGTCGACCGCCAGCTTGCCCGCGAGCGTCGTGTCGCGGTCGGTGATCTCGGGATCGAGCACGCGCACGTCGGTCCGCGTTCCCGCCGCGACCTCGACCGTCTCGAATCCGCGGTCGCCGGGCCGGTCGGGGTCGCGCGTCCCCGTGCCGACGAGGAACTTCCCGACCTCCTCGGGGTCGCCGACCGTCGCGGAGAGGCCGACCCGCTGGAACGGGCCGGACAGCCGGCGGAGCCGTTCGAGCCCGACCGTGAGCTGCGCGCCCCGCTTCGCGGAGGCGAGCTCGTGGACCTCGTCTATCACGACGTGTCCGACCGATTCGAGCGCGACGCGCATCTTCGAGCCGGTGAGGATCGCCTGAAGGCTCTCCGGCGTCGTGATCAGCACGTCCGGCGGGTCGTCGGCCTGTTTGCTCCGCTCGTACTGCGTGGTGTCGCCGTGCCGCACCGCGACCTCGACGTCGAGGCGGTCGCCCCACCACTCCAGCCGGTCCATCATGTCGCGGTTGAGCGCGCGCAGCGGGGTGATGTACAGCGCGGAGATGCCCTCGTTCGGCGGGTCGCCGGGCGCGTTCCGGGCCTCGACGAGCGCGTCGAAGACGGGGAGCATCGCGGTCTCCGTCTTCCCGGTCCCCGTGGGGGCGAGGACGAGCGCGTTCTTCCCGTCGGCGAGCGGTGGGATCGCTTCGCGTTGGGGCTCTGTCGGCGTGGTGAACCCCCGGTCCGAGAGCGCCTCCCGGATCTCGCTCCCGAGGTGTGCGAACGCGTCCATCCCCGACGACTCTGCCATCACTCGGGGTTGGGGATTCGAGCGATTAAGGCCGTCGCCGTTCGGGACGCGACCGATCGACCCCTCGGCGGCGGCCTCCGGTGCCGGTCACTCGGCGAGCGGCAGTTCGACGGTGAACACGCTCCCGACCGGCTCGTTGTCCTCGACCCACACGTCGCCGCCGTACCTGTCGACGAGCGTCTTGACGAGGTACAGCCCGATCCCGGTCCCCCTGCTTTCGAGGCCCTTCTCGCCCTCCTGGAAGATCTGCTCTTTGTGATCGTCGTCGATCCCGGGGCCGTTGTCCGCGATCGACACGCGCACCGTCTCGTCCGACACGCTGGTCGACACCGTGATCTCGGCCAGCTCCTTGTCGTTGTGGACGGCCGCGTTCGTCAGCAGGTTCCGGAACACCGCCTCCAGTAAGTCGTCCGCCAACACCATCACCTCCGGGATCGGTCCGTCGACGGAGACCGTCGCCCGGTCTTTGTCCGACCGGAGCTGTTCGATCTGCCCGTTGAGCTTGGCGCGGAGGCTCATCGGCGTTCGCTCGGAGCCGACCTGTAACAGCACGTCGCTGACGTCTCTCGCGGTCTCCGTGATGTCGGCGGCCTGCTTCGCCGCCTCGATGACCGTCCGCGCGTACCTCCGGCTTTGGTCGTCCGGCAGCGAGTCCTCGAGCAGTTCGGTGTACGACTCGACCACCATCAGCTGATTCCGGATGTCGTGGCGCACGACCTGGTTGAGCAGCATGAGGGTGTCCCGCTGCTCTTCGAGCGTCTGCTCGTACCGCTTGAGGTCGGTGATGTCGCGGGCGTAGCCCAAGACGGCGTCCTCGCCGGTGTCGGGGGCCTTGTACGGTATCTTCGTCGTCTGGAGAACCCGCGTCTCCCCGTCGGCCGTGGTCAGCGTCTCCTCCCCGATGTCCTTCGGTTCCCCGGACTCGATCACCTCCAAGTCGTCCTGTCGGAACTCGGCGGAGTCGTCGGCGTCCGGGATGATCTCCCCTTCGGATCGCCCCTCGACGTCCTCCGGCGACAGCCCGTACGCCGCCGCGGTCGCCTCGTTCGCCAGGAGGTACTCGCCCTCGCGGTTCTTCACGAACACCAGGTCCGGCACGAGGTCGATGATCTTCCGCAGCTCCTCCCGGGTCGATTCGAGGGCCAGCTCGTACCGCTTTCGCTCGGTGATGTCCTGGAACAGTCCGAGCGCCCCGGTGACCGACCCGTCCTCGAACTTCGGGTCGCCGATCGCCCTGACCCACCGGGTCTGTCCCGATCTCGTGACGATCCGCAGTTCGTGGTCGTACGACTCGCCCGCTTCCCTCAGCCGGTCGAGCGCCTCCTCGATGGTGTCGCGGTCGCCCGGGTGATAGAAGTCCAGTCCCTCCTCCAGTTCGACCGACTCGTCGGTCGGCACGCCGTGGATCCGGTACACCTCGTCGCTCCACGTGATCGACTCGTCGACCAGGTCGAGCTCCCACCAGCCGATCGACGCGCTCTCCTGCGTCCGCTCGATCAGCTGTCGCGTCCGTATCAGCTCCTCTTCGCGTCGCTTCTGGTCGTCGATGTCGAGGTGGATTCCGACCGCTCGGACCGGCGCTCCGCTCTCGTCGCGCTCCACGACCTTCCCGACGGTGCGGATCCACTTCCACCCGCCCGCCGCGGTGCGCATCCGGTGTTCGGCCTCGTAGAACTCCGTCTCGCCCGCGACGTGGGCCGAGAGGGCGTCCTCGGCCGGCCCGAGGTCGTCGGGGTGAACGCGCCGCTCCCACGCGTCGAGGTGCGGCTCGATCTCGTCGACCGAGTGGCCCAGCATCTCCGCCCACTGGTCGTTGAACTCGACCTCGTCGGTGGTCATGTCCCAGTCCCAGACGCCGATCTGTGCGCCCTCGACCGCGAGTTCGAGCCGGTCTTTGAGCCGTTCGAGCGCTCGCTCCCGCTCCGTCTGCTCGGTGATGTCGGTCGAGACGCCGCAGACTCCCCGTATCTCTCCCGAGTCGTCGTACACGGGCGACTTCCAAGTCAGCCGAACGCTCTCTCCCGACGGGGTCGGGATCGTCTCCTCGATCTCGATCCGTTCGCCGTCCTCGATCACCCGCCGGTCGTCCGCCCGGGCCCGCGCCGCGACCGCCTCCGGGAAGAGATCCTCGTCGGTCGTTCCGACGGGGTCCTCGTCGATGTCTAACAGGTCCCGACACGCCTGGTTCATCAGGAGGTACCGCCCGTCGGCGTCCTTCAGGAACACCGCCGCCGACATCGTCTCCAGCACGGTCTGAAACCGGCGGTACGTTCGCCGGTGTTCCCGCTCCCGCGCCTTCTGTTCCGTGATGTCTCGGGCGACGCCGATGATCTGCGTCACCTTCCCGTCGTCCGTCACCGGCGTCAGCTTCGTCTGCCAGTCGGAGGTCCCGCCCGGGAAGTCGAGTCGCTCCTCGTACTCGATCGTCGTCTCTCGTTCGACGCACCGGCGGTAGTTCGCCTCGACCGCGGCCCCCTGTTCCTCGCCGAGGAGCTCCCGGGGCGTCTGCCCGAACATCTCGTCTTCCGCTAGGCCGGTCTGTCGTTGGTGTGCGGCGTTGTTCTGTTTGAACGTGAACTCGTACTCGCCGTCCGTCTCCGCGACGTCGACGAGGAAAATCGCGTCGTCCGCCTCGCGAAACATCGCCTCGTAGGCGTTGCTCACCTCGTCGCCGTCCGCTTTGGACCGATCGGCGTCGTCGGTTGGCTGTGGATCCATTCCCATCTGTCTTACATTTGTGTAGGCCGGGGCGGCTCATAATACTGTAGGTGCCTCCCGCGGCGGATCGACACTCCCGCGCGACTCCGGCCGCCCGACCTACGTCACGCCCCCGTCGCTCGTCGCGTAGGACTCGTGCGCGCCGGATTCGAGGATCGCCTCGATCTCGTCGACGACCTCCAGCACGTCGGCGAAGGCGGTGTAGGGGGCCGCGGGACAGACGCGGACCACGTTCGGGGGGCGGAAGTCGACGACCACGCCGCGGTCTTTCAAGGCCTCGCTCAGCCGCTCGGCGTCCGGGTGTTCCAAGGCGACGTGGCCGCCGCGGGCGGCGTGTTCGCGGGGGGTTCCGACCGCGATCTCGGGAAGCCGGTCGTCGACGAGGGCGATGAGGAAGTCGGTCAGCGCGAGCGACTTCTCGCGCAGCCGGTCGATCCCCGCTTCCCGCAGGAGTTCGAGCGACCCTTCGAGCGGTGCGGCCGCGAAAAGCGGCGGCGTTCCGATCTGCCACGCGCCCGCGGAGTCGGCGGGGGTGTACGTCATGTTCATCTCGAACTGCGTCGCCTTCTCGTGACCCCACCACCCCGCCAGCGCGGGCGTGAGCCCGTGGTGGCGCTCCGCGACGTACAGCGCGCCGATCGACCCCGGCCCGGCGTTGAGGTACTTGTACGTGCACCAGACCGCGAAGTCGACGCCCGCCTCGTCGAACGCGTGGGGCACCGCGCCCGCGGAGTGGGCCGCGTCGAACCCGGCGTACGCGCCTGCCTCGTGGGCCGCCTCGGTGATCCGCGCCGCGTCGAACAGCTGGCCGGACCGGTACAGCGCGGTCGGCATCCAGACGATCCCGACGTCCTCGTGCGCGTCGAGCGCGGCCTCGATATCTCGGGGATCGATCGTTCGGCCGTCCCGGCTCGGGACGACCCGGAGCTTCTCGTCCGGATCGATCCCGCGCTGGCGGAGCTGCGCCCGGATCGCGTAGTGGTCGGAGGGGAAGTCCAACTCGTTGACGAGGACCGCGGGGTCGATGTCGGGCTCTCCGTTCGGTGCCCACGTCCCGTCGGCGCGTTCGAACCCCTCGCGGTCGGGGGCGTTCCCGGCCAGCAGCTCGTCGAGGAAGGTGCCGACGAGCGTGTGGAGGTTCACCGTGATCGAGTTGCCGACGACGACCTCGTCGGGGTCGGCACCCACGAGCGGCGCGAGCGCGTCGCCGAGCCGCTCGCCGACCTCGAACCAGGGCGGGTCGGCGTCGGTCCAGCCGGCGATCAGCAGGTCGCGCCACTCGTCGACGACGCGGTCGAGGCTCGCGAGGGCGGCGTCGCTCGCGGGGCCGAGCGAGTTGCCGTCCATGTACAGCACGCCGTCGGGGACGTGATACCGGTCCGCGAACCCGGAGAGCGGGTCCGCGTCGTCGAGCCGGGCGGCGAGCACCGCGGGGTCGGCGGCGGCGTCGCTGGCCGCCGTCCCGCCGTCCGCGCCGCCGAGCCCCTTGCCGGCGAGCGCGTTCCGCGCGGGGGCGTACGGGTCGTCCATACGCGAAGGGACCGCGCCGGCGACTAAGCGTTTCCGGCGTCGGGCGAGAATAGCAGGAGAGCCGAGCGAGCGCTACTCGACGATGTCGATGGCGGGGCGGCCCGGCTCAGCCTTACTGACCACGCTCTCGTCGGCGTCGGCGGCGCGATCGACCCGGACCGGCGCGTCGAACTCGCGTTCGATCAGCCACGCGGCCGCGCGCAGCGCGTCGTACTCGGCGTCGCCGCCGAGCGTCTCCCGGAGCGCCTCGCGGTTCGCCTGGAGGTCCTGGCCGTAGGAGGCGGCCGCGTCTCCGCGCTCGCGGATGTGGCTCTCGGCCATCAGCTCCGAGATGAGGTTGTCGGCGTCGCTGTCGATCGCGATCGACAGCGCGTCGTACTTCCAGTCGGGCGCGACGACGACGTCGATCCGCTCGGGGTCGTCGATCCCGGCGACCTCGACGATGTCGCGCACGTCCTCCCGGGTGTTCGCGACGAGCCGGCGGCGGCGCTCGACGGTGTCGCGGTCGACGCTCGCGGTCGGCCACTCGGCCTCGGCGACGAACCCGTCGCGCCCGAGCGTCTCCCACAGCTCCTCGGCGAGGTGGGGCGCGACCGGCGCGAGCAGCCGGACCGCGACGTCGACGCCGCGCTCGAAGACCTCGGGGTGCGGGTCGGCGTACTCCCGGTAGCTCCGGAGCGTGCGGACCAGCTCCTGCGCCTCGCGGAGCGCGACGTTGAAGGTCAGGTCGTCGTACTCCGCGCCGGCGATGGCGACCGCGGCGTCGGTCTCGTCGGCGACGTAGTCGTCAATCTCGCCGCGCTCGGCGGCGTCGCCGTCACCGTCCCCGGCGAGCGCCACGTCGCCCGCGGCGTAGTCCTCGACGAGGCTGTTCAGTCGGGTGAGGAAGCGGTGGGTGGACCTGACGCCCTCCTCCGACCAGTCGAAGTCGCGCTCCGGCTGGGCGGCCTCCATCATGAACAGCCGCGCGGTGTCGGCCCCGTAATCGTCGACGATGCGCTGGGGCGAGACGACGTTCCCCTTCGACTTGGACATCTTCTCGCCCTCCAGCTGGACCATCCCCTGCGCCAGCAGGTTCGTGAACGGCTCGCGCTCCTCTAACCCCTCCTCGTCGGCCAGCACCTTGGTGAAGAACCGCGAGTACAGCAGGTGCATCACGGCGTGCTCGATGCCGCCGACGTACTGGTCGACCGGCATCCAGTCGTTCGCGCGGTCGAGGTCGAACGGGGCGTCGTCGAGGTCCGGCGAGACGTACCGCAGGAAGTACCACGAGGAGTCGACGAACGTGTCCATCGTGTCCGTCTCGCGGGTCGCGGGCGCGCCGCAGTCCGGGCAGGTCGTCTCCTGCCACTCGTCGGCGGCGTCCAGCGGGTTCCCGGTCGTGTTGATGAACTCCGGCAGCTCGACGGGCAGGTCCTCGTCGGGCACCGGCACCGCGCCGCAGTCGTCGCAGTGGACGATCGGGATCGGCGTCCCCCAGTAGCGCTGGCGGGAGATGCCCCAGTCGCGCAGGCGGTACTGGGTCGTCTCCGCCGCGCCGTCGGTGTCGGCCGTAATCCGCTCGCGCGCGGTCTCGCTGTCGAGGCCGGTGTACTCGCCGGAGTCGATCACGACCCCGTCGTCGGTGAACGCCGCGTCGCTCACGTCCGGCGCGTCCGGGACGGTCTCGCCGTCCCAGTCGTCCGGCTCCGGCGCGATCACGGGCCGGATCTCGACGCCCATCTTCTCCGCGAACGCGTGGTCGCGCTCGTCGTGGCCGGGCACCGCCATCAGCGCGCCCGTCCCCACGTCGGAGAGGACGAAGTCCGCGACGAAGACGGGTATCTCCTCGCCGGTGACCGGGTTGGTGGCGGTGAGGTCGGTCGCGACGCCGTTCGGCTCGTCGCCGTCCGGGTCGGCCTCCTCCTCGATGAAGCGACGGACCTCGGCGTCCTCCTCGGCCAGTTCCTCGCTTATCGGATGGTCGGGGGCGATGGCGAAGAACGTCGCGCCGTGGATCGTGTCGATCCGGGTGGTGAAGGCGGTGACCGCGCCGTGGCCTTCGACCGAGAAATCGACTTCCGCCCCGTACTGCCGGCCGATCCAGTTGCGCTGCATCTGGCGCACGGAGTCGGGCCACCCCTCCAGCCCGTCGATGGCCTCCAACAGCTCGTCGGCGTACTCGGTAATCTTCAGGAACCACTGGTCCAGCTCGCGGGTCTCGACGGGGGTGTCACAGCGCCAGCACAGCTCCGCGTCGCCCTCGACCTGCTCGTCGGCGAGGACGGTCTCGCAGGAGGGACACCAGTTCACCTCGGCGTCGCGCCGCTCGACGAGGCCGGCCTCGTGGAACCGGCGGAACAGCCACTGGTTCCAGCGGTAGTACTCGGGGGTACAGGTGGTGACCTCGCGGTCCCAGTCGTAGCCGAACCCCATCGACTTCATCTGGCCGCGCATCGTGTCGATGCAGTCGAACGTCCAGTCGCGGGGGTTGGTGTCGCGCTCCTTGGCAGCGTTCTCGGCGGGCAGCCCGAACGCGTCCCACCCCATCGGGTGGAGCACGTCGTCGCCGCGCATGCGGCGGTAGCGGGCGTACGCGTCGGTGATCGTGTAGTTGCGGACGTGGCCCATGTGGAGCTTCCCGGACGGGTACGGGTACATCCCGAGGACGTACGTCGGGTCGTCCGCGTCGTCCGGGACGTGGTAGACGGAGGCGTCGTCCCACGCCTCCTGCCAGCGTTTCTCCACCGTCGCGTGGTCGTATCCCTCCTGAGACATCTGCTTATATACGCGTGGTCGATTCGGCGTCCTATAGCTTTCCATCCGTTGGTGCGCGGTGGCACGGCGGGGACGCCGCCGATCGGAGTACCGCGTTCTTTTATCCTCGGCCGACGACCCCGACCCATGTCCGACGCGCCGGCGGGATCCGGTCGGGTCGCGGAGCTGACGTGGCCGGAGATCGAGACCGCCTTGGAGGAGACCCGGACCCTGTTGGTCCCGGTCGGGAGCACCGAACAGCACGGCCGCCACCTGCCGCTCGGCGTCGACGCGTACATGCCGGAGGCGATCGGCGAGCGCGTGACCGAGCGGAGCCCGGCGCTGCTCGCGCCGCCGGTCTGGTACGGCGTGAGCCCGCACCACACGTTCAAGCCCGGGACGTTCACCGTCTCGACGGAGACGTTCCAGCGGTACCTCTTCGAGATCTGCGCCTCCGCGGGCGAGTGGGGGATCGAGAACGTGCTCCTCCTCAACGGCCACTACCTCGCGCAGGACCCCGAACTGGAGATCGTGGTTCGACGGCTCCGCTCGGAGGCGGACCTCACCGCGTTCCACGTCCCGCTCGTCAACGTCTTCGCCGACGTCGCCGAGGAGATCCGCACGGGCGAGGTCTCCTTCCACGCCTCGGAGTTCGAGACCAGCATCATGCTGGCGCTGCTCCCCGAACTGGTCCACATGGACCGGGCCGAGCGCGTCGACCCGCCCGCGGAGTCGCCCCCGCTGACCGACTACGACGCGCTCGGCGAGAACAAGGTCGGCTGGTCGCTGACGGCGCGGGACATGGACGAACTGACGCCCTCCGGGAACATCGGCGATCCGACCGTCGCGACCGCCGACAAGGGGGAGGCGCTCGTCGAGGCCGCCGTCTCGGACATCTGTCTCCTCGTCGACGACCTCGCGGAGTAGCCGGGACCGACGCGCTCCGGCCTACAGCTTCCCCGCGCTCCGGCCTACAGCTTCCCCGCGCCCCGCGCCTGCTCGACCCGCTTCCCGGTCGCGTTCGCGAGCCCAGGCGGGAGCCCCTCGCGCGCGGCGGCGAGTCGATCCTCGATCCGAGCGATCCGGTCGAGGACGTTCGAAAGCTGGCGGTCCGTCCCCTCGGCGTCGCCCTCGCGGGCGCGCTCCTCGGCCCGCTCCGCCTGATCGACCGCGGCCGCGAGCGCCCGTTCGAGCCCGTTCACCGCGTTCGACGGGCCGCTTCCGGAGCCGTCGGTCCCCCCGTCGGAGCCGCCGGAGCCGTCGTCGTCATCGCCGTCGTCGTCGGCGACCTCCGCGACCGCGGCGCGCGTCTCCTCTGCCACGTCGGCGACGTAGCCGGCGAGGGAGGCCGCGCCGGTCTCCGGGCGGTCGATCCGGATCGGGTCGGCCTCCCCCGGACCGGCGGCGTCCCCGTCGTCCGAGTCCCCGTCGTCTCCGTCGTCGTCGTCGCTCCCCGCTCCCGGCGGGTCCGGGTTGACGCGGTACGCGCCGACCTCGTCGTCGGCGTCGCGGACCTCCGTCGTGTACGCGCCGCCGGCGTGGACGTAGGTCGCGTCGCTCCCGTCGACCGCGGAGTCGTAGATCCGCCCGGCGAAGTCGTCCTCGATCGCGGTCCGCGTCACGTCGACGTCGCTCTCGGCGTCGTCGACCTCCACCTTCCGCGCGCTCTCGCGGGCGACGAGCGGGATCTCGCCGTCGACGCCGGCCGCGGTGACCGACTCCTCGGCCGCGACGGTCAGCCGCTCGCTGTGCGGGGCCTGCCCGGCACCGTTGACCGTGAGCCGGTGGTCGCCCTCGGGGACGCCGTTCGCGACCGCGACGCCGCCGGCGAACGTCGGGACCGCCTCGGGGTCGCTCTCGATCAGGACGAACGACTCGACGCTCGTCTCCGTCGTCGTCAGCCCCTCGCCGTCGGGCGCGTCGTCGGTCTCGGTCGCCTCGGTGACGCGGGCGACGACGGCGTCGAGCGCGCCGGCAGCGCCGTCGCCGAACGACGGGTCGTCGGCGATGGCGTCGTACCGGTCGGCGAGTTCGGACCGGTGGTTCCCGGCGCTGACGTCGAGCGCCGGGTTCTCGTACCGGGGCTGCTCCCACGGGACGCCGGTGGTCGTGATGTGGCCAGCGACGGCGTCCTCGACCGCCTGGGGGACGGCGAACTCGAAGCTGAGCTGCGGGCCGGCGAACTCGTCGATGTGCTCCAGTTCGGCGCTCGGAACGAGGTCGTACTCGACGACCGTCTCGGCGGTCTCGGCGGCCTCGGGGTCGTCCCGCTCGCGGTGGCGGAAGGCGACGCCCGTCTCCCGCGCCGGGAGATCGGTCGGCGGCGACGAGAGCGCGTCGAGCGACCGGACGGTGAGCGCCCCGTCGACGAGCGAGTCGGCGGTCACCGAAGGGAGGTCCGGGTGGTCGTAGATCGGCTCGCCCTCGTACTCGGGCACGACGAAGGGGAGCCGCGCCCCCTCGTCGCGGGGGAGGCCGTACGCGAGCGGGATCCCGAGGAGGTCCTCGACGGTGTCTATCGCCGCGTTCGTGATGTCCGCGAGCAGCCCTCCCTCGCCCACGCGCCGGAAGCCGTCGGGGACCTCGTTGACGGACAGCGCGCTGGAGTGGGAGCCGAGCTCGGTGAGGATCCGGGGGACTCGGTCCGGATCCGGGTCGAGGAACTCGTTGTTCGGGACGCTCCGGGAGTGCGAGCTGGCGACGTACAGCTGCGGGTCGCCCGTGTCGAGGTCGACGAAGACGTGGAGCGCCTCCCAGTCGTGCCAGTGGAAGTTCGCCGTGAACTGGTCGAACGCGGAGTAGATCCAGAACTGGACCACCGCGAGCGGCGAGTCCTCGTAGCGCATCCCGTTGTAGAAGACGGTCGGGTCCGGCGGCTCGCCCGCCTCGTCGTACCGCTCGTGGTAGCCGTCGAACGCGGCGAACCCGTCGACGACCGTCTCGCCGTCCTCCTCGCTCGCGTACGGGCGGGGGTCGGTCGGGAACCACGGCTCGGCGGCGTCGAAGTACAGCGTCGGCGCGAACCGGGCCGCGAGCCCTTCCAAGCGCTCTGGGTCCAGCCCGGTCGTCGACGCGTCGTCCGGCTCCGAGCCGGCGCAGCCGGCGACCGCGGCGCTCCCGGCCCCCGCGACAGCGCCGAGCACCGTCCGTCGGTCGACCGGTCCGCCGGGCTCGCCGTCCCCGTCCCGGCCGGTCAGGCGCTCGTCTCCGCCGTTCTCCGAGTCCCGATCCATTTGCTCGGGCGACGTGACCCGGACGAATAACGCTTCTGCCGCCCGCGCCTCCCGGCTCTCGGCTCTCCCCCCGGTGTCGTCTCACTTCTCCGGCATCGTCTCACTTCTCCGGCATCGTCTCACTTCTCCGGCATCGTCTCACTTCTCCGGCATCGTCTCACTTCTCCGGCATCGTCTCACTTCTCCGGCATCGTCTCACTTCTCCGGCGTCGTCTCATTTCTCTGACGGTCCGCGGGCAACGTCCGACACGACTGCGTCGACTCCCGCGCCCGCCACCGCCTCGTACTCCCGCTCCGACCCGATCGTCCACGGAAACACCCGGAGGTCGGCGTCCCTCGCCCGCGGGACGAGGTCCGTCCGCAGGCACAGTTCGTATCGCGGCGATACCGCCGCACAGCCCAGCGCGGTCGCCGTCTCGACCGCCCCCGCGGCGTCCTGCGGCGGGTACGCCCACCGCGGCAGCCCCGCTCCGCCGAGCCGCCCCGAGACCAGGGGCCGCAGAACTCGCGCCGGGACGGACTCGCGGACGCCGTAGACGGTCGCGACCGTCGGATCGGCCGCTCGGACCGCTTCGAGCACCGCGGGGTCGTCCGCGGCGACGGCGAGATCGTGGTCGCGGTCCGCGGCGACCGCGAGCGCGTCCGCGGCGATCCCCCGCTCTTTCAGGTCGAGCATCACCCACGCGTCGGCCGGCACGGCGTCGAGCGCCGCCGCCAGCGTCGCCACCGGTTCGCCAGAGTCCTCGACGGAGAGCCCCGCGAGCCGGTCGTAGGCGGTCTCCTCGACCCGCCCGGTCGCGTCCGTCACCCGCCCGAGCGTCGCGTCGTGGAAGGCGACGAGCTCTCCGGTGCCGCAGCGCCGCACGTCGAGTTCGACCCGGTCGACGGCCGCCGTCGCCGCCTCGACGGCCGCGACCGTGTTCTCCGGGTTCTCGGCCGCGAAGCCGCGGTGCGCGATCAGCGGCGGGTCCGACCCGTCGCGCTGGCCGTGGGCCTCGCCCGCCTCTCCCTCGCGACCGACGCAGCCGGCAGTCGTCGCGAGCGCGCCGACCCCGAGCGACCCCCCTCGTCGCAGCGCCGCTCTGCGGGTCGATCGGCTGTACCCGTCGGATCCGGACGATTCGGCGTCGTTCACGGCGGTTCCCGTGCGAACCGTTCGGCGGCGCGGGAGAAGGTATTTGCGGCCGGCCGCCCGACTTCGGGACATGGACGGGAAGAAGGCCCTCTACTACGGCGCGATCGCCGTCGCGATCCTCGTCGGCGTCAGCGTCGTGCTCTCCGTGGTCTCGGCGATAATCGGTCTCGCGACCGCGGTCGTCTCCGGCATCGTCACGCTCGCCGTGCTGGCGGGACTGGTCTACGTCGCGTACAAGGCCGGCTCGTGGCTGCTCGGCGACGACGACTCCCCGTCGATCGACGCGGTCGGGTCCTCCTCGTCGACCTCGGTCGACGCCGCGGACAGCCGGCAGGACCGGCTCCGGCGACAGTACGTCGAGGGGCAGATCAGCGAGGCGGAGTTCGAGCGCCGGATCGCGGACGAACTGGAGACGGAGGAGAGAGACGACATCGACCGCGAGCTCGCACGGGAGCGGTGAGGCGCGGTCAGAACCGGTCTCGGAGTTCGTCGCGCAGGTCGTTGAGGTCGAGGTCCTTCATCGCGAGTAACACCAGCAGGTGATAGACGAGGTCGGCGCTCTCGGCGGTGAGGTCGTCGAGGTCGTCGTCCTTCGCCGCGAGGATCGCCTCCGTCGATTCCTCGCCGACCTTCTCCAAGACGGCGTTCTCGCCCTTCTCGTGGGTGAAAAGCGAGGCCGTGTACGACCCCTCCGGCAGCTCTTCCTTCCGCGACTCGATGGTGGCGAACAGCTCGTCGAGGACGGCCGCCGGCGGGGCGTCGGCCGCCTCGGCTCCCGTCGCGCCCTCCGCGGCGTCTCCGGTCGCGTCGGGATCGCTCACGCGACCACCTCGCTCTCGGGGAAGAAGGCGAGGTCGTGGACCCGCGGGTCGTCGGTGAGTTCGGGGTGGAACGCGGTGGCGACGACCGGCCCGTCGCGCACCGCGACCGGACGACCGTCGACCGTCGCCAGCGTCTCGACGCCGTCGCCGACGTCGTCGATGGCCGGCGCGCGGATGAACACGGCGTGGAAGGGGTCGTCGAGTCCGGTGACCGGGATCTTCGCCTCGAAGGAGTCCTTCTGTCGCCCGAACGCGTTGCGGTCGACCGAGACGTCGACCAGCCCAAGCGGGTCGACCCGGTCGTCCTTCGCGTCGGTCGAGCAGACGATGAGCCCGGCGCAGGTGGCGAGGACGGGCTTGCCGGCCGCGACGTGGTCGCGGATCTCCGCGGCGATCCCCTCCCGGTGGATCAGCCGCGAGATGGTCGTCGACTCCCCGCCCGGCATGAGGAGGACGTCGCAGTCGGGCACGATCCCCGCGTCCCGGACCTCGACGACCTCCGCGGTCTCGTCGTGGGCGGCCGCGGCGTTGCGGACGGCGGCGGCGTGTTCGGCCACGTCGCCCTGAACGGCGATGACGCCTGCTTTCATACGGATCGATGGGGCGGGCGCGTGGAAAAAGGGCGCGCTACGCGACCGGGGAACGGATCGGGAAACGAGAACGACGGGGGAGCCTACGCGACCGTCAGCGAGAGGATCTGGACGAACACGCCGAAGAGGACGCAGAACGCGACCACCGTCTTGGGGTCGATCGAGATGGCGTTCCGGTCCTCGTTCTCGAAGTAGCGGACCAGTCCCGCGCTGGACATCAGCCCGCCGGAGTTGGAACCACTCATACCCGTTCCTGCGCGTCGCCGCGTTCTAAACGTTTCGTTCGCCGCGCCCGTCGACGCGGTCTCCGGTCCCCGCCCCCGGACCCGCCGTTCACCCGCGCCTTCTCGAGGTTTCGTGAGTCCCGCACACGAGTGGGAAACCCTTATGCGCGGGCCGGCGGTAGTTGAGCCAGACTATGACCGTTCGACTGCTGGATTTCCACGCCGAGTGGTGCGGCCCGTGTAAGACGCAAGACCCCATCCTAGAGGAGATTCAGGAGGACCTCGGCGACGCGTTCGAGCTCCAGAAGGTCGACGTCGACGAGGAGCAGGACGTGGCGAACCAGTACCAGGTCCGCTCGCTCCCCACCCTCATCGTCGAGAACGACGACGGCGTCGTCGACCGCTTCGTCGGCGTCACCCAGCGCGAGGACATCGAGGCCGCGCTCACCGAAGCCGGGGCCTGAGCGGCCCGCCCCGCGCAGCGGCGTCTCGCAACCTTTTACAGCACCGCTCGCTCAGTAGGCGTATGGCCAGCTTCGACGCCGCCGAACGCCGGATGCTCGACCGACAGATCTGTATGCGCTGTAACGCCCGCAACGCCTCCGAGGCCGAGCGCTGCCGCAAGTGCGGCTACACCAAGCTCCGTCCGAAGGCGACCGAGCGCCGCGCGGCGTAACCGACCGTTTCGGACCGGCCCGCGGTCGATTTCGGCCCTTCTCCCGAATTTTTGATCCGATGGCCAGCCGCGCGTGCGCCTCGCACCTCCCCAGCCCCGGCGGACGGCCCGGTGCGGGCGGGGCCGGGCCGACGCCCGGCGGTCGCCGTCCCCGGCTTCAAACCCCGACCGCCCTCACTCGTCGGGGTACTTCGGCTCGCGGCGCTCGGCGCGCTCCGTCGCGCGCTCGATCACCTCGCGGACCGTGTCCGGGCCGTCCGCGGCGCGGTAGACGTCGCCGTGGCCGGGGAACATCGCGGCGGCGGTGTCGGGCAGGCGGTCGAGGATGTCGTGAAGGCTCTCGATCAGGCGCTCGCGCGACTGGCCGGCCATATCGGTCCGACCGAACGATCCGTCCGAGAACGCGCCGTCGTTGTAGACGACGACGTCGCCCGAGTAGAGCCGCTCGTCGCCGACGAGCGAGACGTGGTCGTCCGCGTGGCCCGGGGTGTAGACGACCTCGCAGGCCTCGTCGCCGACCAGCACCTCGTCGCCGGCTTCGAGCGCCGCGTCGCGGTGCGGGTGGTCCGCGTACGCGAGCACCTCCGGCTCGAAGCGGTCGACCACCGCGTCGAGTTCGCCCACGTGGTCGCGGTGCTGGTGCGTGATCACGACGCGGTCGAGTCCGTCGGCGTCGGCCCCGGAGAGCGCTTCGGCGACCACGTCCCCCACGCCCGGCATCGTGCCCGCGTCGACGAGCGTCGTCCTCTCCCCGGCGACGAGGTACGCGTTACAGGTGAACTCCTCCGCGTCCGCGGTGACGGCGATCGGTTCCATACCCGTACTCGCTCGCCGAGGGACAAAAGGGTACAGTCGCGCTCGAACCCGCCGGTCGAGGTCGTTCTCGCCCGTGGATTTATGCCTCGCCCCCTGTTAGTTTCACACACAAATGGGCTTTGGCAGCTACGACGAGTCCGAACAGGAGAATCAGGACCTGGACGCGGACTTCGACGACGAAGACGGCGTTCAGGCTGCCCAAGAAACCCACGAGGGGTCCGTCGACTACGAGCCCGGCGCGTCCAACGACGAACTCCTCGACCGACTTCAGGAGATCAAGTCCGAAGAGACGTGAGGACCCCGCCGAGCCGCACGCTCGGCGTCGCCTTCTCCGACGACCGCGACGCCAGCCGCGCGGCCGGCGTCGTCGTCCGCGCCGACGGGACGCCCGACGGCTTCGCGTTCGCCGAGTGTACCGTCGGCGGGACGGACGCGACCGACGCCGTGATCGACTGCTGGCGCGCGCTCGGCCGCGAGGACGTCCGCCACGTCGCCTGCGCCGGCGTCGCGCCCGCGTGGTTCAACCTCCTCGACCTCGACCGACTCGCAGCGGCGATCGACCGGCCGGTCTACGCCGTGAGCTACGAGGCCAGCCCCGGCCTCGAACCGGCCCTGCGCGAGGCGTTCGACGGCGACTCGCTCGCCGACCGGCTCGCCGTCTACCGGTCGCTCCCGCCGCGCGTTCCGGTCGCCTCGGCAGTCGGGGGTGACGGCGAGGTGAGCGAGCGGGCGGACGGCGACGCGACCGACGGCGCCGACGACCGCGACCCGCGGTTCGTCCGCGCCGTCGGCGTCGACCCCGGGCGCGCCGCGGCGGCGGTCCGCGCGCTCACCCGCGACGGGTTCCGGCGCTGCGAGCCGCTCCGGATCGCGGCGCTCGCCGCGAGCGCCCACCGCGAGGCGACGGCGACCGACGCTACTTAGACGCCCGCGCCCGGAGCCGTTTCCATGAGCGAACACGGCGGCGACGACTCCGTCCTCGACGAGAACCTGTGCGTTCCGGCCTGCGAGCGGTGTCCGGCGCTGGTCGAGTCCCGGAGTCGGATCGTCGACGGCGTCGGGCCGACCGACGCGGACCTACTGTTCGTCGGCGAGGGGCCCGGTGCCACCGAAGACGAGGAGGGCGAACCCTTCGTGGGGCGCTCGGGCGACGTGCTGGACGAGGCGCTGCGGGACGCGGGGCTCGCCCGCGCCGACGTGCGGATCACGAACTGCGTGCGGTGTCGACCGCCGGACAACCGGGACCCCACGACCGAGGAGTTAGCGAACTGCCGGGGGTACCTCGAAAGCGAGGTCGGGCGGCTCGCTCCGGAGCTGATCGTGACCCTCGGGAAGGTGCCGAGCGAGCACCTCCTCGATCGGTCGGTTGCGATCACCTCGGAGTCCGGCGACGTGGTCGACGCCAGGCTCGCCGGGGCGTCGCGGCGCGTCCTGCTGTCCGTCCATCCGGCCGCGACTCTGTACGACCGGAGCCAGCGCGACGGCTTCTTCGAGACGATCGCGCGGGCGGCCGAACTGAGCGGCGTCGGCGACCGCGACGGTGGGGGGGACGGGCAGTCGCGGCTCGGCGAGTTCTGATCCGCCGGGTCGACGGCGCTCGCCGCCGACGGTCGTTCAGTATCTATATAGAAAACATAGAAAACGATTAGTCACGCCAGCGGAATCTCCCTGTGTATGTCCGACAACAGGTGGTCGGCGAATCGGCGAACGTTTGTCAAGACAGCCGGCGCGGCCGGTGCGGTCGCCCTCGCGGGATGTAACGGCGGCACCTCCGGGGAGACGGACGGCACTCCGACGGCGCAGTTCATCCTGAACCCCGCCGAGGCCGACGTCGAGATCACACAGCAGTACCAGCCGATGTTCGAGTACCTCGAGTCCGAGGTCGAAGTCGAGATCGAGGCCGACCGCGCGGAGAGCTACACCGCGACGCTCCAGTCGATGCGCAACGATCAGGGAGAGATTGCGGACATCTCCCCGTCGGCGGTCATCGCCGGGGAGGACATCCTCGACATCGTCGGCGTCCGGGTCGCGTACGGCGCGGCGCGGTACTTCTCGACGATCACGACGACGCCCGACAGCGGCATCGAGTCGCTCTCCGACCTCGAAGGCGAGCTCGTCTACATGGGCGACATCCTCTCGGTCTCGGGGACGCTCGTCCCGCTCACGATCCTTCAGGACGCGGGTCTCGACGTCGGTAACGCCCCCAACGGCGATCCGGGCAACTTCGAGGCCGAGTTCTCGGACCACACCACCGCGCGCGAGCAGATGGTCCAGCGCGACGACGTGATGGCGGCGACGACCGGCGCGTTCTCCTCCGCGCCCTACGTCCCGCAGGAGCAGTTCGAGGAGATGTCGCAGGACTTCGTCGACATCTCGGCGGAGTACGAGGGTGCCGGCGACGAGATCGAGTCGTCCGGAACCGAGCTCCAGCTGCTCGCCGTCTCCGACCCGATCCCGCGCGCACCGCTCGCGACCCGGTCCAACTGGGACAGCCCGGTCAAAGCCGAGTTGGAGGAGGCGATCCTGAACGTGAGCGAGGACGACCTCAGCCACGGCGACGACTACGACGGAGAGCCGCTCTGGTTCACCGGCGTTCAGGAGGGGAGCATCGACGACTACCAGCCGATCCAGCGGGTCCTCGACCAGCTCGGTCTGGAGTTCGAAGACCTTTCGTAACCCCTCTACAACCTTTCTTTATAGCTAATGAGTCGCATCACAGTCGATGGGGTGACAAAGCGGTTCGGCGACACCGTCGCGCTCGACGACGTCTCGTTCGAGATCCCGCAGGGCGAGTTCGTCATCGTGCTCGGCGTCTCCGGCTCGGGGAAGTCGACGCTGCTTCGGTGTATGAACGCGCTCGAAACCCCCACAGAGGGGGAGATCAGAGTGGGCGACGACCCCGTCACCAGTCCCCGCGACGACATCGCGATGATCTTCCAACAGCACAACATCATCGACCAGATGACCGCGTACTCCAACGCGCTCACCGGGTCGCTCAACCGCAACTCCTTCATCGGCTCGCTGCTCCAGCTGCAAGACGAGAGCGACAAGCTCCAGGCGCTGGAGGCGCTCAACACCGTGGGACTGCTCGACGAGGCCCAACAGAGCGCGAAGCGCATGTCCGGGGGGCAGCAACAGCGGGTCGGCATCGCCCGGGCGCTGGTTCAGGACCCGACGATCCTGCTCGCCGACGAGCCGGTCGCCAGCCTTGACCCCGGCTCCTCCCAGCAGGTGATGGGATACCTCCGCACCGCCGCCCGCAAGCGCGACCTGACGGCCGTCATCAGCCTCCATCAGGTGAACCTCGCCCGGAAGTTCGGCGAGCGGTTCACCGGCCTCCGCGACGGGCAGAAGGTGTTCGACGGCTACCGCGACGAGTTCGACATGGACGTCATCGACCAGATCTACGGCGACATCGACACGGAGGGCATGTTCGCGGCCGATCCCGACGAGGCGACCGAGGCTTCCGGCGGGTCGACCGACGACGCCTCCTCGAAGCGGGCCTCCAGCGGAGGGATGGCGAAATGAGCCACGACGACGCGGTCACCCGGCGCTACGAGGCGATCGCGCTCGCCCGGCGGGTGAAGGCGCTCGTGTTCGGCGTCGGCCTGCTCCTGCTCGCCGGCGTGTTCTATTACGCGCTCACCTCCGTCGGCTTCTTCGAGGCGAACCTCCCGAACTACTTCCCGAACTTCCTGAACGCGCTCCGCGACTTCTTCCCGTTCCTCGCGTCGTCGTTCCCGTTCATCGACCCGAGCGGCTTCGTCGACTACTGGACGTTCATCCAGGAACGGAACCTGATCTGGGGCGGTCTCGGCGGCGACACGCCGCTGCTCGGCGAGGCCGGCATCACGCTCGCCATGGGCTTCGCCGGCACCGTGATGGGGTTCCCGCTCGCGCTGCTGTTCGGGATCCTCGGCTCCGGTCGCGTCACGCCGTTCCCGTTCAACTTCATCTTCCGCGGGCTCATGTCTTCCATCCGCGCCATCCCGGCGCTGGTGTGGGGGCTCATCTACATCCCGCTCGGCGGGATCGGCCCGGTCACCGCGACGCTCGCCATCGCCACCGACACCGTCGGCAACCTCGGGCGGCTGTTCACGGACGAACTCGAGGAGATCGAGGACGGCCCGATCGAGGCGATGGAGACGACCGGGGCCAACCGCCCGCAGACGATCACCTTCGGCATGCTCTCGCAGGTGACGACGCCGTTCATCGCGTGGACGCTGTACATCTTCGAGATCAACGTCCGGATCGCCGTCTCGCTCGGGATCATCGGCGGCGGCGGGCTCGGACAGGTGCTCTCGGTCCAGCAGGGGCTGTTCGCGTTCACCAACATGATGGCGACGATCCTCGTCATCCTCGTGTTGATCATCTCCGTGGAGATTTTCTCCCAGCGGATCCGGTCGACGCTCCGCGAGGGCGACGAGGCGCAGGGGATCGTGGCGCTCCTCCTCGGCTTCCCGCAGCGGATGGCCGAGGCGGCGCTGAAGTGACCTGAGCGCGTCTCGCGCTCCCCTCTTCGGTCCGCGCGGCGCGACCGCAGCAAGGGAAACCGACTTTTCCGTCCCCCTCCGAGGGGACGTATGAGCACCTTCGAGCCGCCCGCGGAGACGCTGGCGGACGTCGTCTTAGTCGACTACGGCCTCGGGAACCTCCGTTCCGCGACCCGCGGGTTAGAGCGGGCGGGGGCCAGCGTGGAGATCACCGACGACCCCGAGGCGTTCGCGGCCGCCGACGGCGTCGTCCTCCCCGGCGTCGGCGCGTTCCGCGAGGGGATGGAGAACGCCGGCCCGCTGCGCGAGGCGCTGACCGACCACGCCGAGGCGGGCCGTCCGCTGTTCGGTATCTGTCTCGGGATGCAGATGCTCCTCACGTCCAGCGAGGAGGCCGACCACGAGGGCGAGGGCGAGGTGACGGGACTGGACCTGGTGCCCGGAACCAACGTCCGGTTCGAAGTGGACCGCAAGGTGCCCCACATGGGCTGGAACGAGTTGGCGGTCGCGCGCGATCACCCGCTCGTCGACGGTGTGGATGGCGAGTACGCCTACTTCGTCCACTCCTACTACGCCGAGCCGGACGATCCGGACGCGGTCGTCGCGACGGCGGACTACGGCGTCGACTTCCCCGCGGTCGTCGCCAACGAGGCCGGCAACGTGTTCGGGACGCAGTTCCACCCGGAGAAGAGCGGCGAGACGGGGCTGCGGATTCTGCGGAACTTCGTCGAGTACTGCGCGGAGCGGTAGGCGTCGCGGACGCTCCGAGCGCGTCGGTCTCTACAGCTCGTCGTACGGACCGGGCTTCGCGGCGGTGAGGCGATCGACCTGCTCGTCGGAGAGGTCGATCGCCGCGGCCGCGAGGTTCTCGCGCAGCTGGTCGACGGTGCGCGCGCCGACGATGGGCGCGGTGACGCCGTCGCGGTGGGCGAGCCACGCCAGCGCGGTCTGGGCGGGCGAGGCGTCCACCTCGTCGGCGACCGCGTCCAGTTCGTCGTGGACGTCGAAGTTCTCCTCGGTGAGGTACGCCTCCTGGAAGCGGCTCGACTCGGCGGCCTTCGACTCCTCGGGGAGGTCCTCGTCGCGGTCGTACTTCCCGGTCAGGAACCCCTGTCCGAGCGGGCTCCACGGGGAGACGGCGAGGTTCCGCTGGCGCGCGAACTCGAGGTAGTCCCCCTCGATCTCGCGGTCGACGAGGTTGTACCGCGGCTGGAGCACTTTGAACGGCTCCCAGCCCTCGCTGCGCGCGATCTCGTTGGCGCGGGCGACCTTCCAGGCGTTCGGGCGGAGCGTCGACGCGCCGAGGTAGTGGACCTTTCCGGACTCGACGAGGCCGTTCAGCGTCTTCATCAGCTCGCGGGCGGGCGTCTCGTCGTCCCAGCGGTGGATGTAGAGGACGTCGATGTAATCGGTGTCGAGCCGGTCTAAGAGGGCGTCGACGCGGTGCCGGACGTTCTTGCGGTTCGTGCCGCGGCTGTTCGGGTCGCCGTCGCGGATCTGCCAGTACACCTTCGAGGCGATCGTGTAGCGCTCGCGGTCGCGCTCGGCGAGCCAGTCGCCGATCCACCGCTCGCAGTCGCCGCCGCCGTACACGTCGGCGGTGTCGATGTACCGCCCGCCGGCGGTCTCGTAGGCGTCGAGCAGCTCGTGGGCGCGCTCCTCGTCGATCTCCACGTTCCCCGCCTCGGTCACGCGGCCGAACCGCCACGTGCCGAACTGGAGTTCGCTCGTCCGCAGGCCGGTTCGGCCGAGCGGCACGGTTCCGAGATCGATCTCGTCGAGTTCGGGCGTCATCGGCCCGTCGTTGTCGCGGTCGACGCAAAAAGCCACAGCAACCGGATGCGGTGTGTCAACGGGCGGCGACCGTCGGGGGTTCCGCGGCGGTCGCGACGGCTACTCGCAGGTCACGGCGAAATCCTCCTCCGTCGCGGCCGCGGTACACACCGGACAGCCGGTCTCGAGGATCGTCTCGCGCATCGCGTCGTTGACCTCGATGGTCTGCGCGCAGTCGGTACAGGTGAAGTGAACGGTTGTCAACGCTCTCCCTCTCGTGTCACGGAGACGGAGGCTGCGGACATAAATGGACGGTTCCGCGGCGACCCCCGCGCGGTCACTCGGTTCGGGGGACCGCGTACGCGCCGACCGCGAGGAAGCCGGCGGCGAGCGCGGTCAACACGAGCAGGTCGCCGGCCCACGCGCCGCCCTCGTAGGTGATCGCGCGGGTGCCGCGGGCGAAGTACGTCAGCGGCGAGGCGGCGACCGCCGGCAGGAACCACGCCGGCAGCAGCGCCGGCGTGACGAACGTCTCTGAGAGGAACAGCAGGGGGAGCGCGACCGTGTTGCTCGCGGCGATCACGCCGTCCTGCGAGTCCGCGACCGCGCCGAGGACCGCGCCGAGGCCGCAGAAGAGCGCGACCGCGACCGCGACGAACGCCGGGAGCGCCGCGAGCGCCGGCGAAACGACGAGCGTCGCGTCGGTCACCGCCAGCACGAGGCCGAGGATGAGCAGGCTCGCAGCGCCGATGATCGCGACGTTGACGAGCGTGTGCGCGAGGAGCCACTCGGCGCGGGAGAGCGGGGTGGTCGCGAGCTTCTCGAACCGGCCGCCGTCGCGGTGGCGCGCGATCTCCGAGCCGACCCGGGACAGCGGCGTGAACAGGACCACGACCGCGAGGTAGCCCGGGATGTAGTAGCCCGCGGGCTCGGCGAACAGCCCCCCGCCGGTCGGCTGGGTCCGCACCAGCGCACCGAAGATGACGACCAGGATCACCGGGAAGAAGAAGGTGAAGAACACCGCCGTCCGGCGGCGGGTGAACGAGCGCGCCGCGGCGACGGCCTCCGTCCGGATCCGGCCGATCCGGCTCATCGGTCGCCCACCTCGTCGTCCGTCGCGACCGGCCCGACCGACTCGACCGCCGCGGCCGACTCGACCGACTCGACCGCCCCGTCTCCCCCGTCTCTCGCGTACTCCTCGCCCGTGAGACGCAGGTACACGTCCTCAAGCGACGGTTCGGACCACGAGAGCGACTCGAAGGCGACGCCGGCGTCGTCGAGCGCGCCGACCGCGTCGCCGATCGCCTCCGGGCGCACGCCCCGGACCCGGATCCCCTCGTCCGTCGCCGCGACGGTCGGGTCGTCCCCGAGCCGGTCGCGGACCCCGGCGGCGACGCGCTCGACGACGCCGTCGGTCGCCGCCTCCGCGGTCTCGGCGTCGAGCCGGGGCGCGCCCCCGTGTTCGGCGATCAGTCGGTCCGGCGCGCCGCCGGCGACGACACGGCCGTCGCGGAGCATCGCGACCCGGTCGGCGAGCCGCTCGACCTCGTCCATCGCGTGGCTCGTGAGGAAGACCGTCGTGCCGTCCGCGGCGAGCCGCTCGATCAGCCGGTGGATCGCCCGTCGGCCGGCGGGGTCGATCCCGGTCGTCGGCTCGTCGAGGAAGAGGAGGTCGGGGTCGTTGACGACGGCGGTCGCGACGCAGGTTCGGCGCTTCTGGCCGCCCGAGAGCGTCTCGTACCACGCGTCGGCGTCGTCGGCCATCCCCACGTCGTCGAGGACCGACTCGGTGTCGCGGGCGGCGTCGTACAGCCCGCCGTAGTAGTCGACCAGCTCGCGGGCCGTGAGCCGCGCGGGCGGGTCGAACGACTGGGGAAGCAGCCCGATCCGGCTCGGCTCGACGTCCCGCGGCGACTCGCCGAAGACGCGCAGGTCGCCCTCGGCCTCTGTCGTGCCCGTGAGCGCGCGCACCAGCGTCGTCTTCCCGGCCCCGTTCGGGCCGATGAGCCCGAACACCTCGCCGGCCGCGACGTCGAGGTCGATCCCGTCGAGCGCGACGACGTCGCCGTACGCCTTCCGGACGCCCTCGGCGACGACCGCGGTCTCGGCTCCGGGACCGCCGTCGCCCGCCGTCGACGACGCCGCGGCCAACGCGCTCGACGCGTCCGCCTCGGCTGTCGGTTCGTCCATGAACCCCGGTCCGGGAGCCGCGCGCGTAAGGGTTGCTCTTCGGCTCCGCGACCCGACAACTCCACCCGGCGCGTGCCTGCGAGCGCGCCGCCGAAGGCGGCCGCGAGCCGCGAGGGACCGAAGGTCCCTCTGGTAGCCGGCGCGAAGCGCCGGCGACAGCGCGCGCGAGGGAGTCGGCGGTGACCACCGGGAGCCGCCGACGAGGTTGGGGAGGTGTGAGGTGCTGTGCGGGGCGGGACTCGAAGGGGCAGTCGCGAGGACGAAGCACACCGACGCAAGCACTGGAAGGAGTGAGCGAAGCGAACGACTGAAGCGCGCAGCGAGGCGCGCGAGTCATCGCGACTGGGGCTTCGGGGTCGGGTCTCCGACACCGACCGCGCGGTACGAACCTCCGTCGAACGCCACGCCGTTTCGGTCCGTTACGCCTAAGCGACGCGGAGCCGACCCACGGCGTATGCACTACCACGAGGCGGCGGCGTTCCTCTTCGACCTCCGCCGCTTCTCGGTCAAGCCCGGCACGGAGCGGGTCGAGGCGCTCCTCGCGCACCTCGACTCGCCGCAGGAGGACGTCCCGTTCGTCCAGGTCGCGGGGTCGAACGGGAAGGGCAGCACGGCGCGGCTGACGGAGTCGGTCCTGCGCGAGGCCGGACTCTCGGTCGGCCTGTACACCTCGCCGCACCTCTCGGCGCTCACCGAGCGCGTCCGCGTCGACGGCCGGGAGATGACCGAGGCCGCGGTCGCCGACTTCGTCGAGGAGGTCCGCCCGTGGCTGATCGACCGGGCGGCCGCCGGCGAGCCGCTCACCTTCTTCGAGGTCGTCACGGCGATGGCGGTCCGCGAGTTCGCCCGCCGCGAGGTCGACGTCGCCGTCTTGGAGGTCGGGCTCGGCGGCGAGTACGACGCGACGAGCGCGGTCGACCCGGTCGCGACCGCGATCACGAACGTCTCCCTCGAACACACCGCGGTCCTCGGCGACACGGTCGGCGAGATCGCCCGCACGAAGGCCCGGATCGCCCGGCCCGACGCCCCGTTCGTGACCGCCTGCGAGGGCGAGGCGCTCGACGTGGTCCGCGAGGTCGCGGGCGAGGTGGGCACGCCGGTGACGCGGGCGACCGGCGACGCCGACGCCGACAAGCGGGACTCAGACGACGGGGCCGACGGCCCGGCGTTCGCGGCGACGTACGAGGGCCGAGTGAGCGCCACCGACGCCGAGATCACCCTCTCGGGCGAGCGAGAGGGGACCTACCGGATCCCCCTCGTCGGCCGCCATCAGGCGGCGAACGCGGCGGTCGCCGTCGGGCTCGCGGACCGGACCGCGGAGACGTTGAGGACGGACCTCCCCGACCGCGCGGTCCGCGACGGGCTAGCGCGGGCGACGTGGCCGGGCCGGTTCGAGGTTGTCGACACCGCGCCGCTGACCGTCCTCGACGGCGCGCACAACCCCGCGGCCGCCCGCACGCTCGCCGCGACGCTCGACGAGTACGACTACGACGACCTCCATCTCGTGTACGCCGCGATGCACGACAAAGAGCACGCGGAGACGGCCGCGGCGCTCCCCGACGCGGCGACGGCGGTCACCTGCCGGCCCGCCATCGACCGCGCGGAGGACCCCGAGGTCCTCGCCGCCGCGCTCCGCTCGGCGGGGATCGAGCGCGTGACGGCCGGCGACGACGTGGCGGACGCCCTCGACGACGCGGTCGACCGCGCCGACGCGGGCGATTGCGTGCTGCTCGTCGGCTCGCTGTTCGCGGTCGCCGAGGCCCGGGCCGCCCGGACGCGGACGGTCCGCGAGCGAACGGTCCGCGACGCGGCGGACGCCGCCCACGCGCTCGACACGGCCGGCGTCCCGCCGGCGGGCGTCGAGAGCCACCGCGACGGGGTCGACCACCGGGTCCTCACCCTCCGCCTGCGCGGCGACCGCGCCGAGCGGGTCGCGGCCGAGGCCCGGGCCGTCGGCGGCGACGCCGCCCTCGGCGGGCTCGGCGCGGACGAGGACCGCGGCGCTGCGGGCGAGCAGGTGCCCGTCACGGTCGCGGGGACGGTCGCCGAACTCCGCGCGCTCGTCGACCGGCTCGCCGCGGCCGACGCCGGCGGACTCGACGGGGTCGCGGCCGACCTCGCGGCCGCGGTCGGGGTCGACGCCGACTCCGCGGACGCCGACTCCGCGGACGCCGACTCCGCGGACGCCGAACCCGACTACCCGTGGACCGACCGCGCCGCCGTGATGGGCGTGCTCAACGTCACGCCGGACTCCTTCCACGACGGGGGCCGCCACGCCGACCTCGACGACGCGGTCGCGGGCGTCGAGCGCATGGCCGAGGCGGGCGTCGACGTGGTCGACGTGGGCGGCGAGTCCACCCGACCCGGCGCGGAGCCGGTCCCGGTCGACGAGGAGATCGACCGCGTCGTCCCCACTATCGAGGCGATACAGTCGGTCCCGGCGGTCGGGTCCGGGGACGTGCTGGTCTCCGTCGACACCCGCAAGCCCGCGGTCGCCGAGGCGGCGCTCGACGGCGGCGCGGACATCATCAACGACGTGACCGGGCTGGAGGACCCCGAGATGCGGGCGGTCGTCGCCGACGCCGACTGCCCGGTGATCGTGATGCACAGCCTCGACGCGCCGGTCGACCCCGACGCCGACCCCGAGTACGACGACGTGGTCGCGGAGGTGCTCGACTCGCTGCGCGAGCGCCTCGCGCTCGCCGACACGGCCGGGATCGACCGCGACCGCGTCATCGTCGACCCCGGTATCGGGTTCGGCAAGTCGCCGGCGGAGGACTTCGAACTGCTCGCGCGCTGCGGCGAGTTCGCGGCGCTCGGCTGTCCGGTCCTGGTCGGCCACTCGCACAAGTCGCTGTACGGCGCGGTCGGGCGCGACGCCGACGACCGCGAGCACGCGACGGTCGCGGGCACCGCGCTCGCCGCCGACCGCGGGGCCGACATCGTCCGGGTCCACGACGTCGCCGAGAACCGCGCGGCGGTCGACGTCGCCGCCGCGGTCGGCGGGTCGCTCCGCGACGGCGACGGCCGGGCGGAGGACGGGGACGCGGAAGAGGCGGGGGACGCGGAGTGACCCTCGTGCGGAGCGCGACGCCGGGTCGGCGGAACACCGCGCATCGGAGGGATCGGTCGGAGCGCGCCGACGCCAGCGTTTTGCCTCCCGATCCCGTCGCGTCCGTATGACCCGTCGCCTGCTCCTCGGCTGTAGCGCGGTCGGCAACGCTCTCGCCGAGCGCACTCGCGAGGAGCGCGGCGAGCTGGTGGCGATCACCGACGACACGGGGTGGTCGTCGACGCTGCGCGACCGCAACGTCGCCACCGTCGAGGCCGACCCGACCGACGCCGCGAACTACCCGGACGCGGCCGCGATCGTGGTGGTCGCGAGCGACGACGCCGACCGCAACGTCGCCGCCGCCCGCGCGGCCCGGGACCGCTACCCGGACGCGATGCTCGTCGCGTACCTCGGAACGGCGGCGACGGAGGCACAGCGGGCCGCGATCGCGGCGGTCGCGGACCGCGTGATCGACCCCGTCGAGGCGGTCACCGGTCGCGTCTGCGAGGCGCTCGGGCTGGACGGCGAGTACCCGGGCGACGCGGACGGCCCGGAGGCCGCCGCAGACGCGGCCGGCGGAACCGAACCGACCGACGCGGACGTCGAGACCGACGTGGAAGCGGGACTGGCCGCCGGTCCCGCTCAGGCCCCGGACGACGAGAAGCCCGCCCGGCTGCTCGCGACGCTCCGGCGGCTGTCGGGGCCGCTCCTGGTCGTCGCCCACGACAACCCCGACCCGGACGCCATCGCGAGCGCGATCGGGCTGACCCGGGTCGCCGAGTCGATCGGCGTCGACGCGGACGCCTGCTACGGCGGGGAGATCGCCCATCAGGAGAACCGCGCGATGGTGAACCTCCTCGACATCGGGCTCCAACCGGTCGACGAGATCGACCTCGAAGAGTACGGCGGCGTCGCCCTGGTCGACCACTCCCGCGCCGGGATCAACGACAGCCTCCCCGAGGGCCATCCAGTCGATGTCGTCATCGACCACCACCCGCCGCGGGGGCCGGTCGCGGGGTCGTTCGTGGACATCCGCCCGGCGGTCGGCGCGACGAGCACGCTGATAGCGGAGTACCTCTCGCGGTTCGGGATCGCGCCCGACCGCGACCTCGCCACGTCGCTCCTGTACGGGATCCGGATCGACACGAAGGACTTCACGCGGGCGACCGCGATCGACGACTTCCGGGCCGCGGCCGCCCTGCTCGCGCACGCCGACGAGTCGACGCTCGAACGCGTCGAGAGCCCGAGCGTGAGCCCCGAGACGCTGCGCGTGCTCGCGGCCGCCATCGAGAACCGCGACGTCCGCGGGTCGGTGGCCGCTTCCTGCGTCGGCGAGATCGCGGACCGCGACGCGCTCGCGCAGGCGGCCGAGCGCCTCCTCGATCTGGACGGCGTGACGGTGACGTTCGTCTACGGCTACATGGACGGGGTGATCTACGGCTCCGCCCGCGCCCGCGGTGCCGACCTCGACGCCGGCGAACTGCTGCGCGACGCACTCGACCCCGTGGGGTCGGCCGGGGGCCACGCCGCGATGGCGGGCGCGCAGGTCCCGCTGGGCCTCCTCGCTGAGGTCTCCGAGTCGGAGGCGGAGTCGCTCGCCGAGGTGGTCGAGACGTTCGTCGCCGGCCGGTTCTTCGAGGCGCTTGACGACGCGCCCACCCAGCCGGCCGGCCTCCCGCCGGAGTTCCCGACGGACTGAGCGGCGGGGCGTGGCATTCCGTCTCGCACCGCCGAAAGGCAGTCCTTCCTCCGCCGCGGACGCCCGCACATGGGCGACGCCCTCTACGACGAGCGCCCGCGGCTGTACGACGCGATCCAGTCCGGATGGGAGTACGACCGCGACGTCGCGTTCGTCCGCGACGCCCTCGCCGACCGCGGCGTCGACCCCGAGCGCCTGCTGGAGGTCGGCTGCGGCACCGGCGAGCACACGCGGCGGTTCGCGGCCCGCGGGCTCGACGTGACCGCGATCGACGTTCACGCGGGGATGCTCGCCGTCGCGCGCGAGAAGTGCGACGGCGCGGTCGCCGGGGGCGACCGGACCGGCGGAGCCGCCGAGTCCGGCGGCGCGGTCGCGTTCCGTCACACCGGTCTCCCGGACCCGGACCTCGGCGACGACGGGCCGTTCGACGCGGCGGTCGCGATCCGCGGCGTGGTGAACCACCTCTCGCCGAGCGACCTCGACCCCGCGATCGGGGCGCTCCGCGAGGCCCTCCGGCCGGGCGGCGTCCTCGTCTTCGACAACTCCCCGCTGCCGCCCGAGGGGAACCGGCCGGGGCTGGACGTCGGCCGCGACGCGGACGGGGCGATCGAGTACGTCCGGGTCGCGCACCACGTCGCGACCGACGACGGCCGGCTGGACTGGCGGGCGGTGACGTTCACGCCCGACGGCGACCCGTTCGTCGACCGCCGTCGGATGACGCCGTTCTCCGACGCCCGGATCGGCGACGCGCTCGCCGCCGCGGGGTTCGACTCCGTCTCCGTCGCCGACGGCTACGGGCCGGACGACGACCGGAGCGTGTTCGTTGCGGTGCGGTAGCGCGGGGGCCCCGACGCCGGGTGTGGCCCCCCGGTCGTGCGTCCCCCTCGACAGCGGGCGCAACGTACATACGGCGGGGCGGCGAACCCGTTCACATGACCGACGACGTCGTCGAACACCGTCGACTGATCATCGCCGGCACCGGTATCTCGGGGCTGTCGGCGGCGATCTACGCCGCGCGCTCGAACAACGACCCCCTCCTCATCGAGGGCGACGAGCCGGGCGGCCAGCTCACCCTGACGAGCGAGGTGGAGAACTACCCCGGCTTCCCCGAGGGGATCTCCGGCCCGGGGCTGATCAACGACATGAAAGAGCAGGCGACGAAGTTCGGGGCCGAGACGCGAAACGGCGTCATCGAGGACGTCTCGAAGGAGCCGGCGGGCCACTTCCGCGTCGCGCTCTCGGACGGCGACGTCTACACCGCCGACGCCGTCATCGTCGCCTCCGGGGCCTCGGCCCGGACGCTCGGCGTGCCCGGCGAAGACGAGCTGATGGGGTACGGCCTCTCCACGTGTGCGACCTGCGACGGCGCGTTCTTCCGCGACGAGGACATGCTCGTCGTCGGCGGCGGCGACGCCGCGATGGAGGAGGCGAACTTCCTGACGAAGTTCGCGGACACCGTCTACATCGCCCACCGCCGCGAGGAGTTCCGCGCGGAGGACGTCTGGATCGAGCGCACGATGGAGCAGGTCGAGGACGGCGAGATCGAACTCCTCCTCAATACCGAGCTGACGGAGATCCACGGGAGCAAGGACGACGGGATCGACCACGTGACGCTCGTCGAACACCCCGACGGCCACCCGAAGGAGAAGCTCGACGACCCCGCGACCGCCGACGAGGTCGACGAGTACGACTTCGACGTGGGGGCGGCGTTCTACGCCATCGGCCACACGCCGAACACCGACTTCCTGGAGGGAACGGGGATCGAGACCGACGAGGACGGCTACCTCGTCGCCGAGGGCGGCCGCGGCGGCGGCCAGACGAAGACCGGCGTCGAGGGGCTGTTCGGCGCGGGCGACGTGGTCGACTTCCACTACCAGCAGGCGGCGACCGCGAGCGGCATGGGCGTGAAGGCCGCGCTCGACGCCGACGAGTACCTCTCCGAGCGCGAGCGCGCCGGTGAGCTGTACGAGACCGAGGCCGACGCCGACGCCGCGACCGCGGACGACTAATAATTGAGGAACTCCGCCGTTTCGGCCGCTACTTTCGGACGCTTCGAGTCATCCGTGTGGTAATCGGGCGTCGCCACTGCGCTGACGGCCTTCGCAGCGCCGGCCGCTCGTTTATAAATAGCCGGCCGTGGACCGACGGCGAACACTACCGAAGCCCCAGCCGGGAGGCGGGCGCACGCTCGCTGTGCTCCTCGTCGCTCGTTTCACTCGCTCCTGCGGTGCTTACGTCGTCATCAGAACGCGAAGCGTTCTGACTGGCTCACGAGAGCGGAGCTCTCGTGAACGCCTGCGCCCGCCTCCCGGCTGCCCCTTCGAGTCCCACCCACACAGCACCGCACCTCACACCTCCCCAGCCTCGTCGACCGGTCTCCGCTTCGCTCCGACCGGTCGACTCCCTCGCGCGAGCTGTCTCGCGGCGCTTCGCGCCGCTCGTAGGCGCGCGCCACCGCCGTTTGTCTATAAATAATCGCGGCTGACTACGACAGGATCTCGACCTCGTACCCCTCGGCTTCGAGCGCGTCGACGATGTCGGCGGCGTGTTCGGCGTCGTCGGTCTCTAATTCGAGTTCGAGTTCGGCGGCGTTGACGGCCACGTCCCGCGAGGTGCGGTCGTGGTGGACCGCGTACACGTTCGCGCCGGTGCGCGCGACGATGCTGGAGACGCGCTCCAACTCGCCGGGGCGGTCCTTCAGATCGATGGTGATCTTGAGGTACCGGCCCATCTGGACCAGCCCCCGGCGGACCACCGTGCCGAGGCGGTTGAGGTCGATGTTGCCGCCGCAGAGCGCGGCGACGACCGTCTCGCCGTCGTCGTACTCGAACGCCTCGGAGAGGACGGCCGCGAGCGCGACCGCGCCCGCGCCCTCGACGAGCGTCTTCGCGCGTTCGAGTAGGAGCGTGAGCGCCAAGGCGATCTCGCGGTCGTCGACGGTGACGACCTCGTCGACGTACTCCGACATGACTTCGAGGGTCCGCTCGCCGACCGACCGCGTGGCGATCCCGTCGGCGATCGTGTCGACGCTGTCGATCTCTCTGAGTTCGCCCGCTTCCAGCGACTTCGCGGCCGAGGCGGCCCCCTCCGCCTGAACGCCGACGACGCGCACGTCCGGGAGCTGTTCTTTGATCGCGACGGCGACCCCCGAGATCAGCCCGCCGCCGCCGATCGGGACGACGACCGTGTCGAGTTCGGGGCAGTCGTCGGCGATCTCCAGTCCGAGCGTCCCCTGACCCGCCATCACGACCGGGTCGTCGAACGCGTGGACGTAGGTCCGGTCCTCCTCGCGCTCCAGCTGGTGGGCGTACGCCTGCGCCTCGTCGTAGTCGACGCCCTCCAGGCGGACGCTCGCGCCGTACCCGCGGGTGGCCTTCACCTTCGAGACGGGCGCGAACCTCGGCATGACGACCGTGGCGTCGACGCCCGCGCGGCTGGCGGCCAGCGCCACGCCCTGCGCGTGGTTGCCCGCGCTCGCGGTGACGACGCCGGCCTCGCGTTCCGCCTCGGAGAGGGTGGCGATCCGGTTCATCGCGCCCCGGATCTTGAACGCGCCCGTCCGCTGGAAGTTCTCCAGTTTGAGGTGGAGGTCCGCGCCGCTCATCTCGGAGAAGGAGCGTGACCGCTCCAACGGCGTGTGTCGGGCGACGCCCGAGACCCGCTCGCGCGCCTCGCGGATGTCGGCAAGAGTGAGCATGCCACCGAGTCGCCGCGCCGACCGCTAATCGGTTGCGGTCGGCCGACGGCGCGGTCGGGGGAGTCGATCCCCGAGCCGTCGGCTCGGGGGAGAGGAAGGGTGGGGGAATGCACGCGTGTGACGTGCGAGTGAAACGACGCCGCGGGAATACAAAAAGGTGAGGCTACCAGAGCGAAAGTAAAACCGCACGACTGCGAGGCCGTCATCCGCCCGTCAGACGGGATCCGTTGGTGTGAGTCGCACCCGCACGTCGCGCTCGTCGAGCACCGATCGCACCCGGTCGGCGAACGGGCCGCTTCCCGGCCACGTCGCGTCCGCGTCGAGCCGGTCGGGGTCGCCGACGTACACCGCGGCGGTGTCGGGGTGGTCCGCCGGCGCGTCCAGCGGCACGCGCTCTCGGACGTACAGCCCGTCGTCCACGTTCTCGTACGCGTCGAGCGCGTCGACCGCCTCCGTTCGGAGGAGCCGCCCCGCGGTCTCGCCGCCCGGCGCGAGCGTCGGGTACCGCCCCTCGACGAGGCTGAGACCGGTGAGCGTCGCCGGCCCGACGAAGACGAACGAGTCGAGCACCTCGGCGACCCGCTCCGGTTCGGTCAGCGTGCCGTACACGAAGACGTCCATGGGCCGTGTGGGTCGCTGGCGGGCTTCAACGTTCGGGGACGCCCGTCCCGAGGCGGCCGACCAGCGCCCGCGGCGCGGAGTGGCGGCGACGCCGACCGCCTCCGGTATATCAATACCGCGGGCGACCGTCGGCGGCGGTACATGGACTTCCCGCGGCTGCGGCGCGTCTGGCGGCGCGTGTTCTCGCTCGCGTGGCCCGTCATGGCCGAGCAGACGTTCCGCACCGCGATGCGGACGACCGACGTCTTGGTCACCGCGCTGTTCTCGCCGGCCGCGGTCGTCGCGATCGGCCTCGCCGACCTGTACGCCCGGTTCCCGCTGCGGATCGGACTGGGGCTCGGCGGCGGTGCCATCGCGCTCTCCTCGCAGGACACCGGCGCGGGGGCCGCGGAGAACCGCGACGAGGCGGTGACGCAGGCGATCCTGCTCGGCGCGCTCGCCGGGATCCCGTTCGTCCTGTTCGGCTTCCTCTTCGGCGAGTTCGCGATCGACGTGTTCGGCCGGATCGTCGGCGAGGAGACCTCGCCCGCGGTCGTCGACCTCGGCTCGACGTACCTCGCGGTCGTGTTCGCGACCGCGCCGGCGCGCCACGTCGCCCTCGTCGGCGCGCGGGCGCTTCAGGGGACCGGCGACACCCGGACCCCGATGTACGTCAACGTCGCCGCCAACTCCGTCAACATCGCCGGCTCGGTCGTCCTCGGGCTGGGGCTGTTCGGCCTCCCGCGGCTCGAAGTCCTCGGCGTCGGCCTCGCGACCGCGGGCGCGAACGTCCTCACCGCCGGCCTGCTCTGTTTCGCGATCTGGGGGTCGTGGACCGACGCCGACTTCGCGCGGCCGCGAGACCTCACGATCGCGAAACAGCTGCTCGCCGTGAGCGCCCCCCGCGTCCTGGAGGGGTTCGGCTCAGAGATCGCGGAGTTCCCGTTCAACGCGCTCCTCTTGGGCTTCGGCGAGGCGGTCAACGCCGGGTTCCAGATCGGCCGCCGCGTCTACCAGCAGGTGACCGGGCCGCTCTCGCGCGGCTACAACGTCGCGGCGTCGGTGCTGGTCGGACAGGCGCTCGGCGAGGGCGACCCGGAGGCCGCGCGGTTCAACGGCTGGGCGGTCGCCGGGCTCGGCGTGCTCACCGTCGGGACGATCGGGCTGGGGCTCGTCGTCGCCGCGCCGCGGCTCGTGCCGATCTTCACCGACGACGCCCCGACGATCGCGTACGCGGTCGACTTCGCGCGGGTGTACGGTGTCGCCGGTGCCGCGCTGGTCTGCTTCTCCGCGCTCTCCGGCTCGCTTCAGGGGGCCAGCGAGACGCGGATCCCGCTGGTCGCGCGCGTCTCGGCGATGTTCGGGCTCTTCCTCGGGCTGTCGTGGCTGCTCGGCCGCACCGCGGGGTTCGGCCCGGTCGGCGCGTACGTCGGGGTGTCCGCGGCCTACGCGTGGATGGCGCTCGTCGTCGCCCTCGGCTTCCGGTACTCGGACTGGGCGACCCGCGCCGCCGACATGATGGACGCGCGGGGAACCGGTCCCGATGCGGGCGGCGAGCCGACGGTGGAGGACGGCGGCGAGCCGGCGGCGGACGAGCGGTCGTCGTGAGGCGGGGCGGCCGAACACTGATTGGGCCGGCGGTCGTCGCCGAGGTATGCCGAACGAGACGCTGTACGATCGCCTCGGGGGCGAACCGGCAATCGGCGCGGTCGTCGGGGAGTTCTACGACCGCGTCCTCGCCGACGAGCGCGTGGCGCACCACTTCGAGGACGTCGACATGGCCGCGCAGCGCTCGCACCAGACCAAGTTCCTGAGCGCGGTCACCGGCGGCCCCATCCAGTACGAGGGCGAGGACATGGCGACCGCTCACGCGGGACTGGGGATCACGAGCGAGGAGTTCGGGGTGATCGCGACCCACCTCGACAAGGCGCTGCGGGCGTTCGACGTGGACGAGGCGGACCGCGAGGCGGTCATGGAGGCGGTCGCCGGCTTCGAGGACGACGTGGTCGAGGAGCCGGGGACGGCGGAGTGACGGGCGGGGCGAGTCCGACCGCCCGGCTCACGGCTCGCCGCCGAGCGACTCCTGTTCGGACCCCGTGTCCCCTCTGAGCCGGCGGCGGCGCTTGTCGTAGGCGGCCTCCAACTTCGCGTTCGTCGCGCGCGAGACGAGGTAACAGTCCGCGTCGCCGTCGTCGCGGGGGTGCGCGCTCGCGATCCAGACGTGGCCGTCGCCGGCCGAGAGGTCGTCCGCCCACCGCTCGGCGGCCGCGCGGCTCTCGAAGTCGTGGCGGGACCCGTCCTCGAAGACGAGCTTGCCAACCTTCGCGTTCCGCTTGCGCGCGGACGGCTTGATAGCGACGACGACGCTCACACCCGGCGTTCGGACGCCCTCAGATAAAAACCTCGTCAGACGCCGGCGGATCGGTCGTCGCCGGCGCGCTGTCCCGCGAGTCAGTCGTCGGCGACCGCCCCCGGATCGGCGTCCGCGGCGTCGGCCTCGGCGGCCAGCAGGCGGTCGAGTCCGTCGACCATCCCGACGACGCTCGCGCGGGTGATGTCGGCGTCCGACGCCGAGACGCTCACGGAGCGGTCGCCCCGCGAGAGGTCCACCTCGACGGTGACGACCGCGTCGGTGCCGCCGGTGATCGCGTCGACGTGGTAGGAGTCGAGGTCGAAGGCGACGCCGCCGCCCGCGCCCTCGTCGTCGCTTCCGTCGCCCGCCAGCGCCGTCCGGACCGCCTCCAGCCCGGCGTCGACCGGCCCGGAGCCGGTGCCGGCGGCGACGCGCTCGTCGTCGCCCACGCGGAGCCGGACGGAGGCGGTCGGGAGGTTCCCGCCGGAGGTCGCGGAGAGGTCGACGAGTTCGACGTGGCGCTCGCGCTCGCGGCCGCGTACGTCGTCGGCGACCGCGAGCAGGTCCGCGTCGGTGACGCGCTTGCCGCGCTCGCCCAGCTCCTTGACGCGCGCGACGACCTCGCGCAGCTCGTCGTCGGTCACCGCGACGTCGTGCTCGGCGAGCGCGGCCTTCACCCCGGCGCGGCCCGCGTGCTTGCCGAGGACGAGCCGGCGCTCACGGCCGACCCTCTCCGGCGGGTACGGCTCGTACATCGTCCCGTCCTTGAGCGTGCCGTCGGTGTGGATGCCGGACTCGTGGGCGAAAGCGTTCGCGCCGCAGACGGCCTTGTTCGGCGGGAGCGCGACGCCGGTCGCCTCCGAGATCGTCCGACAGAGCCGGTAGAGCCGCGCGAGCTCGACGGTGTCGACGCCGTACGACTCGCCGAGCGCGATCGCGACCTCCTCGAGGGCGACGTTGCCGGCGCGCTCGCCCACGCCGAGGACCGTCCCGTGGACGGTGTCCGCCCCCGCCTTCAGCCCGGCGTGGACGTTCGCCAATCCGAAGCCGAGGTCGTCGTGGGTGTGGAGGCTCGTCGGGCCGCGGTCGGCGAGCCGGGAGACGACCGCCGCGGTGCGCTCGGGGTCGGCCGCGCCGACGGTGTCGCAGTAGCAGATGCGGTCCGCGCCGGCGTCGAGCCCGGCACCGAGCAGGCGTTCGAGGTAGTCGAGGTCGGCCCGCGAGCCGTCCTCGCCGAGCACCTCCACCCACAGGCCGTGGTCTTTGGCGTACTCGACGAGTTCGACGGTCGTCTCGACCACCTCGTCGCGGGTCGACCCCACCTTCGTCTCGACGTGCTTGTCGGACGCGGGGACGACGAGGTTCACGCCGTCGACGCCGCAGTCGAGCGCGTGGTCCACGTCCCGTTTCACCCCCCGAGCGAAGCTCGTCACGGTGGCGTCGAGCCCCTCGTCGGCGACCTGCCGGATCGCCTCGCGCTCGCCCGCGGAGGTGCACGCCGAGCCGGCCTCGATCAGGTGGACGCCCGCGGCGTCGAGTTCGCGGGCGACGTCGACCTTCTCGCCCGGCGACAGCGAGACGCCCGGCATCTGCTCGCCGTCGCGCAGCGTGGTGTCTAACAGCTGTACCTCGTCGAGGTCGGTGAGTGGTGTTCGGGTCAAAAGGGAGTCCGTCGGCTCGTCGGTGGTCTGGGGGTCGGTGCCGCCGCGGGGCGGTCGTGCCCCGGAGTCGTTATCGCCGGAGAATTTCGCGGCCAGCCGCCGCGAGGCGACTTCCTCTATCCTCCGAACGAACGCGTTCGTCTCGCGCCATTCGTACCCATGCGGACGACACACACACGTATAAACTGCCGGGTCGCGTCAGGAATGGCCGAGCGACCGTCGGTTGGACTCCGGTTTCGTCGTGGATCTCTCGGCGGGGCCCGACGGAGGCGGACGCGCCGACCGCGCGGCCTCACCCCAGCAGCGATCGGAGCGACCGTCGCCGCGTCCCGCACTCGCCCGCGTACTCGCAGGAATCGCAACGCCCGTCGTCGACGCGCGGCGGCGGGCCGTCGATCGACCGAGCGCTCCGGAGGGCCGTCCGATACGCCGCCTTCTTGCGGGTCGTGAGCCGGACCTCGCGGACGACGCCGACCGCGGGGTACTCGACGAGCGCCCGCGGGACCTCCCGCTCGCGTTCCCACGCCAGCGCCTTCGCGATCCCGACCGCGCGGACCGCCTGCGGCTCCCACACGCCGTTTTCCGGCGGCTCGCCGGAGGAGACCAGCGTCGGGACCGGCGGCGACTGCTCCCCGTCGCTCTCGTTCGATCCGCCGTCTCCCGATTCCAGCACCTTGTGAACCGTCCCGTGACAGTCCTTGCCCGAGAGGAACCCGCGCTCGCTCGCGGGGTCGACGAGGGCGTCGTACTCGCCGAGCTCGCGCAACCGGTCCAGATTCCGGCGGTACGCGGCCGGCGACCGGTGAAGGGGTAGCCGCCGCAGCACCCGATCCGGCGCGTCGACCAGTTCGTCGTAGCGAAACGCTAGATCGATGCGTTCGCGCGCCTTCGGCGGGACGCTCCGCCCGTCGTCGCGCCGAACGTAGTAGAGCTGCCGGGGGCAGTACGCCGCGCGGGCCAAGTCGCTGAATGGAACCAGCGTCACGCGACCGGCTGGCCCCGGCTTCATTTATAAATAGAACTGCGGTGGCGCGTGCCTCCGAGCGCGCCGCCGAAGGCGGCCGCGAGGAGCACGCGCGAGGGAGTCGCGACCGAAGGGAGCGACGAGGTTGGGGAGGCGTGAGGCTGCGGTTGCGGTGCGGGGCGGGACTCGAAGGGGCAGTCGCGAGGCGGTCGCAGACGACGCAAGGACCGCAGCGAGGGAGCGAAGCGACCGAGTGAGGACCACAGCGAGTGTGCGACCGCCTCGCGACTGGGGCTTCGGAGGAGTTCGTCGTCGATCGGCGGTCAACTGTTTATAAGTGAGCGACTGGGGCTTCGGAGGCGTTCACCGACGATCCACAGCCAACTATTTATAACGAAACGTCCGTCTCGATGTCCTCGGTCGCCTCTTCGAGACCGTCCTCGCGGGCGTCGCTCGCGAGCGACCCCTCGATGTCGGCGTCGGCGAAGAGATCGCGGAACGCGTCGCGGAACCGGTCGTTCGCCCGCGTCGAGGCGATGTCGGTCCGCGCGACGGCGGCGTAACGGGCGACTCGGTCGGGCGTCGCGCCGAGTTCCTCCGCGCACTCGACGATGGAGTTCCCCGCCGCGGTGAGCCGCTTCAGGTCGTCGTACGCGAACTCGTCGTCCGCGCCGTCACCGTCTGCGTCGTCCTCGCCGACCTCCCGGTCCGACTCCCGCACGAGGTGGAGGTCGAGGCGCGCCCTGCGGACCGTCTCGGCGTCGACCGCGTCGGGGTCAACGGCGGCGTCCTCCAGTTCCGCCAGCGCGTCCCGGAGCGTCGCGGCGACCGCCTCGTCGTTCTCCTCCTCGAATCGACTGCGGGCGACGAGGACGTACGCGTCGTCAGCGAGATCCGTTGAGAAGCCGTACCGCTCGCGCATCGCGGCGACGAGGTCGCGCGCGGTCCCGTCGACCGACTCCGCGTCGGCGTCGACGAGGGTCCCGCGCGCCGCGTCCTGTCGCTCGGTGACCGACTCGGACCCGGTGGTCTCGACGAACAGATCGCGGAGTTCGGCGGTCTTCTCGTCCATGTGCGTGTGTATGCGTCGGCACGGTAGAAAAGGCTCGTGTCGGGATGGCGGCGCGGGAAACAAAACAGTCCGAGCCCTCTCGCCGCGCTCACACTAACCCGCCCACGGTGAACACCACGTAACAGCACGCCACCAGCGCGCCGGAGTGGAGCAGCGCGGCGTAGCGCCCGCGCGCCGCGGTCCCGGCGAACCACCCGGACGCCAGCACGGTCGCCTGCGTGACGACGTACAGCCGGAACCGCTCCAACTCCGGATACACCCCCTCCGGCTCCGTCACCGCCTCCGACGCGGCGGCGATCTCTGCCAGCCGCGCGGCGTCGACCACCTGCGTGTTCACGACCGCGACGACGCCGGCGACGAGGACCGCTGCGGCCCAGCCCACCGCGATGTACGGCTGCATCGCCGAGCGGAGCGCGCGCTGCTCGCTGTAGAGCCGCCCGACCTCGATCCGGAGTGTCTCGAAGACGGCGTCGGCGTCGCCGCCCGCGTTCAGCGCCCCCGTGACCAGCCCGAGCGTCCCGGCCGCGAGCGGCGTCCCCACGCGGTCGACGAACCGCTCGATGGCGGCCGCGCGCACGTCGACCGCGACCGCCCCCTCGGCCGAGTCGGCCTCTCCGGTCACGGCCTCGGTCGCGGTCGTCGACCGCAGCGCGAACGCGAGGTCGGCCACGTCGTCGTTGAGGACGCCGAGGTCCGCGTCGCGCGCGACCGCGTCGACCGCCTCCGCGAGCGGCCGCCCCTGCGCGACGTGGCCCGAGACGGCGTGGACGAAGTCGGCGAGTTCGCGGTCCCTCGCGTCGTCGATCCGGGTGCGCCGCGCGGCGACGAGCCCGACCGGCACCGCGAACGCCGCGTACCCGATGAGGACGACGTTGACGAGCGTGTAGCCCGCGACCGCGAGCCAGCACGCGAGCGCGAGGGCCGGCCCCGCGGCGACGACCGCCGTGCTCGCGGGGTTCCGGCCGGCGCTCGCGAGAACCGTCCGGGGGTTCGCCGGAAGCTCGTAGCTCGCCCGCTGGCTCGGCGGGCGGAGCGTGCCGACCGCGACCGCGGCCGCGAGCCCGAACGCGACGAGGAACGCGACCGCGCCGTAGAGGACGACCGCCCGGGTCGGCACCACGCCGACGGGCGTCTCGACCGGCGGGAGCAGTTCGGGAATCACCACCGACAGCGCCGTCGCGCCGATGACGAGCAGCGCCGGCAACACCAGCACGGCGACGAACAGCTCGGTCAGGAGTTCGAGGAACCGACGGGCGCGCTTCCGGGCGCGGTCCTGCCGATGGGAGAGCATCCGGCGCTCGGTCGCGAGGAACGCCGAGAGCGCCTCGTCGCCGGCCGCCGCGCGCTTCCGGAACTTCAACAGGAACGGCGCGAGCAGCTCCCGGGAGGGGGTGTCGCGGGCGACGCGCCGCAGCCCCTCGTCCAGGCTCCCGGCGAGCCGGGCGGCGTTGAGCGCCTTCCGCAGCGAGGTCGCGGTGGCCCCGTACGCGTCGTCGTCGGCCGCCTTCCGGAGCATCGCCCGCGGCCCGTCGCTCCCCGAGGCGAGCAGTTCGAGGTACCGCACCGCCCCGGGGAGGGTGCGCTCGATGTCGGTCCGCCGCGTGGCGGCCACCCACCGGAGGTGGAGCCCGGCGGCCGCCACGGTCGCGCGCTTCGCGAGGAGCGCGACCGCGACCGCGACGAGCGCCGCGGCGCGGTCCGTGCTGAGCGGCCCGACCGAGCCGGGCGTCGGCGCGGGCGTCGCCGTCGGTCCCCCGGAGAGCAGCGCCGCGCCGAACCGGGCCTCGACCGCGGCCGCGACCGCGGGGGCCGCGCCGGCAGCGACGACGAGCGCCGGGAGGAAGACGGCGGCCGCGACGACCCACGAGAGCCCGTACGTCCGCGCGAGGTACGTCTCGAATCCGATATCGAGCGCGGTCCCGCGGTACCGCTTCCGGTCGGCGTCGTGGCGGCGGTCGCTCGCGTGGCGCGCGAACAGCGCGTAACAGACCCGGTCGACGACCGCCAGTCGGCCACCCGTCGGGAGCGGGTCCTCCGTGCCCGCCCCGCCCGCTTCGGTCGCGCCGGTCGCCCCGGCGGTCCCCTCGCTCGCGCCGGTCGCGCTGGTCGCGCCGGTCGTCCGCCGCCGGCTCACGACCGCCTCCGTCCCGCGGGGTCGCTCTCGCCGTCCTCGCCGCCGTCGCTGCCGTTCCCGCCGCCGCCGCGGTCGTTACTCCGGCCCCTCGTCCGCGCCGCGCGCTCGACGGTCGCCGCCTCGTCGGTGCGCAGGTCGGCGAGGAACTCGAAGAGCGCCTCCGGGTCGTCCACGCCGTCGCGCACGAGGTACTCCACGTACCGCCGCTTCGACTCGAACTCGGCCGCGACGGCCTCGCGGTCGCGGTCGGTCCGGCTCGCGATCCGGTCGAAGACGCGGAACCGCGGCCCGGCTCCCGGTGCGTCTCCCCGACCGTCGCTCCCGCCCGGCGCGCCGGGGAACCGGAAGGCCCCGTCGCCGTCGCGCCACGCGACCGTGTTGTACCGGACGGACTCGTCGCCGACCTCGACGACGCCCGCGCCGCCCCGCTTCGGGTCGCCGCTCGGGCTCCGCTTCGCCTCGGGGTCGAGCCCCTCGTAGGCGGCCTCGGAGAGCGGCTCTATCGCCCGGGAGACGTAGCGCTCCCCGTCGACCTGCCGGGGGAAGACGACGAGGTCGACCTCGCGCAGCAGGCGCGCGGGCAGGTCGCGCTCGCGCAGGCGGTCGGCGAGCGCCCCGATGTCCTCGGCGTGCGTCGTGCCGATCACGCCGTGCCCGGTCGCCAGACTCTCGCCGAAGGTCTCGAAGCTCTCCGGGGTGTTGATCTCGGCGATGACCTCCACGTCGGGGTTGAGGTAATTGGCCTCGGTCATCAGCTCCGCCATCCCCACCGACTTGTAGGCGTCCTCGTGGTCGCGGGTGGTGAGCGAGACGCCCGTCTCGTGGGGGAGCCGCACCTCCCGGGACCCCTCGTCGACGGAGACCGGTCGGGCGTCGAACGGGATGAACGGCGCGTGGGCGTTGAGCAGCGTCGTCTTCCCCACGCCGGTCGGGCCGGCGAAGAGGACGACCCCGCGGTGTTCGTACAGCAGCCACAGAAGCGTCACCAGCTCGACGGAGAGCGCGCCGCGCTCGACCAGATCGACCGGCGTCAGCGCGTCCGCGCGCTGCTTCCGGATCGAGACGTGCGGGCCGCCCTCGGAGATGACCGGCAGCGCGACCGCACACCGGATCGTCTGCGGCACGCCGTCGAGTTCGAGGTTCACCTTCGCGGAGGGCGTCGAGGCGTTCAGCTCCGTCCCGTCGCGGGCGGCGATCCCGGTGACGACGTTGACGAACGTCGTCTCGTCGTCGAACGACAGGTTCGTCGGCACGCGCTCCCCGGCCGTCGGCGGGTCGACGTCGGCTCCGGGCTCCCCGCCCGCCCCCGTCTCCGCGTCCTCCGCCGCGTCCGTCGTCTCCGCCGCGCCCGTCGCCTCCGCCCCGTCCGCCCCCGACAGCACCGACGCCCGCGGCACGACCTTCACGCGCTCGCCGACGCGGTTCGCCTCCACGTCCTCCAGGTACGGGTCGCGTATCGGGACCGTCAGGATGCCCTCGCCGACGAGGTCGCGCAGGACGTAGTACGCGAGGTCGTCGAGCCGGTCGCGGGCGTACCGCGAGTCGACCGGCGGCGCGGCGAGCCCCCGCTCCGCCAGCGCGGCCCGCGCCCGGTGGGCCGCCGCGTCGAGCCACGCCCGGGTGTTGCGCGCGGTGAGCCGCCGCGAGAGGAACCGCCGGGCGCGGGCGGCGACGAACGACTCGCGGTCCTCGACCACGTCGCTCACGGTCGTCTCCCAGATCCGAGACTTACACTCCTCGATGAGCTCCTCGTCGCCCGGCAGCAGGTCCGGCTCCAACACCGCGTACTTCGTCTCGAACGCGTCGGACCCGAGCAGCCGCTCGCGGTAGACGACCACGTCGACCGCGAGCCCCGCGAACTCGACCGCGTACTGCGCGAGCCGTTCGGCGGCGACCCGCTCGACGTAGTCGGCGTCGGCGTCGATCCCGGTCTCCAGCGGCGCGAACGTCTCGGTGTGGACCACCAGCTCGCGCTCGTCGCCCACGTCCGCGACCTCGATCCGGTCGTCTAAGGCGATCGGGGTGAGCTCGCCGAGCAGCCGGAACTCCCGCAGCGCGTGGTAGTCGATCCGGCGGCGCGCGGCCGCGCTGGCGTCGACCAACCGGTCGATCGCCTCCGCGTACTTCGGGTCGAACCCCCGCTCGGCCCGCTCGACGACCCCGACCCGGGTGAGCGGGCGGCGGTGTCGCACCGCGGAGAAGCGGTCGCGGACCCGGTCGAGGGCGCGCTCGTCGGCGGGCGACAGCGGCGGCTCGCGCACGTCGTAGCCGAACCGCCCGCCGTCGCGCTCGCGGACCGTCGCCACCACGCCGGGTGCCGACTCGTACTGCGCCCGGACGTCCGGCGCGTACCACGCCTCCGGGTCGTCCGGCGGCACGGGCGCGGGCACGGACTCGTCGCCCCCGCTCGTCTCCGCCCCGATCCGCAGCGTTGGTCCGTCGCTCACGGCTCGGCTCCCCGCGACGGCCGGGTCGTCGCGGCACTCGCGTCTCGGCTCCACGTCATCGTTCGATCCGCGGGTGACGGTCGGGCCGATTTAAGCGTTATTTTCCACTTCGAACCCATTATTTCAGCGTTCGAAAACGTCTGCGCAAACGGTCGCGGACGGCCGACACTCGGGCCCCGTCACCGGCCGCGGTGGGGTCCGACACCGCCGTCGGTCCCGAAGGCGGCCATCTCCGGGTAGTCGGCGATCAGTCCGTCCACGCCGAGCTCGATCGGCGTCGCCGCCTCCCGCCAGCTGTCGATCGTCCAGACGTTCACGGCCCGCCCCTCCTCGTGGGCGATCTCGACCAGCTCCCGGTCGAGGACGCCGGTCGAGCAGTTGAGCGCCTCCGCGTCCAGCTCCCGGGCCACGGCCAGGTTCTCCTCCGTGTCGCTCCCGAAGATCGGCGCGACGTCGACGTCGGGATCGACCTCCCGAACGGCGCGGATGGCGTCGTGGTCGAACGAGGAGGCGTAGAACGGACCGGGGTACCGATACGCGGCGTCCAGCGCCCGCTTCGCGAACTCCTCCCACGAGAGCGGTCCGCGGTCCTTGAACTCGAGGTTCATCGTCACCGGCGGCCTGGTCGCCGAGAGCACCTCGGCGAGCGTGGGGATCGTCTCGCCGGAGCCGAGGACCTCCGCCTGAAGGACCTCCTCGGAGGGCGTCTCGGCGACGAGGCCGGACTCGTCCGTCAGATCGTCGAGGCGGGCGTCGTGGAAGACGACGATCTCCCCGTCGCTCGTCGCTTCGAGGTCGACCTCGATCCGGTCGGCACCCAACCGGGCCGCCCCGGAGACTGCGGCGACCGTGTTCTGCGGGAACACGTCACGATACCCGCGGTGAGCGCTGACGTACGGTCCCCCCGACCCGCGGCCGTTCCCGACCCTCGATCGGTCCCCGGTCGTCGCACCGGAGGCCGCCGTACCCGAGGCTGCCGCACCGGAAGCCGCCGCGACCCCGAGCGCCGCACCGGCCGTTCTGACGACGTTTCGACGCGAGACCGCGTCCGCGATGGCGGTGAGGTCGTGTACCATCGGGTGGGTCCGCGGGGGGCGCGCTGATATTCGTTTATATGAGGTGGACGTATCAATCAAAAAAGGTTTGAACGGAAAATAGCTCTCAATCGCGGTATCGAGCCACCCGTATTCCGAGAATTTCAGCGAGACCGCGCGTTCCGGTCCGTCGCAGGGGTCCGTCGAGGCGATATCATACGCGGTTTATAAGCAATAATTTATCGGTTTTAGAACAGATACCAAACGCGAAGATATCTCCGAGATAGCTCGGTTTCCGACTGCGGTTCGTCGGTATCATCTATTTGACGGACGATGTGTCTCTGAAGCCAAAATTTAATATCTATGTTGCCATGCCGTGACATACCTGTGTCAGAGAACAGCACACACGATAGCACCGACACCGCGGCTACGGACCGAGACCCCTCGTCGCCCTCGGACCGCTTCGCCCCCGGAACGTTCTCGATCGCCGCACGCGATCCCGACACCGGCGCGTTCGGCGTCGCGGTCAGCACGGCTCTCGTCGGCGTCGGCGCGCTGTGTCCGTTCGTCAGCGAGAACGCGGCCGTCGCGACGCAGTCGTACGTGAAGGTGTCTCACGGACGGAACGCCGTCGACCTCGCCGACAGAGGCGTGTCGGTCTCGACCGCGTGCGAGGCCCTGCTCGCGGACGACCCGCACGACACCTACCGGCAACTCCACGGCGTGACCGACGACGACGCCTTCCGATACACGGGTGGCGACTGCGTCGACTGGGCCGGCGACCTCGCCGGCGACGACTACACCGTCGCGGGCAACATGCTCGACGGCGGCGACGTGATCGAGGCGGTGAGCCGGGGATACGCGGAGGCCGACGGGGAGTTCGCCGACCGACTCATCGCCGGGCTGGAGGCCGGCCAAGCCGCCGGCGGCGACAAGCGCGGGAAGATCAGCGCCGCGCTGCTCGTCGCGGCACCGGAGCCGAAGCTGTCCCACAACCTGCGGGTGGACAACAGCGACGACCCGGTCGACGAGCTCAGAGCGGCGTACGACCTCGCCGTCGAGACGGAGGCGGAGCTGCCGGCGGTCGCCGAGGACCAGCTCGGGGAGTACCCCGACGCGATCGTCGACTTCGGAATCAAACGCTAACGAACGACATGCGCGATACTGACAATGAGTGACAGATCTGCGGACGCGGAGAGTCGTATCGACCGGCGGCGATTCCTCGTCGCCACGGGAATGGCGGGCGTCGGCACCACCCTCGCCGGGTGTTCCGGCGGCGGGTCCGGCGGTGACGGCGGGTCCGGCGGTGACGGCGGCGACGGCAGCGGCGGCGGCGCGACGGGACCGTCCGGCGAGCCGCAGGAGGGCGGGACGCTCGTCTGGGGCCACAGCGAGGTCACCCAGGAACTGGACGTTCATCTGGCGCAGACGGCCGCCTCGTCGCGGTTCCTGAACAACGTTCACGAGACGCTCGTCGGCCTGAGCGGCGAACTGGAGATATCGAACGCCGCCGACGTCACGCGACCCGGACTCGCCGCGGACTGGGAGATCAACGACGACCGGACCGAGTACACGTTCACGCTGCGCGACGGCGTGACGTTCCACGACGGGTCGGAGCTGACCAGCGCCGACGTTCGGTACACGTTCGAGCGGATCATGGACCCCGACGTGGGGGCCCGGTACAGCGGCGTCCTCACCGCGGTCGAGTCGATCGAGACGCCGGACGAGTCGACTGTCGTCCTGTCGATGAGCGAGCGGTACAACCCGCTGCTCCGACAGCTGGCGTTCACCGGAACGGCGATCATCCCCGAGGGGTCGGCCTCGGAGCAGGCCTCGAACCCGGTCGGGACCGGTCCGTTCGTCTTCGAGTCGCGACAGCAGGGCAACCGCGCCGAGCTGTCGGCGTTCGACGACTACTGGGGCGAGGGGCCGTACGTGGACACGCTCGAAGAGCGGACGATGACCGACCCCGACACCCGGCTCACCGGGCTCACGGACGGGGACCTCGACTACATCAACGACATCCCGCTCGACGACATGTCCGACTACGTCGACGGCGCGAACGACGCCGTCCAGACGTCGACGTGGCGGCCGCTCGCGTTCAACCACATGTACCTCCACAACGACCGGCCGCCGTTCGACAGCGTCAACTGGCGGCGGGCGATCGACTTCGCGATCGACAAGCAGGAGCTCGTGGAGGGGGCGCTGTTCGGGCAGGGAAGCACGCTCGCGACCCCGAGCTTCCCGAACAGTCCGTACCGGAACGAAGACCTCGATCCGCGGCCGCAGGACGTCGAACAGGCGCGGTCGCTGATCGAAGACTCCGAGTACGGCATCGACGAGTTCGCGCCGCTGGAGTTCAAGGTGACCACGAACTACCCGTGGCACGTCACGGCGGCGACGATCATGGAACAGCACTTCTCCGAGGTCGGTCTCGACGTCGAGATCCAGGAGCTCCAGTGGGGCGACTGGCTGACGCAGGTCACCTCGAACATGGACTACCGGATGGCGATGGTCAACTGGTTCGGCGGCTGGGAGCCGGCGCAGATGTACCGTGGGCTGTTCCACTCGGAGGGGTCGTTCAACTCCTTCGCGTACGCCAGCGACGACTTCGACTCGGCGATCGAGAACGCCGAGACCGCGCCCAGCGAGGAGGAGGAGGTCGAGTACTACCGCGAGGCGCAACGGGTCCTCCACGAGGAGGTCCCGTCGCCGATGCTGTGGTTCCGCGACGGGGCCATGGCGGGGAAACCGTCCGTCGGTGGTCTCGACACGGTGCTGGCCCCGAACAACACCGAGGTGAACTTCGGGTCGGCGTGGCTCGACGAATGAGGTCGGCCATCGACGCCCAGTTCGCCCGGTACGCCGCGCGCCGCATGGGGCTGTTGATCGTGTCGCTGCTCGGCGTGTCAGTCGTCACCTTCGGGATCGTCAACGTCCTTCCGGGCGACGTGGCGCTGCTGATCCTCGGCAACCGGGCGAGCCCGGAGCGGCTGGAGGCGCTCCGCCAGAGCCTCGGGCTGAACCGCCCGATCTGGATCCGGTACTTGGACTGGCTCGGCGGCGTCCTCACCGGCGACATGGGCGAGTCCCTCCGGTTCGGCGACCCGGTGGCGCGGCTGATCGTCCAGCGGCTGCCCGCGAGCGCGTTCCTCGCCGGTGCCGCGGTCGCGATCGCCGTCACGGTCGCCATCCCGCTCGGCGTGGTCGCCGGACAGGCCCGCAACACGTGGAAGGACTTCACCACCAGCGTCGTGGCGTTCACCGGGATCAGCCTCCCGGACTTCTTCTGGGGACTGGTCCTGATCCTGGTGTTCGCCGAGTTCCTCTCGGTGCTTCCGCCCTCCGGCTACGTGAACCCGGCCGCGGACCCAATTGGCGGACTCAGACACGTGGCGCTCCCGGCGCTCTCGCTCGGCTTCGCGCTCATGGCGCACCTCACGCGTATGACCCGATCGTCGCTCATCGAAGAGCTCCGGGCGGGGTACGTCAGGCTCGCCCGCTCGAAGGGGGTCTCGGAGCGCGACATCGTCTACCGACACGCGCTCCGAAACGCCTTCCTCCCGGTACTGACGGTGATCGGGCTCCAGATCGGGTTCCTGTTCAGCGGGATCGTCATCATCGAGCAGGTGTTCGCGTACCCGGGACTGGGTCGGCTCGCGTTCCAGGCGCTGTTGAACCGCGACACCACGCTGATCCAGGGCTCCGTGCTGACGATCGCGACGGTGTTCATGCTCAGTAACCTGATCGTCGACCTGCTGTACGCCGTCTTGGACCCGCGGGTCCAGACCGGGGGTGGTGCCTGATGGCCGCCGAGAGCGCGGACGCGGCGCGGTGGCTCACCGACGCCCGCCGCCGGAAGCTCGCGGACCTGTTCGCCCGGTATCGGTCGAACTCGAAGGCCGTCGCCGGGTCGGTCCTCATCGGACTGCTGATCGTCGTCGGGCTGTTCGGACCGCTGTTCGTCTCGCTGGAGCAGGCGAACGCGTTAGACGTCGCGAACCGCTTCCAGCCGCCCGGTCCGGCCCATCCGATGGGGACGGATCACCTCGGTCGAGACGTCCTCCTCCGGATCGTCCTCGGCGCGCGGATCAGCCTCTACATCGGCGGGTTGAGCGTCGGGATCGCGACCGCGGCCGGCGTCCCGCTGGGGGCGGTCGCGGGATACGTCGGCGGCAACGTCGACGACGCGATCATGCGGACGATGGACATCTTGATGAGCTTCCCCCCGATCCTGCTCGCGCTCACCGTCGTCGCCGTGCTGGGTCCGTCGCTGACGAACGCGATGATCGCGATCGGGGTGACGTACGTCCCGTACTTCGCCCGCGTCACGCGCAGCGAGGTCGTCTCCGTCGTCGAGGAGGACTTCGTCGAGGCGGCGCGGGCGCTCGGCGAGCGCGACAGCCGGGTGCTGTTCCGGGAGGTGCTGCCGAACGCCGCCGCACCGATCATCGTTCAGGCGTCGATCAGCCTCGCGTTCGCCATCCTCGCGGCCGCGGGGCTCTCGTTCCTCGGACTGGGTGCGCAGCCCCCGCAGCCGTCGTGGGGGCTGATGATCAGACAGTCGAAACAGTACCTCGCGCAAGCGCCGTGGATGGCGATCTTCCCCGGACTGGGGATCGCGACGACCGTCCTCGGTTTCAACCTCCTCGGGGACGGGATCCGCGACGTCCTCGATCCGACCATGAGCGCGGAACTGGGGGCCGAAAATGAGTAACGAACCGGCGTACACGCGACGGCGATCGGACGAATCGACGGCGTCCGCGGGAACGCCCCCGGACGACCGCCTGTTGACCGTCAGCGACCTCACCACGGTGTTTCACACCGAGGAGGGAGTCGTCCACGCGGTCGACGGCGTCGACTTCCACCTCGACCGCGGCGAGATCCTCGGGCTGGTCGGCGAGAGCGGTGCCGGCAAGAGCGCGACGGCCCGGTCGGTGCTCCGGCTCATCGACGATCCGGGCGAGATCGTCGGCGGCCGCGTCGACTTCGAGGGGACGGACGTTCGGTCCCTCTCCGACGAGGGGCTTCGGGAGTTCCGCGCGTCCAACACCGGAATGGTGTTTCAGGACCCGACGACCACGCTGAACCCCACCATGACAGTCGGGCGACAGGTCGCCGAGGCGGTCCGGACGGCGCGGGGCCTGTCCCGAAGCGCCGCGAAGCGCGAGGCGGTCGACCTCCTCGACCGGGTGGGGATCCCCGACGCGGCGTCGCGGGCGAACGACTACCCGCACGAGTTCTCCGGCGGGCAGAAACAGCGGGTGATCGTCGCGATCGCGATCGCCTCGGAGCCTGACCTGCTGGTCGCCGACGAGCCGACGACCGCGCTCGACGTCACGATACAGGCCCAGATACTGGAACTGCTCGACGACCTCCGCGAGGACCTCGGGATGTCGATCCTCTTTATCACTCACGACCTCGGCGTAGTCAGAGAGATCTGCGACCGGGTCGCGGTGATGTACGCCGGGAGCGTCGTCGAGAGCGGCCCGGCGGAGTCGCTGTTCAGCGACCCCCGGCACCCGTACACCAAGGGGTTGCTCGCGAGCATCAACAGCGTCGACGACGGGGCCGGACCGGGCGACCGGGACCGGCTCGACGTGATCGAGGGGCAGATGCCCGACCTCACCGGCACCGCGGACGCGTGTAAGTACGCGGACCGGTGTCCCGGCGCGACCGAGGAGTGCCGCGAGGCGCACCCCGATCTGGAACCCGTCCCGACCGATCCGGGACGCTCGGTCGCCTGTTACCGACACGAGCACGTCGGCGAGATGGCGTACGAGTACGACCACGAGTCGCGCTCGCTCTCGTGGCAGACCGACCGCGCGGACGGCCGCGGCGACGCCGGAGACGACCCCGTCGTCGAGACCGACGGGCTGGTCAAACACTTCGACACGAGCGGTCCGATCGAGCGGTTCCTCGGCGATCCGGAGCCGGTCAGGGCCGTCGACGGGATCGACATCGAGATCGACGCGGGGTCGACCGTGGGGCTGGTCGGCGAGTCCGGCTGCGGGAAATCGACCGCCGCGCGGGCGTTGCTCCGGCTCATCGAGCCGACCGACGGCTCCGTGACCTACCGCGAGACCGATGTCACGGCGGCGGGATCGGACGAGCTCCGGTCGCTCCGCCGCGACCTCCAGATCGTGTTTCAGGACCCGCAGTCGAGCCTCAACCCCCGTCGGACGGTCCGACAGATCGTCCGCCGTCCGATGGACCTCCACGGGATCGGGTCGCAGGGCGACCGCGCCGACCGCGTGGCGGAGCTGATCGACGCCGTCGGCCTCGACACGTCGCACCTCGAACGCTACCCCCACGAGCTGTCCGGGGGCCAACAGCAGCGCGTCGGCATCGCGCGGGCGCTGGCCGTGAACCCGGAGGTGATCGTCCTCGACGAGCCGGTGAGCGGGCTCGACGTCTCGGTCCAAGCGCAGATCCTGAACCTGCTCGCCGACCTCCAAGACGAGTTGGGGCTCGTGTACCTGCTCATCAGCCACGACCTCTCCGTGGTCGAACACGTCTGCGACCGAGTCGCGGTGATGTACCTCGGGCAGATCGTCGAACACGGTCCGACGGGAGAGGTGTTCGACCCGCCGTACCACCCGTACACGGAGTCGCTCCTCTCGGCGATTCCCGGGGGAGAACAGCACGAGGACCGCATCGTCTTGGAGGGTAACGTCCCGGACCCGTCGAACGTCCCCTCAGGCTGTCGGTTCCACCCCCGGTGTCCGCGCAAGATCGGCGAGGTCTGCGAGCGGGAGGACCCGACCGACCACGCGGTCGACGGCGAGACCATTGGCTGTCACCTCATGCGCGAGGAGTACGCCGACGAGGTAGACTGGGACACGGCGGACTGAATCCGCCGTAGTCCCTCTGCTGGGCGAGAACCGGACGGCGAGCCTCCCGTCGGGAACCGCGCTGCGGCCGGTGACTATTTGACCGGGTTCGCACAACGATCGATCCGATGCCGAACGACCCGGCGGCCCCGGTGAGCGTCGTGTTGCCGACCCGCGAGTGGACGCCCGCCTGCGCGGAGTTGGCGGCGCAGGTCGGGCCGGCGGACGAGTTCCTCGTCGCCTGCGACGGGCCGAGCGATCCGGTCGTCGACGCGGCGGAGGGGACGGCCGCGACGGTCGTCGTCGCCGGGGAGCCGACGGGCTGTTCGGCGAAGTGTAACGCGCTGGCGGCAGGGTTAGAGCGCGCGAGCCGCGACCGGCTGGTGTGTACGGACGCGGACTTCGAGCACGGCGAGGAGTGGCTGGCGACCGTCCGGCGGCTGCTCGCGCGGGTTCCCGAGGGCCACGTCCTCTCGACCGCGCCCGTGCTGGCGAGCGAGGGCCCGGTCGGGAAGCTGTTGGAGCCGTCGAGCGCCGTGGGCGTCGCGACGAGCGTCCGGTTCGATTCGGGCGTCTGGGGCGGGACGATGGCGTTCCGGCGCGGCGAGGTCGACGTGGACGCGTACGTCGCCGACCTCCGGCGGACCGCGGGCGACGACGCGCTGTTGGCCGAGCGCGCCGACGGGATCGAGACGGCGCGCTCGCTCGTGCGGGAGATGCCGGTCGACGGTACCCTCTGCGGGACCCTCTCGCGGCGGGTGCGGTGGACGCGGATGGGGCTGTACCTCGACCCCGCGGGGATCGCGACCCGGGCGCTGCTGCCGCTCGCCGTGATCGCCGGGACGCTCGCCGCGCCGTTCGTCACCGTCCCGCTGGTGACGGGGGTCGCCGCGGCGGCGTACGCGGCGCTCGGCGTCCACCGCTGGACGTTCCTCCTCGCGGTGCCGGGGTACGCGCTGGCGCTCCTCCTGCTCTGTTACGGACTCGCCCGCGACGAGTTCGAGTGGACCGGACGCCGGTACCGGTGGGAGTCGCTGTACGACGTGACCGTCCTCGACCCGGACGGGAAGTGAGTCCGCCGCGCGGGACCGCAGTTCTCCGATCTGATAGCTCGTCGCGAACGGTTATTACCCGAACGCGACGACTCACCGACGAATGCGGACCACACGGCTCCGGAACGCGGCCGAACTCGGCCTGCTCGCGGCCGTGGGTCTCGTCCCGCTCGGGTACCACCTGCGCTCGCTGTCGTCGATGAGCGACCCCCTCGCGATCGTGAGCGGCGTCGCGGTTCCCATCGCCTGTAGCGCGCTCGTCGCCGCCGCGACGGTGCCCATCGCTCGCTCGCCGCTCTCGCCGGCGCACACGCTCCGCATCACCGGGTGGAGCGCCCTCGGAGCGGTGACGCTCGGCGCGGTCGCGCTGCTCTTCGTCACCTACGAGACGAGTCAGGGGCCGTCGCCGACCGGCCCGCTCGTCGTCATCGGCGGCGCGGCGTCGGCCGGGTCGGCGTTCGGGCTCGCGTTCGGGCTGACCGACGCCCGCCAGCGGCGCACGCAGGACCAACTCGAACGGGCGAACGCCCAGCTCACGGTGTTGAACCGCGTGCTCCGTCACAACATCCGCAACGCCATGACGGTCGTCAGCGGACGGGTCGAGTTCCTGGCGGACCGCGCCGACGGCGGCGGGGAGAGCGCCGCCGTCGTGGAGGAGAACGTCGACCGGCTGCTGTCGGTCAGCGAGCACGCCCGCCACATCGGCGCGGTGATCGGGTCCGAGGGTCCCGACGGCCCCGGGGACGTGGAGACGGTCGTGGACCTCGTCGAGGTCGTCGACGGCGTGATCGAGCGGCTCGAAACCGAACACCCGAACGTCGAGTTCGACGCCCCCGCGGCGGCGACGTGTCGGGTCCGGGCGCACCCCCTCACCGAGGCCGTCACGTCGGAGGTGATCGAGAACGCCGCGGTCCACGGCGGCGACGCGCCGCGGGTCTCGGTCTCGCTCCGCCGCGTCGGCGACGGCGTCGCGGTCCGCGTCGCCGACGACGGGCCGGGGATCCCCGCGGAGACGATCGAGACGCTCCGGCGCGGCTACGAGACCTCGATGCGTCACACCGACGGACTCGGCCTGTGGCTCGTCCAGTGGGTCGTCGACCGGTCCGACGCCGACCTCGGCTTCGAGTCGACGGCGGACGGGCAGGTCGTTCGGATCCGGTTCGAGCGCGTCGAGGAGACCGAGGGCGTCCCGGCCGCGGGCCCGAGCGAGGACCCGGCCGGCGCGGGAGGGGTCCGGGACGCCGTCGGCGCGGACGACTGATCCACTTGTCGCTCTCTCTCCCGAGGAGACCGACCGGCTCGCCGGCGACGACACGTTCTTCCGCGTCTCGGGGCGATGAACGACCGATGTCAGACACCATGCGAGCCGCGGTCGTCTCGGAGCCGGGAGCCGACTTCGAGGTCGTCAAGCGGGACGTGCCCGAGCCGGGCCCGGAGGAGGTCCGGGTCGCCGTCGAGGCGTGCGGGATCTGCCGCAGCGACGAGTTCGTCGTCGAGGGCGGCTATCCCGGCGTGAGCTACCCCCGCGTCCCGGGCCACGAGATCGCCGGGACCGTCGACGCGGTCGGCGAGGACGTCGACGCGTGGGAGCCGGGCGAGCGCGTCGGCGCGGGCTGGCACGGCGGCCACTGTTTCACCTGCGAGGCGTGCCGCCGCGGCCAGTTCCTCCAGTGCGAGAACGCCGAGATCACCGGGCTCACGTTCGACGGCGGGTACGCCGAGTACGCGACGGTCCCCGCCGAGGCGCTGGCGGCAATCCCGGACGGGCTCGACGCGGTCGACGCCGCGCCGCTACTGTGCGCCGGGATCACGACCTACAACGCGCTGCGCAACTCGGACGCGCGCGCCGGCGACCTCGTCGCCGTCGTCGGCGTCGGCGGGCTCGGCCACCTCGCGGTCCAGTACGCGCACGCGGCCGGCTACGAGACGGTCGCGATCTCGCGCAGCCCCGACAAGGAGTCGCTCGCCCGCGATCTGGGCGCGGACCACTTCGTCAACGCCGCCGAGGCGGACCCGGCCGAGCGGCTCCGGGAGTTAGGCGGCGCGAGCGTCGTCCTCACGACCGCGCCCGCGAGCGACGCGATCGAGTCGGTCGTCGGCGGGCTGGGGACCGACGGCTCGGTGATAATCGCCGGCATCCCCGGCGAGCCGGTGTCGGTCGACGCCGGGCAGCTCGTCGGAACGCGCGGCGCGGTCGAGGGCTGGGGGTCGGGCCACGCCCGCGACTCGCAGGACACGCTGGAGTTCAGCGCGCTGCGCGACATCACGCCGGAGATCGAGACGTTCGACCTCGGCGACGTCGACGCGGCCTACGAGCGCATGGCCGAGAACGAGGCGCGGTTCCGCGTCGTGTTGGAGCCGTAACGGCGCGGTTCGCGTCAGCGCGTCCGTCTGCGTCGGTACCGCTGGTAAGTCGCTGATACGCTAAATCGCTCAAAATTTAATAACACGGGGCCTGAAACCTTCGTGCGATGTACTGGTCTCCGCCAGCGCTCTCCCGCGTACAGTTCCTCTCGGCAGGCGTGGTAACTGCTGTCACCGTCGCGTACTCGGTGGCGATCGTCGGGTCGGCGATCTCGGCGCTCGTACTGCTCTCTCCGTTGCTCCTGGTGTACCTCGTGTGGGGGTTCCTCAAAGCCGCCTGACCGACCGCCGGCCGATCGATCGTCCGATTTCCGCTCCGACCGGTTTCCGGCACCCCCTCACTTTTGCCCCGTCCGCCAGTAGTCGATCGCATGCGCGCAGCCGTCTTCAACGGCCCCGGCGAGATCGGCGTCGAAGAGCGACCGCGGCCCGAGCTCGAGGCCCCGACGGACGCGATCGTCCGCGTCACACACACCGCGATCTGCGGGTCGGACCTCTGGTTCTACCGCGGCGACAGCGACCGCGACCCCGGATCCCCGGTCGGCCACGAGCCGATGGGAATCGTCGAGGCGGTCGGCGACGACGTGACCTCCGTCGACCCCGGCGACCGCGTGCTCGCCCCCTTCGCCATCTCCTGCGGCGAGTGCGAGTTCTGCCGGAAGGGGCTCCACACCTCCTGCGAGAACGGAGACTCGTGGGGCGGCGACAACGGCGGCGGGCAGGGCGAGTACGTCCGGTCGACCCACGCCGACGGGACGCTCGTCCGGGTGCCCGACCGCCACGCCGACGACGAGGACACGCTCCGCTCGCTACTCCCGCTGACCGACGTGATGGGCACCGGCCACCACGCGGCCGTCAGCGCGGGCGTCGACGAGGGCTCGACGGTGGCCGTCATCGGCGACGGCGCGGTCGGCCTCTGCGGCGTCCTCGCGGCCCGGCGGCTCGGCGCGGAGCGGATCATCGCCGTCGGTCACCACGAGGACCGGCTCGAACTCGCCGAGGAGTTCGGGGCCACGGAGACCGTCTCCGAGCGCGGCAACGAGGCGGTTGAGCGAATCCGGGAACTGACCTACGGCGGCCCGAACCACGTGATGGAGTGCGTCGGCGCGGCGAGCGCCATGAACACCGCGGTCGACGTCGTCCGTCCCGGCGGCACCATCGGCTACGTCGGCGTCCCGTACGGAGTCGACGACGAGGGCCTCGACGTGTTCGGGATGTTCGGCGACAACGTCACGCTCGCGGGCGGCGTCGCCCCCGTCCGCGCGTACGCCGAGGAGCTGATGGCCGACGTGTTACAGGGCACGCTCGACCCGTCGCCCATCTTCACCGAGACGGTCGACCTCGACGGCGTCCCCGAGGGGTACCGCATGATGGACGAGCGCGAGGCGATCAAGGTGCTGGTGAAGCCGCACGGCGACGCGTAGACGGACGCGTACCGACCGATTTCGACCGATTTGGCGTAACTTTTAGAACCGTTCGGCCCATGCGGATAGTTGTCATGTGCCACCATTACGACGAGGCGCGCACGTGGACGGAGATCCAGACGCGTCACCGGGCCGAGGAGGCGGACGAGAACGTCGACGAGATCCCCGACGTCGACGCGGTCGACGAGCCGGCGGACGAGACGGAGGAGACCGAGCCGCCGGCGGAGCCGCGCGCCCCGGCCGACGACTGACGCGGTCGGGCGCGACCCCGCCCCGAACCCCGACTTTCTATCGCGCCGTCGCCCCGCCAGCCGCGGCCGCGGCGCTCCCGAGCGAAAAACTTTCAACTGGAATTCACGAACGCCCCGTTCGTGTCCCCCGCCCTCCCCTCCGCCCGAACCGCCGCGATCGTGGCCCTGCTTCTCGTCGGCGTCATCCTCAGTTTCGCCTTCCACGCGACGGCCGCCGGCTCGGAGATCGCCTACGAGGCCACGCCGGTCGAACCCGGCGAAGATCCGGATCTGGTGGCGGAGGCGTCCCCCGACGTCACCGACCTCGACGAGCGGCTCTCGGACGCCGCCGACCGGAACCGGGAGCCGGTCCGCACCGCCGCCGCGACCGGATCGTTCGAGGGCGAAATCTCCTCGGAGTTGGAGATCGCGCTCGACGACGCCCGGTCGCCGTACGCCCGGTACGACGGGCGCTACTACGTCTGGAACCTGTCGACGCGCGGCGAGACGGCGAACGCGACGATCGAGATGCGCCCGACCGACGCCGAGTCGGTGTTCGCCGCCGTCGCCCGCCCGGCCGCCGAGTCGTCGTCGGACCTCCGCCGGATCATCGACGAGGGGACCGCGAACGGCTCCGGCGTCCGGACGGGGCTGTACCGTCGGGACGGGGCGTACTACGCCGTCGCGATCGAGAGCGAGGCCGCGGTCGTGAGCCGGATCGCGGCCTCGTTCGCGGGGTTCGCGCTCACGCCGGTCGGCCGCGGCTACGCCGCCGTCGGACTGGGACTGCTGGCGTACCGCTACCGGGAGCCCACCCGCGACCGACTCCTGACGGTCCGCCGCGCCGCCGCGGTCGCCGCGCTCGCACTCCCGCTTGCGCTCGTCGCCAGCGCCACCTTCGAGACCGGCTCGCTCTCCCGTCTCGTCACCGGTCCCGCGACCGCCGCGGTCGTCGCGTCGGGCGTCGTCGCCGGCGCGTGCGTCGCCCGGAGCCGGTGGCGCTCGCTCGTCGGGGTGACCGTCGGAATCGGACTGCTCGCCACGGCCGCGATCGCGGCCGCCCTCGGCCCGATCGGACTCCTCTTCGGCCCCCTCGCCGTGCTGTTCGGGATCGCGACCGGCGCGGTCCCGTTCGGGTACGGCTACTGGTTCGCGCGGCCCGCGTCGGACGCGACAAGTCCGTCAGACTCGGCGGGGCGTGAAGACCGCGACGCCGGTCCCTGACCCCGGTCCGCGACGCGCCGACCGGTCGCCGTCTCGGCTTCCGATCAGTCTCGGAGCAGGTAGCGGAACGCGCGGAGGTGGTTCGACCCGCTCTCGGTGACGGAGACGTACTGGTACTTGGAGTGCTCCTCGGTCTCGACGAATCCGCGGTCCTCCAGCGGGTCGACGACGTGGGCGTTGAGCCGCCGGTAGTACCCCCGTTCCGGGTTCTGGACGCCCTCGGTGTCGTAGCGCTCGACGAAGGGGAGCCCCTCCCGGCGGCCGTACTCGATGAGGTCGCCCTTGGTGACGGGCTGTTCCCGCTCGACGTGCGCGAGGACGGCGACGTGTTCGGCGTTCGGCTCCTCGATCGGGTACTTCGGGAGCGTCTCCGGTGGCTTCGCGCCGGAGGCCACCGGCCGCTCCTCGCCGCCCGCGTACTCCGCGGCGCGGACGTAGTACGGGATCGCGCCGGTGACCATACAGGCGATCATCCCCCCGATCGCGGTCACCTTCGACCCCGACGCGAGGTTCACGTAGACGTTGTGGTCGCGCAGTTCGTCCGATAGCTCTGCGATCGTCCCGAGCGAGCTGAAGAGGTTGAAGATGTCGCACTCGACGGTCTCCGTCTGAACCCCCTCGGCGCGGATCCGCTCGCGGGCGGTCTCGTGATACGACGGCCGGTCGACCCCCTCTCGGTCCGCGTCCGGTTCGAGGAAGATCACCTCGTCGGCGTCGCCGTCGACGACCGGCCGGACGATGCGGTCCAACTCGTACCCCAACGGGACGACGTGGACCCGCCTCGGAACGTCGAGGTCGCTCATGTGTTACCACGCGACGTGACGATATTGACAGTTGTGATCACACTGTCGTTGTTTTCGTCGTTGACGGCATAATTCCTATCCGATCGGACTCGCTATTTTCGGTCGCAGACGGGGTCTCCCGCTGTCCGCTCCCTCCGAACGACGCGGGTCGGCCGTCCGCGGTCGGCCCGTTCGGCCCTCCTCCGGTCCCCGCGGTCGGTCCGCCCCTCCCCGCCGGGACCTCGTCGGCGGTCTCGCCGGGACCCGCGCGATCCACCCACACCGTCAAGCCGCCGGCGTCCGTGGCGTTCGACATGGACCGCAACGCCGTGCGCCGCGCGTGGGACGAGGTCGCGGAGACGTACGCCGCCCGCCGCGACCCCGACGGCTCGGACGCGGCGCTCGTCGGCGACCTGCTCGACTCGCTGTCGACCCCCGGCTCCGCGGACGCCCCGCGCGTCCTCGACGTGGGCTGCGGCGACGGCGCGCGGACCCTCGCGAACCTCCCGCCGGGCAGCGTCGGGCTCGACGTCTCGCGGCGCGGGCTCGACCTCGCGAGCGAGACGGTGCCGGACGCCCGCCTTGTCCACGGCGAGATGACGGCGCTCCCCTTCGGCGACGACCGGTTCGACGGGATCACGGCGTACCACGCGGTGTTCCACGTCGACCGCGAGCGGCACCCCGAGGTGTACGCGGGGTTCGCCCGCGTCCTCCGACCGGGCGGCCGACTCCTGATGACGCTCCCGAGCGGCCGGTTCGAGACGGTCCGACGGGGCTGGATGGGCGGGCGGATGTTCTTCTCCGCCCCCGGCCGCGAGCGGACCCTCGACCAGCTCCGCGCGGCGGGGTTCACCGACGTCGAGACGACGACCGCGACCGACCCCCTCGGCAGCAGCACCGAGTTCGTCTTCGCGACGCTGGACCCGGACCGCGCGGCGGAGGCGGACACGAGCGAGGCGGGGGAGACGGACGCGACCGAGACGGACCCGAACGGCCCGTGAGCGACCCCGACGAGGTGCCCCACGACGTGCGCGCGAGCCTCGAACAGCTGCTCGCGGCGGCGGCGTCGGCGGCCGCCGACGGCGACGACGAGACGGCCCGGGCGGCGCTCGACACCGCCGAGACGGTCGCGACGAACAAGCTCCCGGCCGGCGAGCGGCGGGACCGGATCCGGTGGGGCTGTGCCGCGGCGGTCGACGCGCTCCCGAACGGCGACCTCGCGGCCGCGTACGCGACGGCGACCGCCGACGCCGTCGCCGACGGCGAGTGAGTTCGCGAGCGCCCCCGCGGCCGCCGTCACGCATTTGCTACCGCGGAACATCGGGCGCAACTATGGACCAGCGCGACGCCCGCTTCGCCCTCCTGAGTACCCTCCTCGCGTGTACCCTGCTGAACACGCTCGACGCCCCGACGGCCGAGTGGTTTCGGACGGCGTCGTTCGCCCTCGCGTACGGGACGCTGCTCTACGCCGGCTACGCCGTCGTTCGCCCCCGGCTCGGGTGGCTCCGCGCCCGGTGAGCGACCGCGTCCGGGCCTCGCCTTTCGCTCGGACCTCTGACTTTAGTCGCTCGCGTGCGTCAGGTCGACCATGCGCGTCGCCTCCCTGCTGCCCTCCGCCACGGAGACGCTGTTCGCCTTCGGCGTCGAGCCGGTCGGCACCTCGCACAGCTGCGACCACCCGCCGGCCGCCCGCGAGTTGCCGACGCTGACCAGCACGGTCGTCGACCACGAGGACCGCTCGGCGAGCGACATCGACGCCCAGATGCGCGACGTCGACGGCGCGGTGTACGACCTCGACGAGGGGCGGCTCGCCGCGCTGGAGCCGGATCTCCTCGTCACGCAGGCGACCTGCGACGTCTGCGCCGTCGACGCGGGCGAGGTCCGGGCGGCCGCCGAGCGCCTCGACCCCGCGCCCGACGTGCTCGCGCTGGACCCGCACTCCTTCGCCGACGCCCTCGACGACGTCGTGCGGATCGGCGAGGCGGTCGGCGAGGCGGCGGCCGCGGACGCGCTCCGCGCGGACCTCCGCGAGCGCGTCGACGCGGTCCGGGAGCGCGCCGAGCGGGCGGTCGCCGACGAGGGACGCCCCCGGACCGCCGTCCTCGACTGGACGGAGCCGCCGATCCGGGCGGGCCACTGGGTGCGCGACATGGTCGAACTCGCCGGCGGCGACCCCTCCTTCCAGCCCGACGGCCCCTCCGAGCCGGTCGCGTGGGCGGACGTCCGCGCCGCCGACCCCGAGGCCCTGGCGGTCGCGCCCTGCGGGTTCGACCGCGACCGCGCCGTCGAGGCGGTCGGCGACCTCGCGGACCGCCCCGGCTTCGACGAGTTGCGCGCGGTCCGCCGCGACCGCGCCTACGCGGTCGACGGCAACGGACTCTTCAACCGGCCGAGCCACCGGCTCGTCGACTCGCTGGAGGCGCTGTTCGGCTGTCTCCACCCGGACCACGCCGCGACGCCGCCGGCCGCGAACGACCGGGTCGCGCGCGTCTCGCGGGACGGGAGCGAGGCGGCGTCCCCGTCCGTCCGCGCCGACGGCGGGTGAGGGGTCGGCGCGGTCGTCGTCTCAGGTCTCCGCGCGGCTACCGCCTCAGGTCTCGGATCGGTCGCGGAGCGCCGACAGCGTCTCCGCCGCGCGTAGGTCCGCGACCGTACAGTACCACGCGCCGCGCACGCCGTTCCGGTCGTTCTCGACCGGCCGGTCCAGCGGCACGAGGTCGTCGAACTCGAAGACGACCACGACGCGCTCCTCGGAGAACGGGTCGATCAGCGCCGTCCAGTCGTCTTCGTCCATGGGCCCCGGCTCGCCGCGGGCCTGCTCGGTGCGGGCGGCCACGCGGGCGTAGTGCGTGACCGCGGAGACGGGGGCCGTCCGGTAGAAGGCCAGGTACTCGAAGTCGGCGCGGGTGCGGTCGTACGAGCGCGGGGCGGGGTAAAAGCCCTCGCGGCAGCGCTCGAAGGTGTCCGACTGCGTCGCGACGACGCAGACGCGGGCGTCGCCCGGCGCGTCGTCGTCGGGGGCGTCCGCCGCGAATCGGTCGAGGTCCACGAGCGTGTTGGGGGGCGAGCGCGGATATATCCCCGCTCGGCCCGTACCGCGGGGCAATGGCACGGAGCGCGGCGAGCGCGCGCGGCGGTCCCCGCGAGCGCGACGAGACGCGGAGCGAGGCGGACGACGCACCGAGCGACGGGACGCCCGGTCCGCCCGCCCTCGCGGTCGAGAACCTCACGAAGCGGTTCGGCGACGGCGACGACGCCGTGACCGCGGTCGACGACGTGAGCCTCACCGTCGAGCGCGGGTCGGTCGTCGGCCTGCTCGGCCCGAACGGCGCGGGCAAGACGACGCTGATCAAGTGCGCGCTGGGGATCGTCATCCCCGACGCGGGGTCGGTCCGGGTGTTCGGCAGCGACGTGCGCGACGGGCGCGGGACGGCCTACGCCGACGTGGACGCGATGCTGGAGGGCGCGCGAAACGACTACTGGCGGCTCACCGTCCGCGAGAACCTGCGCTACTTCGCGACGGTGAGCGGCGTCGACCCCGACTCGGTGGCGGCGCGCCACGACCGGCTGCTCGACCGGCTCGACCTGACCGACAAGGCGGACACGCCGGTCCGGGACCTCTCGCGCGGCATGAAACAGAAGGTGTCGCTGGCGAGCGTACTGGCGGGCGGCGCGGAGCTGGTCTTCCTAGACGAGCCGACGCTGGGGCTCGACGTCGAGAGCGCGCGGACGCTCCGGGCGGAGCTGCGCCGGCTCGCGGCCGAGGAGGGGCTCACCATCGTCGTCAGCAGCCACGACATGACGACGATCGAGGCGGTGTGCGACCGCGTCGTCATGTTGTCGAACGGCCGGATCGTCGCCGACGACACGGTCGCGGCGCTGCTTGGCGCGGCCGACCGCGACATCGTCCGCGTGGCGAGCCTCGACCTCGATCGCGAGACGGTCGCGGGGCTCCGCGAGCGCTTCGAGGTCGTCGCGGTCGACCGCGAGGCGACCCCGCCCGCGGTGTCGGTCGTCGCGGGCGGCGACCGGCTGTACGACCTCACCGACGCCCTCCGAGCGGCCGGCGTCACGGTCTCGGATATCCGGACGGTCCAGCCCGACCTGGAGGACGTGTTCCTCGAACGCACCGGCAGCGTTCCCGGAGGTGACTCCGCGTGAGCGGCGACGCGCCGTCGGCGGACGCGGCGGCCGCCGACGCGTCGAGCGCGGACGGGTCGCGGGCCGCGGACGCGACCGACGCCGCGGCCGTGGAGGAGGGCGAGCCGCGGCCGGCCACCTACTACCACCTCGCGCGGGCCGTGCTGTACCGGGAGTTCCTGATCTTCGTGCGCTACCCGGCGAACGCGATCGGCGGGATCGTGGTGTCGCTGTTCTTCTTCGCGGCGCTGTTCCTCGGCGGCCAGCTGCTCGCGGGGCAGGCGCTGACGGACTCGATCGAGGGGATCGTCGTCGGCTACTTCCTGTGGACGCTGTCGGTGGGCGCGTACTCGTCGGTGTCGAACGACATCGGCAGCGAGGTGCAGTGGGGGACCCTGGAGCGCCACATCACCACCCCGTTCGGCTTCGCGCCCGTCGCGCTGTTGAAGGGGGTCGCGAAGGTGGTGCGGACGTTCCTCACGAGCGCGGTGATCCTCGCCGTGATGCTCCTCGCGACCGGAACGCGGCTCAGCCTCGCGCCGGTGACGGTGGTCGTCGTCGCGGGGCTGTCGATCGTTTCGGTCCTCGGGCTCGGGTTCGCCGCGGGCGGCGTGACGGTGCTGTACAAGCGGATCGGCAACTGGCTCAACCTGCTCCAGTTCGGTTTCGTGGCGCTGATCTCCGCGCCCGTCTTCGACCTGTCGTGGACGCGCGTCCTCCCGCTGGCGCACGGGAGCGCCATGCTCCAGCGCGCGATGGTCGACGGGATCCGCCTGTGGGAGTTCCCGCTCGCCGACCTGGGCCTGCTCGTCGCCGTGGCGGTCGGCTACCTGCTCGGCGGCTACCTCGTGTTCCAGTCGGCCACGCGGCGCGCGCGGCGGTTGGGCGTGCTCGGCGACTACTGACCCGCCGAGGGAGCCCCGCGCGTTAACTCGATTCTGACATCTCGTAAAAAACCCCGACTGGGGTAGCTTTATTTTCATGGATAAGGGTGATAGATCCGTCACACATGACTGACGTCACCCTTCGTCGGACGCAGCTGGCGACGCCCGCGAGCGACGAGAAGATGATGCACTCGGCGGCCGACAGCGACGCCGACGAGGTCTTCCTCGACTTAGAGGACTCGGTCGCGCCCGACGCGAAGCCGGCCGCGCGCGAGCCGCTGATCGAGGCGGCCCGCGAGGAGGACTGGAGCGACAAGGTCCTCAGCTTCCGCATGAACGGTATCGACACAAAGTGGTGGTACGACGACGTGATCACCGTCGTCGGCGAGGCGGGCGAGTTCATCGACGACATCATCGTCCCGAAGGTGAAGTCCGCCAGCGACGTTCACACCGTCGAGAACCTCCTCGCGCAGGTCGAGGAGAACAACGGACTGGAGGTCGGCGCGATCGGGCTCGAACCTCAGATCGAAGACGGCGAGGGGATCCACAACGTCCACGAGATCGCCCACGCCTCCGACCGCCTCTCCTCTATCATCTTCGGCCCCGGCGACTACTCCGCGGCGATGGGGACCCCCGGCCTCGACATCGGCCAGTTCCCGGAGTACCCCGGCCACTACTGGCACCACGCGCTCTCGGAGTGTAACTCCGCGGCGAAGTCGGCCGGCCTCCCCTGTCTCGACGGTCCGTACGCCGACATCGAGGACCCCGACGGGTTCCGCGAGTCCGCCGAGAACGCCAGCATGATCGGCTGCGACGGCAAGTGGGCGATCCACCCGTCGCAGATCGAGATCGGTAACGAAGTGTTCGCGCCGGACCCGGAGACGGCCGAGCGCGCCAAGCGCATCGTCGACGCCTACGCCGAGGCGATGGAGGAAGGCAAGGGCGCGGTGTCCGTCGACGGCCAGATGGTCGACGAGGCGACCAACAAGATGGCCCAAGACATCGTCGAGAAGGCCGAGGCCGCCGGCATCCTGTAATCGGCCGACCGACCGTTCGACCCGCGTCCCGCCGACACCTCGAACTTTTTCGCGTCGACTCAGTCCCGGAGCGGTCGTGCTCTGAACGACCGTGAGCGAGGGCGACGACCACTTACAAAGAACGACGCGGTCGGCGCGTGCCTGCGAGCGGGCCATCGGCCCGCGAGGCGCACGCGCGAGGTCGCCGGCGCTACGCGCCGGCTGCCAGAGGGACCTTCGGTCCCTCGCTGGAGTCGCTGGCCCCGGAGCGAAGCGGAGGGTGCCAGCGACGAGGCTGGGGAGGCGTGAGGTACGGTTGCTGTGTGGGCGGGGCTTTGGAGGTCTTCGCAGTTGGATCGACGACAACTGCGTATCGCCCGTCGCTCGTTCGCTCTATCTACAGCGGCTCGATCAGCTCGACCGCGTGCCCGTCGGGGTCCTTCACGAACGCGGTCCGCGCGCCCGCCTCCGGCTGGTCGCCCGGCTCCTTCACGACGCCGTGGTGGTCGATCGATTCGAACGCCTCGTCGACGTCGTCGACGCCGACCGCGACGTGGTCGTACCTGTCGCCGTCGTCTCCCGGCTCCTCGCCGTCGGTGTCGGACAGCTGGAACTCGACGCCCGCGTCGTCGGCGACGTAGACGTTCCGCGTGTCGCCGTCCGCCGTCGTGAACTCCCAGGAGCGCTCGAACCCGAGCTGTTCGACGTACCAGTCCGCCGTCCGGTCCGCGTCGGCCACGTTGAGACACGTGTGGAGTATCTCCATGGGACCCGGCTCTCGCGGTGACGGCATAAATCCCGGCGGGAACCGCTCCCTCGGCGACGGCGGCCGCGTCGGCGTCGCCTCGCAAATTTATCATTAACAAAGGTTTTATTCGCTTTCTCGCCCCGGAGTACACCATGGCAACCGAACCCACGTGGGGGAGTGACGCGCCGGACTTGGACACGTCCGCGGCCGCGCTCGGTCACGACCGGCCGGACGTGGCCGCCTACCGGGAGCTGGCGTCGGACCTCCGCGACCGGGTCGAGGGAGGGGTCCAGTTCGACGAGTACGCGCAGGTGCTGTACGCGACCGACGGGAGCATCTATCAGGCGCGGCCGGCCGGCGTCGTCCTGCCGCGCTCCGTCGAGGACGTACAGGCCGCGATGGCGGTCGCGGCCGACCACGGCGTCCCGGTCATTCCGCGCGGAGCCGGCTCCTCGCTCGGCGGGCAGACGGTCGGGCCGGGCTGCGTGGTGTTGGACCTCTCGAAGCACATGGACGAGATCGTCGAGGTCCGGCCCGACGACCGGCGGGCGGTGGTCCAGCCCGGCGTCGTGCAGGACCACCTCGACGACCGGCTGGCGGAGGACGGGCTGAAGTTCGCGCCCGACCCCGCCTCATCCGCGCGGGCGACCGTCGTCGGCGGGATCGGCAACAACTCCACCGGCGCGCACTCGGTGCGGTACGGGATCACGGACGCGTACACGGAGGAACTGAGGGTCGTGCTCGCGGACGGCTCGCTGCTCCACGCCCGGGAGGTCGTCCTCGACTCGCCGGAGTACGAGGCGATCGTCTCCGGCGACGACCTGGAGGCCTCGCTGTACGAGACGACCCGGGCGCTCGTCGAGGACAACGAGGCGCAGATCGACGAGAAGTACCCGAACCTCAAGCGCTCGGTGTCGGGGTACAACCTCCATAAGGTGATCTACGAGAACGACGACGGCGAGGAAGTGATCAACCTCTCGAAGCTGTTCGTCGGCGCGGAGGGCACCCTCGGCACGATCGTCGAGGCCGAGGTGTCGCTGGTCACCCGCCCGGAGGAGACGGCGCTCGCGCTGTACACGTTCGACTCGCTGGTCGACGCGATGAAGGCTGTGCCCGAGGCGCTGGAGTTCCCCGTGAGCGCGGTCGAGCTGATGGACGACGAGGTGTTCTCGCTCGCCGCGGGGTCACAGGAGTTCGCCCAGTACGCCGAGCCGATCCCGGACCGCGCGGCCGCGGCGCTGATGCTGGAGTGGGACTCGGAGCTGGTCGACGACTTCGAGGCGGCGATCGCGGACACGACCGCCCACTTCGTTGACGGGGGCGACGCCTTCGACGTGCTGGAGGCGTACACTGACGAGGATCAGGAAGACCTCTGGAAGCTCCGCAAGGCGGCCATCCCGCTCCTCATGAGCATGCGCGGCGACCCGAAGCCGTACCCGTTCATCGAGGACGCGACGGTGCCGCCCGAGGAGCTGGCCGAGTATGTCGGGCAGTTCGAGGACGTGCTGACGGACCACGACACCTCCGCCGCCTACTTCGCGCACGCGGGCTCCGGCACGCTCCACATCCGCCCGATCCTCTCGCTCAAGGAGGAGGAGGGCGTCGAGAAGATGCACTCCATCTCCGAGGACGTGACGGACCTCGTCTTGGAGCACCACGGCGCGTTCTCCGGCGAGCACGGCGACGGGCTCGCGCGCACCGAGTTCAACCCGAAAATGTACGGCGAGGACCTCTGGAGCGCCTTTCAGGAGCTCAAGTCGACGTTCGACCCCGAGTGGCGGATGAACCCGGGCAAGGTCGTCTACGTCGACGGGGAGGCCGCCGCCGAGCGCGGCTACCCCGACACCGCGGCCGACACGGACATGCGCGAGAACCTCCGGTACGGCCCGGCGTACGAGTCGATCGAGCCGCAGACGGAGCTGGACTTCGACGACGAGGGCGGCTTCTCCCATCTCGTCGAGCTGTGTAACGGCTGCGGGACGTGCCGCGAGACCGACTCCGGCGTGATGTGCCCGACCTACCGCGCCTCCGAGGAGGAGATCCAGGCGACCCGCGGGCGCGCGAACATGCTCCGGGCCGCCATCAGCGGCGAACTGGACGACGACGAGATCCACTCCGACCGGTTCCAAGAGGAGGTGCTCGGCCTCTGTGTCGGCTGTAAGGGGTGTAAGAGCGACTGCCCGACCGGGGTCGACCTCGCGAAGCTGAAGGCCGAGGTGAAACACGAGCACCACGAGGAGGAGGGGTCGGGGCTCCGCGAGCGGATCTTCCGGGACATCGACCGCTTCTCCGCGCTGGGGAGCGCGCTCGCGCCGGTCTCGAACGCGGCGACGAAGATCCCCGGCGCTCGCGCCGTAATGGACGCGGTCGCAGGGATCGCGCCCGACCGCGAACTGCCGACGTTCCGCTCGGAGAGCTTCGAGGACTGGTTCGCGGCGCGCGGCGGCTCGACGGTCGCGCCCGACGAGGCGGTCGACACGGTGGCGCTGTTCCCGGACACCTACACCAACTACAGCTACCCGGCGGCCGGGAAGGCGGCCGTCTCGGTGTTGGAGGCCGCGAACGTCCGCGTGGAGGTGCCCGACGACCTCGCTCCCTCCGGCCGGGCGGCGTTCTCGACGGGCTTCCTCGACGAGGCCCGCGAGCGCGCCGCGACCAACGTCGAGCGGCTCGCGCCACGGGTCCGCGACGGGCAGTCGGTCGTGTTCGTCGAGCCGTCGGACGCCGTGATGTTCCAAGACGAGTACCTCGACCTCCTCGACGGCGACGACGTCGAGGCCGTCTCCGCCGCCGCCTACGGCGTGTTAGAGTATCTCGACGCCGGCCGCGTCGACGAGCAGTTGGCGTTCGACGCGCCCGCGGAGTCGCTCACCTATCACGGCCACTGTAACCAGAAGGCCACGAACAAGGACCACCACGCGGTCGGCGTGTTGCGGCGCGCCGGCTACGACGTGGACCCGCTCGACTCGTCGTGTTGTGGGATGGCCGGCTCCTTCGGCTACGAGTCGGAGCACTACGACATCTCGAAGGCGATCGGGCGGATCCTCTTCGATCAGGTCGACGAGAGCGACGGCGAGACGGTGACCGCGCCCGGCGCGTCCTGCCGGTCCCAGCTGGGCGACCGCGACGAGGGCACCGAGGCCCCGCCGCACCCGATCGAGAAGGTCGCCGAGGCGGTGACCGGTCCCGCGGTCGCCGCCGACGCGAGCGTCGCCGAGCCGACCGGCCCGGCGGCCGCCGACGACTGACGGCGGCGGACGACCGACGATGGCGGACGACCGACGGCGGCTGCGGCGGCGCGGGGGATCCACCCCGCCACCGGCCGCGGAACTCCCTATTCTCTCGGTCCGACCGATCCGCCCGGTGAAACGTCCCGAACGATCCTGACGATCCAGTTGATACATCATGAACAATTCACCACGATATGTTGCGATTTCGAGCCGCTTATGCCTCTGAGGGTACGATTTAGGGATGTAATGGGAGATATCAAAAAGAACTACAAGAGCGGCTCCGTGCGACTGAAAGACTCCCCGCGCCCCGAGGACCTCGACGCGGCGACCAGCCCGGTCGCACGCCTCGTCGAGTGGCTCCGCGCCTGAACCGCGTTCCCCGTTTCTCTCGGTAACGCGCCGTCCGGCCCGTCCGAAATTCGAAACCACGGCCCGAGCGCTGGCGAGGCTTCCGAGTCGAGCGGTTCTCCGTCTTCGATTCCGCCGTTAGTGCCAGCGCCGCGGCTCGCGAGTCGCGGTCGCGTCGAGCGAAAAAGTCCGCGCCGCGGCGTCGGTCCCGACGCTCAGAACACGCCGGTGAACAGCACGTAGCTGAACAGCAGACACAACAGCCCGACGCCCGTCGCGTAGTACAGCAGCGGGATGAGGTTCAGCCGCATCACCCGCCCTTCCTGTCCGAGGAGGCCGACCGTCGCCAGCGCGGCGACGAGGTTGTGGATCGCGACGAGGTTCCCGATGGCACCGCCGACGGCCTGCGCGCCGACGATGATCGTCCGCGGGAGCCCGAGCTGCGTCGCCGCCTCGAACTGGAACGCGCCGAAGGTGATGTTCGAGACGGTGTTCGACCCGGCCATCGCGGCACCGAGCGCGCCGATCAGCGACGCGAACGCCGGATACGCGACCCCCAGCAGGTCGGCGGTCGTCTGCGCGAGCAACACGATCATGCTCCCGACCTCGGGCGCGCTCGGGTGCGCGCCGGACTGGAGCATCACCTGAACCATCGCGATGACGAAGACGAGGGCGATGAACGGCGAGACGATCTTCCGGGCGGCCTCCCTCCAGGCGTCACCGACCTCCTGACCGGACATCCCGAAGATCGGGATCGCCAGCACGGCGCTCACGAGCAGCCAGAACCCGGGGACGTTCATCCACGCGACGGAGCCGCTGAGCGTCGTCCCGAGGATGTCGTTCCAGTTGATGACGAAGGCGCTGCGGTTGATGAAATCGGAGATCGGACCGACCGCCCGCGTCACGACCAGCAGGACCACGAGCAGGACGTACGGCGACCACGCCTTCAGGAGCGACATCTCCTCGTCGACGTCGGTGATGTCGGCCGCCTCCGCCTCGGGCGAGACGCCGCCGCGGCTCTCGGCACCGCCGTTCGACCCGTTCGACTGCCCCGGTTCGATCGAGCCGACCCAGTGGTCCTCCCAGCGGTCGCGCTCGGGGAACTCCCAGTCCTCGTCCGGGAGCAGGTACCCCGCGCGCAGGATCGACAGGACGATCGCGCCGCCCACCATCGAGCCGATGAGCGCCGGGAACTCGGCGGTGAGGAACCACGCCGAGACCCAGTACGGGACCGCGAAGGAGATCCCGGCGACCAGACAGAGCGGCGCGACCTCCCACGCCGGCGCGAGCGACCGCTCGTCGGGGTCACCGAAGAAGTAGACGACCATCCCGACCGCGAAAAGCGGCATCACGAACCCGACGAGGGCGTGATACGTCGCGGCCCACGCGGCCACCTCGACCGAGAACTCCCGGACGGTCATCCCCCCGCCCTCGATCGCGGTCCGGGTGAAATCGACGCTCTCCATCGGGCTCTGGATCCCGACCACGATCGGCGTCCCCACCGCGCCGTAGGTGACGGCGATGATGTGGCCGATGATCGCCGCGACCACCGCCGCGAGCGCCGGGAAGCCCAGCCCCAAGAGCAGCGGCGCGACGACCGCCGCGGGCGTCCCGAAGCCGGCCGCCCCCTCGATGAACGTCGCCATGAAGAAGGCGATCAGGACGATCTGGACGCGGCGGTCGTCGCTGACCGTCGCGAACCCGCGGTTGATCCGGTCGAACGCGCCCGCCTCCATCAGCGTGTACAGGAGGACGAGCGCGCCGAAGACGATCCAGAGGATCTCGATCGCGGTCATCACCCCCACGGCGGACGCCCCGGCGAGCCAGTTCACCGGCATGTTCCACGCGAAGTAGCCGACCCCGATCGCGGCGACCCACGCCAGCGGCATCGCGCGGGTCGCCGGCCAGAGGAAGCCGACGAGCAGGACGCCGGCGAGCAGCAGCGGGACCGCCGCGATCGCGACGTCGACCCCGGTCGTCATTCGGACCCCCCTCCGTCGTATCCAGCGGTTCGACACCCTCCACGGCTCGTGTTAGGAATAGTCTCCCACATGCGACGTGGGTTCATCACGTTCATTAATTATAAAAACTCGCGTTTCAACGAAACTGTCACTTTCGCTCGAAACCCCGCCGTCAACCCCCTACGGCGGGGATACTACGGTGGTGGCGTCCGACGACGGGAGACTGACATGCGACGGGTCGTGGTCGAGGGCGACGGCGGTCGGTCGCGCCGCCGCGGGGTCGATCACCGCTCCTCGTCCGGCTCCGCGGCGAGGGCCTCGTCGCGGAGCTCCCGACAGCGGTCGCCCGTGACCGCCAGCTCCGGGACGGCCGTCGGCGTCCCCGACTCGTCGACGGCGACGAACACGAAGTACGACTCCGTGGTGAGCTGGCGCTCCCCGGTGCGCGGCGACTCGCGGTACGCGCGGATCCGCGTGCGAAGGCTCGTGCGCCCGACCGCGTACACGTACGACTCGATGACGCAGGTGTCTCCCTGCGGGACCGGCCGCTTGAAGTCGAGGCCGTTGATCTTGGCCGTGACGCAGGTCTCGCCCGCGGCGCGCATCGCGGACATCGCGCCGATCTCGTCCATCCACTTGACGACGTTGCCCCCGTGGGCGGACTCGTAGTTGTTCGTGTGCGTGGGCTGGACGCGCTGGCGGTTCTCGATGTACGTGCCGCTGACGCTGGGCATGCTCGTGGGTGGCGCGGCTGCCGGAAAAAGGCCGGTCCCGAGGCGGCCCATCACCCCGAATTCGGCGGGTTTCGGACCCAAACCGGGTCGAAGACTCACCGTCCGTCGAATTATCGACGCGTGTAATTTGGCCTGTACTCCTAAATAGGGCATCTCGTTTGGTACATACAGACCATATGCTGAACGCGATCACCACGCGGTACGGCCGACGGGTCGGGGCGGCCGTGCTCCTGACGCTCGCCGCGACGCTCGGATTCGTCGCCCTCTTCGCGGGGCACGTCGCGACGGTGGGCACGCCGGCCGCGGCGACGGCGGCGCTGACAGCGGTCGGCGTCGTCGTCACGCTGAACCTCGGCCTGCTGGGCATCGTCCTCGTCGGGAACGTCGCGGTCGAGCTCCGGCGGCTGACGGAGACCGCCGAGGCGGTCGGCCGCGGCGAGTTCGACGCGAACGCGACCTCCGACCGCCGCGACGAGATCGGGCGGCTGTTCGACGCCTTCGACGAGACGCGCCGGTCGCTCCGGGACGCGGTCGCCGAGTCCGAGCGCGCGCAGTCCGAGGCGGAGACGGCCCGCGAGGAGGCCGAGGAACTCTCCGACACGCTGCTCGACCGCGCCGAGGAGATCGGCGGCGCGATGGAGCGGGCCGCGGAGGGCGACCTCACGCGCCGGCTCTCCGAGGACAGCGACGTCGACGCGATCGAGCGCATCACGGCCGCGTACAACGAGATGACCGGCGGGCTCTCGACGACGGTCGAGGACATCCAGTCGTTCGCGGGCGACGTGGAGGCGACGAGCGAGGAGATGGCGGCCGAGGCCGACGACGTGGCCGCGATGAACGAGGAGGTGGCCGCCGAGATGCGCGAGCTGGCCGACGAGTTAGACGAACAGACCGACCGGCTGCGCGAGACGGCCGCGGACACCGACGACTTCTCGGCGACCGTCGAGGAGATCGCCTCCACCACCGACGAGGTGGCCGGCGACGCGAGCGCCGCGGCCGACCTCGGCGAGGAGGGCGAGGCCCGGGCGCGGGAGGCGATCGAGGCGATCGTCGCGATCGGCGACCTGCTCGCGGATCTGGACGAACTGGTCGCCGGGCTGGACGACCGGATGGACGGCGTCGCGGAGACGACCGACGTGATCGCGGACATCGCCGAGCAGACCAACATCCTCGCGCTGAACGCCTCGATCGAGGCGTCGCGCGCGGGCGGCGACGGCGACGGGTTCGCGGTCGTCGCCGACGAGGTGAAGGGGCTCGCCGAGGAGACGCGCGAGTCCACCACGGAGATCGAGGCGACGATCGGCGAGGTGACCGAGGACGTGTCGGCGGTCGCCGGCGAGATGGACCGGACGATGACCGAGTTGGACGAGACGACCGCGGCGGTGCGCGAGGCGGGGACGGCGATCGAGGAGCTCACCGGCACCGTCGAGGACGTCGACGTCGCGATGGGTGACATCGCGCGGGCGACCGACGAGGGCGCGGAGGGGATCGAGTCGGTCGCGGCGCGCGTCGAGGCGGTCCACGGCTCCGCCACCGACGCCGCGGACCGCGCCCGAAAGCTGGCCGAGACCGCGGACGACACAGCCGAGACCGTGGGCGACCTCGCCGAGACGGCGACGGCGCTCGCCGAGCGCACCGCGTCGCTCACCGAGCGGCTCGACCAGTTCGAGACGCGGGCGACCGACGCGACGCCGGGCTCCGTGACGGCGGCGACCGCGGCAGCGGCCGACGCCGAGCCGGGTCCCGGCGCGACCGACGCGGCCGCGGACGGGGGCGACGCGCCACCGGACCCGGCCGGCGGCGACGCGGAGGTGAGCGCCGATGATTGAGCCGGGCACGGTGCGGTTCGCGTCGGCGGGGATCTACGCGGTCTCCGCGGTCGCGCTGCTCGCGCTCGCGAGCCGCAAGCCCGCTGAACTGCGCCGGTACTGTTACCCGTTCGTCGCGGTCGTGGCGCTCGCGGGCGTCGGCGTCGGACTCTGGGGCGCGGGAATCGGGACGATACCCATCGCGAGCGGCACGCTGGAGGGCGGGCAGCTACTCACCGACTACGTGGCGTACCCGTTCCTGTTCGGGTTCGCGGCGTTCGTCGCCGGGGCGAGCCGGCGGTACATTGGCGCGGTCGTCGCGGTCACCGTCGCGATGCGGCTCGGCTACGACTTCGCCGAGGTGTTCGCGGGACCGCTCGCGACGGCGGGCACGCTCGGCATCCTCGTCGGGTACGCGGCGCTGGTCGGGCTGTTCTTCGGCCCGGTGGCGAGCGCCGCGTCGCGCCAGCCCCCCGCCCGCGAGCTGTTCTACAAGAAGACGCGCAACCTCTCGCTTTTCGCCTTCGGCGTGCTCATCGCGTGGGCGATGCTCCAGATAGCCGGGGTGTTCGACGCGTTCACGGCGACGGTGACGCTGGAGTATCTGGATCTCCTCTTGCGCGTCGGCTTCGCCGGCTTCGTGTTCGCGAACGTGGAGACGCTGGCGGCGGAGACGGAGTCCGCGGAGGGCGACGACGGCGGGCGCGTCGCGTCCGCGACGACCGGCGCGTCGGCCGCGGACTGACGGTCGGATCCGAGGCGGTCGAATCGCCGACGGTGGCCGCTTCGGGGCTCAGGCCGGACTCGTCGCGGGTCGTCCCGCCGGCGCGCCGCGGTAGCGCTCCCACAGCAACACCGCCGGCGGCAGCGCGACGACCGTGAACACGAACGAGTACAGCACGCTGAGCGCCATCAGGAGCCCGAAGTCGCCGAGTACCGGAGTGATCGCGAGCGCGAGCGCCCCCGTCCCGAGCGACGTCGTGAGCATGCTCCCGAGCAGCGCCCCGCCGGTGCCCGACAGCGTCTTGATCATCGCGTCGTAGGCGTTCCGGCCGTCGTTGTACTCGTCGATGAACCGGTGGGTCGCGTGGACGGAGTACGCGATTCCCAGCCCGATGGATATCGAGAGGATCGTCGCCGTCAGCGCGTTCAGCGACAGGCCGAGCGCCCGCATGGTCCCGATGAGGAAGGCGATCGCGACCAGGATCGGGAAGACGTTCACGATCCCCAGGTACGGCTTCCCCTCCAACACGGCGTAGGCGACGACGAGGAACCCGGCCGTCAGCCCCACGGCGAGGATCATCCCCTGGATCGCCGAGTCGAAGATGATGTCGGTGATCGCGTCGAAGACGACGAGCTGGCCGGTAGCGGTCGCCTCGTACCGGAAGTCGTCGGCGAACGCGCGGGCGTCGGCGGCGGCCTCGGCCTGCGACGCCTCCGCGTCGATCGCGTACTCGACCTTGGCGTTCCGCCGGTCCGGCGTGAGGAACTGCTCGGCGCGGTCGCCCGACGCCGACGCGAACAGCTCGTCGTAGACCTGGTCGAGGTTCTGTTCTGGCACCCCGTCCCCGTCGCGGTCGTTCCGCGCGACGAGTTCGCCGAACTCGGGGTCCCGCTCGGCGTGCGACCGGATCACCGTGGCGACGCTCGTCGGACGGGCGCTCCCGCCGTCACCGACCGCGAGCGCGTCCGGCGGGTCCGCGTTCGGCTGCGAGAGCGCCGCCAGGGCGTGGTCCGACTCGAAGTTCCCCTCGACGTATATCGTCACCGACTGGTCCTGACTCGTCGCGAAGCGGTCCTCCAACAGGTTGATCGTCTCCGTGACGGTGTAGGTCCCGGGCGCGAACGGCTCGGGCAGCGACGTGACGTACTCCGGCTGTTCGGCCGGCGGGAGGAAGTCCTCCTGCTCGAAGGAGGTGTCGACGCCGCTCCCGTAGGCGGCCGCGACCCCGCCGGTCAGGAGCAACACCACGACGAACGCGATCGGCGCGTACCGGCTGGCGCGCGCGGGGAACGCGAGCAGGCGGCCGAGCGTCGAGCCCTCGGAGGAGATCGGCTTCGAGTTGAACTCGGGGACGCCGTAGCGCTCGCGCAGGCGGTCGACCTCCAGTTTCGCCGCCGGGAGGAACAGTCCGAAGATCAGGAAGGTGAACACGATGCCGATCGCCGACGCGAGCCCGAGGTCGCGGATCGGGGTGAGATCGGAGATGACGTTCGCCCCGAACCCGAACACCGTGGTCACCGTGACGATGACGAACGCGACCATCAGCTGGTTGTTGGCGGTCCGCATCGCCTCGACGGGCTCGAACCCCTGAACGGTCTCCTCGCGGTAGCGGTTGATGATGTGGATCCCGAAGTCGACCCCCACCGCGAGCAGGAGCACGGGCACGGCGATCATCTGCTGGTTGAACGGGATCCCTGAGTAGCCGAGGAACCCGAACGTCCACAGCACCGTCATCAGTAGCGACAGCAGCCCGAGCGAGAGGTCGATCGGGTCGCGGTAGGCGACGACGAGGAACAGCAACAGCAGCAGCACCACGACGGGCATCACGATCGTCAGCGAGTCGCCGATCACCTGCCCGGTCTCGGCGTTGGTGATCCCGGTGCCGAAGGCCCGGATGTCCGCCGGCTCGTCGTCAGCGATCGAGGCGACCTCCGTCTGGAGCCCGGCGAGGTCGTCGAACCCGCTCGGCACGTCGTGCGAGACGACCGTGATCGAGGCCGACGCCGAGGCGCTCGTCGGGTTGAAGTCGGTCGCGAGGCTGCGCGAGAACGCCGGGTTCGCGTCGTCGAGCTGACGGACGGTCCGGCGCACCTCCGTCTCGGTCGCGCCCTCCAGCGCCCGCCGCTGTTCGGTCACCGTGGTCGCCGAGGGGTCGATCGCCTGCGCGACGATGGTGGCCGGACCGTTCGCGTCCGCCACCCGCAGCGACTCCCGAGACTCGACGCGTTCGATCACCCGGAGATTCCTGACGAGCGCCTCCTTCGAGAGGGCGTTCCCGCTGACGTGGATCAGCTGGGTCGACTCGTCGTCGGCCGCGAACGGGTCCTCGAACTCCTCGTTGACCGCGTCGAGCGCCTCCTGTTCGTCGAGCCCTTCGGTGAACCCCTCGGTGGGCTCGGTCTCGGTGGAGACGAGCCCGATCCCCCCCGCGAACACCGCGGTCAGCAGGAGGAACGCCACGACGACCGCCCGCGGGCGGTCGACGATGACGTCGTTGAGGCGTCGTATTCCCGCCTCGATCCGCTCGCCGAGCCGCATCGCTCACCGCCTCCGGTACCAGACGACCGCGCCACCGGCCGCGACGACGACGAGCGCGACGACGATCGGACCGACCGGCAGCCCGCCGCCCTCGCTCTCCGTCACGTCGATCGGCGTCCGGACCGTGTCGGACAGCTGGCTGTCACCGTCGGCGTCGTCGTACCGGAAGTCGAACGAGATCGGGTACGTGCTCCCGGGCGTGGCCGCCGCGGTGGCGCTCAGGTCGAAGGTCATCGTCACGGTCTCGCCCGGTTCGATCGACTGCGCGTAGCCCGTGTCCGTGTCGCCGGTCGCGATCGGGTCGTCGGCGAACAGCCGGGCCTCGACGTCGCTCACAGTCTCGTCGAGGTTGTTCGTCACCTCGACCGAGAGGGTGCGCTCGCCGCCCGTTTCGAGGGTCCGGTCGGCGACCGCGACATCGAACCGGTCGCGCTCGGGCGCGACGTCGAAGAGCAGTTCCAAGTCCTGATACGCCCGCCGTTCGAGGTCGGCGGTGCGGTACTGGACCGCGACGTCCGCGGTGCGAGCGACCGCCTCGGCCTCGCCGCCCACCTCGATCGGCAGCCGGAAGTCGGCGGACTCGCCGGGGCCGAGCGTGCCGACGGCGACGGAACGCTCGACGGGGACGACGTTCGCTGACTGCTCGGCGTACTGGACGACGACGTTGCGCGCCGTCGCGGGACCGTCGTTGGTGACCGTCCCCCGGAGGTCGCCCTTCTCGCCGACGTAGAGGTCGGAGTCGACGTCGTCGATCGAGAAGCGCTGTTCGGCACCCGGCCGGACGCTCGCGGACGGGCTCTCGTCGGCGCGCTGGTACCCCTCGCTCGTGTCGAAGGTGACCGTCCCGTCGAGCGCGTAGTCGCGGACGGGCGCGCCGGCCGCGAAGCCGACGTCGTAGGTCACGGTCGCCGTCTCGCCTGGTTCGAGTTGCCCGATCCGGGCGGAGTCGCGCGGGCTCTCGCCGAACGCGAGCCCGGCGCTCGCCGACTCCAGCGTGACCGTCGCGTCGCTGGCGGCGTCGGCACCGATGTTCTCGACCTCGGCTTCGAGCGTCCCCTGGTCGCCGATCCGCGCGTCGGTCGTCACGTTCGTGATCTCGAAGCGGGCGTCGTCGCTCACCTCGACGGTGACCTCGCGGTCGACGGTCTCCTGCCGGTCGTAGACGACGTTGCCGGACTGCTGGTAGGTGTGGGAGTACCGCAGTTCGACGTCGATGTCGTAGGTGCCCGGTTCGACGTCGCTCGGGACGCCGACCGCGATCGGCGCTTCGCCGGGTCGGTTCTCGGTGACCGCGCCGATCGCCACGGTGCCCGTCTCGACGGTGAGGGGCGTGCCGCCGGCGTCGGCCTCGACGCGCACGTTCCGGGCCGTGGTCGCCACAGCGCGCGCGTCCGACGGCCCCAGATCGAGGTCGCCGTCGTTCGTGACCTGAAGCGAGACGGAGTTGGTCTCGCCGACGTTGATCGTCGGCTGCGCGACGGAGACGGCCAGATCCGGCGAGCCGCGGATCGTCGCGCCGGCCTGCTGTTCGACGGCGTCGCCGGACTGCCCCGCGACGGAGGCCCCCGCGACCGCCACGGTCCCGGAGACGAACAGGGAGACGACGAGGAGCGCGGTGAGCGCGCGACGCCCCCTCACGCCGCCACCTCCGCGTCGTCGCGCCGCGCGGGAGTCCGACCGGTCCCGTCGGCGTCGTCGTTCGCCCGCCTCTCACCCGAGCGACGGGGGTTCGTCGGAGTCGCAGCCAGTCGGTCCGCAGCCGAGACGCACAATCGAGAACGGAGTCGTTTCACACTCTCTGAAAAACCCACGAACCAATAATGTTTTCGTTCGTGGAATCGTACGCCGGTGTATGTCGTTTCAGAACCATTACCCCGAACCGACGCGTCGACCGAGACGATGACTCGGTTCAGCGACGAGGACCGCGAGCGGATCCGCGGCGAGTTGGTCGAGGCGGGCCGCGAGCTGTTCACCAGACACGGCTTTGAGCGGACGCGGATCAAGGACGTGACCGAGGCCGTCGACATCGGGACGAGCACGTTCTACCAGTTCTTCGACTCGAAGGAGATGCTGTACGTCGCGGTGCTCAAGCGGGAGCGCGACCGGCTCATCGAGCGCGTCGACGCCGCGGTCGCGGCCGCCGCGACGCCGCGCGAGGAGGTCCGGACGATGCTCGAAACGCTGTTCGACGAGGTGCGCTCCGACCCGCTCATCTCGCGGCTGATAGTCGAGAACGAGCTCCAGGCGCTGCTCGATCAGCTCTCCGAGTCCGAGCGGGAGTCGCTCGCGGCCGACCCGCCGGGCGAGCCGCTGGGCTACGCCGACCGATGGGTCGAGGAGCCGTCGTTCCGGTTCGACGACCCCGACCTCGTCCGGGACGCGGTCACCTCGCTGATATTCACCACGCGCTCGCAGGAGCTGGTGCGCGAGCCCGGCACCGCCACCGAGCCCGCCCGCGTCGACCGCGCGCTGATCGACACCATCGTCGACGGCCTGTTCGTCGACGTCGCGGACGAGGCGGCCGCCGAGTGAGGCGACCGTCGTCGCACGACAGCGCCGCGCGGCGACGCCTGCGGTTAGGACGCACGAGATCGATGCGACTCGCGAGCGCGACGATCTCTCTAAAACCGTCGCGGACGACCGGGCGATCCCCTCCCGCCCCCGGTCGCCCGCGAGGGCACTCTCGCACCCGTTCTCGCGTACGCACGCGAAGACGCATAGAAACTGCGAGCGCCGATCCCTGACAACGCTTAAGCATATACGTCTGCTACCCAAACGTATATGTCAAACGCAGACGCGCCCGACGGCGGTGACGGCCCCGAGATGGTCCAAATAAACCTCCGGCTCAGTAAGTCGTTCCTCGACGACATCGACGCGACGTGGAACGAGCAGGGATTCAACTCTCGAAGCGAGTTCCTGCGACACGCTGCCCGCGACGCGGTGAAACACCCGGCGTTCTCGCGCGAGGGGTGGAAACAGATCGCGGCGAGCGAGCACGAACTCCGGGCCAGTGACGAGTCGCTCGTCTCGCGCGAGGACGTCGTAGCGAGTATGGACCGCGACGACGATGGGGAGTGAGGACGCGTGGACGTGGGCGTTCACGTCGCGGGCAGCCGACCAGTTCGACGCGCTCGACGGGCACGTCCAAGACCGCATCGTGTCGAAACTCGACTCGGTCGTCGAATCGGAGTGGCGCGACCCGGACGAGTTCCTCGAACCGCTCACCGGCGGCCCGTTCTCCAAGCTTCGCGTCGGGCAGTATCGACTCGCGTGTGTTCTCGACCGTCGCGGGTCAGTCGTCGAGGTCCACCGTATCGAGCACCGAAGCGGCGCGTACACGGCCGACGACGACTAATCTGACCGGTCGTCTGCGATCCGGAACCGGCGTACTCGCGCAGCTCCCGAGCGCGACGATCACCTCGAAAACCGGCCGCAGACGACCTGGCGATCCCCTCCCGCCCCCGGTCGCCCGCGAGGGCACTATCGCGCCCGTCCTCGCGTACGCACGCGAGGAGACTTGGCGAACACAGTCGCTCAGACGGACGCCAACCGCACGCCGGTCCCAGCGGCCGACCGCGTTCGATCCGAGTCTGTAGCCGCGCCGAACGTCGCTCGCGAGGGCGAGTACGGACTCGCGACCTACCAGCGTCGCTTCAGCTCGTGGGGTGAGGCAGCTGGGGCCGCGTTCGACGATACGGACGCGTAGGTGACCCTACTCGGGGCGCGATACTGCGGGGAACGCAGACGACTGGGCAGGTCCCTACCCTGAAAATCAGCACCCAGTCGCCTGAGAGGGTCCGAACCCTGCCTCATGTTCGTCTTGGCGCGTATGTAGATGTTCCGGTCGCACGGCCCACACGGAACGACGACGACCAACCGTGAACTGGCCGTGCGCGTCTCTTTGTCTCAACTTTGAAAACGACCGTCTGACGCTCGCTACGGGGCGTGTGTAGCGTTCACACACGCCGAGGGGGCACACAAAGCATTTATACCCGACAGTAAATGTTAGAAACGCAGTACCCCTGCCCACGCAGATAATGCGACGCCGATTGCGAGTACTCCCGGTCGAGTCCGGTCGCGCCCTCGATGCGATGTTGGTCGATGACGAACGGGCGACCAAGATTGGGGCAAAGCAGGGTGTCGCGACGCAGAACACAACACAACAACAATGACAAACGACACAAACTATCGCGGGAAGGCCAACGCGGTCTTCTTCGCGGCGGTTATGGTAGTGTCCATGTTCGCTGCCGGCTTTGCAGCAGCACCCGCTGCTGCGGTTCAGGACGGTACGAACGTGACCATTACCTACAACACGCCGAGTGATGATGCCTCCATCACAGAAGGTACAGAAGTAACGCCGGACGTTACGGTTGAAAACACGGATTCCGAGAATCTCAACGCGACCAACCTGCCCAGCGCGGACTCTTTCGCGTTCCAAGTTGACTCTGGCGATGGGTTCTCCACCGTCGATACTGCCGACTTTAGTGGGACTAACCTCGCCCAAGGAGACACCAAGGACGTAACGTTCAGTAGTGCGTCCTCCGCAATTGGCAACCTCGCTCCCGGTTCCTACGACCACCGAGTTGTCCTGTACAACTCGAGCAACGATGAGGTCGTCACCGGAACCAGCTCGGGCGACATCAGTTCCAGTGCCCTCACGCTGAACGTGGGCGACGTCACGCAGGCTAACAACCTCCCGAGTGAACTCGACACCGGCGAATCTGTCAGTGCCAGCGACATCGTTGTTGAGGTTAACAATGGCCCCAACAGCGCTCAGATGACTGGCGTTGACGTTTCGGTCTCGCTCGGCTCGACCACCAGCAGCGACACCAGCGGCCAGACTATCGCTGCTGACAGTACGGCCACGTTCAACAACTTCAACAATCAGCTTACTGCTCCGCTGAGTTCTCAGAGCACGAACTACACCGTTACTGTCTCGTACTCCGAGGGTAACGACATCACGTTCGACGTGCCTGTTGAGGTCGGCTCGACCGGCGGCTCTGGCTCTGTTACCTTCCAGGTTGACGACAACTCTCAGGGAATCTACTACCAGGGTCAGGACATCAACGCGACTGACCTCGAACAGAACACGGACTACACGCTCCGCTCGGTTGACGAGTTCGACGGGGATCAGATCTCCTCGAGCACGTTCGAATCCGAGTACACGTCCGACGGTGACGGGTTCATTGACCTCGACACCGAGGATCTCGAGAGCGGTGACTACTTCCTCCGCGGCGGCGACCTCGCGGAGACTCGCGACAACACGTTCGAGCTGACTGTTCAGAACTTCGCCGCTGAGTGGGAGGAGGACTCCTACGACACCGGCGAAACTGCAGCTGAGATCACCACTGAGTCGCAGCGTAACAGCTACAACGTCATCATCAGCGCTGACAGCCTCGACTACGAGGACCTCGAAGCGCTGTTCGCTGGCGATAACTCGCCGGTGAACGATGTCGAGATTGACGAGAACGCTGAAGACGACGAGATCATCGTTGAGGGGTACCGCAACGACCAGATCATCGCAAACTTCAGCAACACCTCCATCGACTCTGGTGACTACCAGTTCGACATGGAGGTCTACGACACCGAAGCAAGCGACTCTGCTTCGGTAACCGTTCAGGAAGAGGACGTCGAAGCCAGCTTCGGTGACTCCATCACCACTGCTGCGGCTGGTGACGTGACGAACGTTACTGTTGACCTTGAGGACACGAGTGAGGCCTACATCGGTATCGGCGGTTCCGACGCCGGCTTCTTCGACGTTGTCCGCGTTGAGGACGACGACGATGACGACGAAGTGACCTTCGAGGTTAACACGCGTGTGCTTGGTACGAACCAGGCTAGTGACGCATACTACTCGGCGGACGACATCGTCGAGCGCGCCCCGTCTGGGGCCACCTACGAGGATGAGGATGGCGACTCCTCCACCTTCAGTGACCTCAACGACTTCCGGACGAGTTCGGACGGGCTTGACCAGGGCCAGCTGATCCGCCCGGCCCAGCCCGGTGAATACGAGATGGTCGCTAGCGGTGACGGCGTCTTCGCCGTTGACGAAGATGGTGACCTCACCGTTGACGACGAGCTCGACATTGCGACGCTCGACCTCGTCGAGCCGACCATTGACGGTGTCACCGTCCACACGTCGCCGTCCGGCGACACGGACGAAGATGACGACGTCTCCGAACTGCTCGAAGAAGTGACCCCGAGCGACACCGTTGCCCTGGACGACCGGATGGTCCTTCAGGTCGAAGCTGACGGTGTCGAAGGGTTCGTGGCTCAGCAGAGCAGCGCTGACCTCAACGAACTCGACGAGGGTGTTGAGGGCTCCGCCTTCAACGCGCTCCTCACGAACGACTACGAGGGCGTGAACTTCGAGGTTGAAGCATCGTCGGCGACTGCGAATCAGGAACCGGCGCAGCTCGACTTCACCGAGACAACCGTCTACTTCGGTGACGGTCAGTTCTTCGTCGTGGTCGACACGAGTAACGACGACTCGTTCACTCAGAGCGTCTCCGACGGTGAGGACTTCGATGTCACCTACGAGTACGTGACTGACGAGGACAACCGCTACGAGTTCGACAATGCTGGTGGCGAGTACAACGTCGGTGACACGGACGATGCGTTCCCGTACTACGACACTGAATCTGACGCCTCTACCGAGGCGAGCTTCACGCTCGAAGACCGGGATGCGACCTTCGATAACACGAACGCTGATGGCGACGTTGAAGTCGGCGTGAGCGAGGAAGCGACGGTCACGGGCACGACGAACGTTGCGCCCGGAACGGACATCAGCGTCCGTCTCCGTTCCGCGTCCGGCGTTTCGCCCGGCTTCATCCTGACGGATGATGACCTGGAGATCGCCGAGGATGGTACCTTCGAGGCCACCATCGACACGACGGAAGGTCAGGTCGACGACGAAGCGACCGTCAACTTCCGTGTCGGCAGCTCCACCGTTGCTGACAGCGATGCTGTCCTTGTCGAGGCTACGCAGGACCCCGCGACCTTCGAGGTCTCGGACCTGAACCCTGAGGAAGCCACCGCGACGGCTGGTGACTCGGTTGACGTCTCCGCGACGATCGAGAACACCGGCGGTCAGGAGGCCACTCAGGATGTCGCGCTCACGCTTGACGGCGACGAGCTCGACAGTCAGGAAGTGACGCTCGCGGACGGTAACAGTACCACCGTCGAGTTCACTGCCGACACGTCCGGTCTCGAAGCCGGCGATTACACGCACGGCGTCGCGACCGACGACGACGAGGCCACTGGCACGCTGACCATCGAGGCCAGCGGTGACTCCAGCGGAGACGACTCCTCTGGTGACTCTAGTGGTGACAGCGAAGGCGACTCCTCTGGTGACAGTGAAGGCGACTCCTCTGGTGACAGTGAAGGCGACAGCGAAGGTGACAGCGAAGGCGACTCCACCGACGACGGAACGCCCGGCTTCGGTGCGCTCGTCGCGCTCGTCGCCCTCATCGCTGCTGCGCTGCTCGCGACCCGCCGCAACGAGTAACATCGTTGCCTGACGGTCGCGACTCGTAGCTTCGAACCATCGGCCCTCGCGGGCCGACCCCACACGCGGTTTTTTTTTTATCGCGCCTCGCTTCGACCAGCGGCGGCGCTTGCGGTCGTCGTCATGCCAACCGCGACGGCCGAGGCTCGACGATCGACCAGCGACCTACGAGGGTATGCGTGGAAAGCAGGCCAGATCGTATCGGCCCACGGTGATGTGCCGACTCCAGCCATTGGCTTGTAGACCAATACCTTGATATCGGCGGACTGCGTATCATCGCGTAGATGGTCGGGCCGAGTGCCGACGACCTCGACGGTATCAGCGAGGGACAGACCTACGCGGACGGAACGGTCGTCCGGGTGTTCTGTATGCGGACAGATCGGGACGCGTACCCCTCCGGATGGGCGTACAAGTTCCACTACGGAATGACGGTTCCCGATCCCCCTCAGACGCTCGACGACGGGACCATCCGGCGATATGACAACTCACACGAGGACACCAAAGGCCACGAACTCCACGTCGCACCTGACCCCGAGCCGACCCGCATTGAGTTTCCCGGCATCGTCCCGCTCTGGACCCGGTTCTGGAGTGAAATACCGAAATCGACGATCGAAATCGATTGACTACGCCCCATCATGACCGATGACACGCCACCGCTTCACCCGATGGAACGCGAACAGCTCCGCGCCGCGTCGACGCTCGTCGTGACCGTTCGCTCAACCGACGAGTTCCGTGACGATGTCGCGGACGGGATCGCGTCGCTAGATCGCGGCGGCGATCCAGCGTCGCCGCCGCGACTCGCGTTCACGAGCTACGACGCGCTCCTCCGGACGCTGACGCCGAACACACTCGACCTCATCGAAGCCGTACGCCGGGAAGAGCCGGCCAGTATCAACGAGACCGCCCGTGTCGTCGACCGCGACGTGAAAAACGTCCACGAAGAACTGTCCCGTCTTGCCCGTCTCGGCATCGTTCGTTTCGACCGCGAAGGCCAGCGTAAGCGCCCGGTCGTCTGGTTCGATGAGCTCGTGATCTCGGTTTCCGTCGCCCCCGACAGCAACGACGCGGCGACCGTCGTGCCCTGACCGGAACGGTTATAGAGATGACGGAACGCCCGGCTTCGGTGCGCTCGTCGCGCTCATCGCGGCTGCGCTGCTCGCGACCCGCCGCAACGAGTAACATCGTTGCCTGACGGTCGCGACTCGTAGCTTCGAACCACCGGCCCTCGCGGGCCGACCCACACGCGGTTTTCTTTATCGCGCCTCGCTCCGACCAGCGGCGGCGCTCGCGCTCGTCGCTACCGAGTCCCGTCTCGGTGCGACGGTCGACTCGTGACGATCGCGATCCCCAGAACTGTTAAGACGATCAGCCTGATACGTCCGTACAGACCGATGTCCGCGGACAAGCGCATTCCGGTGACCGAGGAGACGCGGAAGGAGCTCCACGAGCTGAAGGAACCGGGGCAGACGTACGACGATCTGCTCGCCGAACTCGCCCAACAGCGTCGGCGTCAGGATCTTGAACAGCGATTTCAGGAGTTAGAGGATGCGGATCGAGACGAGTTAACATCCCTCACGGATGTCTGAGTACGACGTCCTGCTCGCTGATGAGGCCCGGGAGTTCCTTGAAGTCGCCGACGAGAAGACCGAGCGCATCTGTACGGAGAACCTCGAGTATCTCGCGGCGAGTCCGTACCCGGAACGCGGTCGCGGAGACAAAGAGAAACTCCCGATCGACGGTCGTCGCGATCGCTATCGGATACACATCTCGCGGACCTACACGGCGATTTACACGGTCTTGGAGGACGACGCGGAAGTCCGCGTGCTGGAGATCGTTCCCATCGGCGAGGCTCACAAACGCTACGGTTTCTGAGCCGGCCTTTCGTTTCGGTTCCACCGCCGCTGTCGCGGACGCGACTCGCAGTCACTAACCATCGGCCCTCGCGGGCCGACCCACACGGTCCTTCTTTATCGCGGCTCGCTCCGACCAGCGGCGGCGCTCGCGGCCGAAATACTGCTCGAACGAACAGCTACTTATCTCAGACCGGTGATCCGCAGGCTGCCGACGACACCGCCCCGAGACATACTGTGAATCGGATGTCGACTTGGCACCGCTCCGATCTCGCGGTGTCGTCGGCTCCGTTTCCGGACTGAGTGCGCGTTGACTGGCTCTCCGAGACGCTCGTCTACGTAACGACTGAGAGCGGCCACGACCGAACTCGTCCCGAAAAACAGCGCCGGTCGACCGCGAAGACTGCTACTCGTCGTCCCGTTCGACGACGACGGTCCGTCCGGTCAGCGTCTCGGGCGCGAAGTGGTAGAGTTCGATGTCCAGATCCGGCTTGTCTTCTTCCCAGATCTCGAAGAGCGGGCGTTGCGCCTCGCCGTACTGCGCGATCGTCTCGGGGGTGAGATCGTCGACCCACTCGCGCGGGCGCGAACGGATTCCCGTCGGGGTCGTTCCGTATTCGACCCGGCTACTCCGTTTCGAGTCGTTCGTAGATGGCCGCGTGGCGTCGGCCGTCGAGTTCGCCCATCTCTAAGGCGATCTCTCGGCGTTCCGCGTCCGTCTCGGCCGACTGATACCGCTCGTACAGGCGGCGGACTTCGTCATCGACCGAAGTCGTGGAATCGCTACTGGACGCCATTTATATGATGTTATTCGTTCTGCATCCCATTTAGCCGTTGCGGCGCGCACACGCGCGAAAATACACGACGGCCGTCGTGATGTCGACGTCGGATTCGGCAGTCGCAAACCGGTGGAGCAACGCTCGAATCTCGTCGCCGTACTCGAACGTGTACCCGTTCAGCATGTAAAAGACGACCACCGTCCGGAGCGCTGTTCGCTTGTTCCCGTCGACAAACGGATGATCGGCGACGAGCAACCGCATCAGGTGGACCGCCTTCTGATGGATCGTTTCCGGACTCTCCCCGAAGTACCCCTCTGAAACGTACTGTAACGCGGACCCTATCGAATCTGTCGACCGGATTCCCGGCTCTGTCACCTCGCCTTCCCTGACGATCTGGGCGTGTAGATCGCAGACGAGTTCTCGAGATGGATACGACAGTTCATCGGTCATGCTGTTTTATTCTGTGTCTCCAAAATAATCGGTACGTCCGCAGGCCCGATCGTCGCCTCACTGTCCCCGCTCAGTCACTACCCCGACCATCTACCCTTCGTCCCGTTCGACGACGACGGTCCGTCCGGTCAGCGTCTCGGGCGCGAAGCGGTAGAGTTCGATGTCTAGGTCCGGTTTGTCATCCGCCCAGATCTCGAAGAGCGGGCGTCGGGCCTCGCCGTACTGCGCGATCGTCTCGGGGGTGAGCTCGTCGAGGTCGACCCGTTCGAGCGTCCCGACGCCGACGACGCTCGCGTACTCGTCGCCCTCGTCCTCGTAGACGACGACGCGGGCCCGCGGCGTCGACGCGAGGAACTCGCGCTTCTCGCTGTCGGGCGTCGACACCAGCCGGAGGAACAGCGCGCGGTCGTCCGCGTCGTACCCGTACGAGATCGGGATCGCGTACGGCGCGTCGTCGCGCGCGAGCGCGAGCACTCCCGTCTCGTGGCGCGAGAGGAACGCGTCCACCTCCGCCGGAGACATCTCGACCTCGCTGTTCGTCGCCATACGCGAACTTCTTCGTACGGCGGCATAAAGGGCACGAGACGATTCGAGACCGGACGGTGCGGGGTCGGGAGTCGCTGCGGGGCCGGAGGGCGCTGCGGGGCTGGAGGGCGCTGCGGGGCCGACCGCGGTGGGGCGCGAGGGGGCGACCGGTCAGCTCATCGCCGGCGCTTCGCCGACGTCCTCCTCGGTGACCGGGGCCCCGCAGACGACGCAGCCCGTCTCGAGCAGCGTCGACCGCATCGCGTCGTCCACCTCGATCGAGCGCCGACACTCCGGGCAGACGAACGTTTGCGTCGGTGGGGGCGTCATACTCGTGGGTACGACACCCACGCCCATCAAACGGGTTTCGGATTCTCGCGGATTCGGAACGCGGTCAATCGAGCAGCGCCCCGAACAGCTTCCGCTGGGCGGCCGCGACGTGTTCGGTGAACGTCGACCGGCCGATCCCCAGCGACTCGGCCACCTCGCCGGCGTTGGCCCCCTTCGGGTGGTCGAAGTACCCCGCTTCGTAGGCGGCCGCGAGCACCTCGCGCTGGCGCTCGGTCAGCTCGCTCCGGTCGACGGTGACCAGGTCCGACTCGGTCGGGGTCGTCGTCGACTGGAGCAGGCGCTTCACCTCCATGTCCGGGCAGCCGTCCCGGAATGCCTCCAACACGGACCGCAGCGTCGGCAGGTCGCTCGCGTGGAAGGTGACGCGGAGCCGCCCGTCGCGGACCACCGCCTCCGAGACGGGGGTCTCGTGGCGGTCGAGCACGGCGAACGGCGAGTCGGGGTCGACCGCGGCGTCGAACCGGTAGGCGGCTCGGCCGCCGTAATCGAAGACGACGTCGACCCCCTCGGGGACCGACAGGTCGGCGTCCGCGATGAACTCCACGACGACGCGCTCGCGGTCGTCCTCGGGCGTACACCGCGAGACGCCGGTGACCGGGGTCGCCCCGTCGACGACGCCGTCGAACGGCGACGGCGCTTCGGTCGGCAGCGAGACCTCCGCCCGGATTCCCGAACCCATCTCGTTCGTCCGTGCCCGCCCCGGGCAAAAACGTTGACGGGCGCGCACCGCGGTATAAAACACCCCGCATATGATGGGCCACGGTTCGGGGGCTCAGAGCCGTTACGTATCAATATGAAGCGAAGCCCGCGAGCGAACGACGCGACGACGACGACCGACGACGACGCGGCGCTCGACGCGACGTTCGAGGCGCTCGCCGACGGCGACTGCCGGGCGATCCTCGCCGCCGCGGCGACGCCGAGGACGACGAGCGAGCTCGCCGAGGCCTGCGACATCGCGCTCTCGACCGCCTACCGGAAGGTCGAACTGCTGAGCGAGACCCCGCTGCTCGCCGAGGGGGTCCGGTTCGACCCGAACGGCGACCACGCCGCCGAGTACGTCCGCGACGCCGCGGACGCCGCGGTCGAACTCGGCGACGACGGCGTGACGCTCTCGGTCGACGGCGACGGGGCCGACCCCCTCGCGTCCGCGCTCGACGCGCCCGGCGTCTCAGCCGACTGACCGCCGTTCGGGACGCGCGGAGCCGCGCCGTCCGGCGCTGCTTTTCGGACGTGATAATCGAACGGTCAAGGTTTTAGGTCAGTTTGCGGACCTGTCTCGTATGTCTCGCTCGCCGGAGCCAGAGACCCTCATCGATCTCGCGCAAGACAAGATCGCGGTGATCGACGAGCGGGGTCGGTTCCGGTACCTCAGCGCGGCCACCGAAGAGCTCCTCGGGTTCGACCCCGACGAGCTCGTCGGCCGGAACGCGTTCGACCTGGTCCATCCCGACGACGTCGACCGCGTCCGCGCCGCGTTCGAGTCTATCGTCGCCGACGGCACGCGGTCCGACTCCCCGGTCGAGTACCGCTACGCGACCGCCGACGGCGACTGGGTGTGGTTCCGCACCCTCGTGTTCCCGCCCGCGGAGACCGGCATCGACGGCTACGCGCTCAGCTCCCGCGACATCACCCTCGAAGTGGAGTCCCGGCGGCGCTTGGAGACCATCGCCTCGACCTCCCCCGACGTGCTGTGGATGTTCAGCGCCGACTGGACCGAACTGCTGTTCGTCAACGGCGCGGTCGAGCCGGTGTTCGGGATCGACCCCGACGCGCTCGACCGCCGGCCGCGGCGGTTCCTGGAGTCGGTCCACCCCGACGACCGCCCCGCGGTCGAACGCGCGATGGAGCGGCTCTCCGCCGGCGAGTCCACGAACCTCGACTACCGGGTCGGCTCCCCCGACGGGCCGACGAGCTGGGTCCGGGTGCCCGGTCGGCCCGTGACCGAGGGCGGCGAGGTCGTCGCGGTCACCGGGTTCGCCCGCGACGTCACCGACGAGTACCGCCGCGAGCGCCAGCTCACGGTGATGGACAACCTGCTCCGACACACGATCCGCAACGACATGAACATCGTCGACGGGACCGCCGAACGGATCGCCGACCGGGTCCGCGACGCGGCGGGGCCGTCGGCGTCATCGGCGTCGCCGACGCTCGACGGCTCCGACTCTTCGGCTTCCGAGTCCGTCGATTCCGAGGCCGACTTCGCGGAGCTCGCGGCCGACGTGATCGAGCACGCGGAGACGGTCCGCCGCGTCGCCGACGACCTGCTCACCACCGCCGAGAAGCAGCGCGGCGTGATCGACCTGCTCCGCCAGCACGAGCCGCCGCAGCCCCTCCGCGTCGCGCCGCTCGTCGAGAGCGCGGTCGCGGACGCGGTCGGCGACCCCGGCGACTCGCCGGTGGGGGTGTCCGTCTCCTGTCCCGACGGCGCGCGCGCGTTCACCCACCCCGAGCTCGACTACGCGATCGCGGAGCTGATCGAGAACGCGATCGAACACGCGGAGGCGACGCCGACGGTCGAGATCGAGGTCACGGTCCCGGCCGACCGCGTCGAGATCGCGGTTCGGGACAACGGCCCGCCGATCCCGCCGGCCGAGCGCGACCCCATCACCGACCGCTGGAGGATGGACGACCTCAGACACACCGACGGGATGGGCCTGTGGCTCGTCTACTGGATCGCGGACCGCTCCGGCGGGGACCTGCGGTTCGACACCGGCGTCGACGGCAACGAGGTGACGATCAGCGTCCCCGACGCCGACCGTGACCCCGCCTCGACGACGGCTGACGGCCGGCCGTCGGCGGTTTCCGGCGGCGGCTCGGCCGCGGAGCCCGACGGCGGGGGCGCGGCGTCGGCCGCCGGGCTCGACGGCGTCGCCGCGGACCGGGACGCGGTGTCGGAGACGGGGCCGGATCGAGGTGCGGCGTCGGAGACCGCGACCGACGGAGAGGCCGCCGCGGATCCCCCGCCGGGATCGACGGACGGCTGACGGAAACCCGATCGATCGTTCACCGTTGACTCCGATTTCGAAGAACATCCCACCGATCTTAAGCCCACGCTTCGCGTACTTCCGCGTTGATGGGTACGCTCAACGAGCTGTTCGACCCGGACCGGGTCGCCGTCGTCGGTGCCACCGCCCGCGAGGGTGCCGTCGGTCGCGCCGTCACGTCGAATCTCCTCGACGACTTCGACGGCGACACGGTCCCCGTCAACCCGAACTACGACGAGGTGCTCGGGACGCCCTGCGTCGACGAGGTGGCCGACGCCGACGCCGACGTGGCCGTCGTCGTCGTCCCCCCCTCGATCGTGTTGGACGCGATCGAGGCGTGCGGCGAGGCCGGCGTCCGGAACGTCGTCGTGATCACCGCCGGGTTCGGCGAGACCGGAGAGGACGGGGCCGCGAGGGAGCAGCGCCTCGCGGAGCTAGCCGACGAGCACGACCTCAACCTCGTCGGCCCCAACAGCCTGGGGATCATGTCGACGCCCTCCGGGATGAACGCGACGTTCGGCCCGGAGAACGCGCTCCCGGGCGGGCTCTCCTTCATGAGCCAGTCCGGCGCGTTCGTCACGGCGGTCCTCGACTGGGCCAACGACAACGGGATCGGCTTCAAGGACGTCGTCTCGCTCGGCAACAAGGCGGTGTTAGACGAGACGGACTTCGTCGACCACTGGGGGGCGGACGAGGAGACCGACGTGATAATCGGCTACCTCGAAGGGATCGAGGACGGCCGCGAGTTCATCGAGACCGCCCGCGAGACGACCCAGGACACCCCGATCGTCGCCGTGAAGTCGGGGCGGACCAGCGCCGGCGCGCAGGCCGCCTCCTCGCACACCGGCACGCTCGCCGGCTCCGACAAGGCGTACGAGGCCGGCCTCGATCAGGCGGGCGTCATCCGCGCGGAGTCGGTCGACGAGCTGTTCGACGCCGCCGGCATCCTCGGCAGCCAGCCGCTGCCGGACACCGACAGCGTCGCCATCGTCACGAACGCCGGCGGCCCGGGCGTGATGGCGACGGACGCGGTCGGCGACGCCGACCTCGACATGGCGTCGTTCACGCGCGAGACGACGGACGCCCTCGCCGAGTCGATGCCGGAGGAGGCGAACATCCACAACCCGGTCGACGTGATCGGCGACGCCGACGTGGCGCGGTTCCGGGAGGCGCTCGAAACGACCGTCGCCGACGACAACGTCGGGGCCGCCCTCGTGTTGGCCGCGCCGACGGCGACGATCGACTTCGACGAGCTGGCGGACGCGATCACCGACGTGAGCGCCGAGATGGACGCCCCCGTCGCCGCCTGCCTGATGGGCGGCGACCGGACCCGCGAGCCGAAACAGCGGCTTCAGGCGCAGGGGATCCCCTGTTACTTCGATCCCGCGCGCGCAATCGACAGCCTCGCGACGCTGGCCGAGTACCGCGACATCAAAGCCCGGGAGTACGCCGAGCCGATGTCGTTCGACGTCGACCGCGAGCGCGCCCGCGAGATCCTCGGTACGGTGCGCGACCGCGACGACAACCGGCTGGGCGTCGAGGCGATGGAACTGCTCGACGCCTACGGCATCCCCACGCCCGACGGCGAGATCGTCGACTCGCCGGAGCGCGCCCGGGAGGTAGCCGAAGCGGTCGACGGCGACGTGGTGATGAAGATCGTCTCGCCGGACATCCTGCATAAGTCCGACATCGGTGGCGTCGCCGTCGGCGTGAGCGACGAGGACGTGGCCGACACCTACGAGGACCTGATCACCCGCGCGCGCAACTACCAGCCGGACGCGACCGTCCTCGGCGTGCAGGTGCAGGAGATGGTCGATCTCGACGACGGCGTCGAGACGATCGTCGGCATGAACCGCGACCCGCAGTTCGGGCCGCTGCTGATGTTCGGGCTGGGCGGCATCTTCGTGGAGGTGATGGAGGACACCACCTTCCGCGTCGCGCCCGTCTCCGAGCCGGAGGCCCGCGAGATGACCGAGGAGATCCAGTCGGCACCGCTGTTGCGGGGTGCCCGCGGCCGCGACCCGGTCGACGTCGACGCCGTGATCGAGACGATCGGCCGGCTCTCGCAGCTGGTCACCGACTTCCCGGCCATCCTCGAACTCGACATCAACCCCCTCGTCGCACTGCCCGACGACGACGGCGGCACGAACGCCGCCGCCGTCGACGTGAGACTCACCGTCGACCCGGAGGAACTCGACTCGGCGACGGCCGACCCGGAGACCGACCCGACCCCGATCGACGCGGAGGAACCCACCAATGACTGACACACCCACCACACTCGTCACCGCGACCGGAGACAGCGCCGGAAAGACAGCGATCACCGTCGCCTTAGCGCGGCTCGCCGCGGAGGGCGACCGCAGCGTCGGCTACATGAAACCGAAGGGCACCCGGCTCCAGTCGAACGTCGGCAAGACGCTCGACCAGGACCCGATGCTCGCCCGCGAGGTGCTCGGCTTAGACGCCGAGATGCACCAGATGGAACCGGTCGTCTACTCGCCGACGTTCGTCGAGGGCGCGGTCCGCGGCACCGAGGACCCCGACGCCCTGCGCGACCGGATCCGCGAGGAGTACGAGGGCATCGCCGCCGACCACGACCAGGTGTTCGTCGAGGGCGGCGGCAGCTGGACCACCGGCGGCGTCGTCGACCTCACCGACGTGGACGTGGCGGAGCTGCTCGACGCGCGGGTCGTCCTCGTCGCCGAGTACGGCTCGCCGAACGACTTGGACGAGGTGCTGGCGGCCGCCGACGCGTTCGGCGACCGCCTCGCCGGCGTCGTGTTCAACAAGGTGTCCGACGACGCCTTCGAGTCGCTCGACCAGGACGGCATCCCGTTCCTCGAATCGAAGGGGATCACGGTGTTCGGCGCGCTCCCGTACGAGAAGGAGCTCGCGGGCGTCACGGTCGGCGAGCTCACCGACGAGCTGGGTGCCGAACTGCTCACGGACGCGCCCACCGACGCGTTCGTCGAGCGCTTCCTCGTCGGCGCGATGGGCGGCGACGAAGCGCTGCGGTACTTCCGGCGCGCCCGCGACGCCGCCGTCATCACGGGCGGCGACCGCGCGGACGTACAGACCGCCGCGCTCGACGCCTCGGGCGTCGCCTGTCTCGTCCTCACCGGGGGCCACCGCCCCTCCGGCGCGGTGCTGGGCAAGGCCGCGGACGCCGGCAAGCCCGTGCTGGCGGTGAACACCGACACGGTCACGGCCATCGACCGCGCCGAGGCGGTCGTCCGCGGCGGCCGCACGCGCGACGTCCGCACCGTCGACCGGATGGCCGAACTGCTCGGCGACCACGTCGACGTGGACGCGCTCGTCTGAGCCGGCCCGCGTCGCCGCCCGGCTCGCTCGGGTCCGTGATCGTCTGACGTACTGTTTTCACGGTGGACGACGTACCCCGCCCATGACCAGTCTCTCGGAGGCGTACGGCGGACGGGGGCGCTCCGGGGTCGACCCGCGTCGGCTCTATCTCGGTGTGGGTTCGTTCGTCGCGGGCGCGCTGCTCGTCGTGGCGGGGATCCTCGTCGCGGCGGAGGTGACGGTGCCGGCGGGGTACTCCGCGGGGGACGCCCGGCAGCTCGGCGGCGTCCTCGGCGGCGTCGGCGTCCCGCTTGTGCTGCTCGGCGTGATGGCCGTCTTACCGGCCGACCGCAACACCTACGCCGCGGCGGTCGTCGGCGCGGCCGTCATGTGTCTCGGCGTGGCGCTGTTCGCGCACGCGTACCCCCAGCAGTGGGTCGGCGGGCCGCGCCCGGAGCTGACAGACCTCACGCTGCCGACCGCGGGCGTCTACTTCCTCGGCGCGGCGACGACGCTGTGGAGCGTGTTCGTCGGCGTCGCGAACTTCAAGACCCGCAACGACCCCGGCGGTACCGTCACGATGGAGGTGACCCACAAGGGAGAGACCAGGGTCGTCGAGGTGCCCCGCGACCAGCTCGGGAGCCGCGGCGGCGTCGGCCTCCTCGGCGGGACCCCGGACGGCGACGTCGAGACCCAGACGAACCGCCCGGCCGACTCGGCTGACGCCTCCTCTCGGGGGTCGCCCGCATCTCCGTCCGACCGCTCCCCCGGAGCGCCGAGCGACCCCGAGGCGGCGACCACCGGAACGGGACAGTCCGGCGCGACTGACCGCTCCGGAACGAACGGCCGGTCGGGGGTCGACGGCCGCTCCGGTCCCGGGTCGCCCGGCGTGAGCGACGGCGGCAGCGCGGAGGCCGACATCACCTCGCCGCTCGACGACGCCGGCCCGACCGACGCCCCGTCGTCGCCGGCCGCGCCCGACGCCGCCCCCTCGCCCGGCTCCCCCGCCGCGCGCGACGGACCGGGCGACGCCTACTGCGGCAACTGCGCGAAGTTCGACTACGTCCGCACCGACGACGGCATGCGCCCCTACTGCGCGCACTACGACGAGCTCATGGACGACATGGAAGCCTGCGACTCCTGGACCCCGCGCTGACCGGTCACCTTCTCTCCGCCCCGCGAACGAACCTTCTCACACCGGGTCCGCCGAGGGGAGCTGCGACTCCGCGACCGCGAACGCGAGCGTGCTCAACACGCCGATGAGCGTCCCCGCCGCGAGCGCCATCGCCAGCTCCGAGAGGCCGAGCGCCGTCACGCCCGGCGCGTCCGGGAGGAAGAACCCGGAGACTGCGAACAGCACGACCGCGATGGACACGACGTAGAACGGCGCGTTGAGGTAGCGCCACCGGAACCGCCCGGCGAGGTACTCGTCGGTTATCTGGCCGAGACTGGAGGTGACGCCGGCGACGCCGAGCCACTGGACGAACCCGTGGACGAACGCCGCGAGGGCGGTGCCGGCGGCGAGCGACCCGCCCTGAACGCCGCGGACGGCGTCGACGGTGTCGACCCCCTGAACGCCGCCGACGACGATCAGCGCGAGCGCGACGACGTACGTGACGAGGGTGACGCGGCCGGTGTAGAGGACGTTCCGGACGCTCTCGGCCGCGCCGTCGACGGTCTCTTCGAGGCCCAGCCCGCGGAACAGCGAGTAGAGCCCGACCGCGCCGGAGAGGATTCCGAGCACCGCCGCGCCGGCGACGTCGAAGAGGTTCGCGACGACGACGAGCGGGTAGATGAGCAGGAGGACGCCGAGCGGGATGAGGATCGTCCCCCGGGTCTCCGGGTCGGCCAGCACCTGTTTGATCGTGTAGTAGAGCGATTCGAGGTCCTGCGCCTGTCGGACGACGACCCGACGCATCCCGTCGATCGGCATCCGCGACCGGATCACGGGGAGGACGGACTCGTCTTGCGCGCCGTCGGTGATCACGACCGCGGAGACCTCCTCGCCGGTCGACAGCTCCGCGAGGACGCGGTCGACCTCCTGAGCCACGGCGCGGTTCGCCTTCACGTCGGGGCCGTCGACCCCGGTGACGGCCGCCACCTCGACGGCCTCGCCCTCGGCGGCCAGCTCGTCGTGGACGTTGACCCCCTGAAAGAGGACGTTGACGTCGGAGTCTTCGGGGTCGGCGGTCGCGAGCGCGACCGCGGCCTCGGTGACGTCCTCGTCGCCGATGACGGGGGTGGGGATCCCCGTCTTGCGGCCGAGGTCGTCGTCGAGGTCGACGCAGAGGACGAGCAGCATCGTCCCGGGCTACGCGAGGGGTCGGCATATGTTTTCGGCTCGCGCCGCGCGGCCGCGAACCCGCCGCCCTCGCCGTCGTCGCGGTTGTCCCGTCGCGGCGCAGCCGTGTCGCGTCAGTTCTCCTCGTTCGGCTCGTGTTCGAGCCCGTTCATCATCAGCCGGACGTTCTCGCCGTCGCTGAACGCGGCCGGGTACGCCGCGACCGGGAGGACGAAGTCGTCCTCGACCGAGACCGGCTCGCCGATGTGGAGCTCCAACTCGGTGCTCGCGCCGGTGCCCTCGATCTCGCCTTGCGCCGTGTACACGACGACGTCGGCGTCGCTTTCGAGGACCGTCGTCGTGTACTCCGTCCCGCGTTCGAGGTCGCCGACGTTCTCGAAGCGGCTCAGGATGAGATCCGCCCGCTCCCGCGTGCTGAGTTCGGCGATGGGGTTGAGCGCCTGCCCGAGCACCTCGATCCGGGGCGTCGCCACCGCGGCGAAGACGGCGGCCTGATAGCGCTCGCCGAACAGCTCGACGGCCTTGTCGTACTCGGCGACCGCGTTCGTCACCCGGACCTCGCGGGTCTGACCGCCGGCCTCGACCTCCCGAGAGAGGGTCTCCTCGCTCACGTCGTTGAGCTCGTACCCCGTGTCGGAGAGGGTCGCGTCAGCGACCGTCGCCGTCCCGGCGGCGAACTCCGCGGGCTCGCCGCCGGTCGCCACGTCGAGCGCGGTGCAGCCGGCGAGGCTCGCGAGGCCGACAGCGCCCGCCAGCCCGAGCGCGCCCCGACGGGTGGTCGCGTCGGTCGTCGAGTGGGTCTCGTCGTCGGAATCGAGCGTCTCACCGGATTTCATGCCTTCACGTCCCGGCGGGACGGTGTTCAGATAAGGTTTGAAAGTGAGGCGGTGCGTTTTCAAAGTGTTCTATGCCAGAAAACGACCGCCTCAGCGGCTGTTTAGACGAGATCAACTTAGAGTTTGTGGAGCGAGAAGCAACACCGAAGCTGTTGATGAAGCTCAGTATTCAGCTCCATTTGTCTGGACTATCGCTTTCGAATACTGTTTCGTTTCTTGAGGTATTCGGTGTTGATCGAGTTCGATCGACCGTTCATAACTGGGTTCACAAAGCCGACCTACAGCCGGAATCGGATCGGAACCCAAATCACGTCGCGGTTGATGAGACCGTGATTCAACTCGATACTGAGCAATATTGGCTGTACGCTGCTGTCGATCCCGAATCAAATGATCTGCTACACACACGGCTTGAACCGACGAGAAATAACGCGATCGCAGATCGGTTTTTCGCGGAACTCCGCGAAAAACACGACGTAGATGACGCGATCTTTCTCGTTGATGGTGCGGCTCCACTTCAGCGAGCCTGTCGTAAACACGGCCTCGATTTCAGATACGAACGACATGGAAATCGGAACAGCGTCGAACGTGTCTTTCGTGAGGTAAAACGCAGAACTACCAGTTTCTCAAACTGTTTCAGCAACGCCGAAGCAGAAACAGCAAACGAGTGGCTCAGATCCTTTGCCTTCGCATGGAATCAGCTTATCTGAACACTACCCCCGGCGGCGGGGGTACATACTTTGTGTTCCGGTGACTCCTCCGCGCGCCGGAGGGCCCTCCCGGGGCGCCAGCGATCGCGGTCCCGTGACAACGGCTCTCCCGCGAACGCGCGGTTCGGACGCTTTTTGAGGCCGCGGCCGATAGAGACGGGTAGATGATCTCCAAGGGCTGTGAACAGTGCGCCAAGGGCGGGAAGATGGTGCTTTTCGTCTACGGCTACTGCGACCAGCGGGACTGCTTCTACTGCCCCCTCGGAGAGAACCGGAAGAACGTCACCGACGTGTACGCCAACGAGCGGAAGGTGGAGTCCGACGCGGACGTGATCGAGGAGGCCAAGCGCATGAGCGCGCTCGGCACGTCGATCACCGGCGGCGAGCCGCAGGAGGCGATGGCGAAGACGACCCGCTACCTCGAACTGCTGAAAGACGAGTTCGGCGAGGACCACCACACCCACCTCTACACCGGGATCACGGGCGGCCGCAAGAACATGCGCCGCCTCTCTGAGGCGGGGCTCGACGAGATCCGCTTCCACCCGCCGCTGGAGATGTGGGGCGACATGCACGGCACCGAGTGGGAGGAGATCCTCCACATCGCCCGCGAGGAGGGGCTCACGCCCGCCTTCGAGATCCCCGGCATCCGCGCGGAGCCGGAGTTCCTGGAGTTCTTAGACGAGGGTGCGGCCGAGTTCTGTAACATCAACGAGTTCGAGATGTCCGACGGCAACTACCGCCGGATGCAAGAGGAGGGCTTCGAGCTGCAGGAGGACCACATGTCCGCCGTCGAGGGGTCGAAGGACGACGCCATCCTCGAAGAGATGGCGAGCCACGAGAAGGTGTACTTCTGTACCTCGGTGTTCAAAGACGCCGCCCAGCACCGGAACCGCCTGAAGCGGATGGCGAAGAACATCCGCCGCGAGTTCGACGAGGTGACCGACGACGGCACCTTGGTCTACGGGAAGGCGTTCGCCGACGCCGACCGGTTCGAGGCGCTCGGCGTCCCGGAGGAGTTCTACACCGTCAAGTCGGAGCACGTCGAGGTGGCGTGGTGGCTCCTCGAAGAGATGGTTGAGGACGGGGACCTCGACCGCGGCGAGATCGTCGAGCAGTACCCGACCGTCGACGGCACCGTCGTCGAGCGCACGCCGGTCGCTTGACGAGGTGACTTCCGGCTTTTCGCCGTTGTGACGCGCTAACTCCCCAGTCGCTCGGCTATACGAACTTGTTCTCGTCACGACCGAGACCGCCGAAGCCCCAGTCGCTCGGCTATACGAACTTGTTCTCGTCACGACCGAGACCGCCGAAGCCCCAGTCGCGAGGCGGGCGCACGCTCGCTGCGCGCTTCAGTCGCTCACTCCGTTCGCTCCTTCCAGTGCTTGCGTCGCTTGCGCCCGCCTCGCGACTGCCCCTTCGAGTCCCGCCCGACCGCGACCGCACAGCACCTCACGCCTCCCCAGCCTCGTCGGTCGCCGTCGCTCCGCTCGGCGACCGACTCCCTCGCGCGTGCCGTCTCGCGGTCGCCGAGGGCGACCGCTCGCGGGCACGCGCCACCGCGACGTTGGAGTGTTTCCTGTCAACGAAGATCATGATTTAACACGGCGCGGGGCGTATCCGCGCGTATGGCCTCCGAAGAACCCGAATTCGCCGACGTGAGCATCGGACAGACGGTGTACGACGAGTCGGGCGATGAGCTGGGGACGGTCCGCGGGGTCGACGACGCCGGCTTCTACGTCTCCGCGCCGACGGGCACGGACCCGCTGGCGCTCACCGACGCCCGCGACGTGTTCGGCACCGCCTACGTGATGTGGCGCTGCTGGGAGTGCGGCGAGATGGGCGAGATCGGTGACGAGCTCCCCGAGAACTGCCCGAGCTGCGACGCGCCCCGCGAGGAGCTGTACTACTGGGCCGAGGACTGAGCGCCGGTCTCCCTCGTCGCCACGCTTTTGCGTACCGGCGTCGAACCGCCGAAGAGATGGCCGACCGAGACCACGCCTTACGGGTCGACCTCTCCTCGGAGACCGTCGAGCGAGAGCCCGTCCCGGCGGCGTGGCGTCGCCGGTTCCTCGGCGGGAAGGGGATCGGTGCCCGCTACCTCTACGACGAGCTCGACCCCGGCACCGACCCCTTGGGCCCCGGGAACCTGCTGGCCTTCTGCGTCGGCCCGCTCTCGGGGTACCTCCCCGGCGAGACCAGATACGCTGCCGTGACGAAGTCGCCGCTGACCGGCGGCTTCCTCGACTCGTACGCCGGCGACGACTTCGCCGGCCGGCTGGCCGGCTCGCTCGACGACTGCCTCGCCCTGCTCGTGACCGGGGCCGCCGACCGGCCGGTCCGGATCGTCGTCGAGGGCGGCGACGCCCGCGTCGAGCCGGCCGAGGCGTGGGGCGCGGACACGGTCGAGACCGACGGCGTCCACCCGGACGCCGGCGTCGCCTGTATCGGGCCGGCGGGCGAGCGCGGCGTGGCCTACGCGACGATCGCCTCGGACGCGGGCGACCACCACGCCGGCCGGGGCGGGGCCGGCGCGGTCATGGGGTCGAAGCGGCTCAAGGCCGTCGTGGCCCGCGACGACCCGCCCGCGGTGCCGCCCGAACTGGTCCCGCTCCGCGAGCGCGTCGAGCGCGCGTACGCCGAGGGCGACACGGGCCGCTGGCAGGCGGCCGGCGAGACGTTAGAGAGCGTCGACTTCGCCAACGAGGTCGGCGCGCTCGCCACCGAGGGGTGGCAGCGCGACCGCTTCGCGGCCGCCGACGACATCGGCATCGAGGCGGCCGCGGACGCCGCGGTCGGCCGGGAACGCCCCGACAGCGCGGTGCCCGGCGGCTTCGAGGTCGAGACCGACGAGGGCCGGTCCGTCCCCCGCGGCGCGACCCCGATGACCCTCGGTGCCGGGCTCGGCGTGGAGTCGTTCGACGCCGTCGCGGCGCTGGGCGAGCGCTGCGACCGCCTCGGCGTCGACGTCATCTCGGCCGGCAACGCCGTCGCGTGGGCGGTCCGGGCGGCCGAGGCCGGCCGCGTCGACTGCGACGTGTCGTTCGGCGACCCCGACGGGGCCCGCGCGCTCATCGAGGCGATCGCGACCGGCGCGGACGGCCCCTGCGAGCCGGGGGTCACCGACGCGCTCGCCGACGGCGTCGACGCCGCCGCCGACGCGTACGGCACCGACGACGCCATCCCGACGGTCAAGTCGATGGAGCTGCCGGCGTACGACCCGCGCGCGGCCGTCGGGATGGCGCTGGCGTACGCGACGAGCGACCGCGGCGGCTGTCACCGTCGCGCCCGGCCCATCGAGTGGGAGGCCGTCGCCGAGGAGGCGTCGACGCGCGAGCGGGTCGCCGCGGTCGTGACCGCGCAGAACACCCGGTCGGCGCTGTGGAGCTTCGTCGCCGACGACTTCGCCGGCGAGCCGCTGTGGGACGAGTTCGGGGCCGAGTGGTTCGCCGCGCTCGGCCGCGACCACGACGCCGAGTCGCTCCGGCTGGCCGGCGAGCGGATCTGGACCCTCGTGCGGCTGTTCAACGCCCGCGAGGGGTTCGACCGCGGGGACGACGAACTCCCCCCGACGCTGACCGACCCGGTCCCCGGCGGCTCCGAGGCGACCGACGGGCTCGACCGCGAGGCCTTCGAACGCCTCCTCGACGCCTACTACGCCGCGCGCGGCTGGGACCGCGACGGACTCCCCACCCCCGAGACGCTCGCGCGGCTCGACCTCGACGCGACTGTCGACGGCGAGACGCCGGTCGGGATGTCGTCGGACCCCGCCGCCTTCTGAGGGGCCTCGCCGGTGCCGGCGCGGGAGAGCGTGTCGACTCCGGGGATGTCCGTGACGCTACTGGCCTTCACCGCGAACGCGGCGTCGCCGTCACCGTCGACGAGCGGGACCACTCCTTCGGCCTGGACAGCTTGCTTGCCGTCGTGGAACTCGCCAACCGCGACCGACCGTCTGGGATTCGAAAAACGCCCTCTGCCGGCCGGCGAGCCGCCCGGCTCACCCAGCGTCGACGAAGTCTCCGAGGTTCGCCTGAAGCCCGGCCGCCAGCGTCGACTTCCGTCGGAGCCGCGCCAGCGACACGGGGAGGTGGTCGGCGACGCCGCGGACCGCCTCGCCGAACGTCTCCGCGGTGCCGAGTTCGCCCTCGAAGGCGTTCCTGACGGCCTCGCGGACCTGCCAGACGCCGACCGGGCCCCAGTAGTCGTCGGAGACGTGGCGTAAGACGAGCGCCTTCGCCTGTCGCCCCCGGTCGTCGAGGTGTTCCAACACGCCGAGGCGGGCGGCGTAGTACGCGCCCGCGGTCTCCTCGACGTAGTCGGTGCGCCCCTCGCGCCCCTCGCTCGCGGCTGCGAGGTACACCCCGGCCTCCGGGTCGGGGTTCCAGATGGAGCCGGGCGATTTCATCTCGACGAGCTCGTACTCCCACTGCCCCGGAACCAAGATCACCCAGAACGCGTTGCCGAGGTACTCGTTGCGGTGGACCTCGATCCCGTCGACGGTCGGATTGTCGCGGATCGACCCGCGGAGGAACTGCCCGACCGTGTCGTCGACGGCCGTGATCGACCAGCGCGTCGGGACGAGCCGCCGGTTCTCGCCGCGCCCGAGCGCGCCCGCCGAGAGGATCGTGTTGATCTCGTACACGTCGAACCCGCGGCGGTAGAGGTACGTCATCGCCCCCTCGGCGCGCCAGTCGTCGTCCTCCAATGTCTTCTTCACCGGCCGGGGGACGTGCGGGTTCTCGCCGAGGTCGGCCGTCCGGGCCGCGGCGCGCGGGCCGGTCGGCGTCTTGATGTCCTCCGTCCCGACCTCGAAGTCGAGGTCGGGGCGGCCGTCGAGTCCGATCTCCACGTCGACCGGGCGGTCCGCGATCGCGACCTCGCGTTGAACGCCGAGCCAGCCGTTCCACGCGTCGTGGACGCTCTCGGCCGGCCCGCCACCGCCCCCGACCGAGGTCACGCCGCCCGTCGCGCCCGCGTCCGCCACGTCGACCCCGCGAGTCGAGTTGAGCAGGCTCGTCCGGCGGTCGAACACGTCCGAAATCGAGACGCCCTCGTCGTACCACGCCGCGGAGGTCTCGAACGCCGCCGCGCGCTCCTCGCGGCCGACCGGCGAGAGCAGCCCGGTCGAGACGTTCGGGTAGTCCGCGCGGCCGACGAAGATGGAGGGCGAGACGCTGCCGACGACGGCGTCGTCGGAGACGTGCTCGTCGAAGCGCCGCTCGAAGGAGTCGAGGTGATCGAGGATACCGTAGTCCTTCTCGCTCGCGAGTCGCCGCCGCTCGGCGCGCTCGTTCGCCTCGAACTCGATGAACTCGTCGAGCCGCATTCGGATCGGCGTTGGCGGCGCGGCGGCTTGAACGTTGCTGGCGACCGGGGAAAACGGGGAACGGGCGGCGGCGAGCGAAGCGGCGGGACCGCGCCGGGGCCGGAAGGCGGCCGGCGCGGCGAAACGTGGGTCGGCCGCCGCCTAACTGTGGATGCCCATCGCTTCGATCTGCTCTTGATACCGGTTGCGGATGGTGACCTCGGTGACCTGAGCCACGTCGGCGACCTCGCGCTGGGTCTTCTTCTCGTTACAGAGCAGCGAGGCCGCGTAGATGGCGGCCGCGGCGTAGCCGGTCGGCGACTTCCCGGAGAGCAGCCCCTGTTCGGCCGTCGTCTCGATGATCTCGTTGGCCTTCGACTGGACCTCCTCGGAGAGCTCCAGCTCCGAGGAAAATCGCGGGACGTACTTCTTCGGATCGACCGGCCGCATCTCTAAGCCGAGCTCCTGGGAGATGTACCGGTACGTCCGCCCGATCTCCTTGCGGTCGACCCGCGAGACCTCCGAGATCTCTTCGAGGCTGCGGGGGATCCCCTCCTTGCGGCAGGCGGCGTAGAGGGCGGCGGTCGAGACGCCCTCGATCGAGCGCCCGCGGATGAGGTCCTCGTTCAACGCCCGTCGGTAGATCACCGAGGCGACCTCGCGTACCGACCGGGGGACGCCGAGCGCGCTCGCCATCCGGTCGATCTCCGAGAGCGCGAACTGGAGGTTTCGCTCGCCGGCGTCCTTGGTGCGAATCCGCTCCTGCCACTTGCGCAGGCGGTGCATCTGCGACCGCTTCTTCGAGGAGATGGAGCGCCCGTACGCGTCCTTGTCCTTCCAGTCGATCGTCGTCGTCAGCCCCTTGTCGTGCATCGTCTTCGTCGTCGGGGCTCCGACGCGCGACTTCTCCTGTCGCTCGTTGTGGTTGAACGCGCGCCACTCCGGGCCGGGATCGATCTGCTCGTCCTCGATGACGAGCCCGGTCTCCTCGTGTATCAGCTCCCCGTCGGCCGTCCGGGTGAGATCCTCCGGATCGAAGTCCTCGGGATCCAGTTCGTCGACGTCCTCGATGTCCGCGACGTCGGTCTCCGCTTCTTCGGCGTCCTCGTCCCCCACGCGCTGCCGGTCGTGATCCCGTTGCCGGGTGGGCCGTGTCATCGCATTTATATGCTATCGAAACCGTTTAACTTAAAAGTTCGTTACTATGCGAGTGTATAGCACACCACGTCGCCGCAGTCAGCTCGACGGCGAGTCGCCCGTGTCGGATCGGTCGCGAGCCGCGGGGCTTCTAGGTCGGGTGTGATTCGTTCGCCGTTCCGCGGCGTTCACGCGTCGTTTCCCGCGGACTCCGTCGGCCCGCCGCCGTCGCGTCCGGCGGCGTCCGCCTCCGACGGGTCGTCGCGGAGCGCGGCCGTCTCCGGATCGGTGCCCGGCGGGAGCGCGACGGGGACGAGCGCGGCGAGGTCTCGTACCGTCCGCGAACTGTCGAACCCGGGGCCGACAAGGCGCGGAAGGCCGTCCCCCGTCCCGTCGAGGCGCTCCGTCGCGACGACGGCGTCGAGCGCGTTCCGCACCGCGACGTGCGCCCAGTACCCGTCAGCCGACTCGGCGCGGAGGTGGGTCGTGTCCGCTGGCGCGGCGTCGAGGAGCGGCCCCACCGGGACGCCGCGCCACTCGCCGCCGAACGCCGTCCCGGTCGCGCACCGGTAGCTACAGGAGACGGTGACGGTGCCGCATCGCTCTCTGACGGCGTCGAGGTCGGAAAGCAGGCCCGACTCGGCCCGCTCGCCGGTCGACGCGGCGCTTTCTCGGATCGGATCGGCGTTCGACGTGGTCACTACGTCTCGATCGAAGGACGCGCCGCCCCTGTCCCCTGTGCCCCACATATTCGGCTTTTTTTAGTCCGCCGGTGGTGAGCGTCGATCTCGGTCGAGCTACCCCGGATTCCCTCACGATTCTAAACATCTTGGAACCGACTCCCACGTTTGTATGTTCACGAGCGAACTTCGAAGTGGATATGCCCTCCACCAACCGCCGAGCGTTCCTCGGAGCGAGCACCGTCGTCGGCCTCGGTTCGCTGGTCGCTCTCGGGAACCGACACGCGGCGAACGCCGAGACGGAACGCACGACGAGCGAGCACGGAAACGACTCGTTGGAGAACTGGCTTGCGACGGCCAACGACCCGCGAACACCACAGATCCGCGACTTCCGGTTCGACGATCCGCCGACGGTGTATCTCGACGTATCGAACTCGAAATCGTTCTCGCCGCCCGCGATCAAGGTCGCGCCCGGTACGACGGTGACGTGGGAGTGGACCGGAAGCGACGACGAATACAACGTCGTGGCCACGGACGGGACGTTCGACAGCGGCGGACCCGACGGGGAGACAGAGACGACGTTCGAGTACACCTTCGAGTCGGAGGGGGTGTATCGGTACGTCAGCGAACCGCAGGCGGACGCGGGAATGAAGGGCGTCGTCGTGGTTGAATCCGCGCCGTCGAGCGGGTATCCCGCCGTCGACGAGTGGTTGGTCGATACGAACGGGTACGACGGGAGCGTCACGGATCGGACGGACGAGAGGCTCGTCGAGATCACGACCGGGGCGGAAGGCAACGGCGGGAACCTCGCGTTCGACCCGCACGCGGTGAAGGTCTCGACCGAAACGACGGTCCGCTGGTCGTGGACCGGCAGCGGCGGCGCACACGACGTCGCCTTCGAGGACGCCGACATCGGCGGCGAGACGATCGACGCGGAGCCCGGCGTCCACTTCGAGCACACGTTCAACGAGCCCGGCGTCTTCCGGTACGCCTGCCGACCTCACCGGGCGATCGGTCACCGCGGCGCGATTATCGTGGAGTAAGCCGAAACGGCTCCCGTCGCGGATCGAGGTGTGCCGGCAGCACGGGCAACGGACCACCTGGGACCCCGGGAGGACTTCCCTCCGTGGTCACCGCGCCGAGGGTGTCGAGGCCAGCGGGTGGTACCGCGGTCGGCGGCTTCCGTCTCGCTGGGATAGATACCCTCCGCCGGCGGACGGACAGCCCTTTGTCCGCCGGGCGCGGAACCCGGACGAATGCCGACGATCGACTGCGATCCGACCGCCGCGCGCGAGCGACTCGCGGACGCGGGCGTCAGCGTCGACGAGGGGAACACCCCCCACGAGCGGTGGCGCGCCGAGCGCGAGGGGGCCGTCGCGGTCGCCTACGACGACAAGGTCGTCGTTCAGGGGAGCGATCCGACGCGGCTCACCGCCCTGCTGTCCGACGGCGGCGGCCGCGCGCACGTCTACTTCGACGGGGCCTCGCGGGGGAACCCGGGGCCCGCCTCGGTCGGTTGGTGTCTGGTCACGTCCGACGGGGTCGTCGCGGAGGGCGGCGAGCGCATCGGGCGCGCGACGAACAACCAGGCCGAGTACGCCGCGCTGGTCCGCGCGCTGGAGGCGGCCGACGAGTACGGCTTCGACGCGGTCGACGTCCGCGGCGACTCCGAACTCATCGTCAAGCAGGTCCGCGGCGAGTGGAACGCCAACGACCCCGAACTCCGCGAGCGACGGGTCCGCGCCCGGGAGCTGTTGGAGCGGTTCGACCGGTGGTCGATCGCCCACGTACCGCGGGAGATAAACGAACGCGCCGACGATCTGGCGAACGAGGCACTCGATGACGCGAACTGACGACGAACCGCCGGAGTGGGCGAAGGAACGGGCGCGGGAGATGGTGGCAGCGGACGACGACGGGGAGCCGGACGAGCCCGACGCCGAGGGCGCGACCGCCCCCGACCCGGACGACGAGCGCGTCCCGGACGTGCCGGTCGAGGCGGTCGACGAGGCGGAGCGGCTCACCCGGCTCGCCCGCGAGGCCGAGTCCGCGGAACCCACGCCGGAGATCGAGCAGGCGGCAGAACAGTACCGAGAGCGGCGGGACGCCCTCGCGGCCGAGTACGGCTACACGGCGCGCGTCCGCGACGAGGACGACGCGCTCGTGTTGTACCCCGACGAGTGGATGGACGACGGGACGGTCCAGCTCGACCGCGTCGAGGACACCGACCGCGCGGTCGAGGTGTCGCTGTCCGGCCCCGGCGACGCCGACCGCTACCGCGAGGTGGCGGCGTACAACGAGGCGGTCGCCGAGGAAGTCGCCGAACGGGAGGCCGAGGTCCACGCCCGGACCGCGGAGACGTTCGCGGCGTTCATGAGCAACCACTACGTCCGCCCGGTCGACGACACGACCCCGGAGACCCGCGCCGAGTTCCGCGAGGAGTACCTCGTCCGGAACGGCTGGCCGACCGACGAACAGCTCGCCGTCGTCGACGAGTCGCTGTCGGTCATCGAATCGATCGCGGCCGACGTCGACGGTCCCGCCGTCGACGCCGATCCCGCCTCCGACGCCCCCGCGGCCGCGGATTCCGACGACGACGCTTCCGCCGGCGACGGTCCCGCGACCGACGACTCGGCGTAGCGGCCGCTCGGTGGGTGGGAAAACGCGGCTTTCGCCGCGCCGTGTGCCAAAAGGTCGGTCGCCGATCGATGCGTCCGGCCGCGCGGGCGCGCCCCGTCCGTCTACTCGAGGAGCGCGCTGACCTCGTCGGCCCGCTCCTCGTCGGTGACGAAGCGGTCGAGGACCCACTCGATCTGGCCGAGAACGACGTCATGGCCGGCGTCGGTGAGCTCGTACTGGTTCGTCCGCTTGTCGAGTTCGCTCTTCTCGACGAGCCCGAGCTCGACGAGGTCGTCGAGGTTCGGGTACAGGCGGCCGTGGTTCACTTCGGAGTCGTAGTACGCCTCAAGCTCCCGCTTGATGGCGAGCCCGTACATCGGTTCCTCGGCCAGGATGGTGAGGATGTTCTGCTGGAACGCCGTGAGGTCGCTCGCCGCCGTCGATTCATCAGTGACTGCTTGTGCCTCTGACATGCTTACTAGAAGGGAACCCGAACTTATAGTCTTTCTCAACATTCACGACCGTTGCGATGCCTCAACCCGGACGCTCGTCCGAATTCCGCGTTTTCACGGTTGCGGGGCGGGCGAGCGCGCGATCCGCGCCGCGAACGCGTTTCGACCGATCGGTTCCGTCACGCCTCGATACGCCGACGATCCGTCGGTACGATTCCCGATCCGACTCGCGATCGAAACCGATCGATCGGTCGTTCGAGGGCGTTCGGTCGTTCGTTCGGGGCCGTTCGATCGGCCGAGATCGCCTCGCGGGGCGCGACGCGGACCGCGCCGAACCGACGGATCCCGAAAGGACTTTGGCCGGCATCGACGCATCAACGGACACATGGTCAACCTCTGGGAAGATCTCGAGACGGGACCGAACGCGCCGGACGAGATCTACGCCGTGGTGGAGTGTCTCAAGGGCGAGCGGAACAAGTACGAGTACGACAAGGACGTTCCCGGCGTCGTCCTCGACCGCGTCCTCCACTCGAACGTCCACTACCCGTACGACTACGGCTTCATCCCGCAGTCGTACTACGACGACGAGGACCCGTTCGACGTGATGGTGCTCGTCGAGGACCAGACGTTCCCCGGCTGCGTGATCGAGGCCCGCCCCGTCGCGCTGATGAAGATGGACGACGACGGCGAGCAGGACGACAAGGTGATCGCGGTGCCGACGGAGGACCCCCGGTTCGACCACATCGAGGACCTCGACGACATCCCCCAGCAGACCCTCGACGAGATTGACGAGTTCTTCGCGACCTACAAGAACCTCGAAGCGGGCAAGGAGGTCGAAACGCTTGGGTGGGAGGACAAACAGGCCGCGAAAGACGCGATCGAACACGCGCAGGACCTGTACGACGAGCAGGTCGCCTGACTCCTGTATAACCGAAACGCATCACCGGGCAGCGCCCGGATGCGTTATGCCTATGGGTAATTTTTAGGGTGTCGGCCGTCTACCGGCTGATACACCCATGAGCGCAACCACGCCCTCCGTCGCCATCGACCATCCGACGGTCGTCCCCGCGAACTTCGACCCGGACGATGACGCGACCGGCGAGGCGACGGACGACGGGACCGCGAGCGACGACGCGTAGCGGTCGACTCGCCCTTCTCAGGCGCGCTCGACCACCGAGGAGAGACGCGTCGCGTCGTCTCTGAGCGACTCGAACGCGTCGTCGACCCACTCGACGACGGTCCTGTCCGTCGATTCGAGCACGCTCCGCGGGTTGTTCCGGTCGTCGTACGCGGTCACGCAGGCGACCTCGTCGCACCGGAAGAGCCCGTACTCGATCGGGTCCGCGCTCACGTACACCTCCGCGTCGTCGTCGTCCAGCGCGCGGTCGGTCGCCGGCCCGAACTCCGCGACGGAGGCGTCGACCACGTCGCGGTCGATGATCAGTTCGACGCTCGCGCCGTCGTCCAGCGCCGCGGCGGCGGCGTCGTTGAACTGCTGGATGACGACCGGCGAGACCGCCCGGATGTCGGCGTCGTGGCTCTCGCGGAGCAGTTCCGTGAGCCGGTCGACCGCCGCCAGCGGGTTCTGATCGGACGCGACGGTGAGGTCGCTGTCCGGGATTCCGGCCGGGGGGAACTCCACCCCGACGCGCTCGACCGTCGCGGCGAACCGCCCGTAGCGCTCCCCGCGCTCGACCTCCGTCAGCAGCGCCTCGTAGGCGTCGTGGACGCGCGCTCCGGTCAGCGTCACCCGGTAGGCGGCGTCGCGTTTCACCACCCAGTCGCGCTCGCGGAACCCCGCGAGGATCCGCTGGACGGTCGTCCGGGTCGCGTCGACCGCGTCGGTCAGCGCTGCCGGGCGTCGGGGCTCCTCGCGTAACGTCCGGAGTATCGCGACCCGAACGGGCGAACCGGCGAGGTACTGTGCGCCGTCGTGTCCCTCCTCGGCCGTCATCGTGTGATCCGTGTGTACGGGTACCGACCTGTTAACCGTACCGCGTCGCGCCTCGCGGTCGACTCCCCAGTTCAGCGGCCCGAAACCCGCGTCAGCCTCGGTACCGGAACGATACGACGGTGCCGACGGTGTCCTCGCCGGCGATGCGCTCCGTGGTCACCGTCACGGTCGCGAGCGCGTCCGCGCCGAGCGCCTCCTCGATCACGGCCCGGAGCGCGTCCGGGTCAGCGCCCTCCTCGATCACCGGCACGCGGACCTGCCGCCGGTTGACGGCGACGCTCCCGAGGTCGTACTCCGTGTGTTCGAACGCCTCCCGGATCGCGGCTTCGATGTCGGTCATGGCGACTCGCACTCCGCGCTCGGTCGTGAAAAAACGAGATCCTTGACCGAACCGGCCGGACGCTCGCGAGGCGTCGCCGCCTTTCGATACCCGCCGAACCCGCTTATGTCGGGTCGCTCCGCGGCTACTGTTATTTAATACAGAAAATTTCGATTTCAAATATCTCTTTCGTTCAACCGCAGAACAAGCTCGGATATTTATTTATACTGATACTTCTGTTGTATGCACGAAAGTGTCGCGGACTACGTGGCAGAGCACCCGAAGATGGCCGGCGTCCTGTTCACCGCACTGCTGCTGTTGACGCAGGCAGCGCCTGCGGCGGCGAACGCTGCTGTCGTAAACCCTGGACCCTAATTCACCGAATAGTCGTCACTCCACCGAAGTTCTCCATCGGCAAACACTGGAAAGAGTTCCAAATCACAGAAGTCTTTCAGCTCACTGTTAGATACGTGACAAGTGAGGATTTTTGAAGGGACGTAGTGGTTCGTGTTGCTTGATTCTAGGTTGATCCTAGACAGTGACCCGATCCCGTGAGACCCATTTGGGTATATTTTGGTCTCTATCTCGGAATTTTCATCTGGATCCCCGTTTAAATCCACCACAATTGCTCCGCCACTCCGACTCTGACAAATCGTCGTCCCCCCGTCGCCCACGACGATGTACTGATTGCCCGTGATCAGTTCCCGCTTCGCGACGTGAAGCGCCGTGCGGAGGTTGAACCCGCTGTTCATCAGGCGGGCGATGATCCGGCCGAGCTTCGTCGCGGGCGAGTTCGCCACGTCGGAGAGGGTGACGATGCCGCCGCGGGAGCCGCGGTGGACCAAGGCCTCGCCCTGCTGGTACGACTGACAGGCGTTGAGCAGGAAGGCGCTGACGCCGATTTCGAGGTCCTCGTCGGTCAGGTCGAGGTAGCTGTCCGCGCACTGCATGCCGCGGTCGTCGACGTGACCGATGTAGTGGAGGAAGTCCACGTCGGACGCGAGCGCGTCGCGCATCTCGACGCGGTCGAGGTCGTGGCGGACCTCGATGTCGAACTGGACCATGTCGCGGAGCCCGTAGAGGTCCGCGACGTCGCCCTCTTCCCGCATCTGCTCGTCGTTACAGACGACGAGGACGGATATCCGCGACTGCTCGACCTGCCCGGCTTCGAGCCGACGGTGGTACGCGTCGAGCGTCGCCTTGTTCGCGTCGAGGGGGACGCCGTCCCCGACCCACGCGTGCTCGACGGTGTCGACCGGCTCCGGGCGCACGAAGTCGGCCTCGGCCGCCACCGCGCCGCGGTCCGCCGACGCGTCCGCGCCCCGGACCGGGTCGGCGTCCGGGGCCGCCTCGGCGCTCGCGCCGCCGCGGACGAAATCCCGCTCGTCGAACGCGTCGACCGCGCTCGTCGCGGGGACGGGGCGGTTCGGCCCCGTCGGAACGTTCGTCGTCGCCGGCGCGCCGTCGTCCGACGCCCGCAGGAATCCGACCCCGACGCCGCCCTCCTCGTCGGCCGGCGTCACCGTCTCCGGCGAGCGGACGATCGACAGCTCCCCGGCGACGAACGGGAGCATCTCCACGTTCTTGGGGTCGGGGCGGACGTCCGTCGTCAGCGTCCACTGCGGCAGCTCGGGTTCGACGGTCTCGAACGGCACGTCGAGGTACTCGCCGAGCCGCTCCGCGAGCGGGAGGTCGTACAGCCGCCCCCAGTCGAGGTCGAGGTCGGTCGTCTCGCGCTCGTGGAGGTCGACCGGGTAAAACCCCTCCGTGCGAACCAGACAGTCCATGTGGAACGACTGCCTGAGCACCTCCGCGGTCCGCGCCTCGAAGCCCGGTTCGAGTGGGTACGTCCACCCGTTGCCCTCGATCCGCGGCTCGTCGCCGGGGACGACCTCGGCCGCGAAGTAGTACGCCAGCGAGACCACGGGGTAGAGGTAGCGGTACTCGGGCGGCACGACGATCCGGACCCCGCTGTCGACCGGTTCGACGCGCTCGGGAACGCTGAACTCCTCGCCGGGTTCGACGAGCGGCGGGTGGCCTCGCAGCGTGGGGAACGACCGCTCGGGGCTGGTCGTCTGGAGCGCGGACCCGAGCAGCGAGACGGCGTCCATCAGCGACTCGGGATCGGTCGGTGTGGTAATCGTCCCCGCGGGGGTCTGGTGGAGCGACCGGAACCCGAGCGCGACCGTTCCGGGCGTGTCGAGGTCGATCCGCGTCGTCCGGTCGGTCGTCGAGACGGAGAACCCGGACTCGAAGGCGAAGTACAGCTTCGTCGGGGCCGGGTTGATACCGACGTGGTACCGCCCGTCCGGCATCGCGTAACAGTCGCCGTGGGTGAGGAGCGTCCCGTCGCCGGCCCGCGTCTCGACGACCGCGACGCGCGGGATCTCGATCGACCCGGTCTCGACCGCGACGCTCGCGTCCACCGGGAAGTAGTGGTCGGACTCCGGGCGGGGACGCGGGTCGACGGGGCGGTCGGTGTACACCTCGAACTGCGTGTTCTCGATGTGGTCCGTGACGGTGATGCCGTCGGTCTCACGCAGCGGGTCGATGTCGATGCTCATGTGGACTCGCCGCGGCGGTCGTCGGGGCGCGGGGACCGACGCCGCGGCGGTGCGTGCCACTCCGTAGTGCGATAGCGGCGATAAAGCTTGTGTCGGTCGGATCGACGGTGTTCAGATAAGGTTTGAAAGTGAGGCGGTGCGTTTTCAAAGTGTTCTATGCCAGAAAACGACCGCCTCAGCGGCTGTTTAGACGAGATCAACTTAGAGTTTGTGGAGCGAGAAGCAACACCGAAGCTGTTGATGAAGCTCAGTATTCAGCTCCATTTGTCTGGACTATCGCTTTCGAATACTGTTTCGTTTCTTGAGGTATTCGGTGTTGATCGAGTTCGATCGACCGTTCATAACTGGGTTCACAAAGCCGACCTACAGCCGGAATCGGATCGGAACCCGAATCACGTCGCGGTTGATGAGACCGTGATTCAACTCGATACTGAGCAATATTGGCTGTACGCTGCTGTCGATCCCGAATCAAATGATCTGCTACACACACGGCTTGAACCGACGAGAAATAACGCGATCGCAGATCGGTTTTTCGCGGAACTCCGCGAAAAACACGACGTAGATGACGCGATCTTTCTCGTTGATGGTGCGGCTCCACTTCAGCGAGCCTGTCGTAAACACGGCCTCGATTTCAGATACGAACGACATGGAAATCGGAACAGCGTCGAACGTGTCTTTCGTGAGGTAAAACGCAGAACTACCAGTTTCTCAAACTGTTTCAGCAACGCCGAAGCAGAAACAGCAAACGAGTGGCTCAGATCCTTTGCCTTCGCATGGAATCAGCTTATCTGAACACTACCGTCGGATCGCCGCGGACCGAACGGATAAAGTCCCGCCCGCCCCACCTTCGCGTAATGATAACGCTGGGAACGGCCCGCGCCTCTCCGGGCGAGACGGATACGGGCCGTCTCGAGGTGGGAGAGATGCGGGACGGGAGTCCCGTCCGGCTGCCGGTCGCCGCGATCAACGGCGCGACCGACGGGCCGACGCTGTACGTCCAGGCGGTGAGCGACGGCGACGAGCTGAACGGGTTGGGGGTCGTCAACCGCGTCGTGCCGCGGATCGACCCGACGGAGCTGTCCGGGTCGGTCCTCGTCGTCGGTGTCGTGAACCACTTCGCGTTCCAGGCCGCGGAACACCGAAACCCGGTCGACGACCGGAAGATGAACCGGGGCTACCCGGGCGACGCGGACGGGACGACGAGCGAGCGGATCGCCCACGAGACGTTCCAGATCGCCTCCCGCGCCGACTACATCCTGGACCTACATCAGGGGTCGACGAGCCGGATGATAAACGAGAGCCGCGTGCGCTGCGGCGTCCGCCACCGGCTCCACGGCGACTGCCTGGAGCTCGCCAAGGTCTTCGGCTGCGGCCACGTCCTCGACATCAAGGGCCCCGACGGCCAGCTCGCGCGGGCCGGCCCGGAACACGGGATCCCCACCATCGACCCGGAACTGGGCGGCTGCGTCGGCTGGGACGAGGAGTCCATTCGGTACGGCGTCGAGGGCGTGTTCAACGTCCTCCGCCACTACGGGTTCCTCGACGGGGACGCGCCGCTCGAACCCCAGACGCGCGCCCGCGGCTTCGACCAGTACGGCTCGCCCGCCGGCGGGCTGGTCCGCTTCGAACGCGAACTGGGCGAGCGCGTCAGCGCCGGCGACGTGCTGTTCGAGGTGACCGACACCTTCGGGAGCTTGGAGGGCCGCGTGACGGCCGACACGGACGGTATCTTCTGGCGCACGCGCCGGCTCCCGCAGGTGGCGCAGGGCGAGTACGTCTGCTCGGTCGGGACCAACGTCGACGAGTACTGATGGGAACGTCCGGCCCGTCCGACCGAGGAACGCCTACCCCCCGTCGACTGCGCTGTCCCGACTGCGGCGAGACGTACCGCGACCGGTGGCGCTGCCGGTGCGGTGCGCCCCTCGCCTTCGCCGACGCGCCCGGTCCGGAGGGGACCCCGCCCGATCCGGCGTCGTTCGACGCGCGCGACGGTCTCTGGGCGTTCGGCGACCTGCTCGCCGTCGGCGACGACCCCGCCGACCGGGTGACGCTCGGCGAGGGGATGACCCCGCTCGTCGACGCCGACGGGGGACGCGAGTCCAGCGGCGGCGCAGCGAGCGAATCCGACGACGACGGGGCTTCCGACTTCGACCCGTGGAACGCGTCGTTCAAGCTGGAGTACGTCTTTCCGACCGGCTCGTTCAAGGACCGCGGCGCGACGGCGACGCTGACCCGGGCGCGCGAGCTCGGCGTCGAGCGCGTCGTCGAGGACTCCTCCGGGAACGCGGGCGCTGCGATCGCGACCTACGCCGCCCGCGCCGGGATCGGGGCCGAGATCTACGTCCCGGCCGGCGTGAAGGAGTCGAAGCTCCGGGCGATCCGCCGCGCCGGGGCCGAAGCGGTCCGGATCGAGGGAAGTCGACAGGACGTGACGGACGCGTGCGTCGCGGCGCTCGGCGAGGCCGAGTCGGACGCGGACGGCGGCGGTTCGGGAACCGCCGCTGACGACGGCTCCGCCGCGTGGTACGCCAGCCACGCCTGGAACCCGGCGTTCTTCGAGGGGACCGCCACCGCGGCGTACGAGATCGCGCTCCAGCGCGACTGGGACGCCCCGGACGCCGTCGTGACGCCGCTCGGTCACGGGACGCTCTTCCTCGGCGTCCACCGTGGGTTCCGACGGCTCGAACGCGCCGGGTGGATCGACGCCGTCCCGCGGCTCTACGGCGCGCAGGCGGCCGGCGTCGCGCCGGTCGTCGAGTCGCTCCACGGGCCGGAGGCGGCGCACCCGGACGGCGCGGTCAACGATGCGGCCGACGGGATCCAGATCGCCGAGCCGGTGCGCGGGGCGGAGATCCGGGCGGCGATCGACGCGACCGGCGGCGACGCGCTCGCGGTCACGGAGGCGGCCGCGACGCGCGAACTCGACCGCCTCCACGCCGCCGGCTTCTACACCGAGCCGACCTGCGCCGTCGCGCCCGCCGCGCTGCGGACCCTCCGCGAGCGCGGCGCGATCGGTCCCGACGAGGACGTCGTCGTGCCGCTGACCGGGAGCGGACTGAAGGGCTGAGCCGGGCGGTCCCCCGCGTCCGGGACCGAACGGCCCGCGACCGGTCGGTCCGCAGCCGGCGGCCTCCGGCCGGCAGACCGCGCCACCGGTATCCCTTTTCACCGGGCGCGCGTACGTACCGCGTATGGAGGTGCTCGTCTACGGTGCCGGCGCGCTCGGGAGCCTCGTGGGCGGGCTGTTGGCGCGCGAACACGGCGTGACGCTCGTCGGACGCGACCCGCACATGCGGCGGATCCGGGAGGACGGGCTCCGGATCGACGGCGCGGTCGACGTCCGCGTCGCGCCGCGCGCGCTCACCGACGGGACGCACCGGGCCGCCGACCTCGCCGTCGTCACGACGAAGGCGTACGACACCGACGCGGCCGCCCGGGCGCTCGCGACCGGCGACTACGGGGCGGTCTGCTCGCTCCAGAACGGCCTCACCGAGGAGCGGCTGGTCGCCGCGCTCGACGCGACGGTCCTCGCCGGCACCGCGAGCTACGGTGCCCGGTTCGCGGAGCCGGGCCGCGTCACCTGTACCGGCGTCGGCGAGGTCGTCGTCGGCGCGCTCTCGGGCGGGCACAGCTCGCAGGCGGCGCGGGTCGGCGCGGCCTTCGACGCGGCCGGCGTCGAGACGGTCGTCGCCGAGGACATGCCCGTCCGCCGCTTCGAGAAGCTCGCGGTCAACGCCGGGATCAACGGCCCCTCGGCGCTCGCGCGGACCGAGAACGCCCCGACGCTCGACGGTCCCGCGGGGGGCGTCGCCCGCGAGGCCGCCCGCGAGACGGCCCGCGTCGCCCGCGCGATCGGGGTCGACCTCTCCGACGAACGGGCGGTCGACGCCGTCGAGCGCGTCGCCGCCGACACCGCCGCCAACCGGTCGTCGATGCGCGAGGACGTCGCGAACGAGCGCCGCACCGAGGTCGACGCCATCTACGGCGCGGTCACCGAGCGGGCGGACCGGCACGGCGTGTCGGTCCCGACCTGCCGGACGGTCGGGTCGCTGATCCGGGGCTGGGAGGCGGGGTGCGGGCTCCGGTAGGGGATCTCTGGAAACGGGGACAAAAAGGAACGGAACGAACGGACGCGGCGGCGCGCTATCGTCGAGCCGCGCTCAACACCACTCCTTGAGGACGGTCGCGTTGGTCTCGTCGACCGACACCCACGCGTCCTCCCGCGAGACGTCCGCGATGACGAGTTCCGGTCGCGACGACGAGGAGTCGACGGACGCCATCACGTCCGGCGCGTCGGGCGCGTCGAGCGCCGGGTCCGTCGGCAGCGCCGTCCGACGGCGGTCGGGGTCCGGGTCGTCCCAAGGAGTGGAACTCCGTGACATGGTTGTGAATTGTTCACAGTATATATAAGAGTTACGAACCCTGACCGGATCCGCCGTCGAATCGGAGATTCCGACGACCGCCCGCCGACGTATCTGACGGAAATACGCCGCGACGACGACGATCCGTCGAAACGTGTCGGGTTTCTCACCGGCCTGAAAATCCCCGTCCGCCGCCGGCCCGAGAGCGTCGGGGGAGCGATCCGACGCCGCCATCCGCCCCCTGATCGCGTGAGACGGCTCCGCCCACCTTCGCAGTATACAAGAGGTGTCACGCTGAACAACGGGCATGAACGTCGCAGACGCCATGACGCCGCGCTCGGAGCTCGTCGTCGTCGAGATCCCCGGGAGCCGGAACGACGTGTTGGAGTACATTCAGGACCACGGGTTCTCCTCGGTCCCGGTCGTGAAGGACGTCGACGGCGACGAGGTGTACCGCGGGCTCGTCACGCGAGACGACCTGATCGACCAGCCGGACGAGGACCAGCTCGCGCTGCTGATGCGCGAGGTCCCGACCGCGGCGGCCGACGACGACATCGTCGACGCCGCCCGGACGATGGTCGCCGAGGAGTCGCGCCGCCTGCCGGTGGTCGACGGCGACGAGCTCGTCGGCATCCTCACCGTCACCGACGTGGTGCGGGCCATCGCCCGCGGCGAGGTCGACGGCGAGACCCGCGTCGGCGACCTGGCGACGCCCGAGATCAACGCGACGCACACCGAGACGCCGCTGCCGGTCGCCGAGCGGGAGATCGCGCTCTCCGGCGTCCCGTACGCGGTCGTCCTCGACGACGACGCCGCGATCGCCGGGATGCTCACCGAGGTCGACGTCCTGGAGGTCGCCCGCGTCGTCGAGGGCGAGGCGAGCACGGGCGACTCGATCGCCGAGGAGGACTCCGAGTGGTCGTGGGAGGGGATCAAGGCGACCGGCGCGCGCTACCTCCCGACCCGGAACGTCGAGATCCCCGCGGAGGCGGTCCGCCACTTCATGACCGCCGACCTCGTCACCGTCAACGCCACGCGGACGGCCAAGGAGGTCGCACAGGAGCTCATCAGCAACGACATCGAGCAGGTCCCGCTCGTCTCCGGCACGGACCTCGACGGCATCGTCCGGGACGTCGACCTGCTGGAGGGGCTGTAGATGGCCGCGGACGCGCTCGCCGAACTCGCGAAGCGCCGCGGGTTCTTCTTCGGGTCGAACGGCGCGTACGGCGGCACCGCCGGCTTCTACACCTTCGGCCCGCAGGGGGCGGCCCTCAAGCGGAACGTCGAGGACGCGTGGCGCGACCGGTTCACGATCCGCGAGGGGAACCGCGAGATCGAGGCCCCGACGGTGATGCCGGAGCCGGTCTTCGAGGCCTCCGGCCACCTGGAGGGGTTCGACGACATGCTCGTCGAGTGCCCCGAGTGCGGCGAGTCCCACCGCGCCGACCACCTCGTCGAGGCGGTCACCGACATCGAGGACGCCGAGGCGCTGCCCGGCGAGGAGGTCGCCGAACTCATCGCCGAGGAGGAGATCGCCTGCCCCGCCTGCGGCACCCCGCTCGCCGGCGAGCCGGTGGAGGCGTTCAACCTCATGTTCGCGACCGATATCGGCCCCGGCGACGCCCAGCCCGGCTACCTCCGCCCGGAGACGGCGCAGGGGATCTTCGTCGAGTTCCCGCGGCTGAAGGAGTACGCCCGCGGGAACCTCCCCTTCGGGATCACCCAGATCGGCCCCGCCTACCGCAACGAGATATCGCCCCGCGGCGGCCTGCTCCGCCTCCGCGAGTTCACGCAGGCGGAGCTGGAACAGTTCATCGACCCCGAGGAGGACGAGCCGCCGCTCGACCGCGTCGCGGACGTCGAAGTGCGGCTCTACCCCGCGGCCGAACAGGAGGCCGACGACGGCGACTACCTCGACACGACTGTCGGCGAGGCGGTTGACGAGGGCGTCATCGGTTCTCCGTGGGTCGGCTACTACCTCGGCGTCGCGCAGGAGTGGTACGAGCGCGTCGGCGTCGACACCGATCGCTTCCGGTTCCGCCAGCACCTCGCCGGCGAGCGCGCCCACTACGCGGCCGACTGCTGGGACGCCGAGAGCGAGGTCGACGGCGACTGGATCGAGATCGCCGGCTTCGCGTACCGCGGCGACTACGACCTCTCGAAACACGACGAGCACGGCGACGACTCCTTCACCGTGTTCAAGCGCTACGACGAGCCGAAGACGGTCGAGCGCGCGACGGTCGACCCCGACATGTCCGTCCTCGGGCCCGAGTTCGGCGGCGACGCCGCCGCGGTCGCGGGGGCGCTCGAAGCGCTCGCCGAGCGCGACCCCGACGCCTTCGACGCCGAGACGGTGTCGGTCGAAGTGAACGGGGGCACGCACGAAGTCGACGCCGACGTGGCGAACTTCTCGGTCGAGGCGGTCACGGAGAGCGGCGAGCACATCACCCCCCACGTCGTCGAGCCCTCGTTCGGCGTCGGTCGGACCGTCCAGACGGTCCTCGCGCACGCCTACGAGACCGACGAGGTCGACGGCGAAGAGCGAACGTACCTCTCCTTGGAGCCCGAGGTCGCGCCGCAGGACGCCTCCGTCTTCCCGCTGGTGACGAACGACGACCGGCTCACCGACCTCGCCGACGAGGTCGCGGCCGACCTGCGGGCCGCGGGGCTGGCGGTCGCGTACGACGACTCCGGCTCGATCGGCCGCCGCTACCGCAGACAGGACGAGGTCGGCACGCCCTTCTGCGTCACCGTCGACCGCGACGGCATCGAGGGCGACGGTCCGGACACGGTGACGCTCCGCGAGCGCGACTCCGCGGCGCAGGTCCGGGTCCCGGTCGCGGACCTCGCCGACGAACTGACCGCGCTGCGGGCGGGCGAGCCGTTCGCCTCGGTCGCCGACCGCTACGACGCGGTCGACACCGACGTCGAGACCGCGGGGAACTGAGGGCGTGCCCCTCCCGGCCGCGGCGTGGCGCGAGCGCGTGGAGTTCGAGCGGCGGCTGGTCCACGCGAGTGGCACGCTGTACCCGGTCCCGTTCCTGCTCGGCTGGATCTCGTGGGAGACGACGGGGCGGCTGCTGGTGGGCAGCGTCGCGGTCGCGGCCCTCCTCGAAGCGCTGCGGCTCACCGACTCGGTCGGCCCGCTCGCGCCCCTGTACGACGCGCTCGTCCGCGAGTACGAGGCGGACGGGGTCGCGGGCTACGCGCTGTATCAGGTGGGGATGGCCGTCACCGCGCTCCTCTTCGCGCCGGTGTTCGCCGTGCCCGCGATGTGGATGCTCTCGATCGGCGACCCCATAAGCGGCGGCCTCGGCGAGAACGCGGCGACGGAGCCGAAGCGGCTCCCCGTGGTCGCTGCGATGGTGTTCGTCTGCTTCGGGATCGCCGTCCCGTACGCGATCCCCGAGTTCGGCCCCGACCCGGGCGTTATCGTCGCCCTGGCGGGCGCGGTCCCGGCCGCCGTCGCCGACGGCCTCCCGCCGCTCATCCGCGGCGTGGCCGTCGACGACAACCTCACGATCCCCCCGGCGGCCGCGTCCGGGATGTTCCTCGCGGCCGCGCTGATCGCGTAGCGCGCCCCTCAGGGGGGTTTTCAGTCAGATAGGACGACGCCGCGGCTCGTCGGACGGGACGACGCCGCGGCTCGTCGAACGAAACTGAGAGAAGCGCCGAGGCGGAGATTTGAACTCCGGTGTCCGAATGGACAGTAGATTTCGAATCTACCGCCTTGGCCAGGCTAGGCTACCTCGGCTCGACTCGTCGTTGGCCGGTTCCGGTGTTATGCGTTTCGATCGCGCCCGCGCCGCGCCCCGCTCTCCCGGCCGACCGTCTCTCGGTCTCGGCTTCGTTTCGGTCTCCGGCAACGCTTTTCGGCTCGGCTCCCGTGCGGTCGGTATGGACGTCCCCGAAGCGGCCGACGCCTGCGACCGCGTCGTCAGCGAGGTCGGCGGCGCGGTCGTCGCCGACCGCGAGTTCTTGGAGCGCGTCACGCTCGGCATCCTCGCCCGCGGCCACGTCCTCCTCGAAGACGTGCCCGGGACCGGCAAGACCCTCTCGGCGCGGTCGTTCGCGACCGCGCTCGGCCTGGAGTTCTCGCGGGTCCAGTTCACGCCCGACCTCCTCCCGGCCGACGTGACCGGGACCAACGTGTTCGACGAGGGCGACGGCTCCTTCGCGTTCTCGCCCGGCCCGATCTTCGCGAACGTCGTCCTCGCCGACGAGATCAACCGCGCGCCGCCGAAGACGCAGGCCGCCCTGCTGGAGGCGATGGAGGAGGGGCAGGTGACCGTCGACGGCGAGACCCACGACCTCCCCTCGCCGTTCTACGTGATCGCGACCCAGAACCCGGTCGAGAGCGAGGGCGCGTTCCCCCTCCCGGAGGCGCAGCTCGACCGGTTCACGATCAAGACCTCCATCGGCTACCCGGACGAGGCGGGCGAACTGGAACTGCTGCGACGGCGCGCGGGCCGCGTCGAGCAGTCCCCGAGCGTCGACCGCGTGCTCGATCCCGACGCCGTGACCGCGCTGCGGGAGGTCCCCGAGTCCGTCCGGGTCGACGACGACCTCCTGCGGTACGCGGCGTCGCTCGCGCGGGCGACCCGCGAGGACCGCCGCGTCGAGGCCGGCGTCTCCCCGCGCGGCACGCAGCGGCTCTTCGAGACGGCGCGGGCGGCCGCGGTGATCGCCGGCCGGGAGTTCGTCACCCCGGACGACGTGAAGCGCGTCGCGGAGCCGACGCTCGCCCACCGGCTCGTGTTGACGCCGGACGCCGCGGTCAACGACGTGGACGAGCGCGACGTGATCGCCGACGTGCTCGACCGGATCACGGTGCCGACGGTCGACGCGCCCGAGGCGTGAGCGGCCGAGAAAACCGCCTTTACTCCCCCTCCTCGTCCCGCTCCGCCAGCAGCTCCGACGCCGTGAGCAGCGACTCCAGTTCGACGTCGTGGTCGGCGAGCAGCTCCGCCGCGCCTTCCTCGCGGTCGACGACGACCAGCACGCGGTCCACCGTCGCGCCCGCCTCGCGGAGCGCCTCGACGGCGTCGACCGCGGACTGCCCGGTCGTGGCGATATCCTCGATGACGATCACTTCCTCGCCCTCGTCGAGCCGCCCCTCAATGCGGTTCCCGGTCCCGTACTCCTTCGCCTGCTTGCGGGCGATGACGTACGGGCGGCCCAGCTCAGCGGCTGTGACGGCCACGAGCGGCACCGCTCCCAGCGCGACGCCCGCGAGCTTCGCGTCCGTCTCCGCGAGCCGGTCGGCGAACGCCTCGGCGACGAGCGTCAGCGCGTCCGGGTCGGTCTCGAACAGGTACTTGTCGACGTAGTAGTCGCTCGTCCCGCCGTGCGACAGCTCGAACTCGCCGAAGCGGACGGCGTCGGCCGCGGTGAGCGCCGCGATCAGCTCCGACCGCCGGTCGTCGTCGGTCATACGCCGAGAAGGGCCGCCCCCGACAATAAACGGGTCGGAACGCGCGGGCGGTTACTCCTCCGCCTCCCCGTCGGCGAGCCCCGACCCGTCCCGCTCGGCCGCCGGGAGGACGAGCGTCACGGTCGTCCCCTCGCCGTCGAGTCCGGTGTCGAACCGGATGTCGCCGCCGTACGCCTCCACGACCCACGCGGCGATCCACAGCCCGACGCCGGTGTTGTGCCGGAGCTGGGTCACCTCGCGGTCCTCGGCGATCACCTCCCGGACCGCGCTCGGGATGCCCGGCCCGTCGTCGGCGACGCTCACCCGCACGACCTCGGCGTCGGGGTCGCGCTCGGCGGTCACCGCGACGCGGGGCGCGTCGCCGCCGTGTTCGAGCGCGTTCTCGACGAGGTGGTCGATCGCGATCGCGAGCCGGTCGTCGCCGCTGACCGCGATTCCGCTCGGAACGTCCGCGGTGACGCGCGCGTCCGGGCGCTCGGCCGCGCGGCGGGCGACGATCTCCTCGACGACCGCGCCGATGTCGACCGGTTCCGGGTCGGTCGCGTACCCCTCCTCGACGACGCGTCGGAGGGTGGCGGCCCCCTCGGCGACGCCGCTGAGCCGCTTGCCGGTGGTCTCGATCCGCCGGGCGTAGTCGCGGATTCGGTCGTCGTCCGTCCGGTCGGCGATCTCGCCCGCGAAGCCGAACACGACGTTCAGCTCGTTTCGCAGGTTGTGCCTGAGGATCCGGTTGACGATCCGGACGTACCGCTCGCGGCGCTTCCGGTCGGTGATGTCGGTGTAGATGCCGAACGCGCGACGCGCGCCCTCGGTCTCGTAGCTGAACCCGCGGAAGAGGAACTCCCGCGGTCCGTCGACGGTCTGTCGCCGGACCTCCTCGGTCGCGAACCCGCGCTCGCGGACCAGCGCGTCGAGGTCGGTCGCCCCGCCGCCGCGCGCCTCGCGGTCGCCAAGCCGGCTGTCGTGGATGTCCAACGCCCCGATCGGCTGGCCCCGGAGCGTCGCCTCGTCCGCGCCGAACCGCGACTCGAACGCGGGGTTCACCCCGTCGATCACCGTCTCCTCTTCCTCGAGGACGACCTCCATCACCGGGTCCGGGATCTGGTCGAACAGCCGCCTGAAGCGGTCGCGCTCGGCCGACAGCTCGGTCCGCGTCCGACGGAGATCGGTCGTGTCCGACAGCGACCCGACGAGCCCGCTCCCGTGGTCGGACAGCGCCGACAGCCGCAACTGGCCGTGCCGCGGCCGGCCGCTCCCCTCGCGGTCGACGGTCAACTCGACCGTCCGGGTCGGCTCCGGCCCCCCGCCGGTCCCCGTCGCGGCGTCGGTGAGCGCCGCGACCGCGTCGGCCACCCGCGGCGCGTCCTCCTCGTTCACGAGCGCGTCGAGCCGGCGACCGACGACGCCGTCGAGGTCGGCCGCGCCGACCCACGCGACGAACGGCGCGGTGGCGTACGTGACCGCGCCGTCCCGGTCGAGGACGCAGACCATGTCGTCGACGTTCTTCAGCGCGTCCTCGTAGGTGCGGAGCCGCCGTCGCCGCTCGTTGGCGTCCATCGCGGCCACCGCGTTCGTCGCCAGCAGTTCGAGCACGGAGACGTCGTCCTCGCCGAAGCTCTCCGGCTCCGTGGAGCCGACGACCAACACGCCGTGGCCGCCGAGCGGGACGGCGATCGCCGAGCGCATCCCGTAGTAGTCGCGCTCCTCGTCCGCGGCCAGTTCCTCGCCCGCGGCGAGGTCGTCGACGATCCGGGTCTCCCCGAACTCGAAGGCCCGTCCGGTGATCCCCTCGCCGGGCCGCCGCGGCCCGCGGCCGGCCGAGAACCGGTCGCCGACCCCGTCGCTCGTGGCGGCGAGGCGGAGTCGGCCCGTGTCGGCGTCGAAGAGCCGCACGCCGCTTATCCGGTACCCGAGCACCTCGTCGGCCGCCTCGATCAGCCGCTCCGCGACGGCCTCGCGGTCGCCGGTCCGCTGTAGCTCCTCGACGGTCCCGAGCAGGCGTTCGAGCGTGTGCTCGCGGCGCTTCCGGTCCGTGACGTCCGCGAAGAACACGGAGAGCCCGTCGGCCGAGGGGTACGCCGTCACCTCGGTCCACAGGTCGAGCGGCTCGTAGTAGTCCTCGAACGACACCGGCTCCTGCGTCTCCATCGCCCGGCGGTAGTGGCGCTCGTACGCCTCCCCCAGCGCGGCCGGGAACTCGTCCCAGACATCGGCCCCGAGCAGCTCTTCTCGGGTGCGGTTGAGCAGCGTCGCCGCCCGCTCGTTGACGTAGGTGAACCGCCACTCGTCGTCGAGCGCGAAGAACCCGTCGTCGATCCGGTCGAGCGTCTCCTCGAACCGCTCGATCGCGGCCTCGCGCTGTTCCCCCGCCAGCCGGCGCTCGATCGCCCGCCCGAGCCACGCGGCGAGCAGTTCGACGAACAGCTCCTCCGCGGCGTCGAACGGTCGGTCCCGCGACTCGGGGTCGAGGAAACAGATCGTCCCGAAGACCTCCTCGTCGACGACGACTCGCCCCCCGACGTAGCTGCCGACGCCGAACCGCTCGTAGGAGGGGTGGTCTCCCAGCCCCTCGGCCTCGGGGTCGGTGAGCGAGAACACGCGGTCGCCCCCGTCTTCGCCGTCGGGGTCGCCCGGGAGCGCGCCCCGCACGGTCTCTCGACAGTATGTCAGTTCGAGCGGGACCATGCCGTCGGCATCGAGCTCGTCCGCCGCAAGCGAGTCGACGAGGCTGGTCGGGTCCCGGTACCGGCGGAGCCCGATCCGGTCGCCGTCGATCTGCGAGGCGTAGCCGATAGACAGGTCGAGGTGGTCCCGACCGAGGTCGAGCAGCGCGTCGACCGTCGCGTCGAACCCCGTGGACCGGTCGGAGATGATCCGCACGAACGGTTCGAGGAACTCGCGGTCCGGCTCCGACTCCCCGGGCCCGTCGCGGCCCGGCTCCGACTCCCCGGGCCCGTCGCGGTCCGGCCTCTGCTCCTCTGGTTCGGCTCGCTCGCTCCGGTCCCCGTCGGAGTCGCCTCTCCGCTCTGCGCGCTCCACCCGGTCCGCGAGCGTCTCGCCGTCGGCCGCGAGCCGCCGCCCGGAGACGTACTCGACCCCGAGGCGGCTCGCGTCGATGGCGGCGTCGGGGTCGTCGCGGACGGTGTACGCGAGGATCCGCGCGTCCGGGCAGCGCTCCCGGACCGCCTCGATCCCGACCGGCGCGGCCGCGAGACCGGCGACGCGGCCGCCGGCGTCGGTCCGGTCGCTCCGCCCGGTCCGCCCGTTTCGATCGGTCCGGTCGCTCTCGCCGCCCTCGGCGCGGCCGTCGGACTCGGCGGGCTCCGCCAGTCGAACGACGACGGCGCTCGCGGCCTCGCCGCGACCGAACTCGGGACTCTCGGGGTCCTCGACCGTTCGCGTCCCCTCCGGGAGCGTCCCCCACGCGGCGTCGACCGGCTCGCCGACGTGGACGACCGTTCCCTCAGCCGTCATCCCCGTCGTCCGCGGGTCGCTTCGCGCGGGCGGCCGACCGCCCCCCGGCGGGTCCCCTCAGCCGGAGCGTCGGCCGCGTCTCCCCGTCCGATCCCATCACCTCGCTGAGTACGAGCGGCGTCGTAATAATCGTTCGCTCGCGTTCTCACGGGAGATATCCGCGTCCGGGGCCGTCGCTGGCGCGCCCGCACGACTCCGGCCGCCCGCTCCCCGACGCCGGCCGCCCACCCGTCCCGCCGCCCGTTCCGTCCGGGCCGCTCGTCCCGACACGATTTAGGCGGCCCGCTCACAACGGGCCGGTAATGAGCACGCAGGCCGCGACGGCGGACCGGACAGTCGTGATCGGGCTGGAGGTCCACGTCCAGCTCGAGACCGACACGAAGATCTTCTGCGGCTGCTCGACGGAGCCGGCCGACGACGAGGAGCCGAACACGCGCACCTGTCCCACCTGCCTCGGGCTGCCGGGCGCGCTGCCGGTCCTCAACGAGGCCGCCGTCGAGGCCGCCGTGAAGGTCGGCAAGGCGATCGACGCCGACGTCCCCGAGACGACGACGTTCCACCGGAAGAACTACTACTACCCCGACCTGCCGAAGAACTTCCAGCTCACCCAGTACGACGCCCCGATCTGCCAGTCCGGGGAGTTGGAGGTCCGCGTCGACGACGAGAGCCGCACCATCGGTATCACCCGTGCCCACCTCGAAGAGGACCCCGGTAGCCTTCAGCACGCCGGCGGCTCCATCGAGTCGGCGACGCACACCCTCGTGAACTACAACCGCGCCGGAACGCCCCTGATGGAGATCGTCACGGAGCCGGACTTCCGCTCGCCGGCGGAGACGCGGGCCTTCCTCGCGAAGCTTGAGGAGGTCCTCGAATACTTGGGCGTCTTCGACCCGACCCGCGACGGGAGCCTCCGCGTCGACGCCAACGTCTCGTTGGTCCCGGACGATCAGGTCGACGACGACGGGACGATCACGGACGAGGCGCTCGCGGGCGTGAACCGCGCCGAGGTGAAGAACATCTCCAGCCACAAGGGCGCGGAGCAGGCGCTCGCCTACGAGGTCACTCGGCAGGAGAACGTGCTCCGCCGCGGCCGCGAGATCGAACAGGAGACCCGCCACTGGGACGAGGCGCGCGGCGTCACCGTCTCGATGCGCTCGAAGGAGGCCGAGAAGGACTACCGCTACTTCCGGGAGGCCGACCTCCCCGCCTTGGAGGTCTCCGACTGGAAGGAACAGATCGCGATCCCGGAGCTGCCCGACGCGCGCCGGGAGCGCTTCCGCGAGGAGTACGGGCTCGACCGCGAGTCCGCCTCGAAGCTCACCTCCACGAAGGCGGTCGCCGACTTCTTCGAGGACGTGGCCGAGTCGTTCGACCCCGGCCTCGCCGCGACGTGGGTCGCAGACAACCTGCTCGGCGAACTCAACTACCGCGAGATGGAGATAACCGACGTCGAGGGCCGGCTCGACGAGTTCACCCGCCTGATCGAACTCGTCGCCGCTGAGGAGCTGACCGTGAAGAACGCCGAGGAGGCCGTCCTCCGCGAGATGCTCGACGAGGGCGACGACCCCGAGACGGTGATCGACCGCGAGGGGCTCGGGAAGGCCGAGAGCGGCGAGGTCGAGGCCGCCGTCGCGGCCGCCATCGACGAGAACCCCGACGCCGTGAGTGACTACCACGACGGCGACGAGGGCGCGATCAACTTCCTCGTCGGGCAGGTGATGCAGGCGACCGGGGGCAGCGCCGACCCCGGGCAGGTGAACGGCCTGCTCCGCGAGGAGTTGGACGGCTGAGACGGCCGGTCGTCGAACGACAACAGAGACGCGTACCGGATTTCTCGACTTCAATCTGGTATTTAAGTGAACGCCAGCGGCGGCGACGCTCACTTATAATGAACAATGCGGTCGGCGCGTGCCTGCGAGCGGGCCATCGGCCCGCGAGCAGCACCGCGCGAGGGAGTCGGTCGCGCTTATAAGCGCGACCGACGAGGCTGGGGAGGCGTGAGGTGCGGTTGCGGTGCTGTGCGGGGCGGGACTCGAAGGGGCAGCCGGGAGGCGGGCGCAGGCGACGGCAGCACCGCAACGAGGGAGCGGTAGCGACCGAGTGAGGACCGCAGCGAGCGTGCGTCCGCCTCCCGGCTGGGGCTTCGGTGGTGTTCGTGTCGATCACCGATTTATCGAACCCTTCCTCGATCCGATTTCCCCGTTCCCGTCGGACAGCTTTATTTCAATTCCACAACGGATCTGCGCACATGGCCCTCGCTGCCACCCTCCTGTACGCCTTCCCGATCGGACTGTGCCTCCTGCTCGCGTGGGCGATCCGGTACCGCGGCGCGGTCGGCCTGATAGCCGGCTACGACGGCGACCTCTCGCCCGAACGCGAGGCGGCGCTCGCCCGCGACACGGCGCTCGTCCTCGTCGCCGCGGCCGCGGGGGTCGGAGTACTTGCCATCGACTCGCGGACGGACGCGGTGCCGCGCCCCGACCTCCTGACGACGCTCGCCGTTGTCGTCCCGACGGCGTGGCTTCTCTGGAAGTGGAACGTCCGCGAGCCGCGGTCGACGAGCCGGTGACCGAACCGTGCGATTGACCCCCGCTCGCCCGCTACCGCGCCCATGGACGTGACCGTCGAGGTCGTCGGCGAGGGGACCGACGAGTACAGCCTCGCCGCCGACGCGACGTACGACGACCTGATCCGCGCCGCGGGCTACCACCCGCAGGAGGCGTCGGCGCTGGTCGACGGCGCGCCGGTCCCGGGAGACCGCGTCGTCGACGCAGAGGCGGTCAAGATTCTGCGACTGATAAAGGGCGGCGCGACCGACGGCGCGTGACCGGGGAACGCGACCAATCCGACTCCCCCGACCGGCCTCGCCCGCCCGAGCGACCCGACCCGCCGGCGGACGTGACCGTCGAATCCGCGACTTCCGACGACCGCCTCGATATTCTCCGAGTCCTCGACGCGGCCATGCTGGAGACCGACGCCGACGCCGTCGACGACCGGATCGCGTCCGGCGACGCCCTCGTCGCCCGCTCGGAGCGCACCGGCGGGGTCGTCGGGGCGCTCGTCGCGACGCGTCCCGACCCCGCACGGCTCCACGTCGACGCCGTCGCCGTCAGGCGGGCGCGTCGCGGCCGCGGGGTCGGCTCGGCGCTCGTCGCGGCCGCGGTCGAACGCGGCGAGCGCGACGACGGTGTCGAGACCGTCACCGCGGCGTTCGACGCCGAACTGCGACCGTTCTACGCCGCCCTCGGCTTCGCGATCCGGCCGGCGGACGGCTCGGGCGGCACGGCGGCCGCCCCGGTCGACTCGCGCGACTCCGACGACGACGACCGCCTGTTCGGCCGGGTGCCGACGGCGAACTCCGAGCCGTCGTGAACCGGCCGCAAGCGGCGCGTCCGACTCGCGGCTGACTGACTTTTTTGAACGTGTGGCACGTGTACACATACCCACCCGGATCATGCCCTCTCAGCCCGACTCTCCCGACCCTCCCGACGCGCCCGGTGGCACCGACGCCGAGGCGGCGGACTCGGCCGACGGACCGCGACGCCGCTCGGCCTCGCCCATCGCCCCCGCCGGCTCCCGGGCGAGCGACCCCGCCCGGACCGTCGGCGTCGGCCGCGACCGTCGTCCGGGGTACCACGACCGCGTCCGCGTCGCCGCGCTCGCCGCCGAGGTCGAGCGGCTGGAGGCGGAACGCGACCGCCTCGCCGACCGGGTGGCCGCGCTCGAACGGGCGGTCGAGTCGGAGGCGCAGCGGCGACAGCAGGTGATCGACAACTACGAGCGGGTCGTCGCGGCCCGGTCGGAGTCGGACCCCGCCTCCGACGCGCCTCGGACCGCGTCGACGCGACCGTGCCCCCTCGCCGCCGTCGCCGCCGGGATGGAGCGCGTCGCGGCGTGGCTGCGCCGCGCGGACGGCTGAGCGCCGGGCCGCACATTCGATGTCCATTTCCGGTTCGACCCCGTCGTTCCGGCCATGAGCGCCGATTCGTCCGCCGTTTCGACGGACCTTCAGCACCGAACGCCGGTGAGCCACAGATGAGCGGAAAAGACGACTACTACAACCGGTCCAAACAGCAGGGGTACCGCGCCCGCTCGGCCTACAAGCTGAAACAGATCGACGAGGAGGCCGACCTGTTCGAGCGCGGCGACACCGTGGTCGACCTCGGGGCCGCGCCCGGCGGGTGGCTCCAGGTCGCCGCCGAGGCGGTCGGCGAGGGCGGCACCGTCGTCGGCGTCGACCTCCAGCGGATCGACGACCTCGACGACCACGACGTGGAGACGATCCGCGGCGACATGACCGAGGAGCGGACCCGCCACTACCTGCGCGAGGCGGTCGACGAGGGCGGCGCGGACGTCGTCGTGAGCGACATGGCCCCGAACATGACCGGCGAGTACACCCTCGATCACGCCCGGTCGGTCCACCTCGCGCGGCAGGCGTTCGACACCGCCGACGAGCTGCTCGCGTCCGGCGGCGACTTCGTCGTGAAGGTGTTCCAGGGCGACGACCTCGACGCCTTCCGCGACGACGTGAGCGAGGCGTTCCAGTACGTCCGCACCGTCTCGCCGCCCGCGTCGCGTGACTCCTCCTCGGAGGTGTACCTCGTCGGGAAGGGGTACACCCGGTCGCCGGTCGCCGAGGGCGACCGGGTCGACGTGACCGTCGAGGAGGAGGGCGACGAGGGCGACGGCATCGCCTACGTCGACGGCTACACCCTCTTCGTCGACGGCGACGTCGGCGAGACGCTCAGCGTCGAGGTGACCGACGTCAAGCCGCGGTTCGCCTTCGCGGAGCGCGTCGACGCGGACGAGTCGGACTGAATCGGGCGGGCCGCCCGAACCGGACGGCGCGGCCCGGCCGAACCGGACGGGGCGGCCGCGCCGGAGCCCTCCGCCGATTTCCTCGGACCCGAACGTGTGGGCCTTCCCCGTCAGACGAGTATCAGTCCGAATAATCCGACTCTGAGACTTATATACCCCTGCGGGCGAGTGGCGACAGATGAACGGCGACGACGCGAGCGACCGGTCCGATCGAGGCCCCGGCGACGGGGACCGTTCGACGGCATCGACCGACTCGGACGCGACCACCGACGGCGGGGTCGCGTCCGGCGAGACAACGGCCGCCTCCCGCACCGCTTCCGACGACGAGGTCCCGGTCTCGGAGTTCCGCGAGGTCGCGGCGCGGCTCGCCGACGGCGACCTCGGGGCCCGGTTCCCGGCCGCGGAGACCGACGGCGAGGCGGCGGCGCTCGCGGAGACGCTCAACGAGTTCGTCGACGGCGTCGCGGAGACGGTGTCCGCGGTCGACGGCTTCGGCGACGAGGTCGCGGGCGCGACCGAACACGTCCGGTCGAACGTCGACCGCGCGAAGGCGCAGAGCGACGAGGTGTACGCCGCGGTCGACGACATCGAGGCGGCGGCGACCCGCCAGCGCGACGACATCGCGGACGCGACGAGCGAGCTTCAGACCGTCTCGGCCGCGACCGAGGAGGTCGCCGCCTCCGCCGATCAGGTGGCCGCCACCGCGGCCGACGTGGCAGAGCGGACCGACGAGGGGACCGACGCCGCGACCGCGGCGATCGAGGAGCTCCGCGTGGTCGACGAGCGGACGGAGACCGCCCTCGACCGCGTCGAGACGCTCGAATCGGAGGTCGCGGCGATCGAGGACGTCACCGACCTGATCCAAGACATCGCCGACGAGACGAACATCCTCGCGCTGAACGCCTCGATCGAGGCGGCCCGGGCGGGGGAGGCGGGGGCCGGCTTCGAGGTGGTCGCCGAGGAGGTCAAGAGCCTCGCGGAGGAGGCGCGGGACGCGACGGGCGAGATCGAGTCGTCGATCCGCTCGGTGCGCGAGGAGACGGACGCGACCGTCGACGAGATGGCCGAGATGCGCGAGCGCGCCGACGAGGGGATCGCCACCGCCGAGGCGGCGCTGGAGGCGTTCACCGACCTCGCCGCGGACGTGGAGGAGACGACCAGCGGGGTCGCCGAGATCCGCGACGCCACCGACGATCAGGCGACCTCGATCGAGGCGGTCGTCGACGCGGTCGAGTCGGTCGGCGACCTCGCCGAGGAGACGGCCGCGGACGCGGGCGACGCCACCGCGGTCGCGCACGCCCAGAAGACGTCGCTGACCGAGGTGGCCGCCGGCGCGTCGACGCTCGCCGACCGGACCGGAACGCTGGACGACGCGCTCGACGCGTACGACGCCGACGGGACCGACGACGAGGACGCGGTCGTCCTCGACTTCTGGCACGCGTTCGGCGGGCGCAAGGCGCGGCTCCTCGACGAGTTCGCGGCCGAGTTCGCCGCGGAGACCGACGGGATCGCGGTCCGTCCCTCCTCGAAGGGGAGCTACCGCGGCGTGTTCGAGGCGACGCTCGCGGCGGCCGACAGGGGCGACCCGCCGGCGATCGCGCACCTCTACGAGATCGGGACGCGGCGCGCGCTCGATAGCGAGGCGTTCACGCCGGTCGAGCGCCTCCTCGACCGGGACGCCGGGGGGCTCGGCGGCTCCGGCGGCGCGGGCGGTCCGGGGGCCGCCTTCTCCCCGGACGACCTGCTCGCCCCCGTGGCCAACTACTACCGGACCGACGGCGTCCTCCACTCGATGCCGTTCAACGCGTCGACGCCCGTGCTGTACTACGACCGCGCGGCGTTCGAGCGCGCCGGGTTGGACCCCGACGACCCGCCCGAGACGTTCGACGAGGTCCGCCGCTGCGCCGAGCGGCTCGTCGAGAGCGGCGCGACCGAGACGGGGATCACCTTCGCGACCTACTCGTGGTTCGTCGAGCAGTGGTTCGCCGAGGCCGGCGAGCCGCTCGTCGACGCCGACAACGGCCGGGGCGGCACGCCGACGGAGAGCCGGTTCGACGGCCCGGTCGGCGAGCGGATATACGGGTGGATCGCCGACATGGCGGCCGACGGCCTCTACCACGACCCCGGGATCGAGGCCCGCGGACAGGCCCGCGAGGCGTTCCACGAGGGGCGCGCCGGGATGCTCATCGGGTCGACCTCCGCGATGGTCGACGTCCGGGAGGGGGCCTCGTTCCCGGTCGGCGTCGGCTACTTCCCGGTCGCCGGCGAGCGCCACGGCGTCGTCGTCGGCGGCGGGTCGCTGTGGGTCGCGGACGGCGCGTCGACCGCCGAGCAGCGCGCCGCGGCGGCGTTCCTCGGCTGGCTCGCGGCCCCGGAGCGACAGGCGCGCTGGCACCGCGAGACCGGCTACTTCCCGGTCCACGAGGGCGCGGTCGAGCGGCTCGACCGCGAGGGCTGGTTCGACGAGAACCCGGGCTACCGCACCGCGGTGAACCAGCTCCTCGACGCGGAGGACGGCGTCGCCACGACGGGCGCGCGGATCGGTCCGTTCGACACGGTCCGGACGCTCGTCGCCGAGGCGTCGGTCGACGCCCGCGAACACGGGGTCGACGAGGCGCTCGACCGCCTCGCCGACAGTACCGCGCTCCAGCTCGAACGGTACGCCGACGAGCGCGCAGACGGGTCGTAGGCCCGGCGTCCGCCGGAAATCGCGCCGTCGATCTCCGCTCCGCTCAACGCCCGCGACGGACCCACTCGCGCAGGGTGAACCGGTCGTAGTCGGTCTTGGCCGCGACCTCCCACTCCTCCTCGTTCCACTCCGGGTAGTAGGTGTCGCCCTCGTAGCTCCCGTCGACGTGGCTCAGCGCCATCCCGTCGAGATGGGGCTGGAACAGCTCGTAGATGGTCCCGCCCCCGAGCACGTACACGACCCCGTCCCCGTCGGTCCGGCCCGGCGTCGGGTCGGCCTCGGCGGCGACCGCCGTCCCGTCGTCGACCGCGTCCTCGGCGACCTCGCGGGCCAGCGCGAGCGCCGCCTCGACGTCGTTCGCGACCGTCGCGCTCGGCACGTCGACGGCGTCGACGCTGCGGCTCACGACGATCTGCCGGCTCCCGGGGAGGTCGTCGCGCATCGAGTCGAACGTGCGGCGGCCCAAGACTACGGGCGAGCCCGCGACGCGCTCGCGGTACTGCCTGACGTCCGCCTCGATGTGCGGCCACGGCACCTCGCCGTCCTTCCCGATCACCCGGTTCTCCGCGAGCGCGGCGACGCTGACGAGTCTCACGCGTTCAATAGGGCGGCGTCGGTGAAAAATCCGCGCGTCGGGGTCGGTCGCCGCGGCCGGGCACGGGCCGGACTCAGTCGTCCAGTCCGAGCAGGTCGAACGGGTAGCCGTTGTCCAGTTCGTCGGCGCGCTCGTAGACGACCCGGGCGGCCGCGACGTCTTGGATCGCGAGGCCGGTCGAGTCGAAGACGCTGACGCCGCGCACGCCGTCGGCGTCCGCGGACGTGCCCGTCGCGCCGGGGCGGCCCGCGCGCCGGCCGACGACGATCTCGCCGACCTCGCCGTAGATGTCGTCGTCGGCGAGCGTCCCCGCGGCGTAGGGGACGTTGATCTCGCCGGAGTGAGTGCACTGCTCGTGGTCGTCGATGACGATCGTGGCGTCCAGCAGGAGGTCGTCGGCCAGCTCGTGTTTGCCTTCCGCGTCCGCGCCCATCGCGTTGACGTGCGTGTGCTCGCCCACGTCGTCGGGACCGACGATCGGGTCCTCGACGGGCGTCACCGTCGAGAGGATGTCGCAGTGGCCGGCCTCCGAGATCGACCCGGTGCGCACGTCGAACCGGTCCTCGAAGTGGTCGATGAAGTCGGCGACGCGCTCCTCGTCGAGGTCGCTCACGACGACCTCCTCGATGTCCCGCACCTCCGCGATCGCTTCCAGCTGCGTGTACGACTGGACGCCCGCGCCGACGATCCCGAGCGAGGAGGCGTCGGGGACGGCGAGGTGGTCGGTGGCGACCGCGGCGGCCGCGCCGGTGCGCTTCATCGTCAGCGTCGTCCCGTCGAGCACCGCCAGCGGGAACGCCGTCTCCGGGTCGGAGTAGATCATCGTCCCCATCACGGTCGGGAGGTCGTGGTCGGCGGGGTTGTCGGTGTGGACGTTCACCCACTTGATACCGGCGGCGTCCCACCCGTCGCCCGTCGCCGTCTCCTCGGCGACGTCCTCCTCGCGCACGTCGAGGTACGCGGGCATCGACCGGAAGTCGCCGTTGTACTCGGGCAGGTCGATGTACGACTTCGCCGGCATCTTGGCGTCGCCGCGCTCGTAGGCCGTGAACGCGCCGCGGACCGCGTCGATCACGCGGTCCATCTCGGCGTTCTCCGACACGTCGTCCGCGTTGAGGAGCAGCGTCTGCATGTCGCAGAATTTGCTGGCCGCCACTTAGTCACTTCCGAACGCGCCTCGGATTGCCCCTTCCCAACACGACTCGCGCGGTCCCTCCCGAACGCGCTTCGGGCCTCCCCCGAACCCCCGGGCGCTACTCGTCCGACGCCGGAGAGTCGTCCGCGCCCGCCGAGATCACGACCGCGCGCAGGTCGTTGACGTTCGTGCCGGTCGGGCCGGTCCGGAGCAGCGCGCCGGCGTCGTCGAGGACCCCGTAGGCGTCGTGCCCGTCGAGCGCCCTCGCGGCCGCCTCGCGGTCGAGCGACCCGTCCCCCCCGTCTCCGCCCGCGAATCGGTCGTCGACCAGCGCCCCCGCGGCGTCGGTGGCTCCGTCGATCCCGTCGGTGTCGACGCTCGCGACGGCGACGCCCTCGCCGTCCGGTCCCGCGGCGTCGAGTTCGAGCGCCGCCGACAGCGCGAACTCCTGATTCGGCCCGCCGCGTCCGGGGTCGCCGCCGAGCGTCACCGTCACCTCGCCCGCCGAGAGGACGACCGCGGGCGGGTCGACCGGGTCGCCGGCCGCCCGGCACTCCTCTGCGACCGCCGCGTGCGTCTTCGCCGCCTCCCAGGCCTCGCCGCGCACCCGCGAGGAGAGCACGAGCGGCTCGTACCCCCGCTCGGCCGCGACCTCGCGGGCCGCGTTCAGCGCCGTGCGCGCGCTCGCGACGACCCGGACCCCGACGCCGTCGAAGACGGGGTCTCCCGGTCCGGGCGTCTCCGCGACCTCGCCGGCGACGCCGCGGTCGAGCCGCTTCTCGACGGCGGGCGGGACCTCGACGCCGTGCCGGTCGAGGACGGCGAGCGCGTCCGCGTGCGTCGTCGGATCGGGCGAGAGGGGGCCGCTCGCGATAACGCTCGGGTCGTCGCCGGTCACGTCGCTGACGGCGAGTCCGAGCGCGTCGGCGGGCGCGGCGGCCCGGGCGAGCCCGCCGCCCTTCACCGCCGAGAGGTGCTTCCGGACCGCGTTGATCTCGGCTATCGTCGCGCCGCTGGCCAGCAGCGCCTCGGTCGTCTCGCGCAGGTCGTCGAGCCCGACCCCCGCCGCGGGCGCGGCCAACAGCGCGCTTCCGCCTCCCGTTATCAGCCCGATCACGAGGTCCGACGCGCCGGCGTCGGTCGCGACCGCCCGCACCCGACGGGCGCTCTCGACGCCCGCCTCGCTCGGGGTCGGGTGGTCGCCGGGTAGGACCGCGACCCGCTCGGTCTCGACCGGGTCGTCGGTGACGACCGCGCCGCCGGCGATCCGGTCGCCGAGCAGCCCCTCCAGCGCGGCCGCGAAGTGGCCCGCGGCGTTGCCCGCGCCGACGACCACGACCCGGTCGTACGCGTCGAGGTCGCGGCTCGCGGCCTCGCCGTCGACGGTCGTGACGACGAGTCGGTCGCCCTCTAAAGAGAGCGCGTCCGCGACGACTCCGGCCGGGTGCGCCGCCTCGATCCCGGCGGTGACGCAGTCGAGCGCGAGCTCGCGGGCCGGGTCGCTCGCGTGTCGGTCGCGGTCGGCGACGGTGACGGTGGAGTCGTCCGGGTGATCGGTCATGAGTCCGGTCTCTCGGCCTCGGGTTCTCCCCGACCCCACAAGAGCGCACCGGCGGGTCGCGTCGAAGGCGCTCCGCCGGACCGTATCGAAGGCGCTCCGGCGACGCCGTGATATCGCGCCGCCCGGGCCGCCTCAGAGGATGAGGTCGGCGGTCGAGAGGACGTAGTAGACCGCGAGCAGCGCGGCGATCGCGTACTGGCCGAGCGCGACCTCGTCGCCCTCGCCGACGGCGAGTTTGATGATCGGGTACGCGACGATGCCGGCCGCCAGCCCGTCCGCGATGGAGTAGGCGAACGGCATCACGGTGACCGTGAGCCCCGCGGAGACCGCCCACGCGGGGTCGCTCCAGTCGACCTCGACGAGCCCCTGGAGCATCATCACGCCGACGACGATCAGCGCGGTGAAGGAGGCGTACGCCGGGATCGCCGCCACGAGGGGGATCACGACCAGGGACGCGACGAACAGCAGCGCGACGACCAGCGCCGTGAGACCGGTCCTGCCGCCCTCCTCCACGCCGGTCGACGACTCGATGTACGTCGTCACCGTGGAGGTGCCGAGCATCGCGCCGGCGGTGGTGCCGACCGCGTCGGCCATCAGCGGCCTGTCCATGTCGGGGAGGTCGCCGTCGTCGTCGAGGAAGTCGCCGAACTGCGAGACGCCGATCAGCGTCCCGGCGGTGTCGAAGAAGTCGACGAAGAAGAACGTGAACACGACGAGGACGAACGTGAGGGGGTCGATCCCGGAGAGCCCGTCGAGGAACGCGCCCGCGAGCGGCGTGATGTCGTACTGGGCCGCCGGCAGCGACTCGGGGGTGATCGTCCCGCGGTCGAAGACCCCGGCGAGCGTGAGCCCCCAGCCGGCGAGCGACGTGGTCACGATCCCGAGGACGATGGCACCGGTGACGTTCCGCGCCCACAGCATGAACGTGAGGACGAGGCCGAGGACGCCGAGGATCGCCCACGGGTTCCCGAATATCCCGCCGAGCGTGACGAGCGTCGAGTCGTCGGGGACGACGATCTGGAGCTCCTGGAGGCCGATGAACAGCAGGAACAGTCCGATACCGGCCCCGACGGACTTCTTCACCGGCTCGGGGAACAGCCGGATGACGTACTCGCGAGCCCCGACCGCGGTCAAAAGCATGAACAGGACGCCCTCGACGAACACCGCCGCGAGCGCCGTCTGCCACCGGATGCCGAGCCCCAGCACGACCGTGTACGCGAAGAAGGCGTTGAGCCCGAGTCCCGGGGCGAGCCCGAACGGGCGGTTGGCGTACAGCGCCATCACGACCGTCCCGACCGCCGCCGAGAGGATCGTCGCGATGGCGATCATCTGGAACACCTCTCCCTGTCCGTACCCCTCGATCTGGATCGCCTCCGAGAGGATCGCGGGGTTCACCACGATGATGTACGACATCGCGAGGAACGTGGTGAGCCCGGCGACCAGTTCGGTGCGGACGTCCGACCCGTGCGACTCGACGTCGAACCGCGCGGCCAGCGTGTCTGAAAGCCCCATTGAACGGGTGAGTGTTCCCCGGGATCGAGTGATAAGCCTTGCTGAACGCCCCGCTCAGTAATACACGAACGCGGATCGAAACGGGGTAAATTCCTGTCTATACTCGAATAGTATGCGAGAACGTGGCTACTCGAACGTCGTCAGCGCCCCGACCGGCGCGTCGGTGATCGCTCGCGCGCGGTCCATCCCCTCGTCGCCGACCGCGATGAGCGCGAACACGCCGGTGACGTCGGCGTCGGCTTGTAGGGCGATGTCCAAGAGGAGCTCCTGGGTCTCGCCCGAGCGGATCAGGTCGTCGACGACGAGGACGGTGTCGCCGGGGTCGATGGCGCTCGCGGGGAGGTAGTAGGTGAGCTCGATGCCGGAGGCGAGCCGCTGGCGCGACTCGATGAACTCCTCGACGGCGGTCTCCTTCGACTTCTTGGCGTACGCCAAGCGGGCGTCGAAGAAGGAGGCCATCGCCGCGCCCAGCGTGATCCCGTCGGTCGCGGCCGTCAGGACGACGTCCGGCGACTCGAACTCGAACGTCTCCGCGGCGACCGGGGCCACCAGGTCGAGGAACGACTGGTCGAAGACGACCCCGGAGTTGTCGACGTACCCCTCGTCGTCGAACTCGACGCGCGCGACCAGTTCGTCGGCGAGCGCCTCGCGCCCGACCGACTCGACGACCTCGCTCGCGCGGTCCGTGCCGGGCAGCACGTGGCCGTTCACGTACCGGTTCAGGTCCCCGGCGGGCAACCCGGTGACCGCCGACAGCTCCTCGTACGTTCGCGTCTCCTTCAGCATCCGCAACACGGCGACCGCCTGTAGCTGGAGGGCCGCCTTCTCTGCGCGATTCATACCGATGATCGCGATCGCACAACTATGAATACGTCGAAGTCAGACGCCGGCCCCGATACCCACGCACGTGGTTCTCACGCCTCGGGCGCGTCGAAGAACACCGCGGGGTCGTCGACCGCGATCTCGACGTGATCGCGGTCGTCGAGGGGACGCAGCCGAACGGTGAGCGACCCCGACGCCTCGGCGGCCGCGCGCAGCGAGGCGAGGTCGCCGTCCCGGAGGTACGTCGGCACGCACAGCACCACTTCCGCGGCCTCGTCGATCGCGACCACGAGCCGGTACGCGACGCCTCCCGCGGCCCCCGCGTACACGTCGACGCCGTCGATCGCGGCGTCCTCGACCGCCGACAGCGCCTCCTCGAACTCCGACCCGGGCAGCAACACGTCGATCCGGGCCGTGTCGGGCACGGGGTTCACGTCGCCGGGATGGGCCGTCAACGCGCGCCAGCCGCGCTCTCGGTACGCCGCCGCGGTCGACTCCGCGTCCTCCTCGACCGCCCCCCATCGCGGTCCGGGATCGGCTCCGTTCATGGGTCGCGGCTACCGGCCGCGCCCCTACATAGGCGTCGGTTTCCACTCGCGCCGGAGACGCCCGTTCCGCCGCTGACCGGCGGGAATTCGGCGAGACGTTCTGTCAACGGATCGCCAGCAGGCGGTGGCGACAGACGCTGCGTCCGCCGGTAGGTTCATAACGTTCTGTCGTATGGGATCGCCTATGCCTACTGACAACGACGATCACATCGATAGGCGGACGGTACTCAAGTACGCCGGGACGGCCGGCGCGGTCGGGCTCGCGGGGTGTTCCGGAAACGGCGGCGACGGCGGCGACGGCGAGGACGGGATGGACGGCGGCGACGGCGAGGACGGGATGGACGGCGAAGACGGCGAGGACGGCGGCGACGCCTTCGAACTCGGCGTCACCATGGGCCAGATGGACTCCGGGCTCGACCCGCAGGACCACGCCGAGACGAACACGGAGATCATCGTCGGGCAGGCGTACGAGGGCCTCCTCGACCGCGACAAGGAGGGCGGCATCATCGCCGGCCTCGCGGACGACTGGGAGCGGACCGACGACGGGAGCGTCCGGTTCACGCTCCGGGACGGCGTCACGTTCCACAACGGCGACGACCTGACCGCGGAGGACGTCCGCTTTAGCATCCGCCGGATCGTCTTCGAGGACGTCGGCATCGCCAGTCCGCAGTCGAACGACCTCGGCGTGGTCGACGAGGTGACGGCCGGCGACGGCGAGGTGACGGTCTCGTTCGAGGGGTACAACCCGATCGCCTTCCAGCTGTTCGCGACGAACGGCGAAATCGTCCAGCAGTCGTGGGTCGAGGAGAACGGCGGCGACTACATCAACCGGAACGCGAACGGAACCGGCCCGTTCCGCGTCACGGAGTACAACTCGGGTACCGAGGTCCTCTACGAGCCGAACGAGGACTACTGGGACGGCGCGCCGGCGGTCAACGAACTCAGGATGAGCGCCTCCAGCGAGTCGAGCACGCGGGTCAACCAACTGCTCGCCGAGGAGACAGACATCGTGACGAACGTCCCCCCGAACGAGGTCTCCCGGGTGAACAACTCCGACGTGGCGTCGATCAACTCCGTGCCGAGCGCGCGGATCATCTTCCTCCAGATGCGCTACGACGTGGAGCCGTTCTCCAGCCAGCAGTTCCGGCAGGCGCTGAACCACGCGGTCGACGTCGAGAGCATCATCGAGAACGTGCTCAACGGCTTCGGCAACATCACCGCCCAGCCGACCCTGGAGGGGCACGTCGGCTACAACCCCGACATCGAGCCGTACCCGTACGACCCCGACGAGGCCGAGCGGCTCGTCGAGGAGTCCGGCCACGCGGGCGTCGAGATCACCTTGGAAACCCCGATCGGTCGGTACCTCCGGGACGTCGACATCGCCCAGGCGGCGGCCAACCAGATCGACTCGCTGTCGAACGTCTCCTGTGAGGTCGAACAGCGCGAGTTCTCCTCGCTCGTTCAGGATGTCACCGCGCCGGACATCGAGGACCGCCCGCACTTCAACCTCCTCGGCTGGGGGAACGGCGAGTTCGACGGCAGCCAGACGCTGACGCCGCTACTCTCGTCGAGCGGCGCGCTGACGGTCCTCGAGAACGAGGAGCTCGACGGACTGCTCACGGACGCCGAGGCGACGGAGGACCCCGACGAGCGCGTCGGAATTCTCCAAGAGGCGAACCAGCTCGCCCACGATCTGGCCCCGTGGGTGTTCATGCACCAGCAGTTCAGCGTCTACGGCGTCTCCAGCGACATCTCGTGGGTGCCGCGGAGCGACGAGTTCATCGACCCCGACACCGCCACGCAACAGTAACGCCGCCGCCATCTCTCCATACCGTTATTAATGTCATTCGGCAGATTCGCACTCAAAAGAAGCCTCCAGGGGGTCGGGGTCGTCTGGGGCGTGATCACAGTCGTGTTCGCGCTCCGGTTCGTCACGCCCGGCAGCGCGATCAACGCGGTCGCGCCGCTCGACGCGTCGCAGGAGACGCGCGCCGCGATCGCCGCCGAGCTGGGGCTCGACCAGCCGCTGTACGTCCAGTACGGCCAGTACGTCTTCGACCTGCTTCAGGGGGACATGGGCCGGTCGTACATCAAGGGACAGGAGGTCACGACGCTCGTGTTCGAGCGACTGCCCGCCACCGTCGAACTGGCGGTCGCCGCCAGCGTCGTCGCCATCGTCCTCGCGATCCCGCTCGGCGTCGTCAGCGCCACGAACCGGAACGAGCCGGTCGACTACGGCGCGACCCTGCTGTCGCTCGGCGGCATCTCGACGCCGAACTTCTGGCTCGGGATCATGCTCATCCTGATCTTCGCCGTGGAGTTCGACATCTTCAACACCAGCGGCCGCGGGGTCGACGTCGGCGACGTGGCGCTGTCGGTGGTGAACGCCGAGCCGTTCGTCGGGACGCTGCTGGCGTGGCTCGCGTACATCACGCTGCCCGCGATCGCCTTGGGCACCTACTTCATGGCGCTCATCACCCGGCTGACGCGGTCGGGGATGTTGGACGAGCTCAGCAAGGGCTACGTCCAGGCCGCGCGGGCCAAGGGCCTCCCGCAGACGCTGATCCGGTACAAACACGCGCTCCGGAACACGCTCATCCCCGTCATCACCGTCCTCGGGCTCCAGCTCGGGACGCTGATCGGGGGGGCCGTCATCACGGAGGCGGTGTTCTCGTGGCCCGGCCTCGGCACGCTGGTCATCGAGAGCATCAACCAGCGCGACTGGCCGGCGCTTCAGGGGAGTCTCATCGTCATCGGGACGAGCTTCGTCCTCGTGAACATCCTCGTCGACGTTGTGTACGCCTATCTCGACCCGGGGGTAGTGAACGACTAACATGGTATCTTCACGTGTCATCCGAAATCTCAAGAAGGAGTTCAGGCAGAGCGGGCTCGCGAAGCTCGGGCTGGCGCTGGTGGTCATCATCGCGTTGACCGCCGTGTTCGCGCCGTTCATCGCGCCCCACAACCCGACCGACCAACAGCTCAACCAGAGCGAGCTCCCGCCGATCGGCTTCTCCCAGACGGAGGAGCGGACCACCTCGCAGATGGTCGACGGCGAGATCCAGACCGTCACCGAGGAGGTCGAGATCACGGCCGACCCCGAGCACGTGTTCGGCACCGACGGGCTCGGCCGCGACATGTTCTCGCGGGTGGTGTACGGCGCTCGGACCTCGCTCGTCGTCGGCGTCCTCGGAACCCTGCTCGCAGCCTCCATCGGCGTCCCCGTGGGGCTGCTCGCCGGCTATCACCGCGGCCGCGTCGACGACGTGCTGATGCGGATCGCGGACGTGAGCCTCGCGTTCCCCTCGCTCGTGTTGGCGGTCGCCTTAATCGGGCTGTGGGGCCGCGCGGCGGTCGACGTCCCCGACCCGTTCGTCGCCGCCGGGCTCGCGCCCGAGATGCCGGAGAGCTTCGTGTTGCCGATAACGGTGGTGATCGTCGTCGGCCTCGTCAACTGGGTGTGGTTCGCCCGCGTCGCCCGCGGGGAGGCGCTCTCCTTACGCGGGCAGGAGTACGTGAAGGCGTCGCGCGCGCTCGGTGCCGACGACAACACGATCATCCTCCGGCACATCCTGCCGAACGCGGTGACGCCGATCATCGTCCTCGGGACGGTGCAGGTGGCGGCGATCATCCTCTTGGAGAGTTCCCTGTCGTTCCTCGGCTTCTCCGGGACGACGCTGTCGTGGGGCTTCGACATCTCGCAGGGGCGCGACTACGTCTCCTCCGGCCAGTGGTGGATCGCCTCGATCCCCGGCCTCGCGATCATGCTGTCGGTGATCGGGATCAACCTGCTCGGCGACTGGCTGCGCGACGCCCTAGACCCCGGCATCGAGGGCGAAGGGGGTGCCGCATGAGCGACGCCCCCCGCGTCGGCGACGCCGAGGAGGGGATCGCCTCCCGATCGATCGGTGACGCGACCCCGAGCGGGACGCCGGGGGCCGACAACGTGCTCTCGGTGCGGGACCTCTCGACCCGGTTCTTCACCGAGGAGGGGCAGATCAACGCGGTGGAGTCCGTCTCCTTCGACCTCCGGGAAGACGAGATCCTCGGCGTCGTCGGCGAGTCCGGCTCCGGCAAGTCGGTGACGGCGCTGTCGCTCGTCGACCTCGTGGAGACGCCCGGCCGGGTCACCGCCGGCGAGGTGTGGTACCGCGACCCCGACCTCGCGGACGAGTTCCGCGGGAACGAGTCGGTGCGGGTCGACGGGAGCCACGTCGACCTCCGGACCGCGCCGCCCCGCGTCCGCCGGTCGCTGCGGGGCCCGTCGTTCAGCGTCATCTTCCAGGACCCGATGAGCAGCTTCAACCCCTCGATCACGGTCGGCGAGCAGATCGCCGAGGCGGTCGAGGTGCAGCGCCGAGCGCGGGCGAACCCCCGCTCGACGCGCTCGCGGACGCAGGGGTACGGGCTGGGGAAGTACCTCCTCGACGGGATCGTCCCCGGCCGCGACTACACGAGCGAGGAGAGCATGGACCGGGCCGTCGAACTGCTCGGGCAGGTCGGGATCCCGGACCCCGAGGAGCGCGTCGACGAGTACCCCGGCCAGTTCTCCGGCGGGATGCTCCAGCGCGCGATGATCGCGCAGGCGCTCGCCGGCGAGCCCGACGTGTTGATCGCCGACGAGCCGACGACCGCGCTCGACGTGACGATTCAGGCGCAGATCCTGAACCTGCTGAAGGAGATCCAGGACGACCGCGGTATGAGTATCGTGCTCATCACGCACGATCTGGGCGTGATCGCCGAGATGTGCGACCGCGTCTGCGTGATGTACGCGGGCGAGGTCGTCGAGCGCGGCACGCTCGACTCGGTGTTCAACGAGACCGTTCACCCGTACACGCAGGGGCTGCTCGGCTCGATCCCCGACGTCGACGACCCGAAGGCGCGGCTCGAACCGATCGGCGGCAACGTCCCGAGCTTGGTCGACGCCGAGATGGGCGACCGGTGTTACTTCGCCGACCGGTGTCCGAAGGCGATGGAGGCGTGTCTCGACCGCCCCGACGAACGCGCCGTCGACGCCGCCGCCGACCACGGGGCCAAGTGCGTCCTCGCCGACCGCGAGTACGACCCGGCGGACGCGCTCCCGCAAGACTATTTCGACGACGACGGAGGTGCGGGCGAATGAGCGACCCGCTGCTCTCCGTCGACGGGCTGAAGAAGTACTACGCCGACGACCAGTCGCTCGTCGACCGCCTGCTCGGCGCGGAGTCGGAGAGCGTGAAGGCCGTCGACGGCGTCTCCTTCGACGTGCGGGAGGGCGAGACGCTCGGGCTCGTCGGCGAGTCCGGCTGCGGGAAGTCGACGACCGGCGAGACGGTGTTGCGCCTGCGCGAACCGACCGCCGGCGAGGTCACGTTCGACGGGGCGGACCTCCGCGAGATGAGCGACGGCGAGCTGACGGAGTTCCGCCAGCGCGCGCAGATCGTGTTCCAGGACCCGTTCTCCAGTCTCGACCCCCGGATGACCACCGGCGACATCGTCGCCGAGGGGCTCCGGATCCACGGGCTCCCCCGGAGCGACCCGAGCGTCGAGACGACCGCCGACCTGACCGTCGAGGGGGCCTCCCTCGACGCCGCGGCCGTCACGGTTCACGTCGACGACGACGTCGACCGCGTGGTCGACGCCGAGGAAGGGGTCGCGCGGGTCGGCGTCACCGTCCGCGAGGACGAGGAGGGGGTCGTTGCCGTCCTCGACCGGGGAGACGACCTGCTCGGAACGACGGTCGAGACGACCGACGACGGCGTCGGCGTGACGGTCTCGGTCGACGCCTCGGACCGAGCGATCCGCCGGGCCCGCGCCGGGGACCTGCTCGAACGCGTCGGGCTCTCGGCCGACCAGCTCGACCGCTACCCCCACGAGTTCTCCGGCGGGCAGCGCCAGCGGATCGGGATCGCCCGCGCGCTCGCCTTGGACCCCGACTTCGTCGTCCTGGACGAACCGGTGTCGGCGCTCGACGTGAGCGTTCAGGCGCAGATCCTCAACCTCCTCGACGACCTCCAAGAGGAGTTCGGACTCACGTTCCTCTTCATCGCGCACAACCTCGGCGTGGTCCGGCACGTCTGCGACCGCGTCGCGGTGATGTACCTCGGCGAGATCGTCGAGATCGGGCCGGTCGAGGAAATCTTCGACGACCCCGCGCACCCGTACACGAAGGCGCTCCTGTCGAGCGTGCCGCGCGCGACCACGGAGGCGCGCGACGAGGCGTTCGACACCCT